>NZ_GG700630.1:384324-573914 GCF_000162875.1 Slackia exigua ATCC 700122
GGATCCTGGCCCGCTGGGCCGACGAGCACGACGTGAGGCTCTCGGTCGGGCGCACCGGCAGCTGCCATGGCAACGCGGTCGCGGAGTCGTTCTTCGGCACGCTGAAGAACGAGATGTACAGCCTGCGCACGTGGGCGACGCGCGAGGATGCGCGCAACGGCGTGATCGACTACATCGAGCGCCGATACAGCCGCAACCGCCCCCACTCCACGATCGGCTACCAGGTCCCCGCGAAGGCGATGGACGCCTTCTTCGAGAGGACGAAGCCGGCTGCGGAAAGCGCCGTCGACCGGCACGGATGCGAGGGGAAGATGGCAGCTTAGAAAGGGAGCGGCGTTTTGTGTCCGAAATCTTGACACAGCTCAAACACACGAAGCCCGCTTTCTTGCCAAGCCCGACACACGGGAGGCCCAAAGCCGCCAGGCCCGACACACCGGAGCTCTATTCTTGTCAAAGGGCGCGCGGGAATCCCGATTGAGCAAAGCTCTGCTCGATTCCCCAAAGGGCAATCATCGTTCCCGTGGGGCTAAGGGAACGTTTCCCTCTGTCCCGCCTTTTTGTTGTGCGGACGCGTTCGATTCCAGCTAGACTTGCAACGGAGCAAACTTTGCACAACGTTGGAGCGGCGGTCGGAAGCATTATGAAATCCCTCTCACTATCGAAGGAATCCTTGGGTCGAATCGGCGTTGCCGCGTGCGCATTGTCCCTTCTCGACCTTTCCAGCCTGGCCATGATCTCGTTCATGGGCGGCGTGCCGTATCTTCCAGGCCTGTATCCTTCGATATTGTTCGTCGCCATGCTGGCCGTTGTCTCCATTGCGTTCGCGCTGTTCGGCGGGCGACCGCTTTCGCTTCGTGCGCACAAAGCCGCCTTCTATCTGTTCGCCTTTGTGGCGGCGCTGGGGCTTCTGGCGCTTTGGACCGCGCCCGCGCTTTCCCTGGCAAGCTTCTGCGCCTATTCCATTGGTAACGCGTTTCTGCTCTTTTTCCTGCTGGAGCTGCTGCTCGAGGTTTCCTCGATCGAGCTTGCGCTGGCCATCGTCGCGGGGCTCGCAATCTTCACGGTGGGTTCCCTGGCCCTGAACGCGATCGACGCATGGCCGTTCGCGTGCGTTATAACGCTGCTCGCCGCGCTGTTCTGCATCAAATATCTGGACGAGACGCTGGGCTCGTCCGAAACGGAGCCGCAAAGCGCCGAGCTTGGCGTGGACCCCAAGATTCTTTGGGGAACGCTCTGCGGGCTCTTCTTGGCGGGCCTTTCGACCGCCATCACGCAAAACATCACGGCAATGCAGGGCGTCGCAAGCCCCATGTACCCGGAAATCACCTCCATCGTTGCGTTTGCGCTTCTGGCGTACCTGTCGCTGTTCACCAGCGACACCAACGTGTCTTCCGCTGTGAAGCTCATTTCAAGCCTCATCGTGGCCTCGCTGGTCCTGCTGCTTCTGTCCGATCGGCTTGTATACCAGGCCTACCTGCTGTCGAGCGTCGCATATGCGCTCATGAACAACCTGGCCTATTACGTGGCGGTGCTGGTTGCCAAGTCCCGGGTGTTTGCGCCCCTGCGAGTGTTCGGCGTCATGGGCGTCATGCTTTCGTCCGGGGCCATCGTCCTTGTGGCCTTCGCGCTTTTGGGGCTGAACGTTGCCGACCGCACCTTTATCGCGGGCCTTGCCCTGGTGTTCGCGTTGGCGACCATCTGGCTTATGGGCGACCGCGGCGTCGACCAGCTGGTCAGCCCCAAGCAGCCCGCCGCAGCAAGCGACGATGCCGGCCCTTTGCGCTTCGAGGAGAAGATTCGATCGGTCGCACAGATCGCAGGGCTCACGCCCAGGGAGCAAGACGTGTTCGAGCTTGCCGCAACCGGCCGGAGCGTTCCGTTCATTGCCGAGAAGCTGGTGCTCAGCGAGAACACGGTAAAGTCCTATTTGCAGAAAGTCTACGCCAAATGCGGGGTGCACTCGCGTCAGGAGCTTATCTCGCTGGTCGAGGACGCAGCGGACGCCTAGGCCTCAGACTAGGTTTGGGCTTCGGCGGGGCTTTCACAACCTTATTGCAAAACCCCAGATAAAACGCCTGCACCCGATTCGTATGTACGGCAATTTTCTGCAATAGCGTACGTTTCGCGTCTTTTTTCGGCGGTCTTAACGCCCCTAGAATCCTTCTCAGTCAAACGCCCTCGGCAATGCGGGGCACAGCACATGGAGGAGGAAACCATGACTGCGAACAAGATGACGCGCAGGGGCTTTCTGGGTCTTGGGGCCGCTGCGGGCGTCCTGGCGGCAGGCGCAGCGCTGGCTGGCTGCAGCCCGAAGCAGAGAACCGAAGAGGAAAGCAAGGAGGCCGCCGTCGAAGGGCCTGATACCATTGACGAGAGCCTGATTGCCGACACGGTGGACTGCGACGTGGTGGTGTGCGGCCTGGGCGTTTCGGGCGTGGCGGCGCTGCGTGCGGCTGCCGAGTCCGGCGCGAAGGTGGTCGGCGTGGAAAAGACCAGCGTGCCCAACTGCCGCTCCAGCATGTTCGCTGCGTTCAACTGCGATACCGCCCGCCAGCTGGGCGTGGAGGACATCGATCCCGCCGCGATCGCCAACGAGCTCATGATCCAGATGGCGCACCGCGGCGACTATCGCGTCATCAACAAGTGGCTGGCCAACTGCGGCGAGGCCTTCGAGTGGTACGTGGGCGCCTACGACGGCCTGCTGATGGTGGGCCCGGAAGACGAATACCCCGAAGACCCCGAGCAGATTTACCTGTACGCCGACGCCATGGCCGCGCCGTACCGCTTCGGCATCGACCACGAGCGCAACTTCTCCGGCTGCTGCTGCGTGGGCGGCGGCAACGAGACGCATCGTCCCATCCTCGAGGCGAATATCCAGAAGGCCCTGGACACAGGCAACGCGCAGACCTTCTTCGATTCGCCCGTGGTGCAGCTGGACGTGGCCGACGGCCGCGTGACCGGCGCCGTGTGCCAGAATCTGGCCGACGGGTCGTACACGCGCTACGTGGCCGCCAAGGGCGTGGTGCTGGCAACCGGCGACTATAGCTTCAACGACGACATGCTGAAGCAGTACGCGCCCTGGGTGTACGCCAACAAGGACAAGTACCTGTTCTCGCACGAGGCCATGGACATGAACGGCAACCACGCCAGCATGGGCGACGGCCAGCGCTTGGGCATTGCCGCGGGCGGTCACGTGGACGTGGCGCCCCACGCCGTCATGGCGCACATCTTCCAGTTCGGCGCCGAGTTCTTCCTCGAGCTGAACGAGCGCGGCCAGCGCTTCTGCAACGAGGATCTGAGCATGACCAACATCGCCAAGGTGATGGTAAACCAGCCGGGCAGCAAGGTGTTCCAGATTGTGGACGCCACGGCTGAAGATTACTACCCAGTGGAAACGATGCTGGGCTACATCCGCAGCGACGGCGAAATGTTCTCGGCTGAAGCGGACACGCTGGAAGACCTGGCCGCTCAGCTGGGATTTACCGGCGAGGATGCGCAGGAGTTCGTGGTCAGCGTGGAGCGCTACAACGAGCTGTGCGCGAAGGGCCACGACGACGACTTCGGCAAGGCGGCCGAGAAAATGCACGCCATTGCCACGCCTCCGTTCAAGGCCATCACCTACGACACGCTGAAGCACACCTCCGTTGACGACGTCAGCTGCATGCGCCTTCTGGTGACCATGGGCGGCCTGGTCACGAACGACAACGCCCAGGTGCTCGACGACGACCTGCGTCCCATTGCTGGCCTGTACGCTGTGGGCAACACGCAGGGCGGCCGCTTCGTGGACGACTACCCCTTCAGCCTGTCCGGCGCAAGCCACGGCGCGGCGCTCACCTACGGCTACCTGGCCGGCAAGCACGTCGCCCAGCAGTAAGGCATGCCGAAACCTGTGCCCGGCTCAGTTCGGCGAACCGGGCATTCTTTTTTGTTCTATCGAAGAAAGGACCCATTATGGACATGACCCGCAGAAACTTCCTGGCAGCAGCCGGCGTGGCCGGCGCAGGGGCCTTCGCCGCGCTTGCAGGGTGCTCGGCGCCCGCCGCCAACATCGTCGAGACCGTGGACGTCGACGTGGTGGTCGTGGGCTCCGGCACCGCGGGAACCTATGCAGCCGTGCGCGCCGCCGAGAACGGGGCCAACGTGCTGTGGCTGGAGCAGTACCTGGTTCGAGGGGGCACATCGGCCATTACGGAGGGCATTGCCACCATCGGCGGCTACGCCATGCGCGAGCAGGGGCTGGACCTGAAGCTCGACCAGCTGTATCACGACTACATGGAGTTCCAGTCGTGGGGAGCGTCGCCCGACGTGCTGTCCATGTATCTGGCGAACAGCGGCCCCGCTACCGACTGGGCCATCGACCATGGCGCGAAGCTACAGTACAGCCCCATCAGCGAGGACACCTACTGGGGCAGCGTGTGCTTCGACGACGAGGGGAACTTCCTGCACATGGGCGAGGGCATGCTTCAGCCGCTGTGGGACTACGGCGACACCATGCCGAACCTTGAGCTGCGCACTGGCGTCACTGCGTCCGAGCTCGTGATACAGGACGGCACCGTGACCGGGCTTTTGGCCGAGGGCGGCGAGGGCACCATCCAGGTGAACGCCAAGGCCGTGGTGCTGGCGACGGGCGGCTTTGCCGACAACCCCGACATGATGAAGCAGTACGTTGGCGCCGACGAGGGCGAGATCGTCATCGTGGGCATGGGCGGCCGCATGGGCACGGGCGTGAACATGGGCCTTTCCGCTGGCGGCAGGATGCACGGGCAGTCCGCCATGATGTACACCTTCGGCGCCGTAGAAGGGGCAACAGGGTTCAATGACATCGCGAACATGGTATTCTGCTGGGACGCAACGCTTTCGGTGAACGAAAAGGGTGAGCGCTTCCTTAACGAGGCCGAAACCGTAACCAGCCGGACGGCCTTCCGCAACCTTTCCGTGCGCAACCAAAAGACGGCGTGGGCTGTGGCCGACGCGCCCTACGTGAACGCTTTTGCCGAGATGGGCCAGGTCGACTACGTTACCGGTATGACCGAAGGCGACCTGATGCAGGAAATCGAGTCGTACGATTCCATCGTGTCCGCCCAGACTTTGGACGAACTTGCAGAGAAGATGGGCGTTCCCGCCGATGCGCTGAAGGCGTCGGTCGAGCACTACAACGCCATCGCCGACGGCGAGCCCGACCCCCGTTTCGGTCTGACCGGCGAGTTCGTCATCCCCGTTCTCGAGGCTCCATACTATGCGGCGAAGATCGTCCCGTCCGCGTACGGCACCGAGGGAGGCCCGCTGACCAACGACAAGATGCAGGTGCTCAGCGACGAGACCGGCGAGCCCATTTCCGGCCTGTACGCCGTCGGTTCGGACAACGGGTCCATGTACCACACGAACTACCCGATGCACATCATCGGCGGCACCGCGCAGGGCTTCGCCGCCGCCAGCGGTTTCGTGGCTGCCGACACGATTACCGCGTAGCCAACCGTCCAACTTCAGCCTCCTCCAAAAATCCGACCAGAAGAGAGTCTCTCCTGGTCGGATTCTGCATAAATGGGGACAGTCCCTTTTTATGCTTTTTTATGCGATCGGTCGCTTGCTCAGCAGCGGTGCCAGAAAACGCGTCCCGTGTGCTGCCCTTGGACAGTTTGCCCCGCACATGTGCGGGGCTTTCTTTAAGGGTCCACAACCCTGGCCTCTGCGCGAAGCGCGAGAGCCAGAAAACCACCCGCTATGCGGGTGGAGGACCCTTGGCGCTGCGCGCACGCCTCGCCCCTCCCGTACAATGACGGCTGTCCAGGTCGTTATCGAAATCGGGAGAAAGGCGAGGCATGGCGCACCAGCACAACTGAGCTGTGTCAAGATTTCGGACACAAAACGCCGCTCCCTTTCTAAGCTGCCATCTTCCCCTCGCATCCGTGCCGGTCGACGGCGCTTTCCGCAGCCGGCTTCGTCCTCTCGAAGAAGGCGTCCATCGCCTTCGCGGGGACCTGGTAGCCGATCGTGGAGTGGGGGCGGTTGCGGCTGTATCGGCGCTCGATGTAGTCGATCACGCCGTTGCGCGCATCCTCGCGCGTCGCCCACGTGCGCAGGCTGTACATCTCGTTCTTCAGCGTGCCGAAGAACGACTCCGCGACCGCGTTGCCATGGCAGCTGCCGGTGCGCCCGACCGAGAGCCTCACGTCGTGCTCGTCGGCCCAGCGGGCCAGGATCCTGCTGGTGTACTGCGACCCGCGGTCGGAATGGAAGATCGCGTTGCCGGCGACGTAGCCGCGCCGCCAGGCGCGTTCGAGCGCCTCGACCACGATGCCTGCGGTCATGCGCTCCGACATCGCCCAGCCGACCACCATCCTCGTGCACAGGTCTATCACGGTGGCCAGGTAGAGCCAGCCCTCCCTGGTCCTGAGGTAGGTGATGTCGCCCACGAGCTTGCAGGTGGGCAGCGGGCTCGTGAAGTCGCGCTTTATCAAATCGGGCCTGGCCGGAGCGTCCTCGTCGGGGATCATGGCCCTCTTCTTGGAGTTCGGGGCGATTCCCCCGTATGCCCAGCTCCTTCATGCATTTCCTCACGCGGTACAGCGTCGTGCCGGCGAACTCCTCGGGCAGGAACGCCAGCACGAACCTGGCGCCGAAGGTGCGGTCCGATTCCAGCCACACGCGCTTCACCTCGGCCCTCAGCCCGGCCCACGGGTCGTCCGGCTCGCCCTTGGCCAGCCAGCTGTAGAAGCCCGACCTCGACACCTCCAGCACTCTCGCCATCATCTTCACGGGGTAGCTGTCCTTCTCCGCCCTCATCAGGCGGTACCTGTCTACCTTGCTTGGTTCGCGGCGAAGAAGGCGCTCGCTTTTTTTAGGAACTCGTTCTCCTGCTCGAGCTCGCGGACGCGCTTGCGCAGCCGCCTCACCTCGTCGGATTCCGGGTCGCCGGGGGCCTTGCCGTCCAGCTGCTCGCGCCGCAGCTTCACCCAGCGCTGCAGCGTCTTGTCGTGGACCCCGAGCTCCTTCGCGACCTCGGTCGCGGGCCTGCCCGACGAGATGACGTAGTCGGCGCATTCGAGCCTGTATTCGTCGGTGTAGTTGGTTGCGTTCGCCATGCTGTTCTTCTCGTTTCTCTCGGTCTTCGAATCATGCACGGAAGTAGCGGCGATCCGTGTCCGAGAAAACGATACAGCTCACCAAGACCAAAGCCGGCACGCGCGTGCTGCCGCTCTCCGACAAGACGGTCCAGATCCTCAAGGACCACAAGGAGGCCCAGTTCAAGCGCTACGCCCGCACAAACCAGTGGCGTAAGCCGGAGGAGGGCTACATCAAGCAGACCGACGACAGCCCCGTCATCACGGACAACTGCGGCACCCGCATCCTGCCCACCAGCCTCAGCCGCTGGTGGACCGAGAACCGCGCCAAGTACGGCCTCGACGGATGGTGCCTGCACGAGTTCAGGCATACGTATCTGACCCTGCTCGCCATCCAGGGCGTGCATCCCAAGGTGATGCAGGAGCTCGCCGGGCACTACAGCTCCCAGATCTCCATGGACATCTACACGCACGTGAACATGGACTCGAAGAGGCAGGCGGTCGATATCGTGTCGGCAGTCTTCTAGCCGGTGCTTGTGGCGGGGTTCGGCGCCCGCTACAAGCGCGGGGACGATTTGTAGCAGTTTTGTAGCAGCCGAGGCACCAACGAGAAAGGAGCCGTTTTCTTACCCCCTCTGACCTGCGGTAATGTGAGTGCAAAAAATTCCCTGTCTAAATGCATCTACTGAGTGGGAATAGTTCATCTCATCCGGTCTCATCTCTCACGTCTAGTCGCGCTGTCTTGCAACCAGTGCCCTCACTTGGGCAAAGCCACCGGGACTTTCGGGGAGTGACAAACGCGCGAGGCCCTGGATTCTTCGGATTTCGGGGCTTGTTTTTATGGGTGCTAATTTGCGGGAATATTCTTCACTCGGCTGCGCGAGGGTGACGCTTTGCGACTCTTTGCAAAGAGAAGCGATTAGATGCCAAAACATGACACGCATATGAGATTATAGTAATATATACGAAATTATATGTGACATTCACGTATATCTTACCATTGGAGGAAGCACGAAGAAGAACGACCTCATCGAGCTCATACGCGGGAACGCCGGCCGAGTCACCACCAAGCAGGCACGAGAGGCTGGCTTCTCGTCGAGCATGCTGCAGCTGCTCGTCTCCCAAGGCTTGGCAGTCAAAGAGAGCCGTGGGGTCTTCGCGCTCGCAGAAACGCCACTGGACGACTTCGCCGTCATCTCGCTGCGATGGCCGAAGGCGGTCTTCCGCTGCAGCAGCTCGCTCTACCTCCATGGTATGACTGATATCGTGCCAGGGACGTACGAGGTCTCGCTTCCCCGAGGGTACAAGGAGGACGGCCTGGTGGGGGAATTCCCCAACTGCCTTGTATCGCATGAGAACGGGGAGCTCTACGGCCTAGGCGTGGTGCAAGGCACGTCCCCCACGGGCACGCCGCTATCGCTTCATGACCGCGGGCGCAGCATCTGCGATCTCGTGCTCGCGCGCAAGCGCGGCGAAGCGGATACTCAGCTCCTTGGGCAGGCCATGAACTCGTACTTTACCTCTTCCGAAAAAGACCTGCCCCAGCTGATGCGCTACGCGAAGGCGATGGGTGTGACTGCAGATCTTCAGACGTATTTGGAGGTGCTGTCATGACAATCAGCAATGATGCAAGCCTGAGAGGCAAGGCGAGGAGCCTGGCAAAGGAGCACGGGCTTTCCGCCCAAGAGGTCATGCAGCGCTATTTCTTCGAGCGCTTCCTCATGAGGCTGGAGGGGACGCACTACAGAGAGCGGTTCGTGATTAAAGGAGGACTGCTTCTCTTTTCAATGATGGGCGTGGCACAGCGCACCACCATGGATCTGGATGCGACTGTCAGGGCTATGACACTGAACGAGGAGACAGTCTCGGCCGCCATGCAGGAGATCTGCTCGGTCGATTTGCATGATGGGATTGCTTTTGCGTTCGAACGAGTGGAGCCCATCCGCGAGGACGACGACTACGGCGGGCTGCGTGCGCATCTGGTCGCCGAGTTCGGCCGTATGCGGACGCCTTTGAAAGTCGACGTCACCACGGGCGACGTTATAACACCCAGGGAGGTCGCATACGAGTTCCCCACGTTGTTCGGTGAGAAGCCAATCCACCTGCTGTCGTATCCGCTCGAGACGTGTATCGCAGAGAAGTTCGAGGCAGTGGTGAAGCGCGGGGCTGCTACCACACGTGCCCGCGACCTGTATGACATTGCTACACTCGTGAGGCTGTACGAGCCGGCAATCGATTGGGGAACCCTGTGTGAGGCCGTTCGGCGGACATCGGAACATCGCGGCTCCTCGGACATGATGAAGCACTATGAGCTCGTAAGCCGGGAGATAGAAGGCTCCAACGAGATCGCCCGCATATGGAGCGCGTACACGCGCTTGAACCCGTATGCTGCCGCAGTTTCAGTCGAGGACGCCATGAACGCCGTCCGTATGATTGGGAGAAGAATCGGCCTCTGAGGGGCATATGCGGGTGGCAAGAGGTTGTTGTGACCGGACATACGAATTTGGCTTTCATCCATTCGTGTCGATAGAAGCGTCTGCATCATGGAACTATATGCATGTAGTCATTCGGAAAGTACTGATTTACATTGCCCAGCTCAGAGCCGTTACTCTTCACTCGGAAATCGTCACTCTTGGGTCGGGAAGCGTCGCACTCCGTCGACATTTCTTTCGCTTATGTATTCAGCTGCGCACAACAGAACATCGTTTCCGCAGTTCAACCATGTCACTCTTCGGTCGGGTGAAAATACTCTCCCCAGGTGACTTCAGAGCATGTAGTCACCGCTGGCTACGGGGTGACTACACGGCTTTCGCAATAAGAGAATGGAGGAAGTCCCAGCTCAACCTCCCTACTGACTACATCAAAACGGGCAATGCAACGATCGAGTGGGAATAGATAGGCCTATGAGCTGGGCGTTTAGCATCCGTCCCATCTATTGGCAAGTCAAGTACAAGCCGCCCGCGAACGAGGATGAGCAAAAAATTTTGGAAGCCCCTGGAATCGTCGATTTCGGGGGCTTCTTTCATGCTATTTCACCTGCACATATACACCCCGGCATTTTCCGATTGGGAGGGATCCTTGCTAGACGATCCCCGCCTTCTCGAAGTGCTTTTTCATGACCCTCAGGGAAACGAGGGCGCCCATCAGGCTCGTCGCCACCGTAAGGACGACCATCCCTACGTACATGGGGCCTGTGAACAATGCAACGAACTGCACCATCGCCTCGTCGGTGAGCCGCAGGATCTCCTGACGCTCGGAGAGATATTGTGCAGCTGAAAGATACATGGGAAGGGTGAAAAGCGCCGACTGCAACGTGCAGCCGGTGACATAGGCTGCAACGAGGCCCTTCCTGTTCGCGTACCCAACGCGCGTGGCGACTGCCTCCGCAACGGCCCATCCCGCTATACCGCCCAGGATACCGAAGACGTTCGCCGCCATCAGACCGGGCAGCACGTTTATGATCCCCATGATGAGAAAGGTTCCGGACTTCTTAACCTTTGCGGCAAGGAGCAGATAGACTATCGACGTGAAGAAGCAGACTATGGGTATGTTGGCGACCGTCCCCACGACAGTGAGGCCCGCAATGCTTCCCACCACGAAGAAGATGAAGAGGGACAGCGCCCCGAACACTCCGATGGATACCAGATCGCGGGGTCCTATGGCCGAGATTCCGCTTTTTTTCATGACAGGTCCTTCCTTTCGTTTCACTTTTAAGACAGGCGCGTTCCCGACGGAGCGGGCCGCGTCCGGGATTACGTCATCGCGGTCCGAACTGGAGCCACATGAGCATTCCGGTTGCTAGGAGGGCCAAGACAGCCGCTGCAGCGTCCCTCACTCCGAAAGACAGAGAATGCAGCACCGTCGGTTGCGCAGGGCCGCCCAGACCACGGGTGAGCGCGGATGCCGCCAGCTCGTCGGATACCCTCGCGCTCCTCATGAGGAGCGGAACCACCAGGAGCTCGCATATGAGGACGGGGTGGATGAGCGAATATCCCCTGGTGACCGCGACACGACGCGTCCTCAGGCTCTCCATGAGACGAGCGGCGTCCTTCCGTATAGTGGGGAAGAACCTCAGGACGACCATGCACGGGATGAGAACTACCCGCGGGGCGCCCATGGATTGCAGCGCGGCAAGGAGGCCCTGCATCGAAGCGAATTTCGACAAAGATATTCCCAGCAGGGCCAGCACCACGAACTTCTGCGCCATGTAGCTCAGCATGGTTACGGCAACCGACAGCGTCGTTCCGCCGGCTCCCTCGACAAGGGCCATGACAACAGCGATAAGAACGTAAGCGCCGGACAGGACGGCGCACGGCCGCCACGCTCCGGCCGCAAGAGCGCACGCCGCCCCGATAGTGCATGCCGCGTGAGCTGCCTCCGGTCGGTTGGAGAGCATTGCCGCAACCCCCAAAAGGCAGGTTGAGAGCAAGGCCGTGCGCGGATCTAGGCATCTGCGGGAAGGTTCCATTGCGCACCTCCCTTCCAAAGCGACTCCGACAGCCTCTCTCGTGTCGAGCCATCGAGCGCGAAGTCGTCGACGATGAGCCCGTCCTTCAGATGAAGAATGCGATCGCACGCGAAAAGAAGGAACTCGAAATCGTGCGAGACGACGAGCACGGCGCCGTCGGCTCGCGCGAGGGAGCGGATTGCAGAAGCGACCTTCTCCATATTATCCCTGTCCAGACCGCTCGTCGGCTCATCGAAGAAATAAGCCGAGGCCTCGTCGACGAGGGCGCACGCTATCGCGAGGCGCTGCTTCTGCCCGCGCGAAAGCGTTGCGGGGTGCGCCTCCCTCATATCCCAGAGCCCAAGTTCCTTGAGAGCTCGTTCGCAGGCCCCGGTATCCCTCCGCCCGCCCACTGAAAGCTCCCCCAGAACGCTGTCGCTGAAAAGCTGGCAGTCGGGATCCTGCATGATCAGCCGAACCCGCCCCAGCCGCCCCTTGGGCGAAAGGACCTCGCCGTCGACGGAGACGGTGCCCGCGACCTCCTTTTCGAGCCCGCAGCACAGACGCGACAAGGTCGTCTTCCCCGCACCGTTCTCCCCTACGACCCCGATCACCTCGCCGTACTGCGCGGAGAAGCTCAAAGGGCCGAGGGCGCAGGAGCCGCGCGAGGCTCCCTCCGCGCTTCCCGCCGTGCGGCGCGAAGCGTACGAGAACCTGAGGCCTTTCACCTCAAGCGCCGTCCCCTCGGGTTTCGAGAAGGCTCGATCGCGGACGGTCCTGGCCTGCAGTGCCGACTCGGGTCTCAGGCTCCTGAGGCCCATGCGGGCAAGCGAGGCATCGTCGAGGAGCATCGCGTCGTCGGCGTCGTACACGCGCGACACGCCACCGTCCTCGATGACGACCATGCGGTCGATGAGGCCGGACAGGTAAAAGAGGCGATGCTCTAAAACGACGACGGTCTTCCCCTCGCGCTTCAGCTCGGACATCGCCTTCCTGAGCGTGGCCACGGCCTCCATGTCGAGGTTCGCGGACGGTTCGTCGAAGACGTACACGGAAGGCCCCATCGCGTAGCAGGAGGCGATGGCCACCATCTGCATCTCTCCGCTCGAGAGGCCGAACACGCTCCTGCCCCGAAGATGCTGGATTCCCATGCGCCGAAACGCATCCTCGACCCGCTCCAGAACCTCGGCCCGCGGCAGCCCCGCGTTCACGCAGCCGAACGCCACCTCGCTCGTGGCATCGGTCATGAAGAACTGGCTGCGGGGGTCCTGGAAGACCGAGCCGACCAGCCTTCCGATGTCTCCGATATCGAGCTCGCGTGTGTCCGTTCCGCCGACTCTTGCCGCTCCTTCCAGCTCACCCGCATAGAAATGGGGGATAAGCCCGTTTATGAGCCGTGCGACCGTGGTTTTCCCGCATCCGCTCCTCCCCGTCAGGAGTACGAACTCGCCTTCATGGATGTCCAGGTCGACGCTGCGGATCGCGTCACCCTCCTTCCCCGCGTATTGGAACGTCACCTTGTCGAGAGCGATGGACGCGGAGGAGTTCATGCTCGACCCTCCGTTTTGCTCCCTTGCTCCCAGAGGGTACGATAGTAGCCAGCGCCCTCCTCGAGGAGCTGTTCGTGGGTGCCCTTCTGCACGATCTTCCCCTGCTGCATCACGATTATCTGGTCGGCAGAGCGAATGGTGCTCAGATGGTGCGCCACCACGAGCACCGTCCGGTTCTGCGCGAGCGCAGAGACGGCCCTTTGCATGAGCACCTCGTTGACCGGGTCCACGTTGCTCGTCATCTCGTCGAGCACGAGGATGGGGGCGTCCTTCAGGAACGCCCGCGCGACGGACAGCCTCTGCTTCTGGCCGCCCGAGAGGCCCACGCCGTTCTCCCCGATGGGCGTCGCATAGCCCTGCGGGAGCGACATCACGAACTCGTGGATGCACGCCTTCTTGGCCGCCTCCACCACTTCCCCATGCGTCGCATCCGCCCTGCCGATGCGAATGTTCCCCTCGATGGTGTCAGCGAACAGGCGCACGTCCTGCATGACGACGCTGATGGAGGCCAGGAGGTCGTCGTAGGGGATGTCCCTCACGTCCACACCGCCGACGCTCACGCTTCCTGCATCCACGTCCCAGAACCTCAGCAGGAGGTTGGCCAGAGTGCTCTTGCCCGATCCGGACTCGCCCACGAGTGCCGTCATGGTGCGCTCGGGGACCGTGAACGTCGCCTCGGACAGCTCGAACGAGTCCCTTCCGTAGGAGAAGCGCGCCCGGTCGAACCCGATCGAGTGCGACGAAGGCACGCGCGGCTCATCGGGCTCGGGGACGGAGGGCGCGTGGATAATCTTCTCTATCCTGCGGAAGCTGTCCTTCACCTTGAGGTAGTTCATCCAATGCGACTCCATGGCGAAGAACGGCTTGTAGAACTCCACGCTCGCGACGATGAAGCCGATGAAGACGAACAGGGGAAGGGAGCCATTCTGCACGAGCAGGGCGCCGCCCGCCGCCATGACCACGAAGGCGAGGTCCGCCACGAAGCTGTAGGCGGACAGAACCAGCGCCCTGTTCCGCGACGCCGCCTTGCTGCTCTCGCCGAAGCTCGCCACCGTCGCCTCGAGCCTGCGGTCGAGGATCTCGCTTTCGGCAAAGGCCTTCAGCAGCGGGACGCCCTTCACGTACTCGACGAACAGGCTCGTCATGTCCGCCGCGTCATCCCCACATCTGCCCTCGAGGGTCTGGGCCTTCCTCAGACCTGCTGCAAGAAGGGCCAGTGCGATGGGCAGGATCGAGACCATGAGCAGCGCCATGCGCTGATCGACGATGATCGCGGCCGCGAGCAGGATCGCCGCGACGATGAAGTCGGCTGCCATCCTCGTCCAGAGATGTCCCACCACCATCTCCATGCTATCGATGTCCTTGTGGACGATGTCTCCGATCTCGCCCAGGCGCTCCCCCGTGTAGAAGCCGAGGGAGAGCGACTTCAGCCGCCTGACGACGGCAGTCCTGATCTCCAGCACAAGGTCGAAACCCGCGCAGTGCTTCTGCTTGTCGGCAACGATGCCGCTCGCTCCCTTGACGAGGAGAAGGCAGACAAGCGCCACCCAGTAGGGAGCGAGGTCGGCCGGTCCGTTCAGGACCGAATGAATGGCTGCGAGGACGACGAAGGCCATCGCCACGCTGGATAGCGTATAGATCGTGAACGCGACGATGCTTGCGACCATCATACGTCGGCCAGAGGAGGTCATCCTCTCCAGGATCTCCCTTACCATGATGCGGCCTCCCTGATATCCCAGTTGTCCACCTGCTTTTGCTTGGCGACCATCTCCTGATAGAGGGGGCAGGCGCGCATGAGCTCTTCGTGGGTTCCGGACCCGGCCACACGGCCTTCCCTCATCACCATGATCTGATCTGCCCCTCTAATGGCGTTCAGGTGGTGGGCTATGCTCACGACGGTCTTGTCGCGGGACAGGTCGTCTATCGCCTCCTGTATGAGGGTCTCGTTCTCGGCATCGACTGCGGCCGTCGCCTCGTCGAGGATGATGACGGGGGCGTCTTTCAGCATCACCCGGGCGATCGAGATGCGCTGGCGCTCGCCGCCCGAGAGCTGGACGCCGCCCTCGCCGGGGACCGTCGCGTAGCCGTGCGGGAGCCCGGAGATGAAGTCGTGGATACGCGCCCTTTGGGCCGCCTCGACGACCTCTTCATGCGTTGCGCCCGGCCGGCCGATGAGGATGTTCTCCTCGATACTCTGGTTGAAAAGGAACACGTCCTGCTGGACTATGGAGAAGAGGCCCGACACCTGCCTTTCGGAAAGGCGGGACAGGTCTCGTCCACCCACCGTGATGTGTCCGCTGCTAGGTTGCCAGAATCCCATGATCAGACTCGCGAGCGTGCTCTTCCCGCATCCCGAGGAGCCTACGAGCGCGTTGGTGCTTCCCTTGCGGAACACGAGGTCGATCGAATCGAGGGCACGCTTCCTCTCGCTGCCGTCCTCCTCGCTCTGCGGGTAGGAGAACGAGACTCCGTTCAGCTCGATATCTCCCATGCGAGGTTCCTCAGAGTCCTTGATGGGGTCTGCGGTCTCAACGCCCAGCACCGATTCGATGCCCGTCATCGCCTGGTCGAACATGAAACGGTAGTGCTGCAGAGTCGCCGTCTTGGCCACCGAGGAAGTGAAGGCCGTGGAGAGCACCATGGACAAGATGAGATGTTCGATGGATATGCCGCCTGTGGAGAGGAGCCATGTTCCCACGATCAGCACGAGCACCGTTCCGGACTCCATGAACAGGGCGATGAGCGCCATGGGGACCGAGACGTCGTTCATCGAGCTCGTCGCCCAACTCACGTAATCGCGCGCTGCTCTGATTGTCTCCTCCGTCTTGCGCTCTTCCTTTCCGAATGCCTTGACGACCGCTATGTTGGCAACGTATTCCATAAGGCTGTTCTGCATACGGGAGGCGTACTGGGCCACTATCTCGAAGCCCCTCGCCCAAGCGGGGGCCGCCGCCTTCTTCACGAGCCACATGAGAGGCAGGCCTGCCAACATGCACAGAGCGAGCCGCCAGTCCACTGCGAGCATGAGGACGAACGCGGCGGCGGGAAATAGGGTGGCCGAGGCTGATTCGGGAAGCCCGTGGGCAAGGTACACCTCTACCTGCTCCACGTCGTTGCGCATGATGTTCGCGAGATCTCCCGGCCTTCTGATCTGAAAGAAGCCGAGAGGGAGCTTTTTCAGATGGCGCACGATGCGCAGGCGGATGTCCGTCAGGCACGAGTATGCAGCCTGATGAGCCTTCCATGTTGCCGCGTACATGCATACCGCCTTCCCCGCCACGCATGCCGCCATCGCCGCAGCGGCGCAGGCTATTGCCGAGGGCGAGAGGGTGCCCTCCAAAAACAAATGGACGAGGTAGATCACGAGAACCATGGGCACGAGCCCAAGGACCGCCCTGGTCAGAAGCATGGCATTAGAGAGCCGACTTTTCGCCGTCATCTCCCTGGCCAACTCCCTCTTGTCCTTCATAGAATGTCTCCTTCAATATTAAATAAAGATTCGATATTGTAAGTAGATTGAGGCCTATCTCAGTTCGACTTGACTAACTATATCATTATAGAATCAGAATTCAATATTGAATGTCAGAGTACTCGAATAGGGTGGCAGAAAGTTCTGTCACAGGGAGTTCACCCCTTCGTAATAGCACTGGGCGATGAGCGCAAGCATCTCACGAGCTTCATTCTCGCTGCTGTAGTGGCGGGCTACCTCCATCAGGCTCTCTACGAAGTTGCTTGCGAGCACGTGGGCGAGCAAGTCCGGGTAGCGCAGAACTGCACGCTTGTTCATCATGTATCGGATATGCCGCTCGATGCTCTCGACGAAATCGTCCTTCGCATGCTCGTAGGCGGTACCCTGGCTCTTGTCAATTAGGATAACCAGCAACTTGTGATGGGCCAGCATGTTGAGCAGGGGTCCCTCGGCGGCAGTCTGGTACCTCTCAGAGGGCGTATCTGCAATGATAAGTTCTTCTTCACGTGCAATTCGGTCGAAGTCGAAGGGAGCGGACGAAACGACACCCTCGAATAGCTTCTCTTTGTTCTCGAAGTACGAGTACAGCAGGCTGGCTGATACGTCGGCGAGCTTCGCGATGTCCTGCATTTTCGCACTGCGGAAGTCCTTCTCATAGAACACCTGGACGGCGGCGGCAAGTATGCGCTCGCGCACCTCTTCCTTGAGAACCTGCATGCCCTACCCCTCAATTCCTCTTGCTGTTGAATTATAATTCGGTATTGAATCATTCTAAACGATGCCCAGAGAACGGCGAAGGGCAGAAACCGAGGCGTTTCCGTTCGATTATCTGGCTTGGCGAAAAGCATTCGTCATACTTTGACTTGCGTCGTGAGCCAGCAAAACAGATTCGAGATGAAGTATTGATGACAAGAGAAAACCACGAAAACTCGGGCAAGCGCGAATCAGTCAACGACCTCCCCTCCATCAAGGAACTAAAACGCAGCGCGTCGGGACTCGAATGGCTCGGAAGGCTGCTCAGGAACGACGAGGCGAGGAAGAGTGCGCGGGAAGTCCGAGAAGAGCTCGACAGCCTCGTCTCGCTCGTCGATGGCTTCTACCGTCTGTTGGGCGATAGAAACTGGGCCTTCTCAGACGCGCTGAACCTCGAAAGGATGCGCGCGGTCGTCAGCAAGCCCACTCCCGGGGAAGCCGAGCGAGAGCTCATCGAATACCTCAAGGAGGAAGAGGTTCTGCATCGAATGATCACCAGGCTGAACCGCTTTCCCGACATGCGCCCGCGCATACCGCTCCTGGAGAAGGCCGAACAAGACTACCTCCGGGGGCGCTACTACAGCTCGGTCCTCGTGACGGTCACCGTGATGGACGGATTCGTAAACGACGCCTTCCGATCCGAAGGGAGGAAGGGCCTCCATGCGAGGGAGTCAGAAGAGCTCAATGCGGGAGACTGCGTCGCGACTGTGTGGGATGGGCTCCCGTCCATCCAGAAGGCCTTCACGAAATCAATCCACGCGAGGATAGATGAACCGGTTTGCGAAGTCTACCGTCACGGAATCATGCACGGGATGGTCACCGACTATGACAACGACGTGGTTGCCTCAAAAGCGTGGTGCATGCTCTTCGCCGTCGGAGACTGGGTCGATGCCGAGGTTAGGAAACGAGAGGCTGAAGACGAAGACCCTCGTAATATCGTTCAAGTGCTCAAGGGCCTCTCGGATATGCAGAAGCGCAACGCCGAAAATGACAGGAGGCTCGAGAACTGGGAGAAGCACCGTGTGGATCTCGAGCATCCCGCAGGCCCAGACGAAGAGCTCGTCAGAGACTGCGCGGGATTCCTCGAGGCCTGGAAGGCGAAGAACTACGGGGTGCTGGGGTCGTTCTTCCCCAATTTCGCGAACAAGACGCCAGGCGCGCAGGCCGGTGAAGCGAGAGAACTCTATTCTCCCCATCCGATCGAGGGGTACAAGATAGAGGAAATTATCAGGCCCGCCGCCGCGGTCGCCAGCGCAAAGATAAGGCTCCGCACTTCGAACGGATCGTGGACCGCGGCGATCCGCCTCTCTCGGCTGGAGGGAACCGCTCCGGCTGCTGATTGGGAACCGGGCGCATGGAAGGTGATGGGATACGGGGTCGACCCCTTCGTTGATGCAGAGAAGAATGGGCTAGCAGGTGATGTTTCTCCGGCTTGATGGAAGACGCTATGCAGCCTACCCGCGCTGATGCCACAAAGCTGAAGAGACGCCGTGCAACCTGGCTTGAAACCTCGAATCGCGAAACGAGCGCAAATCATGCCATCAAATTGCACTTTCCAACGTCAGTAGTAAATCGACGCGGAACGCACGGTTTTCGACGATTTGGATGTATGAGATTGGGCCAAGCTTGCCGATTCTCACCTTCGCGGACCTGATCGTTTGTTCTCTGGGAAATTATGGAACCCTTGCAGAAGCCAATTCAAAAGAGAAATCGGCCACGTGCAACATGACCACGCTTTCGCAGTCGGTAGCGTGCCGAATGTTGGTGTAGCCACTCGATTTGCGAGGCGCGGGCTTCAGCCCGCCCGAGCGAATCGAGCTATCACCTAGAACCGAGAGCCCGGTTACTGTCGTGCCATGTTATGCCGCCTTCCCGATAGAGTCAACGTTGCCCGACAGGACCAGCGCGATTATCCTGGCCGCATGCTCGGCCGCCGTGCCCTTGTAGGTGGGCTTGGGCGCCGGTTTCCTGCGTTCCGGTTCCTCGTACGCTTCAGATATGGACGTTGCCGTGAACCGCCTGCGCGTCGACCAGTCCTCGTCCTTCTCGGAGAGCACGGCGCCGAGCATCCTGATGAGCGATTTCCTCGACGGGAAGACCTGGACGACGCGGCTGCGGCGCTTGACCTCGCGGTTCACGCGCTCCTGCACGTTGTTGGCGCGAAGGCGGCGGTGGTGCCCGTGGGGGAAGTCGAGGTACGCGAGCGCGTCGGCCTCCGCCTCTTCCAGGAGCTCGGCGGCCTTCGCGTTGAAACCGGCGATCTTCTCGCAGGCCAGGTGGTACAGCTCGCGCACGAGCGCGGGGTCCTTCTCGGCGAAGACGGCGTGCAGTATGGAGCCTATGGCGGCCTTGTGGCGCTGGCTCTTCGCGCATGACGTCGCGTTTCTCTCCAAGTGAACGATGCAGCGCTGCCAGGCGGCGCCGGGGAAGACCTCCTCTATCGCCTTCCTGAGCCCTTCGTGGGCGTCGCTCGTGACGCACACGACACCGTCGACGCCGCGGGAGCGAAGCGATTGCAGGAAGCCCCTCCACCCTAGGTACGACTCGGTGTCGATGGCGTCCAGGCCGACGAGGCGGCGGTAGCCGTCGTCGCCGCAGGCGATCGCGGTGACGAGCGCGGTCGGGCTCGCATGCCCGGCGTCGCGGCACTTGAGGTAGGTCGCGTCGAGCCATAGGTACGGGAACCGCAGCTCCCCGAAAACGCGGGTCTGCAGGTCCTCCACGACGGCGTCGAGCGACTCGCAGATCCTCGAGACCTGGCTGGCGCTCATGCGGCCGATGCCCATCGCGTGCGCCGCCTTCTCGACCTTGCGCGTGCTCACGCCGTTCGTGACCATCTCGGAGACGGCCGCGATCACGGCCCGGTCGACGCGGAAGTAGCGCACGAGCAGGTCCTCGGGGAAGTAGCTGCCCACGCGGAGCTTCGGTATCCGCAGGGTTATCGGCCCGACGCTCGTCACGAGCGTCCGCTCGCGGTAGCCGTTGCGCTGGTTGCCCTCCGCGCACGCTTCGTCGGCCTGCGCGTCCATGATCTCGTTGACGAGCGCCTCGGCCATCAACCTTATTAGCTCCCGCAGGTTGACCATCCCGTCGTCGAATCTCGGAATCCCGGGCGCGACGGCGCCCATCTGCTCTAAACTTTCCATTGCGGTCATCGCCTTTCTTGTGAATCCATCAATCTCGACAATTGACGATTCTAGGCGATGGCCGTTTCCTTCACGAAATCATCCCGCTAGCGAAACGGCCGTTACACCAACTTTTGGGACGCGATCCGTGCTCAGGCGGAGAAGCACTCGCATAACGTTGTCGTTTGCTGCGAGAGAGAGAAGCGACGATGGCGCGCAGGTGGGGCGCCACGTGTCGACAGGGCGCCCCACGGCGGCAGGGCTCCGCGCGCGGATGGGACGCTTTTGTCATTGACAGAATTTCCCTGGCTGAATGCGGGAGTTTCAAGGCCCGTATAATAAAAAAGTGTGCTGCTGCAAATGCGACGATGGGAGGCGATCATGAACGATGGTCGAGCCGGGCCTGATGTGCGTTTCCAGCGCGGCGTTGACCCTCCCGGTGGACGGCTTGCCGTTCTCGCTGACGACCGCCAGCACGTTCTTGAATGCGTCTATGGCGACGACCACGCAAATCAGGTCCTTTGAGAGCCCGCGCCTGGGCTTTCTCCCGAGATCGTGGAGCAGGTCGGTGTCGTTGAAGTACATCGCGTCGATCCACACTCGCCCGGAGAACACGACCTTCTCCTGCCAGGAGTCTACCGTCGAGAACACCTTGTGGCGCCATAGGAACGCCGTTCCGTGGCTCACCTCCGCGACGAGCTCCATGAGCCTGAGGGAGGCGCTGTGGCACATCACCTCGGCTATTCGCATGATCTTGTGCAACGGCAGCTTCGCGTCGGCGAAAATCGTGCCGGTCAGCGCGCTGAACCTGCATCCGCATTCGCGGCACCGGTACCTCCTGGCCCCGTTGGGGGCCTTCCCGTCGAGCCTCGGCCGGACCGATCCGCAGTCCGGGCAAACAGGCGCATGCCCCCACTTGTCGAGCAGCCCCTCGATGGTTCTGGCCCCGTACTTCTCGAAGCGCTTCCGCGATTGCGCTACGTCCCATAGCTCAGCGAACTGCCGCTCATCGAGACCGTTGACGAGCACAGCGAGATCAAGGCGGGCTTCCACCATATCCGCTCCTGACATCCTGCATCGCCCGAACGACCATCTCCCAGGATGTCGCCAAACAAAGAAGGAGATGGCCGATTGGGCGACTTTGTTTGGCTGGAACGATTATATGGCGGCCGTAAGAGTGCCGCTATAGGGAACACCACAACGTAGACCTTCAGAAAACGCGTTTTACGGTCATCCTTGCGATCTGCGCCTGCATGATTGCGGCAATCGGGCTGGCAGCGTGCTCGGGAAGCGGACAGGTGCTTCCCAGTCCTCCGAAAAGCAGGAGACCGTCGTAGCTGCACCCTCGGACGAAGACCTCATCAGGGCGGATATTGAGAGCATCGTCGGAACCAGCGTTTCCAAGGAAGCGCTCGCCGCCAGTTTCAGAACCGATTCCCAGATGGTCGAATTCGAGAAGATAGGCATGGATATCGACGCCTACGCTGAAGCCTTCTCGAAGAAGTGCAAGCTCGAAATCGATTTCATCGAGGTGAAAAGCGATACGGCCGTCGCAAAAGTCACGTTCACCACACCCCGACTCGATGATGAAGCCGAGAAACTGCTCGATGAGACTCTTGATACCGAACTGGAGAATGTAGACATCGAGAACGCTTCCGAAGAGAAGCTGTTCACGCTACTCTTCGGGGTCATGCAGAAAACGATCGAGAGCCCCGACTTCCCCCTGGGAAGCGAGAGTTTCGACATCGAGTACACGAAGACGAACGGGACATGGAGCATGGTCGATCAGAGCTTCGTCGAAAGCAGCTTCGTCGCGGCAGCGGCCAGCGCCGCAAACGTGTAGCCCTCGTCGGCAGCGAGCAGCTTTACATCCCGAAGAAGCGCTTGAGCTTGGCAACGCCCGCCTCGTCCATATCGTAGCGTTCCCGTATCGCACCGTCCTTCAGGTGCACCACCTCATCGCAAACTTCGGCGATGAGCTCGTAGTCGTGCGTGATAACGAAGATGAAGGCGCCTGCATCGCGCAGGCGCCGCAAAATCCGCGCCGTTTGCAGCATATGGGCGTAGTCCAGACCGCTCGTCGGCTCGTCGAACAGCAGGACCCTTTTGCCGCTGAAGCAGGCCGAGGCTATAATGACCCGCTGCTTCTGTCCGCCTGAAAGCGTCATGGGGTGGCGCTGCTCCAATCCTGAAAGATCGAGGTCGTCGAGCACATGCTCCAGCTTTCGGGCCCGTGCCGCCTCGTCGGCTTCGCGCGAGCCGAGCGTCACCTCCGTCTCGACGCTATCGGAAAAGATCTGGTGCCCTACCTCCTGCATGACCAGGTAGCTCAGCTTCAGGCGCCTGCGGGCGGACAGGCGCTCGCCGTCAAGCGAACAATCCGCAGACGCCTTCTTAAGCGTCGCGCACAGCGCGGCTGCAAACGTCGATTTCCCGGCCCCGTTAGGCCCTACGACGGCATGGATCCGCCCGGCCTCAAACGTTTCATTCTCCACGCAGAGCACCCGCTGCTTGCCGCGGAACCCCTCAAGGCGCGAGAGCACCAGGCGCTCGCCTGGCACCGCACCCGCACGCACCGCCGCAGTGACGTCGCTGTTGGACGCACGAACGGGCGCCTCGGCAAGCGAGAGGAATCGCAAGCCCATGCGTTCGCGCTCGGCGGCATCGAACGCTGCGAGCTCGCTTTGCGTGTACTCGGCGCGCACCCGCCCGTCCTCCATGCAAACCGCCCTATCGAACAGGTCGCGCAGGTAGAACAGCCTGTGCTCCGCAATCACGATCGTCGCCCCCTGGCGCTTGAGCAGAGCCAGGATGCGCCTCAACCGCTCGACAGCGGACATGTCGAGGTTCGCGGAGGGCTCGTCGAGCACGTACACGCTCGGCCTCATCGCGTACACGCTGGCAAAGGCGACGATCTGCTTCTCCCCGCCCGAAAGCTCGAAGATGCTCCGATCCATCAGGTCCTCGATTTCCAGGTCCTCGACCGTCCTTTGCACCCGTTCAACGATTCTCTCGCGCGGCATGCCCAGGTTCTCGCACCCGAACGCTATCTCGCTCGTTGTGTTCACGGTGTAGAACTGTGTGCGCGGGTTCTGGAACACCGTGCCGGTCTTCTCGGCTATCGCATACAGGGGAAGCTCGGACACGAGCCGACCGTCGTGGAGCACCGATCCTGTGAGCTCGCCTTCGTAGAAATTAGGGATCATGCCGTTGATCAGCCTGATTACGCTCGACTTACCGCACCCGCTCTTTCCGCAGAGCAGCACGCACTCGCCGTCCGCCACGGACAGCGACACCTCCTTCAAGGCGGGTGCGACCGCCTCCGGGTAGGTATACGTGACGTTCTCGATCTTGATCATAGCACCCCGCATCCTTTGAGGACGGCGACCGCGACGCCGTACGACGCGAGCACGCCGATTGCCAGGTAATCCGCAAGCCCGAACGCCACCTCCACGTACGAGGTATGCTCGCCCGGCGCATCGAGCCCACGGCACAGGGCCGCTGCGGAAAGTTCTTCGGCGACGTTCACCGCCGAGAATATGAGCGGGACCATGATATGCTCGAGCGAGACGCGGATACCGCGCATTTTCATGGCCGCGCGAATAGAATCCCACTCCTCGCGAATCGTCGGGAAGTAGCGAAACGTCACGGACAGCGGAATCACCACCGACTGCGGGAGCCGCAGCTTGCGCATGGCGGCCACGAACTCGCTCACCTCCGTGGTGTCGAGAATCCACTTCCCCAGAATCCAGCAGGGCATGAACTTGCGCAAGGTGAGTGCCAAAAACGACACGAGAGCGAAAGCCATCCCCGAAAGCTGCGGGGCCATCAACCTGTCGACAAGAAGCATGACCAGAAAGACGACCAGGTACCGCACCGCGTTCTTAGCCCGCCTCGACACGAGGCTTACGACCTCGCAGTACAAGAACAGCATGACCTCGAGCACAAGGGAATGGCTCGCAAGGAGCAGGAAGTTCACACCGAGCAGCAGCGCGAACTTCGTTCTCGGGTCGAATCTGGCGATCGGCAGGCTCACGAGACGATGCCGGCTTTCTGGAAGTGCTTCTTGAACATTCTCTCGCTGATAAGCACGCCGACAAATCCGCAGGCCACGGTTGCAACGATCATGACGAGCAGAACCCAGATCGGCGTGATGGAAGCGAGCGCGTCAACGAACTCCTGGCTCATGCCGCGGCTCAGCGTGTCGGCGAAGAAATAGTCCCGCATGACCCAGATCGGCAGAAAGCCGCCGATGAGGTTCAGGGCGAAGAACAAATAGCTTATCGCATTGCGCCCCTTGCTCTTGAACCCGCCGCTCCCGGCGATGACCTCGGCGATGATACCGAACAGGGCCCCGAACGGGACCACGATCCAGATATTGCCCATGAGCAGCAAGAATAGACTCGGCAGCACAGCCGCGATGAAAATCGGCCCGTGCAAGGGAGCCTTCGCCACGAGCATGAGGTACACCGGCGCCCCCACGAGCGCGATGATGCTCGTCATGGCAAGGTAGAGCGGCGGCACGGGCATGCACACGGTCCCGATGACCGCGAACACCACGAAATACAGCGCGATGAACACGCCTGCCGAAACGAGCTGCTTCGATTTCTTAACGTTCGTTTTCCCCATTTGATCGGACATGTTCTTCTCCTTACAATCGATTCATCATGCGACCCACGCGCGGCTTTTCTCCTGAATGGTGAAAAGCCGTGCGTACAGGCCGTTTCTGCCCATAAGCTCGTCGTGCGTCCCAATGTCGTCCACCCGCCCCCGATCGAGCACGATAATCTGGTCGGCATCGGTTACCGTGCTCAGCTTGTGCGCGACAACGAGCACCGTCCTTCCCGCGACCAACCGCGACAGCGCCCGATGGACTTCGTACTCGCTGGCGGGATCGAGCGCAGCCGTGGCCTCATCGAGCAGGATGACCGGGGAGTCCTTGAGCATGGCGCGCGCGATGGATATGCGCTGCCGCTCGCCGCCGGAAAGCGTGCTGCCGTTCTCACCGAGCAGCGTGTCGTAACCGTCGGGCAGCGCGCGCACGAACCCGTCGCAGCACGCCGCGCGAGCAGCGACCATGACCTGCTCGTCCGTCGCTTGGGAGTTCCCGATGCGAATGTTGTTCATCACGGTGTCGTCGAAAAGGACGACGTCTTGGAACACGAAGGACAGGTAGTTCATAAGGTGCTCGGAATCGACCGAGCGCACGTCGATGCCGCCGATGCGCACCGCGCCTGCATCGACGTCCCAGAACCGGGCGATCAGGCGCAGAAGCGTGCTCTTTCCGCTTCCGGAAGGGCCGACGATCGCCGTCACCTTCCGCTCGGGAATCTCGAGGTCGATCCCGCTGAGGACCTCGTCGTTTCCATAGGAGAACGACGCGTTGTCGAAACGGATGTCGAAGCGCTCGATTTCGATCGCCTCGCCTTCCATGCGCGGGATGGCGAACAGCTCCCTGATGCGCTTCGTCGAGGCGATGGTATGGAACAGCATGGGCAGCAGCGTGAGAATGGAGAGGATGGGGCCGTACACCCGGCACACGACCGCGCACGACAGCAAGAACGGGAGCAGTTCCATATCGCCGCCGATGAACAGGCGCGCGCCTACGAACACCGTGATGCCGATGCCCGCCTGCAGCACGAACTGAGCGACCGATATGACCACGCCGGTCTTCAGCTCCATCTTCACCGAAGCATCGCGCAGCTCGGCGAGCGCGCTCTTAAGCTCGGACGCCTTTTCGCCCCCGAGGCGGCATTCCTTGATGACCCTGATGCCCTCAAGGTACTCCTGCGTCTTCTCGGAAGCGGCCGCTTTCGCCGCCACCTGCCGCGCACTCGCCCGCTGCTGCGCCCTGCGGCTTACGATCACGATGAGCAGTGCCAACGGCAACGTGCAGAATATGGCGAGCGCCATCCTCCAATCGAAGAACGCGATGCCGACGCACACGATCGCCATGGAGATGCAGTCGGCGACGAGCGGCGGAACGATATGGCTCAACGCATGCTCTATGTTGGCACAATCGCCCATGAGGCTCCCCGTCAACTCGGCGAGGCTCTTCTCGTTGAACACGCTCATCGGGAAGTGGCGGACGGTCTCGGCGATGCGCAGGCGGCTGTCCTCGGCCGCCGTATAGCAGCTGACGTAGGTTTTCCGGTAGTCGTTGCGCGAGCAGAAATAGGAAAGGACCATGATGACCAGCCCCGCTCCGAAGAGCATCCACAGACGCTCCCAGGAAACCTCTCCGCCGTCGAGGGGCGCGAGAATCTCCTGGAATACGAGCACGACCACGAGCACGGACAGAAGCGTCACCACGTTCGTGAGCGTGCAGGCGAGAATGCCCCGTCCGAGATCGGCCGTCGCAGCGTCGGATATTTGGAACAGGTCCTGAAGCTTCTTCATGATCATGCTCCCTCCCCTCCTTTCAGCTTCCAGGTCATCGAGGCGCTATAGTGATTCCATAGATCGTAGAAGCGTCCCTTCGAATCCATGAGCTGGTCGAACGTTCCCTGTTCCACAATCGAGCCCTTATCCATGACCAGAATGTTGTCCGCATTGCGAACGGTCGAGAGGCGATGGGCGATCATGATGACCGTCTTGTCCTTCATAAGCTCGCCGAGCGCAGCCTGGATTAGGTGCTCGTTCTCCGCATCGGCGAACGCGGTCGCCTCGTCGAGCACGAGGACGGGCGAGTTCTTGGCAAGGGCGCGGGCTATGGCGAGCCGCTGGACCTGTCCGCCGGAAAGCTTCGCGCCGCCCGAACCGTACACCGTGTCGTAGCCCTGCGGCAAAGCCCGGACGAACTCGTCGCACTGGGCGGCCTTCGCGGCAGCAACCACCTCCTCGCGCGTCGCATCCTTGCGCCCCATGCGGATGTTCTCGAGAATGCTCTGCCCGAACAGGAACGTGTCCTGGAACACGAACCCGACCGTCTTCATGAGGTCGTCGCCTTTCAGGTCGCGCACATCGACGCCGCCGATGCGCACCGAACCCTCGTCCACATCGTAGAAACGGGGAATGAGGCTCGCGATAGTGCTCTTGCCGCCGCCGGAAGCGCCGACGATGGCAGTCACCTGCTTCTCGGGAGCCGTGAACGTGATGTCCGAAAGCGCACGGGAACCCTCGGGGCCTTCGTAAGAGAAACTCACATGGTCGAACGTCACATCGAAACTTTGCGGAGCATTCTGCACGCCTTCGGGAAGGGATTTCTCGGCGAGAATGGCGTCCATGCGCTCCGCAGCGCTTACGAACTGCTGCGCGTTCGCCATGGCGTAGATCAAGCGCATGAGCACGCTTCCGATAACGGGAACGAATATCAAATAGAAGATGAACGAGGCCGCGAAAACCCGGTAGTCCTCCGCATGGGCCCCGATGAGGATGCCCGCCGGAATCAACAGCAGATAAATCGACGAGAACGCCGTGGTCAACGAAGCCGTCATGTTCTCCTGGCTCAACGAATACGGGATGACCGCGCTCGTGTAGCGGTTAATGGATCCTTTCAGGCGCCCGAACGATTCCGCCGTCTGCTGGAACGCCTTGATGACGCCGATGCCGCGCACATACTCGGTCGACGCGTTCCCCATGTCCTCGAGGGCAGAGCGGTACTCCTCTATCATCTGCTTCTTCTGGGCGCCGGCCGACGTCGCTCCGTACAGCACGAACGCGATGACGATGCCGAGCAGCGACACCAGGCCGAAGCGCCAATCGAAGGCGAGGACCACCGCGATCATGAGCAGCGGGGCCACGCAGGCCGACACCATGTTGGCCAGATCATGGGCGATGAACCCTTCCAGGCTCTCGATCTGGTCGTCCATGACCTCGCGCAGACGCCCCGTGCCGGTGCAGAAGAAGAACCCGAGGGGCAGCGTCGCCAAGTGCTCGAGGAAGTTGACCTTGAGCTGGTACAACGTGCCGTACGCAGCAATGTGCGACAGCGCGACCGACACCATGTACAGCACGATGTTCGCGAACACCCCCGCAAGCGCCAGAGCGGCGTAGAGCAGCACCGCCTGCGCATCGAGCGCCGAAACATCCGGGTATACGGAAAGCACCTCCCTGATGACCAGGTAGATGGCCGCGTAAGGGACGAACGAGGCCGCAGCCGAGGCGACCGAGAACACGATGGCCACCACCATCGGCCCCTTCTTCATCATCGCGATTTCGAGCAGACGGGAAAGCCCTGCGTTCCCGCCGTCGCCCTTGCTTTTCTCGCGCATCAGTTGCCCCGCTTTCCCTCGACCATCGAAACGATCCTGCCAGGGGTCTCGAAGTCCTCAAGGCTCAGATCGTCCAGATCGATCGAGATTGAGAAGGCCTGCTCGAGTTTCATAAGCAAGGTCACTACCTCGTAGGAATCCATGTAGCCAGAAGCGATAAGCGAGGTGTCCGCATCAAGGGTCACGTCTTCGAGTTCGTCCACATTCTCGCGCAACAGGCCAATAATCTCATCAAGCATCGTTTCGTTCTCCTTCTAGGTCTTGTATGGTCAACCCGAGCTTTTCGAGCGACTCGCCGATGGCGTCCTGCAGAATGGGGCTGCTGCAGATCTGCAGAGCCCGCTGTCGGGTCATTTCCCCGTCGCGCACGAGCTCGGAAAGCTCCACCTCGTGTTGCGCGTAGCCGAAATCCTTCTCGACCAGGTACTGGGCAACATGGTTGAACAGGCAGTTCGACGAGTTGACTGGCCAACTGCGAGCAGAGCGCTTGAATCCTAGCTCGCGCGTCAGCAGATCCACGATCTCGTCCTCGTCCCACCTCACGTACTTGAACGGGGAGATCTGCGCGATTTCGGGGTAGCGACGATGAAAGAAAGCCGTCTGGTTCTTCACGAGGTCGGACAACTCGCGGTACTGCGGATAGTCGGCAAGGACCTCGACGACGTTCCGGTCCGAGACCTCGTAAATCCAGAACAGCTCGTTGCTCTTGATGTACTGCTGTCCTTTCGTGTAACCGCCGAGAATCAGCTTCACGCCGAAACGCTGGGCTATCTCGTGAATATTCCAGTCGAGAATCGCGTGACACAAACGGCAGTAGTACACGCGCTTCTTGGACTTCAAGAACAATCTGAACAGGTCCTGGATGTCCGAGGTCTTGAAAATCATGCTGTCGACGCCGAGCACGTCGGTCGCATGGGCCAGGTTCTCGGGCATCTCGGGAAGCGCGAACCCGCTGTCGATCATTACGGCAAGCGGCCGTAGCCCGAGCACGTTTTTGGCAAGGTAGAGCGTCATGATACTGTCCTTGCCCCCTGAAACGCTGCACACGCAGTCGTAGGGCCCCTCGGTTCTGAATCGGTTCACCTTCTTCTTCAAAAGGTTCAGGCGCTGCTCCTCGTCGAAACTTGCGAAGTCGGTGCGCTGCGACACCAGCTCGCGGCGACGCTTGCAGATATTGCACACGCCCTCGTCGTCGAGCACGACATGGCCGGGCGTCTCGGGCATGATGCAGCAACTGCAATGGTGCCTGGTTGCGCGCGCTATCGTTTCGGCGCTTGCGATCACGGTTGCCATCCTTTCCGGTTACAGTTCAACGTAGCGTGCGAGCTCGGCGCGCGTAGGGTCGTCCCAGGCATCCACATCGAGCCCTTTCTGGGAGAGCAGGGCGAACGCGAGCCGTTCGACGCCGAACGCGAAGCACGACGTGTAGCAGTAGTCGCGCGCCTCGTTGCGAATGGAGAAGGGCTTCGAGAAATGGGTGCGATGGAAGTTCATCGATCCGCACGATATATACGAAGAATGCGCCGGGATCTTCCATTTGAACTCGCGTTTCGAGTCGCCGAGCACCTGGAAGAACTTGAGCTTCTTGTAGTTCGACGCGAAAAACGAGTCGTTCGCGGTATCGAGCTTCGTGTTCGCGGAGAACGTCTCGCGCCAGAAATCCCACAGCAGCTTCGCCTTCACCATGCGCTCGCTGCACTGCTCGGGGGACCCGACGAACACGTACTCCTTCATATGGAACTCGTTGATGCGCGCAAGCTCGAACACGTTCGCGCCTTCGTTGCGAAAGCACGTGCCCGACACGAGGAATTCAAGCGGGGCGTCGCTTGGAACCGTGGCGCCTTCGAGCATCTCGTAGACCGGGACGCAGGCGGCATGGCGCAGGACGTTTTCGGGGGTACGGGTCTGTTCGAACACCGATCCGTCGCCGACGCCTTCGCGGGCGAAGCGATCGAGCACCTGGATGTCGTTCTTCAGGGAGGTTTGGAACATCATGTAGTGGGGGAAGTTCTCGAAGTACCCACCCTGCTCGTACCGGGAAATCGGATGGAGCACCGGGAAATCGTGCTCGCAGATGCTCGGGAAAGTCGCACGCCCGTAGTCCTCGATCTTGGCATCGAAGTACTGGAGCGCCTTCAGGAAGAGGCCGCTGTACGCATAGGAGCCGTGCGCCATCTCGCGGACATCGCCGCGCGCGAGCAGCTGCTCGAAGATCGATTCCTCATTCGCCACGGGCACTCCAGAGTAATCCTCGAGCGTCTTCACGGGCACCTCCCTGCCCTTGAGCCCTCCCCCTTCGACCATGCCGTAGAGGATTTCGATCTGAGCCCGCACCTCGCCCTCATCGCACGCGCGGCACGCTACCGCAATGCCACGGTCGTCCTTATCGACGCTAACGATCTTCGGGGAAACGTACGGGAGCATCTCGTAAAAGAACTGCCGGTCTGAGGAGATGCGCTCCTCGTCGCACAAAAACGTCACCATCTGAACAACGACTCCCTGATCGTTCGTGTAATCCTTTTCCATCATCGTCGTGCCTCATGGGCGTCCCGCGCACGACGCCAGCAATCGGGCCAGGGAAGCGCAAGCACCTCGAACCACGTCAAGCCGAACGCGGAGGCAAGGGCGAGGGCGTCCTGCTCGTTTCCGCCCATCTCGACAAGGCTCGTGGCATCGCCGATATCCTTGTCGGGAAGGTGCGCGCGGCAGGTCGCGAGGACGAAATCATCGCCCGAATCCTCGTTTCGGGCGGCGAGCCGTTCCTCAACAAGCGGAATCCAGTCCGCTACGATCGGATTGTTCAGCACGTCGTACACTTCGAGTTCCACGCCCATGCTCCGATAGAGCTTTGAGATGAACTGCATGGCGGCAACCGAATCTCCGCCGATGAAGTAGTAGTTGTCGTCGGGCGCGACGCGATCGAGATGCAGGGTCTCCGCCAACAGAGAGCACACCTGCTCCTCCACGAGGGCCCCTTCGGTCGCAGCGCGGCAACAAGCTTCTTCAGATTGCCCGCGCCCGACGCCGACCTTCCACTCCGCGAGCGCCTTTCGATCGGGTTTGCCGTTATACGTAAGCGGCAGCGCTTCGAGGGCGACGATGTACGCGGGAACCATGTAGTCGATAAGCCTGCTCTCGAGCACAGAGCGCACCTCGGCCGGCGCGGGAGATCCGACGTAGAACAGCGCGATGCGCCCCGTCTCGCGATGGAGCACGCAACAGCTTGCCTCGATACTGGAAAGCTCGGTGACCCGCCGCTCGATCCCTCCGAGCTCGATCCGCTTCCCGTGCACTTTCACCTGATTGTCGGCGCGCCCCATAAAGCGGATGCTTCCGTCGGGCAGGCGCACCCCCCGATCCCCGCTTTCGAACATCCTGGCACGGCGCACCGTGCGGAAGCGAAGCGCAGTCTGCTCGGGATCGCCCGCGTAGCCCGTCGCGACCCCGACGCCCTCGATGAACATCGTCCCCGCAACGCCAAGGGGGCATTCGCGCAGGCGACCGTCGAGCAGGTGGTACTTCGCATTGGGAAACGGACGGCCGTACGGAACGAACCCTCGCTCGATATCCTCCCGCTCGATAGGATGCGAGATGTTCCAGATAGTGGTCTCGGTCGGACCGCCGACGCTGAACGCCCGCACCTCGTCCGAAAGCGAGAGCGCAGCTTCGGCGGTTGCGAGCCGAATCCAATCCCCGCCGAGCACAACGCGCTTGAGATGCCCCAACGCGCGCTTGGCCTCGGACGATTCGGAAGCGAGGGCCATCTCGAACAGCGCGGGCACCGAATTCCAGAAATTCACGCCGTAATCGCAGATGAGCGACGCAAGGTATCTCTGATCGCGCACGCGCTGGGAGTCCGGCACCACAGTACTACCGCCGAGGGCGAGCATCCCAAGGTAGTCGAACAGCGACATATCGTGGCAAAAACTCGTAACCGCAAGCGCCCGCCACGAAACACCCGAATCGAGCGCAAAGCGCTCACGTGAATGTACGAGGCAGTTGACGATACCGGCCTCTCCCAGAAGAACGCTTTTCGGATATCCCGTCGTGCCCGAAGTATTGATGATCACAGCCGCACCATCGGGGTCGTTCAGCACTGCGGGACTCCAAGTCGAAGCCTTGGCTGCCCACGCCTCGGCGATCGAGGACCCGAGCGATCCGTCCCATCTGTTCCCATCGATCACCGGCACGCCTATCGATGCGACTTTCTCCTGCAGGGACCTGTCCGCAACGATAAGGTTCACCTGCGCGTGCTCGATGCACCACGCGATTCCGTCCACAGGCAGCGTGGCTTCGATGGGCATGTAGGCGATTCCCGCGAATACGACGCCTAAAGCGACCTCGATCTGTCGAAGCCCCTTCTCCATGAGGATGCCGATACGCAGACCGCAGGCATCGCGCTTCCAGGCGAGCAGGTCCTCAGCGATTTGAGCGGCACAGGCCCACACCTCGCCGTACGAATGCGCGCGTCCTTCGGCGATAATCGCGGGTTCGTCCCAGTGCGCGCGCACCGATTCCAGCAGAAGGTCGGCAAGCGCAGGCCCCGCATCCGACTCGTCCCCGTTCGCAGAATCCACGACGGCCTGCTCGTCAGAACCCAAGCCGAGCTCTTCGACGTCAAGGACACCCGCATCGTCGCATACCGAGCGCACCAGGTCGAAAAAACGACGAATCACGCGCTCAAGCAAATCGCCGTCAACGCGGTCGGGGCGATAGGTCGTAAGAATGTCGAAGCCGTCCTCGCCGCCGAGAACCAGGGTCTCGACGTCCAACGACGCCGTTTCGACACGGACCGATTTCAGCGAGAAGGGCGCAAACGATGCACTCTCCCCTCCTGGCAGAACGGCCGTGAAGGACCACGGTAACGCAATCGGAGCTCCTTTGCGCTCCTGCAAAAGCCGCACGGTATCGGGCCCGGACAGCGCCGCATGGTCCTGCAGGTCCCAAAGCGTCCCCTGCACCCGATCGGCCGTTTCGCCGAGCGTCTCAGGGCCGTTTGCAGCCTGCCACGGGTACACGAAGAAGTCGGCACACATGCCCACGGTGTTCTCGATGCCCTCGAGCTCGTAGGGGCGCAGCGAACGCGGCATCAAGAGCAAAAACGACGGAGCCTCGCTGTATCGGTCGAGCACGCGCAAATACAGGGAGAGCAGGAGCGCGAAGGACGTGAGGCCGCGCCCGCGCGCGACCTCTTCGAAGCGCGCTCGCTCATCCCACCCGATCGCATGTGCGATACGCACCGTTTCCGCAGATTGAATCGGAGGCGCACAGCGGGTCAGCGCGAACCCCTCCGCCTCCACAGGAACGGCACCTTTCCAGAACCCCCGCGCGCGTTCGGTCTCGGCAGCATCGTGCGCCGTATTCAGGTAGTCGACGAATCGCCCGAACGGGCATTCCTCCTCGACTTGGTCGCCCTGGTATAACATTCCCAGGTCGCGCACCATGATGTGCTGGCTTTCACCGTCCATGCCGATACCATCGGTCAACGTGAGAATCGACGCGCTGCCGTCGGAAAAACGCACGACATGTACCGCCTGCAGCGCCGTCTCCTGCGGGGCGCGCTCCGAGAACACCTTCTGTTTCAGGTTCTCCACCTGCTCCGATGACTTATCGTGGCTCCCTTCGACATCGTGGTAGACAATAGGAACGGCGCCCTTTGTCCCCACCTGCTGGAAGCCCTCATCGACCGAGAAGACAGCCGTGAGCATAGGATGCGTCCGGCAAAGCTCTTCCAAAGCGCACTCGAAACGCCCGGCATCGAAGCTTGAGCAGAACAGCTCGTAAAGCTCCCGATCGGGAGCAGGACCCTGATCCGTGCGGCTCTGCCGCTGCAGAGCATAGCTTTCCTGCAAGGGCGTGAACGCGATACGCTCGATCGATTCACCCAGCATTACTCCACACCCTGCTCAGTTAGGTATGCGGCAAGCGCGGCTGCGCTCCCCCGCTCGTAGAGGGTGCGGAAATCCACTTTCACGCCGAACCGTTTGCGCATCTCGATCTGAAGCTTCATGGCATCGATCGATTTTCCGCCCAATTCGGAGAACGTTGCGTTCACATCGGGATCCTCCACGCGGAAGACCTCCTCGAACACAGCCTTAACCCGTTCCTCCAAAGCGTTCATCGCCTCTCCTCTCCAGATTCGCGCCCCTCGCATACCGCCGCCGCGGCACCTGCACCCGCCCCTGCTGCCGGGCGCGCCAACAGCTCGTGCACGAGCTTCGAAAAACGTTCGAACCAGGCCTCGATTTCGCCGGCGCCCTCCATTTCCTGCGGAAACACCCAGCTTGTCAGAAGCCCGTCGTTCAAAAGGAAGAACTGCGCGTCAAGACAGACGTTCGGGGTCTGCGAGATCATGTAGGTCAAATCCCCGAAGGCAGCGCGAAACGTATCGCCGATAAACGTACCGTTCTGATTGAACGAGTACACGAGCGGCACCAGGGAATCCGAGCATGCGTACCGAGTCGGCCGAGCCGATGCGCGCTGCTCGAGAAAGCCGGCGCGTATCTCGCGTGCGAGTGCGACCGCATCCCTCTCGGCCGTACGTTCGACCGAAAGCCAGACAAGCTCGGTCAGATCGCGCACGGGATCCTCTCCGTCAGGAGCCGGCGCGAACCAGGGGATGTTCGCAACGAATCCGTCGCGATTGCCGGACGCAGCGGTTTTCGCCAAGCAAGCGAGCATACCGCAGAACAGATCGCTGCCCGCACCCTCGAAGAGCGCCTGCAAACGTTCGCGACTCGCCTCATCGAAACGCTCGTCAAGGGAGCGGTAGCGGCATCCGCTCAGTCCTGCGGCATTCTTTCCAAAAGCGAACGAGGGGACCAGAGAATCGACTTCCACAACGTTGAAATCTCGCACGGAGGGAGCGCCTCCCCAGATGAGAGGCGGGAGCGCGCAATCAGGATCCTCGTAGATCCGCGCGAGTTCGCCCAACAGCTCCTGGAAGCCGTTAACGTCGCAAAGCACGAGGTCGACATCGAAGCACATCCTCGAACGTCCAGCGGGTAGCAGCACGAGCACGAGCCCGCAACCCTGACCGCGCGAAAGGTCCATGATGCGGTGCGAGAAGTTCTTCCTGCAATCGTCGAGCAACCCGCGCACGTTCTCGTCATCGTGCTCCCGCGCATCGATCAGCCAGAACGTATTGTTCCCTGCATCCGAACCGATGCGAAGATCTCCGTCTTTGTCCACTCGAGCACGCGTCATCGCATGGCGCGCCGTAAGGCGCTTCCACGCCCGTCGCAAACGCGCGCCGTCAACGTCCGCGCCGTCGAACTCCAGGTACGTATGGCACGCGACCCCGCCGAGCGAGCGCTTCAGCTCCCGCCCCACCAGGTAGGACTTCTGCAAGTCGGTCAGCTGCGGACGAACCTCACTTCCCACCATGGACCGCCGCCTCCTTCAGCCCCTCGCGATCAATCTTCCCCACTGCAGTGAGCGGCCAGCTGTCGAGCCGCTGCAGCTGGTCGGGAATGCAGCAGTCCTCCATATGACGGCTGCGCATATACGCGGCAGCCTCGACAAGCTCGATATCCCGCTCGCCGATATAGAACGCGCATATCGCCGTTCCGAGCACCTCGTCCGCAACGCCGACGACAGCGCACTCGGAAACGGCATCCATTCCCATCAGCACGTCCTCCACCTCCGAGGGCATGATCTTCTCTCCCGCGCGATTGATCTGCTCGTGCACGCGCCCGGTAATGCGGATGTCGCCCGAAGGAAGGCGCAGGCCCTTGTCGCCGGGCCGGTAGAACCCGTCCCTGAAGCTCGACTCGTTCGCCGGCACGTCGCCGAAGTAGCGCTTGATGGTATAGGGACCCTTCACGATCACCTCGCCCTCGACTCCGTCCTCGACATCGGCGAAATCCTCGTCGACGATGCGGAAGACGTCCTCAGGCGAACGAGGCCGTCCCTGGGACCCATAGCGGACGTCGTCGGGAGCGTCGAGGTCCGTAAGAAACGTCATGCCCTCCGCCATGCCGTATACCTGAACCAAGCGCGCTTCGAATGCGGCTTCGGCCTCGCGGGCCTGAACGGGCGAGAACACCGACCCGCCTACAAGGAAGTATTGCAACGAGCCGATATCGTCGCTCGCATCGATGCTGCGGTAGCGGACGCACAAACTCGACACCGTGGGCACGAAGCTCGCGATGGTCACCTGCTCCCGTCCGATCCAGTCGAGAATCTCGAGGGGACTGGGGTACTCGCACATGACGTTCTTGCCGCCGACCAGCACCGTTCCGATCATGCCGGGAGTGCCCAGCGCGAAATTGTGAGCAGCGGGAATCGCCGTGAGCATCACGCTGTCCGCATCCATGCGGCAATGGCGCGCGGTGATGAGCGCGTTGTAGCTGTACGCCCCGTTCGTGCGCCCGATAAGCTTCGGTATGCCGGTCGTTCCCCCCGAAAGCGAGAGGAAGGCGACATCACCTGGCTTCGGAGACTCGATATCGCACTCCACGACACGACCGCTCGAAAGCTCATTGCGCAGCTGCACATCGGTGAACAGCCGCTCGAGGCTTCCGCAGCGCTCGAGCATGCGAGCGCCGATGGCATAGCATTCCCGGTCGAGCGAGTCTTGCGACGTGACGTAGGCCTTCGGTTGCGACGCTTCGCAGAGCGCCTCGATGACGTGCTCGCGATGCATCGGCAAAATGAACACGGGAAGCGCCCCGAGCGAGAACAGCGCGAAGCACACCACCTCGAACATCACCGAATTCGGCATCTGCACGATGACCCGGTCGCCCTTCTCGATGCTGTGCGCGAAGAAAAAGCCCGCTATCCGCTTCGATGCATCGAGCAGCTCGGCATAGGTCATGCGCTCGAATCGATCGACGACCGCCGTCCTTTCGCCGAACGAGGCCGCCGTGCGCTCGAGCAATCCCACAAGCGTCTCCGTTTCCCATTCCCGTTCCATGGGAATCCCCTTACGCCCGCTCGGCGAGCTTGCGCTCGATGAGCGCGGTCAGAGAGTTCACGGATATGGGCTCCATTAGGTTCAACTCGTCGGCCAGCGTAACGTCGAACGTCTCCTGGCACGTGAGGAACACCTGGACGATGGCGATACTGTCGGCTCCCACGTCCTCGTAGAACAGTGCGTCGTCGTCGAATTCGGCGCCCCCGTCCGAGAGCATCTGCTCGAGCGTCGTCCGGATCGTCTCCTTGATCTGCGTCTCGTTTACCGTGCTCATGCGCGCGCACCTCCCTTCCTCAGCCCGTACCGCTCGAATGCCGTATCCGCACCCTCCGCAGCAGCGAGCAGCGCGGCGACGGCTTTACGGTCGACTTCCTTCTTCGAGGTGAGCGGCAAAGGGGAGGCCGATACGAACGCCGCTTCGACGCGCTTGTAGTGAGGCAGGGCCCCGTTGACCGCGCACAACTCCTCGATTAGCTCGTCCACTTCGCTCAGAGCGCCTGCTAAAACGAGAGCGGGTCTCCCTTCGAAACCGACGGCGCAGTACTGTTCGGCGCGGTCGCGCAGAATCGCGAAATCCTCCTCAAGCTCCTCGACGTAGATGTTCTCGCCCGCGTCCGTAAGAATCATGTTGTCGACGCGACCCAGGTAGTAAAAGTCCTCGCCTTCTATCTGGAAAATATCGCCCGTGTGGTACAGCTCGCCAGCCGTCTCCTGCCGCGAGACGAACTCCCCGGCATCCACGAACCCGTCGGCGATGTTCTTGCCCGTGACCGCCAACTCCCCGATTCCCTGCGGCTGCCATGAGCCGTCTTCCGCGATAACGCCGGGCCTATGGGCGTTGAACAGCTGCCCGGAATAGCTGGCGGGTCCTTCGATAGAGCGGACGTCGTTGAGGAATCCGAGCGTAATGCAGCCGCCGGTCTCCGTCGAACCGTAGGCATTGCCCATATTGAAATCGATCGAGGCGATGAAAGCGCGCAGCTCCTCGTCGACCTTCGCACCGCCGATGAGCCCGTGGCGGAACTGCTCGCCGAAGAACTCCCGGAAGCTCTCCTTGCTCACCTCGCCTGCCTGGTTTCGATACACGTTGAAGATGACCTTCCAGAGCGCCGGGACGCCGTACGTGCTCCAAATGCGCTCCTCGCGAATGGTGCGTACCATTTCGAGGATTCCGGGGTTCTTCGGGAACACGAGCGTGCAGCCGTACCCACCGAAGATATGCGGGACCTCGAAACCGAACACATGGCGCATCGGCAACGTCATCATGACGCGCATCTGCTCGAGCGAAAGGCTCTCGGCGCTTCTCGTAGTGAAGGGGCTTCCGAACACCGTGGAGCGCACCGTGCGCTGAAGGCGCGTGAACGTGCCCGCCTTGAAGACGACCGCCTTGGCGCTTCCCGTGGTTCCCGACGTGCACAGGCACATCGTGTCCTCCCACGCAACCGACGAGGGCTCTCCGTCCTGCACAGCCGTCGCCTCCTCGAAGGGGATGTTCAAAATCGGGTACTCCTCTCCCTGGACCCCGACGATGGCGGCGAGTTTACCCAATTCGACCACGTTCTTCACATAGAGCGGCGTGGCCCCTTCGTCAAGGAGCATCACCTTGTAGCCGATCATCTCAAGACCGTAGAATACGGTCATCCACAAAGGATGGGTCGCGTACTTCAGACCGACCCAGCGGCCCCGCTCCACACCGGCAAGCCGCTCTTCCAGAAACGCGGCGACGGCCTTCGTCTTTACCCGGTAATCCCGCGCGTACATGAGCTGCTTCTCATCGTCGACATAGTATTCGACTAGAGGATAGTCAGGGGAGAATCCTCCGTAGGCGTCCTCGTACATCGTTTCCAGCGTTATCATCGCATCCTCCCGTCGAAATCCACTACATTACCGCTGACAGAACGCCCATGTTCGCCCCTACGGCGCCGCCGAGCATCAAGGTTCTACTTCCCCGCTTCAAAATGCCGAGCCTACGGGCTTCGCAAGCCATAATCGGTATGTTCGCCGCGCCGACGTTGCCGACGCTCTCGACGATTTCCGGCATCACCTCCTTCTCCACGCCTACGATCGCCCGGATGTTCTTCGTGATCCACTTGGCAACCTGGCTCACCACGATGCAGTCGATATCGTCGACGCCCCACCCGCTTTCCTCGAGCACCGGCGGGATGTAAGCTCGTGAAACATCCTGATGCATATCGATCAGGGCCTTCGTGGTCCCCGGGATGTAGAGCTTGTCGCCCGCCTTCGGGTAGACGACCCCGCCGCCCCAGATAACATTGTTGTTCCAAACCTCCGGCACGGTGCGGAACAGCGAGGCCACGATGCCGCGCCCATCCTTGGCATCGTTGCGGCTCACCACGAACGCCCCGCCCCCGTCGCCGACGCTCAGGGCAGCCGGCGCACGTTGCAAGAGCTCGTCTTTGTCCTCGTAATCGAACTTCGTCCAGCGCGAAAGCGCCTCGCCCGAAACCACGAGGACATGCTCGGCCTTGTCGGATTTTATGAGGCTGTCGGCCACGTCGAGGCCGCTCAGAAACGCATTGCAGGCGTTCTTGATGTCGAACGAGTAGGCGTTTCTGATATCGAGCTTGTCCATGACGACGTTCACGGTCGCCGGCTCGGCAAAATCCTGCGTGATGGAGCAGAAGAGCACGGCATCGATGTCCGCAGGAACGATGCCGGCATCCGCAAGCGCCTCTCGCCCCGCTCGAGCGGCTATGTCGGAGCAATGCTCCCCCTCCGCCGCGTAATGGCGGCTCGCACAGCCCGTGAGCATCTTCACCAGCCCGGTTTTGAGGCCGAAGCGCTCGTATCCCGCGCGCCGCTCGACTTCTTCGCTTGAAAGCACCTGTTCGGGAAGGTACATCCCCATACCCGCAATAACGCTTCGTGCCATCGAACCCTCTTTCCGTTTGAAAAACGCCGTTCGAATACCCCTACGCTCCCCTGCGAAGCCCTGCCGCAGCGCTCGCGCGCAAACGCTCGTTCATGAAAGCGACGAGTTCTTCCTCCCGTTCGCGCAGGTAGAAATGGTTTCCATGCATCACTTTTACCTGCGGCGGTACCGCGAAGTAGCCCCGCCAGTCCTCCAATTCATCAAGCGACACCTCAAGATCGTCGTCCCCGCAGATAACGCTGCCAACAAGCGGGCGATTCGCGGAATCGGGCGGACGGGGACTGTACGTCTGCAGTATCCGCAGATCCTTCGCGCACAGCCCGATGAAGTAGCGCGCGATGCCCTCGTCTTCTAGGATGAGCTCGGGAACGCCTCCAAGGCGCTTAAGGAAGTCGATCCCGTCCGACTCGCACTGGGCGTAGTGTTCGGGCACCACGCGGCACGGAGGCTTCTGACCGGAGACGAACACATGGAGCGGCCGCAGCCCGTAACGCTCCTGCAAAAGGCAAGCGACCTCGTAGGCCACGAATGCTCCCATGCTGTGGCCGAACAGGACATAGCATCCGTCCTCGAGCCCCTCATCGGCCAAACGAGCGCTCACGCGCTCGACGCAGTCCTGGAAGTCCCGATAGCCCTCCTGCGCCGCGCGCGACCCCCTTCCGGGGTACTCGACGAGGTCGACGGAATCGATTCCCGCAAGGGGGGCGCGTTTGAGGAAGGCATAGTACCCCGACATCCCGCCCGCATGGGGGAAGCAGATCAGCTTCATGCCCGGCTCGCTTCCCGAGCGCGGGCAAGGTCGTTGATGATCGGAATGCAGTTCTGATATCCGTCGATCAGGATAAGGTGCCCTCCGTCGATCACGCGCAGATCGAATTCCCCGCCCGCCATTCGACTCCAGCCGCTCACTGCCTCGAGCGTGGTCATGGTATCGCGGTCTCCCGCGAACACGGTCACGGGCGCCTCGATGCGGAAGTAGTCCTGCGGAGAATTCTGGTATTCCTGCACGATCTTCTGATCGATATCGAGCAGGTCCATCGTATGGTTGGCGAACTCGAGCGCCTTCGACTTTTCGAAGTAGCGCTCCTCGTTGCCTGCATAGTCCGCAAATATCTCTTCGGGACGAACCGCGACTACCCGCCCAGCGCGTTCGTAGCTTTCGTAGCACAGCTGCGTGTACTTCCCGGCGAAAGCCGCAAGGTCTTCGGGGCCTTCGAACAGGGAGGGATGGAAGTAGCGCGTAAGCGTCTCCTTCAGCTCGTCCTCGCGGGCTCGGTCGGTGAAGATAGAGGTCTTGTACGTGTTTCCGTCAGGCGGGTCGCTCGCACAGAAGAACATGCGCGATGGCAGCTTCGTGCCCGACTCCGCAATGCGACGGTACAGCTCGTAACCGGCCACCGCACCGAAGCAGTACCCGAGGACCATGTAGTCCTCTCCATCCTTAAGCTGCGATTGTAGGTTCGAGAACAGATCGTCGGCGACCTCGGCCATATGCGCGCGCGACTCCTCTTTGCGCCGAAGGCCCCTGCCCGGAATTTCAAGCAAGCACAGCTTGACGTCCTTGTCGAGCAGTTTCACCCAAGGCAAATAGGCCGTAGCAGACGCCGCCCCTCCGGGGATGCAGAACAGTTTGATCACGAAAGGCTCCTAAATAAAGCTTCCCGTTGCCATTCCACCGTCCACGGCGATGCACTGGCCCGTTACGTACGACGCCGACTCGCTTGCAAGGAACAGAATAGGACCGACTATCTCATCGGGGCGCCCCGGCCTGCCCGCTGGAATCTGCCGATTGAATGTGGACAGGGCGAAGGAGTTGGAGAAGAAGCCCTGCGTCATCTCGGTCTCGAAAAGACCTGGGCACAGCGCGTTCACCGTGATGCCTGCCGAGGCGTACGTCGAGGATATCCCCCTGGTCAAGCCGCATACTCCCGCCTTCGAAGCGTTGTAGGGATGCCGCGGGACGGTCTTGGACGCCAAAAACGCGTTCACCGAGGCGATGTTGACGATACGCCCCCACCCTCGCTCGAGCATGGAGGGGATTGCAGCGCCGCACACGTAGGCGCACCCGTTGAGGTTCACGTCCACCTCGCGGCGCCATTCGTCGAAACCCGCTTCGGCATTGCCGACGGCGAACTGCCCGCTCGTCCCCGCTGAGTTGACCACGATGTCGACCCGACCGAAGCGATCGAGCACCTCGGCCATCATGCGCGAAACCTCGCCTTCGTCCGAAACGTCGCAAACCGCGTACATGCCGGCGCCACCCTCAAAACGCAAAGCGCCGAGCGTCTCGGCAAGCCGATCCTCCCTCCTGCCCGCGATGCAGACCCACGCGCCGCGTTCGGCGAAGGCCGCAGCGGCAAAGCTCCCGATTCCGCTGGCACCGCCGGTCACGAGCACCGTCTTTCCGTCGAACTCCCCCATGCATACCCCTTCCTTGCGCATCGCTACCGAACACCGCTACTGCCGGACAACCCGTTTGACCATGAGCACCTCCGTAGCCTTGCGCCTGAACAGCCCGTCAAGCTCGGTCACCTCGCGGTAACCGCGCTTCTCGTACATGGACCGGGCGAAGTCGTTGTCCTTGTTCACCAAAAGGAAGGCGTTGGTGCAGACGAGCCGCCTGCCGTCGTCTTCCAGGATCTCGTTCTCGAAAAAGTCCATGAGCGCGCGACCGAAACCCCTGCCCTGACAGTCCTCCCTGACCACGATCAGATGCAGATAGGGAAACGAACGGAAAGCGCCCCGACGCTGAAACCACACGACCCCTACCGCCTCGCCGTCATCGGTGGCGAGAAAGCAATCGTCCTCGCTGATTCCCCGTTCGAGCTCGCGACGAAGGAACTCCTCGGTCGGATAGTAGCCCCTTCCCAGGGCGGTACCGAAGATCAAGCGCGCACACGGGGCCGCTTCTTCCCGTGTCAGCCTTTTCGTTACCACAGCGACCTCCTTCTCCCTGTTTCCAAAAGCTCCTTGGAAGATGTGAACTCCCAGGAAATCGACTCGTCTTCCGCCGTGCAGACGGAAAGCAGGTAGTCCCTTCCCACTGCAAAGGTTCGAAACGACGGCCCTTTGCAGCCGTCCGAAAGAACCGGAACACGACCTTCCAGATCGAAGGAGACCGCCTTCAGGTCGTAGCCCAACCCGCAACCCCGATATTTCCCGAGCGCCTCCTTCAACGTCCAGATAGCGCACGCGAAGCGGTTCCTATGCGCAGGGGCGAGGCGACCGCGCACCGCACGCTCGCCCGCCGAAAGCACGTGGGAGGCGATGCCCGAAAAGTCACGCGACGCATTCTCGATATCGATTCCGACAGGCCCCTCGCCGAGTGCGCAGACCGCATAATCGCCGGAGTGGGCGATGCTGAACTGGATGTTCGGCTCGCTCGCGAACGCGGGCTTCCCCTGCGGCCCGCGCACTATATCGAGCTTGCGGGAAGAGGCCCGCTCGGCCAAAACAAGAGCCAGCAAGTACCCAGTGCTCGAAGCGCTCCGAAAACGTGCACTGGAGGCCTTCTTGTACTGGTTCACCTTCCACTCGGGAAGCGCGCCCCAACACTCCTCAAGGGAAGCTTCTTCGTCGACTTCCGCGATCGAGATGAAGGCCACGTGCTTCTCCTTTCGAAGTTAGCTTTAACTAATCAAGTTAACCGTTGCTAACTATATACAAAAAGCGAGTGTGTCAAAGGAAAAATTGCCGCAAATATCTTCTAAGTTGAATAAAACGCGCGAAAGGCAACGGAACTAAGCTGCCCCGTCCGAAAACGAAGGACGCGCCGCCTGCGACTTCACCCTATAGGGCGCATACAAGAGCAACGCGGCAGCCCCCAGCATATCGGCGCAGGCGAGCATCGCCAGAACGTAAGCGGGATCAAGACCGAGCTGCAAAATAAGCCCGCCTGCAGCTGGCGACGCAACGGCCCCCAAACGACCGAACCCGAGCGTGAATCCGAGCGCCGCAGAACGGGACTCCTCGGGGAAGGCATTCGAAACGAGCGCATTCGTCAAGTTCTGGGCGCTGATGGCGCCCACGCCGGCAAAGAACACCAGAACCACCAGCGCAACGCTCCCCTCGGGACGCGCAGCAACCCCCAGAAGACAGAGAGTCGCAAGGGCGGCGCTCGTCATGGCCACGCCCTTCGCAGAAACCTTCGTTGCAAGCCAGGCCGTCACGAGCGAACCGAGCACGCATCCGAAGTTCAGGACGACCATCATTTGCAGCGAGTTCTCCAAAGGCAGATTGAATTCGCGCATGAGCTGGGCGAGCCAGGTGCTGATACCGTAGTAGGCCATAAGGAACAGAAACGTGGTCAACGCCAGCAGGCACAGGCGGAAGAGCGCGCGACCCTCGAAACGCACCGGGGCCGTCGGATGTCCGTTCGATCGCGCGGTTCGAGACAGGCGCGGCGATTGCTCCACCTGCTTCGCCACGAACGGCATGATGAACGCGAGCAGAACGAGTCCGATCAAGCCGGCGACGAACATGAGGGGCCGCCATCCGAAGACCGAGAGGAGCGCGGCGCACAGAAACGCCGCCATAAGACCCCCGAACGGTATCCCCGTCATAACGATGCTGATGACCAGGGCGGACATACGACGCGTCGAATAGGCGCGCGCAAGCGACATCGCAACGGGAAGCACGACCCCCAGCCCCAACCCCGCCAGCGCGCGCAGAGCGCCGAGCACCGCACCCGAGGGAGCGAACGTCGCCGCTGCGACAGCCAGGCTGAACCAGATGACGCCGAAGGCAATCGTGCGAACGTAGCCGAGCCTGCGTTTCACGGCACCTGCCGAAATACCGCCGAAGAACATACCCAAAAAGGTCATGCTTCCGATGAAACCGGCAGCGGCCTTATCGACGCCCATATCGGCATCGCCGATCAGAGGCGGAATCAGACTGCTGTAGATAATCAAATCGAAGCCCTCGCAGAGCATAACGCATGCCATGCCGAAGACGATAGGCCAGTTCACCAGTCGAGAAAACGGTGATGAGATTCCCACGTCGCGCCTCCTTCGCATCTGATGGCATTGCCGCCTTTTTATTAGATTTTCCTAACTTATCACAGGAAGGACCCTGTTCCAGAAAAAAGCGACCCCGGCGGGATCGCTTTTCTCGATCGCTTTTCTCGGCGGGATCGCAGGGCATTGCGGCGTCGGGATGCTCAAGGCCTGCGGAACAACGTGCTAGAAAACGGGCTTCTTTCCGTTCTCCAGACGGGCGGGCTTTTTGGGCAGCCTGGCGTAGACGACGACGTCGTACGCGGCGAAGGCGAGCACGCCCGCTCCCATGACGTAATACCACGGGTTGTTCTCGAACGCGAAGTACGGGCTGATGAGGCTCCACATATTGCCCAGCGGATTGAACGACATGACGCACACGAGCACGAGCGTGACGACGAGCTGCCAGCAGCTCCCCAAACGCGTATTGCGCTCGCGCCAGAACAGACTCGGCGCGCATACGATGATGACCTGCGTGAAGATCCAGAACTTGAACATGCTCGCATCACCGAGCTCCACGCGCAGGAAATTGAGCGCAACGAAGAAAATCAGGATCTGCGCGCAGATCACGAACACGGCATGCCCGACCGTGGCATCCTTGCCCCACATCTCCCAACGCTCGACGGTCACGGTCTTGTACAGGCAGTAGATTTCGACGCCAACCCACACGGCCTCGCCAACCGCCCCGAGCATGAAGAACCAGAAGCCTCCGACCGCATCGTAAGCCGAAAGAACCGCGACGGCAAAACCGAAAGTGTTCTAACCGGAAAAGCCACTCTAGATGAGCCGCACAAGCAGGTAGCAAAACTAAGGGAACGGATAGGTAAATGAACGATAACCTCAGCGTAAACGAACGCCTGATCGAAAAATCTCAAGAGGCCTTTTTGCTGGCCATCGAGCTTTACAATAGGCCGACTATCCGATACCACGCAGAAGGCTGCTGTTTCTTTCTCTGCAATGCATGGGAACTGATGCTGAAAGCTCATATTTCGAAAACATTGGATGAAGAAGCCGTTTTTTATCCAAACAGCAACAGATCGCTTTCCCTAACAGATTGCATCAAGAAAGTGTTCACTAACATCGAAGACCCCCTTCGCCGCAATCTGGAAATCATAGTCGAGCTACGGAATACTAGCACTCACTATGTTACAGACGAGTATGAGCTCTTTTACGGGCCAATTCTCCAGTACTGCGTCGAAAAATATGACGAAAAGCTCAGAGCCTTTCACGGCATCGAAATCAGCGATAAGATCCCCGAGAATTACCTTGCGCTCTCCGTCCGACGCGGAATAATCAACCTCGATACGATTAGGGCACGTTATCCCAAGCAGATAGTCGAGAAAATGCTGACTCTCGGAACCAGCATTGCGGCAGAGGGAATTGCAGGTGCGGTTCCCTACTCGACAGAACTGAGGCTCACAAAAAAGAAAGATGCGGATTTCTCAGTTCGAATCGCAAGCGAATCCGACACCGCCGCAACAATTCTGCATACTCTCACTGACCCGATAAATAAGTACAAATACCGCACAAAGGCAGCAGTGAAATTTATTAAGGGGAAACTCAAAAAAGAGGGTATTTCCATCTATGTCTCCGGAGAAGAGAAAGAGTTCAATACTTTTCACTTCGGAGTATTCGTTGATTTCTATGAAATGAAGGGCAATGAGGCATACTCGTATAATTTCTCCCTTCCGGGAGAGCAACCAAGCTGGGGATATTCCCAGCAAGCCATTGACCTTATGCTCCAAGAGCTAATTAAAAATCCTACGAGAGTAGTTGACAGCATGCGCTCGGAACTGAAGAAGAGATAAAAGACTAAAGCCGACCCCAGGAGCAAGGGAATTCTAAGCAACTTCAAAAGTGCCTACCCCCATTCGGGGACCCAGCTTTAGTCCACCCAAGTCGGCTTTTACATAGAATAGGATACCATCCAGCTAGCGATAATTCCAGTGATGAGATTGCCTCGGCAATTCATTTCAGCATTTCTGCGGATTACACAACATTCTCAACCATGGTTTTGATTGCGATTGATAATTCAAAACCATGGTTGCGGCCGAACGGAATCAGCCAGCCAACGTCAGAACAATAAGAATCACCTGAGAGCGAATACATTATTGTAGCAACCGAGTACCAAATGAGTACCAATCTGATACGAACTGTGTAAACTGGAACAAGGCTGAAGTCATTACGGCAACTTCAGCTCACTACATCATCAAATGTTCAATGCGAGTGGGAGCAGCCCAGCTCGCGCGCTCTTTTAGCATCTAGTGGTAAGTAGTAGCATCTAGTTTCATCTTTTGCAATAGGCTCCTCTCCTACAAGGCGGGGAGCTTTTCTTTACGCGCTGCGTCCTCTCGACAGCATCACGTTACCGTGATGCTGTCGCAAATAGGGATAATTCCAACACTTGCAGAGTGTTAAGAGGGTCATTCATGAAGTTTCACAAGGTGAAGGAAGTCTCCGTCTTACCTGGTCTGAGGTTGAGCGTGCAGTTCGCCAACTGCACCACGAAGATCTACGACACGGCCCCGCTTATACGGCGCCTCCCAGCTTTCGCAGCGCTGGAGGACGAGGTGCTCTTCGGCAGTGTGGAGGTAAATCAAGGCGGATGCGGCATCGTCTGGAACGACGAGCTGGACCTTTTCTGCGATGAGCTGTGGAACATCGGATCGGAGATGGCAACGCTCTTCGACGACCTCATGTCGTTCTCGGACGTCAGCGAGTCCACACTGCGCAAGGCCATTACGTACGGTAAGATAGTTTCGGGCACGGACGCCCGCAAGTACGGAAAGCAGTGGGTCGTCAACCTCAACGCCATGTCGTGCGAGTACGGCGATCCGGTCGATGAATGATCCACGGGCTTTCTCGCTGCCAAGCGTTGAGTCCGATTGGGCGAATATGCCATCTCAACACTTGACGAGAAACGCCTGCTAAGATGATGTCAGCTAAGCCATACAAATTCAAATTTGATGGAGGGAACAACCAAGGTGAACGAATTCAACGAATATGTTCGCGATAGTTTCTCTGAATCCGGCGATATTGCCATAAAGCCTATGATGGGCGGATACCTTGTATATTTTAACGGCAAGCTGATAGGCGACATTGGCAATAACGAACTGTTTTTAAAGAGAACGCCGACATCAGACAGACTGCTTGCAGATTCCGAACTGCGTTATCCGTATGAAGGCTCGAAGACCCTGATGCATGTATTCGACAGCTTTGATGATAAGGCTCTAATTCAGGAACTTCTGGATGGCATGTACGCTGAGCTTCCGGAAAAGAAACCCTCGAAAGCCAGATGAGAAAGACAAACTTTAGTTTTGTGCTCTCACCGCTCTGCAGTGATCTGATTGCGAAAAACAGACAGACGGGTATTCCATTCTCCTTCGCTCCCCTTCGTTTCAGGACTATTCAACGTGAACTCGGTCGCTAGGACTCAAATACTGTTCCGATAGCGCGGACTACGCTGTCCGGCTCCTCGGGACTGATGGCAGAGATCTCCTGTTCGAACTGATGGCGGATGAAGGGCCGGGGCTCACGGCAAGCATCCCGAAAGAGGCCTACGACCTGTTCGCAGGCGAGCTTCACCACAGCCCGATAGCCGAGGACCAACCGTTCTACGTCAATCGCAGCTGGGCCCGCAGCGCCTCTGAATTCCTGAATCGCTAGAGCAGAGCGACTGTCGCCTTGGGACCACCGCTGACTGCATGACGACTACCCGGTTTAGCCGATAGAAGAATGAGAGGAATGCCTGTTCATTCACTCTGCCGCCTGCACGGAGACAGGTCATGAAACAATTGAGTGATAACAATATTTTTGCCGATAACGGCAATAACTTTCCATTTCTGCTAGAATAATCCAATCAGGTTCTTGCCGATAAGGGGGGTGGACCCCGATGGGATTTCTTTCCGCTGCTGAGATTGCCGAGCTTTGGGAAGTGTCCGAAAGAAGCGTTCGCAATTACTGCGCCCAAGGCCGCGTGCCAGGCGCATTCCTTATGGGAAAAACCTGGAGCATCCCTGCTGACGCGGCAAAGCCTACTCGCTCGAATGCAAAAGCATCCGCAACGAGCCCGTTGCTCACACGTCTTCGCGAAGAAAAGACGTCGAAATTCAAAGGCGGCATCTATCACAAGATCCAGGTCGAGCTAACCTACAGCTCCAACCGCATCGAGGGAAGCAGACTCTCCCTCGACCAGACGCGCATGATCTTCGAAACCGCGACGATCGGCACCGAAGGCGAGTCCGTGCGCGTGGACGACATCGTGGAAACCCGGAATCACTTCCGCGCCGTCGACTACCTTATCAACCATGCGCAAGACCCTCTTTCTGAAGCCATGATCAAAGAGCTCCATCGCATCCTGAAAGCCGGAACAACAGATTCCACGAAAGATTGGTTCTCCGTCGGGGAATACAAGCGCCTGCCGAACGAGGTCGGCGGCCGGAAGACCGCTCTTCCGGAAAACGTCGCCAAAGAGATGAAGGCGCTCTTGAAAACGTATGACCCTCGCGCGAGACACACCTTCGAAGACATCATCGGCTTTCATGTGCGCTTCGAGCGCATCCATCCCTTCCAAGATGGCAACGGCCGTGTAGGCAGGCTCGTGATGTTCAAAGAATGTCTCATGAACTACGTGGTACCGTTTATCATCGCCGACGACATGAAGTCCTTTTACTATCGCGGGCTTGTTGAATGGGATAACGAGAAGGGGTATCTCGCTGACACATGCCTTTCGGCGCAAGACCAATTCAAAGCCACGCTCGATTACTTCCGAATCGCATATGCCTAAAACGGTAGCCAAGGGCCCTCCGCTACCGAATGCTCGAGGAGAGAGCAGACGTCGGATTCCCGATGAATTTCGGTTTAGAGACGGTTTCGCGATACGAGGAGCGGCTACAACCGCAATCCATATGGTGTGCTGAGTTCGCTATTCCAGAAACTGCGAAGATTGCGACTCGGCAGAGCGGCTCGGCAAAATCCGCAAGATCTATGAGATGCAGGACATATCAACAAAACAGGAGTGCACCTAAAAGAGCACCGACTCCAGAAACCGATCGATAGCAGCGTTGACGAAGGCAGGGTCGTCGACGTTGGCGTTGTGCCCCGCGCCCTCAACCCAGGTGATGGGTACACCGGTCTCCCTCGACCACTCCTTATCGTAGGTCTTGACGAAGCCCGCCGCATCCTTGGACCCGCACACGATCATGAGCGGGCAGTCGATGCGATACGCGCGATTTTTTGCCACAGCGTCGGAGAGCGCTCGAAAGCCGTCTCCGAGCAGCGCGCAGAGCTCGTGACGAGAGTAACGTTCTATCTGGGCCAGCATATTGCGCCGGCCATGCTCGGTGGTCGAGCACGCCTTCGCCATCTGGTCGCGCAGGAAACGACCCGTCCCCCACAGCAGGCACAAGCCTTCCATATGCCTTAAGATGGCCAGGTGCCACCTTTTGTAATAGCGACGTTGCATAGGTGACGAATCCACCGAGACGAATGCGGCCGCGCATCCAGGATGAAGATCGATGAAGGCCTGCGCGACATAGCCGCCGAGCGATTGCCCGACAAGCACGGGGCTTGACGCCCCGCAGGCTCCGAGGATCGCACGAAGGACCTCGGCCATCTCGTCGAGGTCGAGCCTTCTGCTCCACGGACGCGAGAGCCCGTGGCTGGGCGCGTCCCACACGACGAGGTTCCACCTCTGCGCGAAGTGGGCAAACTGAGGGTTGAACAGGGTATGATCGGCCGAAAGCCCTGGTAGGAAGACCATCCAGGGCCGCACTTGATCGGGAGATGAAGTCGTCCAGTAGTGCACCATGCCGTCTTCGACGGCAAGCTCCCGCTCGACCATTCCAGCTGCGATGGCAGGTTCAACGCCGCCTGGATAGGGCGCGCAGCAGAGAGTTCGGAAATCGACCGTCTCACCCATGTGGCAACCTCCTTGGAAACAGCGGCTTGATGACCGGCGCGGTCCAGGTCTTGATCGCATCCATGTTCGGCGAATAGATGCGCATATACAGATGGAAACCGCCGTCGCCGACCGGGAGCCAGTTCGTCGCATCCGCCGGCGCGTCCTTCGACAGGATCACATCCGCAGATCCATCGTCATTCACCTTCAGACCGGAACGATCGTTGATGCAGTAGCGGTCGATCGGATTGTCGATCAGGAAATCATCGTCGCCATATGCGGTGATCGACCAGAAGCCGCCGTCAAGGACCTGCGGATAGCTTTCGAAGTGAAGCATGTATGACTTCTCGCCCGTCAAAGCATTCTCGTCAGCATCCTTCTCCGTCCTGGGATACAGCGCGACCTCCACGGTGTTCGCCCCAAGCCCCGCGATCGCAACCAGCGCACGATAGGCGTATTCCGTGCCGAAATCTCCGATCGGCGCGCCGAAATAGCTCCACTGCCCCAGCCGGTTCGAAAACCTCATGCCCTCTGCCGCAAGCTTCGGCCGGAGGCCTTTCAACATCTCCTGCCAACCTGCCTGAATATCGCCGGTCAGAACAGACGCGTCGAATTCCATACCGGGACCCACGTGGACCGCCGCGAGCTTTTCCAGCATTCCCGCATCGACGGCGGACGGCGGATTCTTCTCCATCAGCGCATTCGCCTTTTTAAAGAACGTGACGGGATCCAGGGAAAGAACCTTGTCGATGGGAACGCAGTCGTTCTCTTTCCGATAGCTCCCCTTCGGGGGCCGATACGTCCCTCCTCCCAGATAGGCGGAAAGCGGCCTGAGAAGCATCTTCGCCTGAACGGCATGCACATTCGGAAGATCCACCTTGCCGGAAAGCACCGTTCTGGTAATGGACCACGCCATGGCGGTAGGCACATCGATGCGGATCACATCGTCCGGCAGGTCGCCGCTCCAGGTAGAGAGCGTGATGGCATAGGTTCCGGCCCGATCAAGAACGGCAGCGGTGTTCGTCCAGGCATCAAGCACCTGCACCTTGCAGAAGCGGTCTGTTTCCGGAAGCACATAGACGATCGGCTCGTCGCTCAGGTCGTACCACACCTGTGAATAGACGGTATCCACATTGGGACTTACCACATTTTTGAACTGCGCATTGGCCAGCGCTGCACCGTGCATGAACTGATTCATGGGAGCTTTGCCGGGTACGGCTTCTTCCGTATTCGTTGCGGAAGCCTGCGTCGCATCCATCAGCACCAGGGGAAATGCATATATGTAAGCCGCTTCGATGGTTTCCCGCACGTTCTTCTCCTTTCCTTATGGGGAACGCCTTGATCGACATCAGGTTAAGAGTGAAAAGCATCCAATATAGCCCGAAGAAGGAAACGCTATGACAGGCAGCTTGAGACCAAGCGGAGCAGCGCTCCCCTTCTATCCTATCGAGACCTACATGCTCTCTTTGAGGATTCGACGGACGTCGTCCTTGGTCAAGGCCTTATAGCCGCCCTTCAGAAGGAAGGTTCCGTTGACGATGTCGTCAAGATCGTCCTCGGTGGCGCCCAGCTCGGACAAACTCATGGCAAGACCCAGTTCGTGCATCCAAGCTTCCATAGCGCCCAAACCTTCCTCGGCAACCTCGCGATCGGTCTTTCCCGCCGCATCGACACACCAGACCTGCGTGGCGAAACGCACGAATTTCGGCAGGCCGGCCTCCATGATGAAGCGGTAATACGGCAGGCTCACGGCTGAAAGCGTCATGCCATGGGTCGCATCGGTCACGCCGCCGACCGCATGACCGATCATATGCACCATCCAGTCGGTTGTCTTACCGCGCGAGAGCAACGTGTTCAAAGCCCAGGTAGAAGCCCACATAAGGTTACTGCGCGCCTCGTAATCCCGATCGTTCTTCGCAGCGACGCGGCCGTTGTCGACAATGCAGCGCATCAGTCCCTCGGCAAGATAGTCGCTCGCACTGTTGTCGAAGTCGCTGAAATACTGCTCGCAGATGTGGTTGAACGAATCATAGATGCCCGCAACGACCTGCCTGTGAGGCAGGCTCAGCGTGAACTGCGGATTCAGGATGGCGAAACGCGGCATGCCCTCGACGCCGAAGCCATATTCGACCTTGATCTTCGCCTCAGGATCGGTGATGACGGCGTTGGCGTTCATCTCCGACCCGGTTCCCGCCATGGTAAGCACGCAGCCAACGGGGACGATTTCGCAGTCTACATCCTCGGAGCGCACGAAGTATTTCTCCCACGGGTCGTCGTCGCAGTTGATCGACGCAGCTACGGCCTTGGAATAATCGCACACCGAACCTCCGCCGACGGCCAGAAGCATATCGGCCCGCGCGGCACGAGCGATCGCGACGCCTTCACGCAGTTTCTCGACCGTCGGGTTCGCCATGACGCCGCTGATTTCGGCCACGGTCTTGCCTGCTGCGCGCAAAAGAGACATGACCTGGTCGTAAACGCCGTTTCGCTTGATGGAGCCGACGCCGTAAACCACGACGACATTGCCGCCGTAGGCTTCGAGCTCGACCTTAAGGCCGTCGAGGGCATCCTCGCCGAAATAGAGCTTCGTGGGGTTGTGGTAGGTGAATGTTCCGCGCATGGCACCCATCCTTTACTGTCTCTGGATCATTGCAGCTACGTACACTACATTGCGGAATGCGCGTCGCGTCAAGTACTAATCGGGTGGTACCAGCCATAACGACCACGAAAAGGAATGCCGCAGTGTGTTTCCTGGCCTCACACAGGTTGATCTCATTGAACAGGCAATCGCGTTGGGACGAGTCTGGCTTTAAAAGATAGTTAGTTTATACTAACTATCTAACTGCGGAGCAAAACGCACGGCAAGGTTAGGAGGACACTATGCATCCTGCATGGCTTGTCGGCATCGGCGTCTTGGTCGGAACAGCGGGCCTCAAGGTGCTCAAGAGCAAGCCCGCGAAGCAGCTCTACGTGGATGCGCTGGTAGGCGGCATGCAAGTGAGGGAGACTGCCAGCACGCTGGTCGATGAGGCCAAGGCGGAGTTCGACGACCTGATGGCAGAGGCCGAGTACGCCAGAAACGGCGATGACGTCCCCTCCGACGACGTTTCCTCCGACAAGGCAAGCTCGGAAGAAGAGCCGTCTACCACGTCGACCGCGACCCCCAAGACAGCGACGAAACACGCGGCGAAGAAATAGCGTGCGTCATGCGGTACCTCATCGCACATGAGACTCCAGGACGCATCCGATTCGACCTGCGCGGCAAGATTCCCGAGACGGATGCCGTCGCTTTTGAGGAGCTGTTCAGCCAGCTCGATTCCGTAAAACGTGCAGATGCCTACCCCAAAGCGGGATATCTCGCGATAACATACCGCGCTGCCACGAAGCGGGAATTGCGCGATGCGCGCAGACGCGTCATCGAGAAGATGGACGCCCTCTCCTATTCCGAGATAAAGCAGTGGGAACCTGCGGATTCCGTCGCCTTGGCACCGCGTCCCCGCCACCTCATCAGCAGCGTTGCGACGATGCTTGTCCTACAGCTTCTCAGGCGCATCCTCCTCCCCCGCCCCCTACGGCTCGTTTGGACCATCGTCAGCGCACTTCCCTTCTGGACGCTGGGACTTAAGTCGCTTCTGAACAAGCGTTTGGATGTTCCCGTGCTTGATGCGGCCGCAATCACCTTGGGGCTTCTGCAGGGCAAACCCGACACGTCCTCGAACATCATGCTCCTTCTCAATGCCGATGATGCGCTCGAAAACTACACGCATCGACGCAGTGAAAGCGGTCTGATCCGTTCCCTGCTCACGATTCCGAGCAAGGCGCGGCGCGCCTTCGAATCGGGCGACGAGCGCGATGTCGAGATTGCGGACCTGCATATCGGCGATGTCATCGTCGTACGCCTTGGAGAGCAGATTCCCGTCGACGGCACCGTCATACGGGGCACCGCCGCAGTCAACCAAAGCTCGCTTACCGGCGAGCCGCTCGCCGTCACCCGCGAGGTCGGCGACACGGTCTATGCGGGAACCGCGCTTGAAGAGGGCGAGATCTTCGTGCGGGTGGAAGACGACCCTCATGCTAGCAAGCTGCGCAATATCATCACGATGGTCGAGCAGTCCGAATCGCTCAAGTCGTCCGATCAGCGTCATGTCGAACAGATGGCCGACGCGCTCGTGCCGTGGAATTTCCTCCTGGCCGGCACCGTCGCGCTCGTGACGCGCAACCTGTCCAAGGTGTCGGGAGCGCTCATGGTCGACTACTCGTGCGCCCTGAGGCTTACCGGCTCCATCGCGGTCATGGCGGCGCAACGCGAAAGCGCGCAACACGGTTTCGTGGTGAAGGGATCGCGCTACTTCGATCATATGGCCGAGGCCGACACCATCGTCTTCGACAAGACCGGGACGCTCACGACGTCCGCCCCCGAGGTGGAAAGCGTTGTGGCGTATGGCGGATGGAGCAGAGACGAGGCATTGAGGCTCGCCGCCTGCCTGGAAGAGCACTTTCCGCATCCGCTGGCGCGCGCCGTGGTCAACAAGGCATTCGAAGAGGGCCTCGAGCATCGTGAGGAGCATGCGGGCGTCGAATATATCGTCGCGCACGGCATCGTAAGCTCGCTGCGGGGCAAGCGCGTCGTGCTCGGCAGCGAACGCTTCGTCATCGAACAGGAGCAGGTCGCCGTCACAGCAGATGAGCTCGATGAGATACACGCGCACGCCGCGGGGATGTCGCCGCTGTTTCTGTCGGTCGACCGCCGGCTGCGCGGCGTCATCTACATCAAGGACCCGCTGAAGAGAACCGCCAGGCGCGTAATCGAGGAGCTCCACGAAGAGGGTTTCGAACACGTGATCATGCTCACTGGAGACAACCGCAAGAGCGCCGAGCGCATCGCGCGGGAATGCGGAATCACCGAATACCGTGCGGATCTGCTCCCCGAGGACAAGTATACGATCATCCAGGAACTGCAGAATGCCGGACGCAAAGTGTGCATGGTGGGAGATGGAGTCAACGACTCTCCTGCGCTTTCCGTCTCGCACGTGAGCATCGCGATGAAGGCGGGAAGCTCCATAGCACGCGAGGCCGCCGATATCGCCCTGCTCTCCGATGATTTGGAATCGCTCGTGGAGTTGCGGAGGCTCTCACGCATGCTCGATAAGCGCATGCGACACGGCTATAACACGGCAATCGCGGTGAACACGCTGCTTATCGCACTCGGAATCATCGGAGCGATCAAACCGACGCTGGGCTCGCTGCTCCACAACGGCACGACGATTGCGCTTTCCGCCTTCAACACCCGTCGCTATCTGCCTAAGGAGACTAAGCGCGTGGATATCGACCATCCTATCGCGTGAGGTTTGGGCAGACTTCTTTACAGCACACCCATCTCCGCTCCGCCACACCCCGATGCGGTACAATTAATTCATGAAGCCGAACTTGTGACGCCATCGCGACACGAGTTCGGCTCTATTTGTCTCTCTCCAGACGCATGGGCTTTATCCGAGAAAGCCTTCCGTTATGAAGAGCTTCATCGAATCCATTGCGCCATATCGAGTGCGCAGTATAACTTGCTGCTTCGCCATAAGTCAGGCTCGGATCCTCCGATACGTCGACGGCTATCCTTGACAGAAAACCATCCCCGCGCATGCGGGGTGCACCGCGCTCAGGAAGATGAACACCGATAGGTTTGCTGCGGAAAAATCGAGACTGAAATTGGACAGGGCCATCGAATCCGCGTCTCTTCATCCAAAACAGGAGGCTACCGTAACAGGAGACCCATCGACCCTGCACCCAGAAGGCCTGGCCGTGTGCGTAGAGCTGGCGTATAATGGCGAGATAGGAAAATCCCAGTTCATACCATATGTCATGGAAGAATTGAGAAGGAGGCTCTCGTAATATCGCGAATCTTGCCGGAAGCTCCATTCTTCCGCAAGCTTCTTGAGAAGCATGGAGCCGATTATGTGTTTTCCGCATTCTTCGACGAGAACCTCGATCCGCTACCCGACGCCCCGGAAGAGCTCAAGAAGGAGATCGGGCTGCTCCGCTCCGAATGCGGACCAAGGCTTAGAAATCTAACCGAATAGCCTCATAAGCAATCCAACCGAATAGCGATCATCCAGGCCCCGCTCCGGCGGGGCTTTTTCGTGCCCGGGTGACGCGCGCAGCATCATCTCATCATCGCACGGGCCGAGCGCAGAGGCCCACGGACATCGCGCGGGCCGCGAGCGCAGAGCGACGACGCCAGCGGGCAGTGAAGCCCGAAACAAACTCGACGAGACAGGAGCAGGCATGCACGGAGAAGGCGAGGGCCAGGGATCGGCCCAAGGGCAGCAGCAAAGGGGCGGGGCAGCCCAGCCAGGAGCAGCAGATCGCGCGCATCGTGAGCGAGCAGATGGGCAAGCAGCTCACCCCGATCATGGAGTCGCTGCGCGCCATCGCGCCGCAGACCCCCGCAGGGAACGACGGGGACGCGAAAGGCGCCGCTGCCAAGGCCGCCGACGACCTCGAGGCCGTCATTGCCCGCCACGCCGACGAGGCGAAGAGATGGGCCGTGGAGCACGAGCTGCTCACGGGCGGATGCGTAGACGCGCAGGCCGCGATGGCCCATATCGACATGACCGGGGCGAAGCTCGCCGACGACGGGACGCTCGAAGGCGTCGACGTCAAGGCCCTCGCCGAGAAATGCCCGTACCTGGGGTCATCCCCGCGTATGCGGGGAGCACCGCCGTTGTCGGCGAAGAGGCATACGAGGGTAGGGATCATCCCCGCGCATGCGGGGAGCACAAGCTCGGCCATGGATTCGCGCATCTGCGACAGGGATCATCCCCGCGCATGCGGGGAGCACTAGGTATAGCCGCCGGTCTGGTTCATGGTGTTGGGATCATCCCCGCGCATGCGGGGAGCACCTACCCCTGCTCATGATCGACCTCCACATCCGGGGATCATCCCCGCGCATGCGGGGAGCACCCGAATCGGGCGAGAAGATGTTCGACCTTATCAGGGATCATCCCCGCGCATGCGGGGAGCACGTCGTCTGGTCGAAGCATGCGGGAGGCTGGTAGGGATCATCCCCGCGCATGCGGGGAGCACCGGCGCGTTGCATCACACCTTTGCTCTTGCGTAGGATCATCCCCGCGCATGCGGGGAGCACTTTATTCGCCCAGGTCTCAGTGCCATTATATCCAGGATCATCCCCGCGCATGCGGGGAGCACGGAGACCCCGACCTCGGCGCCGCGCAGGACAAAGGATCATCCCCGCGCATGCGGGGAGCACGAAGGCGATGCTTCCGAAAGCTCCGCTTGGATGGGATCATCCCCGCGCATGCGGGGAGCACTTCATCCGGTAGCGCCATACGTACTTCATGACGGGATCATCCCCGCGCATGCGGGGAGCACTTGCGCACGCGCTTGATTGTCGCATCGTAGCCGGGATCATCCCCGCGCATGCGGGGAGCACAAGGAGGGGGCTTGGCAGCAACGCCGATACATACGGATCATCCCCGCGCATGCGGGGAGCACGGGTTCGGCAGTTCGGTCGCGAACCATCCGGTGGGATCATCCCCGCGCATGCGGGGAGCACATCGAAAGTTCTCCTGTACACGTCTACGACGAGGGATCATCCCCGCGCATGCGGGGAGCACCGCGGGCGATCCTCTCTGCCCTCGCGCGCTCCGGGATCATCCCCGCGCATGCGGGGAGCACGCATTGCGTCGGCTCCCGTTGGCCCGCCGGGGGGGATCATCCCCGCGCATGCGGGGAGCACGTGGACTCCCCCGCGGGGGAGACGAACGGCGTGGGGGATCATCCCCGCGCATGCGGGGAGCACACTAAATCATCCCAGTTCAATATAGCCCATCGTTAATACTAAATCAGTTTTCATTCAGTTTAACAAGAAGGCAATGCGTCAATCTACAATCGGAAAGTGCCCTGTGAGGTTGTCTATTTTCAAGGTGCAGGCGTTCAGCTAAAGAACTCAGCCGATGATCCGATATTTGCGGCAACTTCTTCCTAGCCAATGCAAGCGTATCAAGATAATCATTGTCAAAATCATCCCAATCAAGCTCTTCACAAGCAGACTGAATGAACCCGATATCGAATTCGGCATTGTGGGCAACAATTAGATCGTCGCTCACGAATTCTAAAAAATTCATGAGCGCATTTTCTAGTATCAGGCCCTCGGCCATCAGTCTGCTATGGCTCAACCCGGTCAATTTGGCGATTGCGTCGGACAGCTCTCCCCCGCAACGAACCAGGCATTGAAAAGCATCGGTTTCTCTTCCTCCGCGCACTCGAATGGCGGCAAGCTCGATTATCTCGTCCTTGTTAGGGTTAAGACCCGTCGTCTCAATATCGACGACCACATATTCACTTGGCAGTTCGAAATCTCTATTTGGCTTTCTGCCTTTTTTCTTCGAGAAGCGGGATGCCTCGCTCCATCTCAGGCGCTTCTTCCCCAGCGACTTCGTCCTTGCAGAACTCGGCCTCATCATGAGCTTTAGGCCGTCAAAATCAATGGGCTCCCATGTAGTGTTGTGAATACGAAAGTCATGTCGCTGCTCATTGCGAACCGAATAGACCATCGTTGCTCGGCCGCTCTTGCATTCCTTGCACACGCGCTCCCATAGTCTATCGCGCACGCGAGCACTAACTTGCCCGACATACACCCCCATGCTTATTTCTTGAAGCCACTTGGTCAAATCCCCTCGCAATGCAAGAGGGCATTTCTCGAGCGTAATGACAACCATTCTTAAACTCCAACCAGACTGCCATTGTTCTCGACTTCGACCGTTATCGGTGCATCGTATTCCCGACCATACGAAACGCCAAAGCGTACTGCAGAATCACGCTCATCCCATAACAGCATTGTGTCGAAATCAATCTCATCCAGCCCATTGACCGAATCGTCACTATTGAGAAGCAGCCTTCTTACATCTCTCGCCACCCGTTCCATAATCCTTCCGTCTAGGAACGCATCGCGAACCCTTCTCCTGGTAGTCGCTCCAACGTCTCCCTCGACTTCTGAAGCCACTTGAAATGCGATGGGAATGGTGACCTCTGCTTTATATAGATCGGCGATGTCGTAAACGAATGACCTCTCGTGCCCCATATGGACGAACCCTAGCGCAGGCGAACATCCTAGAGCAACGATCACGCTATGCACCGCACCGTACAGACAAACATGGGCAGCAGAAAGAGCCTGGTTGATGGACGTTGCATCCTCGAAGTCATCTGGATTGTATTCCCTGCCCTTCCAAGGAACCTTAAATTCCTCAGATAACCTGCGATAGAGCGAACGAATGCGCGATCCTTCACGACCGCGCAACTGCTGCATGGTCAAATGAGATACATTCTCACCGGGAAAACGCATCTGATACATCGCGCGAGCCACAGCTAAGCGTTTCCGCTTATTGGAGACGAGTTCAGCCTGTCTAACAACCAAGTGAGACGAATGAGTGAGCGGCCTGCCATGAGCGTAATACCTCACGCCTCGCTCCCCTACCCAGACAATGCTTGCACCCGCATCACCCAATAATTCCATGGCCCGATGCGAAACATTCGTTCCTGGGCCAAGCATCAAAACACCCAGAGATGCTGCGGGCACATAAGCGGTTCCCCGTGTATCGGTAATAGTTACCGCACCATCCTGCCGATTGATAAGGCAGTGCTCAACGTAAAGAAACGTTATGCGCTCCTTGATGGTAGGAAGTGCATGCAAATCTGGCTTCTGGATACCGGGAATGCACGTCATGACTTATCTAACCACCATAGGCGCAAGGGTCAAGAGACCGCAACCAAACCCCTTCGCATGCCCAATGCCATTCACGAGGGCCGAGCGCAAGAGATCGGGATCTGAAACGCGCAAGAATCCATCGAACTGAGCCGTGCTCAAAGTTATGGGGCATGATTCTCGCCCGCTCCGCAACTTCTGTTTACCTGAATGAGAAACAATAAGCCGTGCGGTACCATCGAGATTCGTAAGAACCTCAAATCCGTTTCGCTGAGCTCGATTCCATTCTTGATGCGCAAACAGCTCGGGAACCTCTAAGCCAGAACCGAGATAAGCATCTTTCCCGATAAGCCATGCTGCCTGCTGCAGGACGGTTAAATGACCTATCCGCTTCGGTTTCCCCTTTTCGTTTCGAGGAACAGTGCGCCCTCCTCTCGTGCTTCGACTCAAAACTGGATTTGCGAACAGCCGAAACGCATACTCTTGCCCTATCTCGATACGAGAAAGAAACGTATCGTAGCTTCTCGTCTCCCATTGCTGAGGCAAGTCAGGCCAGCCGATTTGCTCATCCAATCCAACCAAACTCGGCTTGTCGGGACTCACGATATAGAGTCGTGCCGAACCATCCTCGGAAGCATCGACACGCCAAAGGACCCTCTTCTTGCCGGAATCCAAACAATGAATCACAGGAAAGCTACCGGCAATGGCCGCATGCATCTGATAGGGGGATGCAAGCAATCTACGTGCATCTCTCCGAGTTTTGTTTATAGGAAAACGTGTGAGATACGTCATTCGGATCCTTCTTCCAAGATCGCGAACGGATCATGTTCGGAAGCTATCGAAGTACTGGCTGGTCGTCCGTCGTCGGAAGACCAGAATGAATTCTTCACCGCCATACGTATGGTTGTTTCCGTTCGCCATCCGTATTCGCGTTTAAGTTGAGAAAAGCTCAGAGGCACATCACGAACCGTTTCGCTCAAAGTGCATGCGGCCTGCTCTTCAGTAGCCTCGTACACAACCTTCAGTTCAACCGTTTCCTTCGGTTTATCACCCCTGAACCGATAGGCATAGTTCCAATGTCGCTCGGTTGCCTGCCAGGGGATGTCCGCAAGTGCCTCCATCATAGGGCCATCCACCAAGCCAAGGTACACTTGAGTTGAAGGCGGACACGAACGCCGTCCTAAAAACAACGGGAACGCAGGATGGTGAAGGGCTTCTGCACATTCGGCAAGCAAGTCTTCATCCCCCTCAAGAGCAGCCACAAAGACAGCATCCGAGAGATAATCACGCTTAGACAGGGAGAGGCTTTCGTTGAAAACAAACCTCCTTGTATCAGAATCCCATTTCCGTGTGTGTTCAGTTTGGAAATCGCGCATGAAACTGCCCGGCTGATCGATACGCACCGCGAACCGCAGGGCAGCAAGGTCGTCGACAGAATCCTCTCGCCGACGACCGAGCGCGGCCGCAAGCAAACCTATCACCCCGCTTTTCGAAGGCTCATGACGAGTGGTCCGCTCGGTAAAACGGCTGCTTGCGCCCCATGACTGCAACGGTGCTGCCAACTTAAGCAGTAAGACTGTCATTTTGCTCACGCTCTTCGTCACGGAAGCCGCATTCGGACAAGTAGTCACTGCAGAAAGCGACGATTTGATCGACGGCGTCATCCAACCCCATCGGATCACCATCAGCAAGCTCTTTCAACACAGAGGCGTCAGGCGATGCAGCAACCACAAATGTATGCTGCGGAGTCACACCAAACGCCTCGTCGAGGGCTTTCTCTTGAGCAACAAGCGCTTCGGCTGCATTCGTAAGCTGGCTTTTATCCCTCAGGGCAACCACGGGTCGTTCGAAGGAGTTCACCAAACTAACCGGTTGCGAATCACGCAGCTGGATAACGACAGCTGAAGGCAAGGTCCTATTGGCGAAAGAGTTTTGCTTTCCCGTCGGCATAGACTTGACGAATGATTGCAAGAAGGCGTTTATGCCTTTAGTCGCCGCATCAGGAGAGCCTAGATTTTCGCATAAATGAAAGACGTCCACATTTGCGTAACGATAGAACATCGCCGATGTGAACTCAGTTGTCTCGATCATGGCTGCGCCGGCATTATCCTCAGGAGCCTTGTCATCGAGCGCCGTAAAATAATCGAATTCCGTTTCTGCACTGGATACGCTGATCGCATGAGCGACTTGAACGGAAGCATCGACGTTCAGATCAGGAGCATCGGCGACCATACGTCCGAACATGGCGATATCGACAGCATTTAAGGCTGGAGACCTCTTTACGTCAAGAATCTTCTTAGCTTCCTTTTTGTCAACTTTTTCCCCATCTCTCAACGCTTGAATGGCGAGCTCTGCAAGCTTGCCGATCTGCAGCGTGCCAATGAAGATAAGATACTCGTTAAGGTACTCGTTTTCCTCTTTCTTAAGCTTGAAGCCTAGCGCGACCAAAACCTCCTTTGCCTTTTCGATTGCGTCACCTTCACTAACTTCAGGCATTCTTTCTCGGATTGCATCAGAGATGAGGCCGACCACATGCTTGGTTCTGTACGCGAGTTCATCCTCGTCAAGATAGTCCGGAAACAAATCACGCGTCGCTTTCTTCCATGCTTGACTCGAGATGCGAGCGCGAGTCACCCCGCCGAACTTAGCCGTTTTCGGACTGCCCGTATCATCGCGATTGATGTTGCTAGGCGGCACGGATTGAAGAATGTGGATATCAATATAAAGAGGATTGTTGCTCATGATGACACCTTTCTTGACGATGGCTGTCGATTAGCTCTGATTGTCTTCTGCCGACGCTGGTTTCCTACGATATGCGAATTCACGTCCCCACTTTCGTCGAACGGAATCGGCCTGATAGGGATTTTGCAACCTATAAAGGTCGGCTGCCAGCAAGCCGTAGTCGAGCGGAATTCCGGCAGATCTAAGCTGCTGAATCAGTTGTCGAAGATAATGCAGCATCTCTGGCATCGATTCAGCAGTTACCAGAGCGGCGAAGCGGCGAGGCAGCTCTTCTTCAGCTCGATTACGATAATGATTCTTATCTTGCTGGATCAAATCTCGCATAGCGAAGCCAAGGCCATGTTCTCTGCCGGAAACATGCATAGGATTGCTCTTCGACTGTTGATGGAATGCATACAACGTTAATGCGCCATGTACGGCCCGCTCCGCGCTTGAGGGACGATCATCCTTGCCAACAAGATCAGCCCGAAGCCCACCAATCTCGATATCCCATATATCCGCCGACGAACCTGGCTCCTTGGCAATAGCATGTCGCAATGCTGAGAGCCGTCGTGCACCTGTGGATTTGTCAGATGCAGAAAGGTAGCTTGTCTGAAGCCTACAGACCTTGCCAGAAACAAAGTTTCGAATCTCGTTACTCGCTACTTCCCTCGTCTCCTGCATTACTCATCCCTCCTTTACTTTCTCCTCTTTGCTTCCACAAGACAAAATGCAATCGAGCGTCGCATAGAACCGTGCCTCGGCTTTTCCTGCCGTCATCCAATCTTTTTTGTTCTTCAATTGCGATCCTCGCACTGCCGCAGGACCAGCTTCGCCAATCAGTTCTTGAGCGAGCCTCATCAAAACATCGCGCAATTGCGCATACCATCCAGCACGCGCCGCTTCTGCATTTGTCTGAGATCCCAATGCTGAAAACCAAACCCGAAATAAACGATCGATTTCAAAGAATGCTCTAGACTCCGCCGCTTCGCGAACTCCCGACGAGCTTGCGCTATCTCCGCCCGACGCCAAATACAGATTTACCGCAAGATCACCAAGCGTCTTAACAGCCTCTTTCGTCTTTTCAACACACCCACAGGCGAAGTTAACCAGAGGAGCACCTTCGGGCGACAGCAAATAGGAACTCATCTCGAGCTTATCGTCAACCATGGAATGATACGAGGATGATTGGCTGTCGTCGTATTTAAAATCAACGGCATGTACATTCAATAAGTATTCTTTGCTAATAGCCCTTCCTCCATTATTGCTCGAGAGATGCCTCAACCACACTGCGGTACCGGATAGATGGCAAGCCGGATTCTTATTACTGCAATTTTGCGCAAAGATTGCATTCAGTCCACGCCATAGCGCCTTGTCGGAATCAAAATGCATCGGAATCAATTTCGGCGCAGAAGGCTTACTCTTTGAGGTTCCCTCTTTCCAACTAGTCATGTTTTCCACCGTGTAGAGCTCAGCAGCTTCGACGGACAGCAGATCTCCAGCCGACAGCACAACGTTGGTTATCATGCCATCTTCATGAGAAAAGTTGACCCAGCGAGATTGCCATGTATACAGATCGGCCCTCCCGTCGGGAAGGACCCGTGGCTCATGCCCATCGGAAACGCACCTCTGCCTGCGCTCCCAGATAGGGAGATCATTTTCGGGAAAAAGAGAATCGATCTCGTTGCGATACAGTGGTACAAAATTTAGGATTAAGGTCTCTTTTATAGTCGATCCTTCAAAATATAAGCACCCTATGCGGCCCAACCATCCCGTTCCACCTGGATACGACCTACCCTCCTTTTTTATTACGTCAGAGGAGTCTCCCTTCGCAGCATTCTTGGGACCACCGGTATCAAAAGAATGCACATGGATGAGCCAGCGAGCAGCTTCCGCATAAGATAGTCTATTAATTCCCTCGCCCATTCGAACTGAAAAAAGTCGCCTGTTCCGACGGCTCGGCACATCCGCAATGACGCGCTTAAGGTATGGTTCGCCATCCTCGTCTTTGATCGCATCGTTACTCCGTACCAACCCTGCTATCTGCATAAACGGTTCATTATTATCGAGCAAATCAAAACGATGACGCCATTTCTCCAAATAGCTGTGTATCTCTTCGACCGGCAGAGTATCGGCCTCCCATAGTTTGGCCCATACCTCCGCAGGGTCATCGTCTTCATCGAGGCTGGGAGAAAGGGAACGCTGCAATATCGCGAGCAACAGTCTGAGAATCGCAATGTCCTGGGTAGGCAAATCATTCGCCAGGCATTTCAACTCTCCCGCACAAGTAAATAAATCCCAAAGTGAAAGTTCGCGCGAGATTCCCCTCATATCTCGAACGCGAATCCAAGGCTCATCTACCAGGTTAAAATGGACATTCTCACTCACTGCTCAACCTCCTTATGCTCTATTTCAAGCAACCTTAGCCCCAGCTCCCTTGAATAACCGAGATGATATCGCTCCCTTTCGCAATCGACGACCGCAACTCCATTCCGATCAAAAACAAGCGGGAGCTGACCTTTGAGCCATCGAGATTCTTGCCACCCAGATACATTCGTCGCCGATTCAAGGGCGCTGACAATCCCTGCTATCCGCCAAGGCTTGGTAAGAAGAGGTGGAAGAGGCACCGTGCACGTAGCCGCAAGACAGGCCGCACAGTCGTCAGGTGCCGTCGTTCCATCGCCCAACGCTGTATATTTTTCCTCTACTCCCTCCTGCAGCGCCACCCAAGGAAAGACAGATAGGTTCCCAGCATCGCAATGCAGCGCAACCACTTCGAGTGATTCTTGGCTGTCCCGAACGGCGGCACGACCCGTTTCCTCGTCGGATAGGGAAAACCTGTTTCCCAGCCAACCGACGAGGTCAAATACCTTCCCAGGCTTAGTGCGCTCTTTACCCAAAAGCCAATTACTCGCTTTGCTCTCTTGACTCATACGATATTGACGCAGATCATCCTGCGCCCCAAGCAATGCATCACGCCAAGCGTCGTCTTTCAATCCGTCAAGTAGGAAATCGTTCGAACCGGGCTCCAGCCCTTCGTATACCGTCTCCACAAGCCCCGCAATATCATGCGGAAGATTGATTCTAGAACCCCCCGCGCCATCGCATCTAACCTTTAACGCCAAAATCGTCCGAAGCAAAAGTGCAGGATGGTACACAGCTATGATGCCCTTATCGAACTCAGGAGGTTCGACCGACCAATCTTTCGACCCCGTTATGAAACACTGCGCCGTCCTTAGTTTCGCTGAGCGCTCAGACTGTCCTTCGCCACGCTGGTGCCTATGCAAACGTCCCATGCGCTGCAGCAGCAAGTCGATAGGAGCTATATCGGTAATCATAAAATCGAAATCTATGTCGAGCGACTGCTCAATAACCTGAGTACCGACAACAACTAGCGACCGAGGCCGCCTGGACGCATTAGGTCCAAGCAATTTCAGAAGCTCGGCATCGTTGCTCAAGCGATCTGCCGCAATGAAACGAGAGTGCACAAGTCGCACCTCGGCATCCATTGCAGTTTTAAGAAACTCGTATGTTTCTTGAGCCCGCGAAACCGTATCTCGCAAGACGCAAGCACAACCCCCATCGGACAACCTGTCACGCAACGTCGCAAGTAAATCGTCATCCCCGTCCAAAAGAAACGATATCTCGACATCGGTTCCTCGACTCGCAACCTCACAGTCACAATATCTTTCCGAGTCCAAATCGCGCCCACTTACAGTAACGAGAGGGTAAGCGGGCTCCCCCGTCGCCCGACGTGGCGGGTCGATAAGCCTTCTTTTCGAAGGCCTGCCTGTTGACCGCGCATCTTTCCCTCGATACGCACGAATCAACTGCTTGCGCCGTTGCGGCGGCAAAGTAGCCGAGAGCAGCACCGTCGGCACTCTATAAGCGCCGAGCCAAGTCATCACACGATCGAGGTATACGCTCATATAGGCATCGTAGGCATGGACTTCGTCGATAACCACAACCTTCCCAGCCAGCCCTAAATGGCGCAGCTGGACATGCTTCGCTTTCAGTGCGGCCATCAGAAGCTGATCAACCGTACCAACCACGAACGACGCAAGCAGACCACGCTTCCTGCCTCCGAACCATTGATGCGCGATAATACTTTCATCATTGGGATTCTTGCTTCTTTGCTGATTTCGTTCATCGCCCATCCATGTATGATTCCATGTTCTAAGACTAGCGAAATCCTTGTTAAGCGCCGATTTGCTATGAAGCAGCTGCATCGACTGGCGACTGGACCCATCAGCATCAGCCATATGGCTCAACCAGTTTTCGACCCGAGAGAACATCGCATTCGAAGTCGCCATGGTCGGCAGCAAATAGGCGATACCTCCGCTTCCAAACTTCTCTGCAAGAATTTCGGCGCACAGCAGCGATGCTTCCGTCTTGCCGTTACCCATCGGTGCTTCGATGATGATAAGACCAGGATCTTCGAGGCTCTCAGCCGCTTCGACCGCCAAAATCTGTGCGGGCCTTAGTCGCGCAGCTTCAGGAATATTGTCGAACCGCGCATGGAAACGCGCTTCTGCAGGCTCCCCGTGCAAAGATGGAACCCAAGCAGCTGGGAGGGCAAGCCGTTCCCAAGCCTCCCTTGCTCGCGCACGAAAATCAGCCGTAGATGCAATTCCGGAAACTAAAGGAAGCAAGTCGGCATTCGAGGCAATCCAGTCCGACATGATAACAAGAGCAGTAAGCAAAACTTGGGTATGTTGCGGAAGCTCCAACTCTTTGAGTTCTCCCTCATGCCCAAAAGCCCCTGAAAGAACGAATGCGTAATCAAGCAACTCGATCTGAACCGTCGTCCATGTCGATTCGCCCAATACTTCTTTGGGAAGCAGGCTGTCCCTAAGGTTATCGAGAATAGTGCTGCTATCTGGAGGGGCGCCGTGGTGGCCGCCAACCACGCACGAGAAGATATTGGGATGCGACCATGCGCGGTCGAAAAGCCAGTCTTCTAAGATCACCTGTCCCATAAAAGCATGCGATTTGCTATCGATTCCAGCAGGTATCTCAAGACCCGTCTCTCGAACCGATTCGGCCCTGTCAGTTACTTTATATTGGAAAGCCGGTGTAGCTTTGCCGATATCATGGACGCTTGCCATCCAGGCAACGAGCGATTCGGCTGCAGAATCACTCAGATCTTGAGCAATCAGCTTCTTTACAGTGCGAGGAAGCCATTTGCTCCACAAAAGACGAGCGATCTCGCCCGAATCACCCATATGCACATAGAGGGGTTCCCAGAGATGAGACTGTTCTCCCCTTCCCGTTTTAGCCCACAGGCTTCGAGCTTGCGGCGAAAGTCGCTCAGAAACACGCTCAAACTCCTCAGGAAAGAAGCACCTTCTTTCGCAGGAATCATCTTCATCGAGCATACGGCAACGCCTCCCGAAAGCCCATCTTCAACAACATATGCGTCCTTTTCGGTTCCAATCTAGAAACGCGGACTCATGCTTACACACGACAAGCAGAAACGCAAAACCAACTCAACGACACCCCTGTCGTGCATGCGTACTTTGAACAATCGAATCGACTCGGATGATCTCCTACCGCAGGCCGAAGCGCTAGACCACGAATCCGCCGCCACCGTTGTTGTGAATAACGGTATGCATCCCGCTGGAGCTTGCAATCGTCGTCATCGATCCGTTTTCTATGACGTTGTAGAGTTTTCCATGAGGCCCGACAATCGTGGCTGATGGCCCGCTTCCAACTATATTGTAAAGCCGACCATGGGGTCCGACGATCGTATTGCCGGCACGGGTATACATGCCGTCATGCCCGTTCGAACCGCGCACGATCGCGACATTCCCGGACACATTCGTCGTCATCCCACGAGGTCCGACGAATATTCCGGAAGCATTCTCTTTCTTCTTATCGTTGCCGAACAGCATCCCTGTCCTCCATCCCTTCACGACAGGCGAGCCCCACGAGTGCGACATCCGTCCCTTCGCCCCCTTCTCGCCCACAAAGATCCCGCCACTACCCATGGCGTTCGCTGGTACTCGGCGAGCGCCGCAATTTTCCCTTTATTGTCGCAGGATACCTATTCAAGCACTCGAGCCTGTCCATGAATAGGGACAGGTATTCGCTTTTCGTCACGAGATGCCACAGGCGCGATGCCGCGAAACACCGTCCGCAACATCGTTTTCGCCACGAGGCACTCCCCAAGGCACAGCACTGCGAAAATACGCCCGCAGCACAGCATGACTTACTCCTCCAGCAAGGAACGCAGGTAGTCGCGGTACTCCTCGGCAAGGCTCTTCGGCCCCACGATGCGCACCGTCTTGCCCATGGACGCGATCCATCCGAAGAACTGCTGGCTCTTGCAAATCTTCACGCGAACACGCGCCTCGGACTTTCCCGCCTTGAGAAACACCGCGGCCTTGCCGAAGCGGTCGGTCACGATCTCGACCTTGCCTTCATCGACGGCAAGCTCCGCCACAACCTCGGCGCCGTTGAAGCGGCCGAACATGACTCCCTTGGAATCGTTGTGGCGGTAGCGAGCGATTTCGTCATTGCGTGTTGCCGGCGCATCCTCGAGCACGCGCACGCGCGCCATGCGGTCGATGCGGTACTCGGTCAGATTCCCGTGGCTTTCATTCCATGCAGTAAGGTAATAGAAACCGTCATCGTAGGAAACACCCACCGGCGTCACCTCGTGCTTCTTGCCGCCCCTCGTCTCGTACGGCTTGCCGTCCACGCCGATCTTGCGATAGGCGAAATCCATCTTGCAGCGCAGGCGGATGGCCTCATGGACGGCATCGACCGTGGAAAGCGCGCTTTCGATCTTCGACTTGATACGCCCCTCCACGTGAATCCTGCGATCGAGCAGCACCTGCTCGTGGTTGCTCGCAAGCTGTTTGATATTCGTGACGAGCAGCTTCGCCTGGCCGTCCGTGATGGCTCGGCACGACTGGATGGCATCGACCATCAGCATGAGCTCGTCGATCGTGAAATCACGTCGCTCGATGGCGTATTCGACGGGATTGCGCCGATACGTCTTCACGTCTATGTCGAACTCGCGCAGCGCCTTGATGTCGTCGTAGATGCTTTTGCGTTCGGCAGACACGCCGTATTCCGCCAGCTTTTCGATGATCTGCGCCATGGTCAGGCCGTGCGCAGCGTCGGTCTCTTCTTGCAGAATCTTCAAGAGGTATAGGATTTTCACTTTCGCTTTGCTGTTGCAAGCCATGGCACGATGCCTCTCCTGAAAACGCGGCGGATATGCACCGCATCATAGCAGGTAATTCAAGGGCTACCCCACCATCGCACCCACTGAAACGTTACATCTGCCGTCGCAGGCTGGTATAGTGGACTGCATGCTTCCAACTTTTTCGATTCGCCTTCGCAACGGGAGTGATCGTCTTGATCATGCATGACTGGAATGACACGAAGCACGATGCTATTCTCTTGATCCACCCCATGCTTTCCTCGGCGGACGATATGAAGACGTTCATCGCGAACAACCTCGGAAATGAATACCGATATCTCACGCCCGACCTTGCGGCGCACGGCGTTGCGCTCGAAGCAACCTACAGAGGTGCTGCACACGAAGCAGAAGAAATCCACTCGTACTTAACGTCGCACGACGCATCCAACCTGAAGCTCGGTTTCGGAGCCTCGTTGGGAGGCGTCGTCCTTCTGCATCTTTTGAAATACGACGACATCCACTTCGAGTATCTGTTCTTCGAGGGAACGAGCTTCTTCACGAATGCGAAAATGCTCTATCGTATCGTTCTCTCGCAGCTCTTGAAGAAGCATGGGAAAGCCCAAAGCGACCCTGAGCTCTGCAGACGTAAGATGGTCGATGCGTTCGGAGAATCGGCGGCGCCGAAGCTCGCGAAGCATTTCATCGAGATGGACGAAGAAAGCATAAGATGCATCGCCCACGACTGCTCCTTCGTCGAGCTGCCCACGCTTTCGGAGAGTGCGCAGCGAATATGCACGTTCGCATATGGAGACAAAGACTTCGACCGTAAGAAAGCCTTGAAAACCATTCCTCGCGTCTATCCCCATGCAACAACGAAGCTCTGGCCGGGATGCGGGCATTGCGAAAAGCTCTCCAGGGATCCGAAGGGCTATTCGAAAATGCTCGGCGAATTGATTCGGGACTGACGCACGACCTAATATTTCCATTCGAGTTTCAAACGGCTGACGCGTCTCCTGACTCGTCAGTCATCGTCGCATAAACCTCAAGACGTTCCGAAAGCGTCCTTATCGTCAATGAAATACGCCCCCTTTCTGTCGTAAATATGCGCAGATGCACTGTCGAGCCATCACTCAAATCAACATTCTCTGCAATTGGAAACTCTTAGAATTGATAGAATTCTGCATGCTAATTCCAGTCCTCTACCTTAGGAAAGAGGAGGTGCCCCAATGAGTTTTCTCGACATATTCAAGAAGAACGGCGATGGCGATCATGAAGTTGAGCCTCAAACCGAAATGGCTAAAACAGACGAAGCCACGTTATCTGTTGCCAAGAACGATGATCTCACTCTTGCCGAAAGGAGGGCAGCCCACAAGATTTCCCATACCTTAAACAACGATATGGCTGGATTTATCGATCGACTCATTCCCTTGGCTGCAGCTGGTGCAGACGCTGCAGGACAGTACGATATGGCAATAGTGACCTTTCCGAAAGGAGCGGGATGGAAAGATCTTTGCGTTCGAAAATGCGACGGGCGCAATCTTCTTTCGATCCAGCAAAACGGCAAATTCACAAGCATGGCCGGAATACAGAAAGCTGGCTTGCAACCTACCGCGATCGCCAATCTTGCAATGCAGGGTGCAGCCGTCGCTGTAGGCGCAGCATATATGGCTCAAATATCGGAACAACTCGAAGGAATCGAAAGCGGAATTGAGGCGATAACGCGCGAGCTTCAACGAGAACGCAACGCTAAGCTTCAGAGTTCCTTTGATATGCTTAAAAGATACTCAAATCGATTCGAAGAATACGCGTCCAGCCCAGAGAAGAAACAAGCTGCCCTAAACGGAATCGAGCAGTCATTGAAGGACGCTACCACGCTCTGGCATTTTCAGATTGATTCAATGAATGATCTCTACCTCGAAATACGAGAACGGAAGAAGGCTAGCCAAGAGGACGTGCTCAAATATTTCGACAAGCTATGCGAAATGGAAAACCGCTCTGCAGCAGCATTCCAACTTATTGCCTTGGTTGGCCAACTTGAAATGCGCTACGACGATGACTTCTCTGAGAAGAGGATCGACTCTGAAAAGGAAGACCTCCGGTGTTTGACCGATACGTTTAGCGATGCAAGAGACAAAGCTCATATGATATTAGAGGAGAAGGCAAGGAATGTCGGAGGTTCACCTATCGCGCTTGCAGAACCTACCCAAGCATCACGCGAAGGCGCTGGCGTTGTCCGCGGACTACTTGATAATGCCGGATCAAACCTTGCCAGAGTCAATCCCGTCAGGATGATGGAAGCTGGAAAGGCTAGCCTCGAAAACCGAAGGCATAGGCTCGTTGAGCAAATCACGGTAGACAACCCGGTACGTAAAGTTTCCGAACGACAGCACAACGCCTTAGATGAAGTCAACTTTATGTACAACCATATAGATTCGATGATATTCAAAGGCAGCGAAATAATCTTCCTCGAGACTCGCTCTGAAGAGGAAGGTCACCTCGGCTCTAACCCAGAAAATCAAAATGACGTTTCACGACATAATGATTAGACAATTGACATGAAAAAGCTCTGCAATGATGCGGTGCGTCTTTATTCATGAACGGCATCCGCGCGAAAGAGGGCTCTTCCCAACCCGGAATCTCGACCCTCTTCTGTTGACAAACCTATTGACAGGGGATTACTTTTTTGCTGCGATCGTCGCCAAATGCAATCGAGATGCAATTCTTCTCGCAGCTCTCCAAGCCAATGAAAGAATGACGATGGACTCTACCGATGATAAAACTCGTCAATTGAAAAAGCGTTTTCGTCATAGCATTCGGCTCAGGATGGCGATCGTCATCGGCACAATCATCGCCGTCGTCATGATTGCAGATGCATTTCTGAGCACGGCGATACAGCAACGACAGGCAGAGAACGAGGCTTTAGAAAAGGCTCAGGTTCTCGCCGAAGAAATGCGCGCAACTTGGGATTTTGTAGACAATAATCAAGACCAGATAAACCGCAACGATGATGGAACGTTTAGAAGCAAAGCACTCGTATGCGTGGTTGCAGCAAAATCCGTCAGTACTCTTTTTACGGAAAATACCGACTATGTCATACATTTTGTTCAAGAATCACCGCGCCTCAAACGATCGACTCCTGATGAATTCGAGCAGACAGCCTTCGATGCCTTTGCTGAAGATCCTGATCGTAAGGCATATTATGGCGTTGTAACCGATAAGATATCTGGAGAGCGTATGTTTCGCTATGCCGAACCGCTCTACGTGACTCAAACGTGTCTTGAATGCCATGGCGAACCCGCTGGCGAACTCGATCAATTCGGATTCGAAAAAGAAGGCATGCAGCTCGGCGATGTCGGTGGAATAATGTCCATCATCGAACCCATGCAGATCTATTCTCAAGGTATTTTCCTTTCATCAATCCAGCAAGTGATAATCCTGCTGATTATGGTTACGTTCGTCAGCCTCGGCATGTACATAGCGATTACGAAATTCGTGCTTCGGCCGATCGACGATCTCGACCAAGCTGCAGAACGAATCAGTCAAGGCAACTTCGAATACCGATTGCCAAGAATCAAGAAATCGCGCCAAAAGGTATCCGAAGAATCCGATATTCCTGCCGACGAGATAGAAGACTTCACGCGCAGCTTCGACAATATGGCTCGACAACTTCAACGGCTTTACTGCAATCTGTCGGAAGAGGTCGAAAACCAAACATGCGAACTCCAGAAGCTCAATGAAAAACTCGCACACCAAAGCGACGAGCTGAAACACGCTTACGATAAGTTAAGCGAAGAATCAGCTTATAAAAATGAGTTCTTTGCAATCGTCAGCCACGAGTTGCGCACTCCTTTAACGTCTGTCATGGCCTATGCGCGTCGTCTTAAGAATTCTGAAGGGATTTGCGAGCGCGACCTGGATTCAGTAATTCAAATTGAGACAAGTGCAAACGTGCTGCTCAATTTAGTAAACAATATCCTCACGCTGTCCAAAGCCGAAGCGGGAAAGAACACGCTCGAGCTTGGACCTATCGACTTCGTTGAGCTTCTGAAATTTGTTGAAAAAACCCTGCGTCCCCTTGCCGCAAACAAAAACATTGAACTCGTCTCTCATGCAGATGCAAACGTTCCCATTGCAATGGCCGATTGGGAAAAGATGCGTCGCGTCATCGACAATCTGGCAGACAATGCCATCAAATACACCCATGAAGGCGGGTCTGTCGATGTCCATGCTTGGCTGGACGAAAACGAGAATGAAATCGTGATTGACGTTGTCGATAACGGTATTGGCATTGACCCTAAAGATCAGGATAGTATTTTCGAAGCATATGAACAGGCTCGAAGAATGCCAGTCAGTCATCACATCAGGGGAACAGGATTGGGACTCGCCGTGGTTAAAGAACTCGTTCGGCTCCATGAGGGCAGCGTTTCCGTACAATCGACGCCAAAGCAAGGCAGCACATTTACGGTAAGAATACCGACCATTGCTGCAGTTTCGCGCGATATCGATGACGAAGAGGAGTTCTAGCTATGACGACCATCATGCTTGTGGACGACGAGGCTAGCATACGCAAATTAGTGGAAGACCTTGTCACTGATGAAGACCTTGAATTTCGTTATGAAGCGAATGGGGCAGATGCGCTTAAATCGGTAGCCGCAATACCACCCGATTTGATAATCCTTGACGTGATGATGCCCAAAATGGACGGTTTCTCAACATGCAGGAAGATACGAGAAATGGGCGCCACGATGCCTATAGTGTTTCTTTCGGCAAAAAGTGATATCGTAGATAAATGCGCTGGATTTGCAGCGGGCGGCGACGACTATATGACCAAGCCCTTCGATGCGCGAGAACTCATGTTGCATGTGGATGCTCATCTCAGAAGAGCGGCAATGATAAAATCCGCGGTCGAATCAGAGGGCAAATCAAAAAATAGCGTGATCACCGTCGGTCGACTGTCCCTTGACAACGAGCAGCACCGATTCACCAAAGATGGAAGTCATATAAAACTTACCCGAAAGGAATTTTCAATCATTCGAACCCTTATGGAGCATCCAGGAGTGGTTTTTTCAAAAAACCAGCTCACTGAAGCAGGCTGGGGCAAGGAGTTCGTGGGCGAAACCACAACGATTACCGTCTTTATGAAAAAACTTCGTTCCAAGGTAGAGGATGACCCGACGGATCCTCGTATCATCGAGACCGTCTGGGGTGTGGGATATCGATTGGATGCCGACGCCTGCGAAGAGCATCACCTGTAAATCAAGGCTATCCGAATCGTCCTACGACCGATTTCGCAGGTTGAGGCATTCTTCGAGAACGCACGCATCTCGATCGACAACCCAATCTGCAAGCCTTACGAGCTGAGCATAAAACTCAGTGCCTTCAGATGATGCCTCAAGTCCAGCCGCATACAATCCGATCCATCGCAAAAGATGATCTTTGATGAATCGACTTTGCTTTCGAAGCAAGCGTTCTCCCTCGACCGTATTTTCCGCATCGAAAGCAGCTCGTGTTTTCCCGGCAAGCACCGCCATGAATGATAGCTCTGTTGCAATATGATCATCGGGCTCATGAGGATATCCTGCGGAAACATAGCCTTCCGAACGAAAGAAACCGCGCACATCAAGCGTCGTTTTTTGAAACACCAAGTGTTCCTTGGTGTCGAAAGATGATTCCCACGGCGAAGCTGGAAGCTTGTCAGGACCAATCAGCGTCCTTGTAAACTGAAGTCGTAAAACCTCTATGGCATCGGGCCTATCAACCATAGACGAAAGCGCACCACATGCTTTATTCGCGCGATCGTCATTGAAGAACTCCTCGAAAGCCCAAAGCAACTCGGAAGAAGAAGCCACCGCACAGAATGTCTCATCTGGTTCTTTTGCTAATCCCCGAGAAACGAAGGAATAGAGGAATTCCCGCAGTTTCTGCAAGGAGACAACCGATTCCAAACATACCTCCACGTGATCCTCCCGCCAAAACAATCGTTGACCCTCCCGTCTGATGGCAAGGGTCAACGATGCGAATGAAAGATGAATGACACCTCTCCGTACTCTACAGAGTAATCTGACGACACTCTGTTTCAAGCGCCGCCTTTCGTGGGGCGATACGCAGAGAGGGCATCGTCTGGGATGATTCCGGCAGAACGGCAATCCGGTCTACTGCATCGGGATGCGCTGCTGTTATCCGGTCTATTGGACCAAACTCGAGAGCACGCATGATGCACGAAGAAACGCATGCTGGCTGTTCTCCTTTTGCGCGCAGGATAATGCAGGAATCGCATTTACGCGATATGCTCAATCCATCGTCGAATTTCGGTACGCCATAGGGACATGCGTTTATGCACATCTGACACCCTATACACATCTCGTCATCATGCTGAGTGGTTCCATCCTCTTCGTCTATGTACATAGCGCCGACCGGACAAACCGCCACACAAGCCGGATTAGCGCAGTTATTGCACGTCATGGAAAGATGAAACGTTCGAGCATTTGGGAATACACCCGTCTCATAGCTCTTTACTTCTCGAAACAACATACCTACGTCAAGGTTGTTTTTATCCTTGCAGGCGATCTGACACGTCCGGCATCCTATGCATGCTTGCTGATCGAAATAAAACCCCATAGGATTCTCGTTGACCAGCACTCCTTTTTTAGCTGCAGTGGAATCGGCCATCGTTACTCACCATCCTTTAACGGAACACGAGCAGGTTCATCCACGTCAACACCCAGCTGTGTTCCGGCATATTTCTCAACATTGCAAATTACGCTATTGAATCCTGATATTCCCATGGCGTTCGGGACCTGTCCCCCCAGATAATTATCGGCACCAGCATGGTCGATTCCAGTTTCTTCATCTACATTTACCCACGCTCCATGCGGCAGAGCGACCACCCCGGGACGAAGACGCTCGGTAAGGGTCGCCCTTCGAATGCTTTGCCCAAAAGCCGTCGTCATGAGAACGGTGTCGCCATCTTCAATAGCGAGCCCTTGAGCATCGCCAGCATTCAGAAAGACGGGGTTCACCCATGCTTCACGCAGCCAACCGACATTATCGAACACACTATGCGCACGACGCAGATAATGCGGGGTGATCATCTGGAATGGATAGTCGCCTTTGGTTTGCGAACTCCAGTCCGAAAAAGTGTCCTCATAACCATTTTCGACATGCCGATACGTCGGAATGGGATCGATAACGCTCCAACCCATCTGATTGCATGCGTCCGCAAGTTGTTGGCAATATATCTCAAGCTTGCCTGAAGGGGTATCCAGCGGATTCGCCCCGGGATCGTTTCGAAAATCTTCGAATGCTATATATCCGTAATTGTCGCCTTGCTCACGTTTAACCTGATATACGCCACGATCCTTAAACTCGTGATAGGAGAGCTTGCCATCAACCGGATCGCCTTTTGCACCCATGGTTTCGATATCCTCTGCAGTGAGGGCAACGGCAGGCACAGATGTTTTGCCATCTGAGTCAATGACCGTCATTGAGGAGAGCGTATTGTAGAGCATCTGCCCGCTACTGAGCGGCATCAGCTCCTTTTCATCCAAACCAAGCCGCTTTCCGACTTCAAAGGCAATTTCAGCATCTGACCTGCATTCAAAAAGAGGATCGACTACCTTGGTGTAATGAACGAGCATCTCTCGATTCGAAGAATGAACGAGCGTGCCTCCAGTAAAGCCCCAGTCTTTCTCCCACTCAGTAACGACAGGCAGAACGATATCGGAATAGCGAACGTTGGTGGTGTAGAACTGACCATGCGAAACCACCATGTCAACCTTGCGATGCGCCTCAATACCTTTCTTGATGCCATCAGAGGTCTGCAAATCGGCGCCAGAGGGGTGATATATGACATGAATATCGATATCACGTTTTTCGCCAGGCTGATACTGCAGAGGACTTGCAAAATGACCTGATCCCGTCCAGGTATACGTTCCGTCGATGATTGCATCGTAGATTTCGTTAGCGTTAATGGCGTCATCAACCGGATTGGGAATATCTTCGAGACCGTTTATACCAGCATTAATGAGGGCATCGCCCCCATTGCCTGAAGTAGCATGCATCGTGGATCCGGTCATGTGCCCGCTTTTGCCCATATGACCGCCCATAGTGCCTATGGTCATGACCAGCTGCGGAAGATTCTGAACGTTATGAACGCGCCCTGAAGCCATGCCACACATGAACGCAACCTTATTGCTTTTTCCCATGAGCCTTGCAAGTTCATATATTTTGTCTGCCGCAATCCCGCAAATCTGTTCGGCCCATTCAGGAGTCTTCGGCTCGCCATCGGTTTTTCCTTCGATATAATCGCGGAAATTCATTTTTGACGTAGCGTCGGAAGGCATATGCTTTGCATCGAAGCCTACTGTGCAACGATCAAGAAAATCCCAATCGATCAGGTCCATCTCTTCGTCCTGCTCGAGCATTGCGTAAGCAACAGCCAGAAGGAGCGCTGTGTCGGTAGCAGGGCGAATCGGAAACCATTCCGCATCGAGAAGAGAATACGTATCGTTGTAAAAAGGATCTATGCAATAGAATTGCGCACCCGATTTCTTTGCCTGCCAATAATTCCAGGTCTGACTGCCCATGGAGCTCCAAGCAGGATTCATGGACATCATGATGACGGTTTCGCATTTGCGTAGGTCATAGCGATCATTGACAGTCTGATCCCACTTTCCGCCATGATGAAAACCGCACATGAAAGGTGTCTTCCCCCACGCGCCGAAAGAATTGGTATCCCAACGTTCGCAGTAACCGCCGAATAAGCCGAGAGTACGAGACATTTCAGATCCAGCGCTATTCCAACCGCCCGAAACGAGAATGGACCTATTGCCATAATCCGTTTTCGCCCGCTTGAGACCATCAGCGACATAATCCAGCGCTTCATCCCAAGAAATGCGCTCCCACTCGTCAATCCCACGCAATTCGCCATGAGAATCATCCGGACTCCAATGAACGCGCTTCATGGGATACTTCAAGCGATCTTCTGAAAAGATCTGCTTACGTTGAGCACGCCCACGAAGGCATCCACGTTGTTGGGGCCAATCAGGAGAATCCTCATGGGTGTCATCGGTCTTCTGGCGAATGACCACACCATCTTTAACCAAAACCTTGTTCAAGCAACGACCGCCACAGTTATGCCAGCAAGCGGCGGTAACCCAAATCCCCTCATCTTCTCCATCAGAAGCTTCTTGCGTTGTCGACTCGTCACTTCCCCGCGAACAGGAAACGAGAGATGAGCCGGCAGCCAGGGCTGCCGTGGCGGCACCGATCTTCATAAAATTACGTCTGCTTACATCGTATAGATTTCGAGACCTGTCGATGATGTCCGTCATTTGTTCCCCCTATCAAACCTAACGAACACAGCATCTACAAGCTATCAACGGAAATATGCAATTTCAATTGAAAAAGGAGTCCAACTTTATTCAAACTTTATATATTTATCCAGCGTTGCGTTAAGTGCCCCGAAGTTAATGAAAAAGCGCCTAGAGAACAGCATGCTCATGGAATGCAGAATCATGCCCTGGAAAATCCTCCAGGCCACGACACGAGTACAACCGTTATCAAGCAATGCGAGATGCCGCCGCGTCGCTCCGATCGGCCGACACCTCGGCACACCAACCCTTCTCGCCGCAGCTCGGACATATGAGCTTACGCGCCTTCGGCGTGTGCGCCAACGTGAAGAAGCTCTTCAACGGGGGTTGGAACACCGCATGACAGCGCGGGCAGACATACCGCGAATCCTGATGATACGCTCGAACCAGCTCAGAGCAGATCATCACGACAAGCACCATCGAGCAGATGAACGGTAGCCACTGCCCTGTCACGATGCCGTAGACAAGCGTGCCTATCTCGACGATATCGACCACGATGCCCTCGACGATCATGCGACGCTTGGTCTTGCTGAGCTTCGATTTCCTGCTTTCCATGATGGATTCCATGCTCATGACGACGTCCTTCGGAAGACGGCCATTTTTTCGGATTCCCGCTATGGCCGCGCGCACGCCTTCCAGCATGCTCCGACGTTCGCCGAGCTCGGCATCCAGCAACTTCTCCTGTTCCTCAAGCACACACAACAACGCAGCGTTGTCTTCGGGATTCTCGAGAATGCCCTGGATGGCCCGCAGGCTCAATCCCAGAGCCTTCAGCAGGCAGACCATGCGCATGCGATCAAGCGAAGCGTCATCGTACAGACGCCTGCCCCCTTCGGTGCGCTCGGTTGGACGAACGAGGCCCTTCTCGTCATAGTACTGCACGGTCCGCACGGACACGCCGCATTTCTCGGCGATCTCTCCGGTGGTGAAGAGCTTCTCTTCCTCTTCATTCAGCATGGATATCACCTCCTTCATGGATCAGGAAAGCGCATCACGCTGCGTGACGAGCAAGCATTGTTTTGAATATGTTTGAAACATCCATGGCGAACCTGGAACACTTGAACGACGGGCATTGCAAATGCAAACAACAACCGAGTCGTTCTTGCGCTGCGTCCTACCGCTCCATATGCTCCACCGTCGAGCAGCGCCGGCCTAGTCCTCGTCCTGTTGGGCTTCGCCCATGACGCCTATCGCCTCGGAAAGCATGGTGTGTGCGGCTTCGCGCACGGGATGTCCCTCTGAAATGCCCGCGACCGCGGCGCCGTCCACCACGGCGGCCACGATACGCGGATTCACCTTCGACAGACCGGCGCACCGCAGAATGCGCGATATCGCATCGTCCAACCGCTCGCGTCCACGTCTGTACGCCGTGGTGACCACGCTGGATTCCGCCGCGGTCATCAACTGCTCGTAATGGGCGACAGGCACTACCAAATCTTCCGGCAGGCATGCCTGCAGCAGCAGCTCGACCACCTGGGCACGCGCTTCCTCGCGCGTCAGATCCTCGGCCGCATCGGCTGCCTTCTCTGCGCGCCGCGCCCACATGCGCACATTGTATTCGGCCGCTTCGCGCAGCAGATCATCGATGGAATCGAAGTAATATCCGACCGACGACGACGCCGCGCCCGCCTTTCCGGCCACGTGCCGATACGTCACCGACGACGGACCTTGCTCGCGCAAGATGATCGCCGCTGCCACCACCAATGACGATCGTGTCAACTGAGCTTTCACCGTCCGATGCTTGCCTGCCACGACCGCCGCCCCTCTCCAAGGTCGCCCACTTCCGGGCACGTTCTGAATAATTGCCTATTGTACCTGTTCAAGCAATAACTATAGTGCTCAAATGCACTGAAGGAAACGATGCATGAACGCCATGGATTTTAAAGCAGGGATACGCAGATTCGCATACGACGGCATCTCTGCTGCACCATTTCGAGGTTCTTGGCATGCGAAAGCTCCGACCCAAGAAACGAACAAGCGTGCCCTCTGACGCCGAACGTCACAGGGCACGCTTAAGCGCATCCGTCGCGAGCAAGGCCTTGCACCCGCCCATATCGGGCACATCATCACTTCACGTCGTTCAAATCCTTTCCGGTGTGCTCGTGCGACGCGATCATGGCAACCAACGCGATAAGCCCGATCGCTATCATGTAGTACGCCGGTGCGATCGCATCTCCCGTAGCGTTGATCAGCCAGAACGATATGTACGATGCCGACCCGCCGAACAGGGCGTTCGCCAGATTGAAGCTGAACGCGAACCCCGAGTAGCGCACTGCGGTAGGAAACGTCTCGGTCAGATAGCTTGACAACGTGCCGTCATTGACGGTCAAGATCATACACATGACCAGCTCCGTCACCAGCACAACCCCGAACTGGCACGTTCCGAGCAGATGGAACGCAGGCACCGTGAACGCGACGAATCCCACGCATGCGATGATGAGCATGCGCCTGCGTCCCACGCGATCGGATACACGACCCGATACGAAGATGAGACCTATATAGACCACGAGCACGATGGTGGTGATGGTCGATGCCATGGCCGGATCGAACGAAAGCGTCACCTCGAGGTAGTTCGGTATATACGTCAGCACCATGTAGAAGCCGACCGCATTGAGCATGCATGCGCCGAAGCAGATGAGCACCTTGCGGGGATACCGACTCAGTAGCGTGCGAATAGGATGCTGGATGCTTTCGTCTCCTTGCTGGCTGATCTGGCGCTGCATGGCCTCGTACACGGGAGAATCCTCCAAATGCGTACGGATATAGTGCGTGATCAGCCCCAACGGACCTGCCAGCCAGAACGGGATGCGCCAGCCCACCGTCACCACGAAGTCGGACGAGGCGCCCCATACCGCGAACATGGCCGTAGCGAACAAGGATCCGACCAGCAAGCCGCCCGCAGTGGATGCCGGCACCATGGAGCAATAGAATCCCCGGTGCTGCCGCGGCGCATATTCGGCGATGAACGTGGCGGCCCCGGCATATTCTCCGGAAGCCGAGAAGCTCTGCACGATACGGCACAGCAGCAGCAGGACAGGAGCCGCCATTCCCGCCAAGGCATAGACGGGAAGGCAGCCGATTATGAAGGTTGCTCCGCTCATCACCAGGATCGAAATGGAAAGAGCCCACTTACGACCTTTCTTATCGCCCATGTTCCCCCAGAACACCGCACCGATAGGTCGCACCAGGAACGCAAGCGCGAACACAGCGAACGCATACATCGTGGCTACGGCCTTGTCGACATCGGGAAAGAACGCGACCGCGATGACCGTGGCCAGATACGAATAGCTCGCATAGTCGAACCACTCGATGAAATTCCCTAAAAAGGAGGAGAATGTCACACGTTTAAGCGTGCGCTGCTGCTCAGTTTGACTGAACTCCTGCAGCGGCGTATGCATTGTCGTTCCTCCGGTCATCGCCTTCGCCTCCCTCGGCACTTTCCTTCGACTGTTTGCGCGCTGCCGTCATGCCCTTCACGGCAGGAATGGCGCCGCCGCCGACGATCAGAATGGTGCCGATGATGGTGTTGACGGTGAACGCCTCGCCGAAAATGACCAGTCCGATGAACAGCGCCACGGGAACTTCCCAGTATGCGATCGTGGAATAATCGGCTGCCGGCAGGTTACGCCCCGCGGCAAGCAGCAGGCCCAAGGCAACCGGCCCGCACACGATCCAGAACACGACGGCGCTGATCCAGTTCGCCGTGGTGAGGTTCAGGCCCAACGCCCATGTGGGCGCCGTGATGCCCGACGTACCGAGGAAATTCATCACCAGCGTCAACGTGCCGGCTCCCACCGCGGCGAATATGAAGTTCCACACGCCGCGCGCCGTGGTGTCGGCGTCCTTGCGATAGCCGTTGAAGAACATGCTCGCGCCGTAGAACACGCCCGACAGCAGGCCGAAGATATCCCCTAGGCCCTTCTGCGGGAATTCCGCCGTCGACATCTCAAGACTGAAATCCACGCGGAAGCCACCATCGCCGAAGCCCATCAGGCCCTCGGCGAACAGCATGCCTACGAATACCGCGGCCAAGCAGATCCATTGCAACGCATGCATGGGTTCTTTGCGGAAGATTCGCGCAAGAATCACGCAGAAGACAGGACCCGTATAGATGAACAGCACCGCGTTCGCCACCGACGTCATAAGCGTAGACGTGACGTAACACGCAAGCGACAGACCGATCATCAGTCCGCCCAGCGCGATCGCGGGCGTCAGCTTCAGCTTCTTGAACACCCCGGTCTTGCGCGTGGCCAGCATCAGAATCACGAAGAAGACGATACCCATGGTCATGCGCCCGGTCGCCATGAACGCACCCACGCTATCGCCGGCATTCAGTCCTGCGGTTCCGTCGAAGAAGTCCACGCGCGTAGCCGCGCGCGACAACAACGGGACAAGACCCATACCGGTCGCCGACAGCAGCATCGCTATCGTGCCCCACTTCCGATTCATCTGGTAATCGCCGTGCTCAGAGGCAGACGCGGGCTGCACGGTTCGGTCCTCCATAATCCCCTCCTTGAAAAAGAATGGTAAGAATTCGGTGAAGCGTGCCGGCCTGCGCCCGAACACGCAGGCTTGCAAGCTTAAAGCTCAAGTTCAGCGCAACGCGCCGCGATGAGGCAACTCAATCGCGCGTCCCCATGCGCCGTGAGCTCGCGAGGCGTTGCGCTGCTTCTTTTCTCTCTGCTCGTTTTAGCTTGCTGCCCGTCGCACGTACGCACGCGCGACGTCGATGCAGAAAGAACAAGAGGGCTCAGCTTTCGTTGAAGAAAACCGAGCCCCCTCTCATGGGTTTCAGGATGGTTCATGCACCATCCACTGCTGCGCTAGGCTGACAAGCGACTAGTCGTTCCACATCTCGGGACGAACAAGCGTGGGATCCTTGACCCTGTTGGGGAAGTAATCCTCGCAGGTGCCCTCGCGGTAGACGTCTGCGGTGGAGCAATGCAGGCCGCCGCCGAAGGGATATGCGTCGCGCAGGTCGCACGGGATGACATTCATGCCCAGCTTGTCCATCTGCTCCTGCTGATAGACCTCGGAAGCCTCGACGATGACGGTCTTGGGATCGAGAACCAGGCAGTTCATGGACAGCCACACGGAGCTGTAGCACAGCGCGGGCGGCTCGGTATGAGCAGGCTGCGCCGCGTCGACGATCTCCCAATCGTTGGCTTCGAAGATAGCACGCTGCTCCTTGGGCAGCGGGCGAACCGGATTATTGATGATCAGGCCCGGACGCAGCGGCACGAAGGTGGCGTCGATGTGGATCGGATAGGGGTCGCCGGGGAAGTTCACGGCATGGACGCGGAACTCGGGATAATAGCGCTGGAACCATTCCATGGCGGTGCGGTTGGTAGTCAGGCCATGCTGGATGAAGAGGTCCTTGCCCATGCGCATAACATCGGCGGCGTCCCACATCGGCTCGACTTCAGTGGTGACGAAGTCTTTGTTGGCCGTACGGACCAGGCGCTCTTCGAGGGTGATCTTCTCGTCATAATAATTGTGCTTGTAGGAGGCGTCGGTCAGGCGAGGACGAGGGGCCTGGGTCCATTTGAACTCGGAATCCTCATCGAAGTACTGCTTCATGAGCGGCCAATACGCCAGATACTCGAAGTAGCGGCAACGGAAGGAGTTGGCGGAGGCCATGATTTCGTTGCCGATGGTGAGCAGGATGTCGCGGGGCGGCATGCAGGTCATCATGGAATCGTTGCGGAAGTCGGGAGTGCCGATGGCCTGATTCCACTGCAGAGGAGTGGGACGGTCGACGATTACGCCGCGGCTTTCGAGGATCTTGACGAGGTTATCGAGGCATTCATTGCCGCGCTCGACGGTGGCGAGGGGACGAAGGCCCCACATGCCGCGCATCTCAGAATCGACCGGCACCTTCTCGGAGGTTGCAGGTTCCTCGGGAGGAATCATCGAGTTGTCGCAACGGCCGACGATAACGCGCTTCAGCGGATCCCAATCGTTCCAGGAGTTGACGATCTTTGCCATTCGAATCTCCTTCCAGTCTGGGCCCACTGATGTGCGCCCATCCTACCAAACAGACACAAACACCAACATGACCTGCGCGATGCGTGAAATCCCGCTCGTTCTTCAGGGACGTCCGACCGAAGGTTCGAAGCCGGATTCCTTGCATCCCGCTTATGCTTCGTAAGTATACGCCTTTTTTGTGCATCTGCAATATTATTTTTATGACATATTACCTAATAGGAATAAAATCCTATTAATTTACCTGTTCAATTATTATTGATGCATTTAAAACTTTTTTACATATGCATTATCTTAAAGCATAGATTCGAAGTGTCTTGCTTAGGTCTATCTCCTCGCTAGAGCGCAGCGCGGCATCCCAAGATGCAATCGTTCCCAGAGCCGGACGCCTCATGTTGAAAGATGAGCGCATCGCCTTTCGATTCTCAGCGTCTCATCGCATGAAAGCCGGCAGAGCAGGCGGTCGTGCGTGACCACGAGCACGGTTTTGCCTCGCTCTGCAAGCTTGCGAACCCACGATGACACCGCTACGAGCCCGTCGGCATCAAGCCCACTCGTCGGTTCATCAAGCAGGACTATCTCGCTATCCGCGCAGTACGCCGCCGCAAGCGTCACGCGCTGCTTCTCGCCGCCCGAAAGCGATGCGGGGTGACGCTGCGCCAGCCCTTCGATGCCGAACGCCTCCAGAGCCTCCGTCACGATGCTTTCGGAAAGGCGCCCGTTCCTCCCCATAGCCAACTCGCAGGCCACGCTCTCTGCATACAGCTGGTAGTCGGGATCCTGCATGACCATGTAGCAACAGGCCCTTCGTCGCGCCATGTCCAGAATATTGCCGCCGATCTCCACCACGCCGCTTGTCTGTTTCCGAAGGCCGCAGATAACCTTTGCCAGGGTCGTCTTGCCCACCCCGTTTTTGCCCAAGACTCCGCAGACCGTTGCCCGCGGAATGGCAAGAGAGACATCGGTCACGCAGGGCTCCGACTTGTCGTACGCAACGGTCAGCGAATGCAGGGAAAGCCCGTGGGTTCCAACAACCTCGGGCAAAAGGGCAGTCGGGCGCCTGTCGACTCCGACGATCCCCGGCGATGAAACGACGGGAAGGCCTATGCCGGGATGGCGCAAGCCCCATTCGCGAAGAGTGGCGCACGACAACGCCGAGAACTCTTCTCCCGTCCATTCGTGAGCCACACGCCCTTCGGAAATGTGCACGTACCGATCGGCGATCGGAAGGTATTCGTGCAGACGATGATCGCAGATCAGTATCGCAATCCCTTGATCTTTGAGCCTACCGACGGAAGCGACGAGCGCCCCTATGCCGCTCTCATCGAGGTTGGATGTAGGTTCGTCGAGTACCAGGGCGGAAGGCGCAAGAAAGGAGGCGGCGGCGATTGCCACCCGTTGTTTCTGTCCACTCGAAAGCTCATCTACGCGCCTATCCAACAGATCGGCCACCCCGAAGGTTTCCGCCGAAGAGGCCAGCCGCCGACGCGCCCAATCCTCATCGCATCCCACATTCTCGGCTGCGAAGACTATCTCATCGCGCACAAGCGACATGAAGAACTGGCTACGCGGATCTTGGAACACGCCTCCGATAAGGCGAGCCTTCTCGCTCGGGCTCATCGCATGAGGGTCCTTGCCGGCAACATGCACGCTGCCCTCCCGTCTTCCCGGGAAGAACCCCGGCGCAAGACCCTCGACCACACGCATCACCGTGCTTTTCCCCGATCCGGATCTGCCGCAAAGAATCGTGCAGGTGCCATCGGGCACCTGCAGGGATATTCCGTCTATCGCACGATGCGCGTCGTCTGCGCCATAGGAGAAGCTCATGTTCTTCAATTCTATCATCGTCGTATCCGTCTCCTAGGCACCGACCGACAGCAACAGGGGCGCCGCGCCCAGAACGAACATAGGGAAGACGAGCGCCGCATCCCATACCGAAAACCCTATGCCGTGCAGGCAAGATCTTCTCTCCTGGCTTGCAAGGCCCCTCAGTTCGGAAGAGGCGCCGAGATCGGACGAGAGCCGCAGGCAACGTATGATAAGAGGCACGAAGAAGCATTGGTATGCGGTTATCGGGTGAGCTAGCATGTCACGGCGTTTCGGCAGAATCCCCCTCGCAAGCTGGCCTTCCCTGATCTTTTTCATCTCTTCCCCCATGACCGGGAAGAACCTGACGAGCAGACATATCATCGCAAGCCCCGTCCTAGGAACCCCGATCTTCTGCACGGCGGCCATCACCCTGCTGGGATTGCTCGCCACGAGCGCCGCCGCAAGCATCATCAATGGAACGGCTCGCGCGAATGTATTGAGTATGACGTAGAGAAGGGGCATGACGAACGCCGATGCCCCTGCAATCAACGTGAGCGCCACATAGACGGCCGCGAACCCGAGCGCATGCCGCGCCATGCCGTTTGCGAAAAGATACGCAGCGCACAGAACTGCAAGATAATGAATCAGCTGAGGCGAATACACTGCCCAGAACACGGTTGCAACCAGAAGGGTGACGAGATGCGTGCGAGGATCCGCCCTGTCCACCCCGCTCGACGCCACCGATTCCGTCATGCCAGCTTCGCCTTCTTGATGTGCCTCGTATAAAGCGCATAGCCGCCCACGAACCCCACGACCGCCAATACGACGGTTATGAGCGTTATGAGTGCGAGCATGCTCGGCGAGCCGTAAAAGCTCAGGAGGATGTCAATCCCCTCCTGCGTATAGGATCCCTGCAAGGATGCGATATATTGATCCTTGAAGAAGAACAGGGGAATCGCGCTGCCGAGCGCATAGAGAGCCCAGTACAGAGCATATCCGATGCCGTTTCGGACAGGAGAGCGATACGTTTCCTTCCCCATCATGGCCGCCTCGCATAGAGCGCCGACGGCAATCATGACGGCAAGAAACCAGGCAGATCCGAACGCCGCCATCATGAGGCCGGCAAGGAGCGCGGTCACGAAGTACACGCCCGTCTTCGCAACACGATTGGACATGACGACGAAGAGAGGCGCGCAGAACAAGGCCATGACGCCTACGTACGCCAAGTAGTTGAACGCAGGTGTGGCCAATACCGTGATCAGCATTTTCACGACCACCATGACGATGAGTATGGCAACATTGAAGATAACGAGCGTGATTACGTCCTTCATCGCGAGCCGTTTCGATTCGCCGCTTTCGATTACCTGTCTGTCTTCCATCGACCGCTCCTCTCGTACGTTCATCCGTCCTGCGACAGACGGGGCGGCATCGTAAGAGAGGTAAGGATCTCCTGCGATTCCCGCGACAATCCAATATGGGCCTGGTTGCGCGATTCCCCCGCCCCGTCGTCGATCTGCCTCCCTCTGTCCTGCAACGCCGCATGAGACGGATGGCAATCCGACCCGCATCCGAAATCATGGTATGCTGCAAGTTAGATGGAGCTAATTACGCAACGTTACCCCTTGTCAGTCGCTTGCGATTCAACAGGGGATGCATCGACAACGGAACGGACGGAATGACAATGGCCTGTGCGGCCCTTTCTCGCTCACTCGACAAATTCTACGTTCCCCAACTCGAGCAGGTGGGTCCCGCGAGCGTAACCTGCAAGGATCGCAGCCTGTTCGCGCGCGTGATGAACGAATCGTGCGCGGGATATCTGCTCGCCTTCGAAGTGAACCCGAGCTGCATCCTCGTCATACATGAGATAGACGTCAGGGAGCCTCTGCGTATAGAAGAAGACCTTCCCGAGCATGCATGCCTCTGCGTCTGCTCCCGTGATTCCTTGGCGGGAGTCCCGAAAGATGCCCGGAAAAGACGCGGCGAAAGGTCCTCCGTAGCGTTCGCGCAATCCGAAGAACGGTTCACGATGCCCATGAATCCCGGCGAAAGGTTCAAGAGCACCTCCCTCTGCCTTCTGCCCGCATACTTCGGCGAGATCGAAAAACGATTCCCCGATGATTTCAGGGGCCTTGGCGAAAAAGTGATGTCGCACGGGGTCATGCCTTCCAGTATCCAGATCGACAGGATTCTGAACAGTCTGACGGCCACGAGCATGCTCGGGCCAGGAGCCCTGCCGCTCCTAGAGGCGAAGGTGCTCGAGGCGACATGCTATCTGAACAAAATCATTGAGGATGACCGCGATGCAGCTGATAGGTCACATAAGAGACGCACAACCGCGACAGCTGCCGACATCATGAAGATAGTCGAACTCTCCATGCCGAATCCGCCGACGCTCGAACAGCTCTGCGCGATCGCTCATAAGGGACATACGACCCTAAGCGAGATGTTCAAGCGTGATGCGGGCATACCTCTTGGAGAATACGTACGCGGTATGAGGATGAAAGCCGCGAAAGGGCTGCTCGCCGACACAGACCTCAGCGCCGCGGAAATCGGCGAGATGGTCGGCTACGGGGATGCCGCCAGCTTCGCCAAGGCGTTTAAGCGTCACGTCGGCATGACGCCCGGCGCGTACCGGAATACATATGCGCAACGATGAGAGAGTCTTCGGTTCGAGCAAACTTCGCGCAAAAGAGTCGCTTGTCGCGGCCAAGCTATCAACCTACCTGTTCAAAAACGCATCGAGCGCTTTGAACCCGGCTGCGAACCGTTCCTGGGCGTGGTCGAAATGACCGCCGGGTCCGACGACGAAATCCGCCTCGCAGCCTTGAGAACGTAGAATTTCAGCGCAGGCCTCCATGTTGTCCTGCACGGTATGCAGAATCGATTCACGCGCGTGCTTCTCTTTCGAACCGATGGAAAGAAACGCATACCGCCCCGCTGCAGTGAAGTCGAGCGATCGCAGGTGGTCAACCCATCCCTCGTACCAGACCGAACCCGAAAGGCACCCGCAGGCACTGAAACGATCCGAGTGCACGAACGCATAGAGCGCAAACAGGCCTCCAAGGGAATAGCCGCATATCGCACGCTTCGCCGGGGCAAGGCCTTCTGCACGCTCGATAGCGGGAACGGCCTCGTCAAGCAGCTCTTCGAGCGTAACGGCCGCCTCCCCTTTGAAATCGGCATCTCCATGATAAAGACCCGGTGCGACCCACGGCGTCAAGCTGTCATCCCATTCGTTGACGGGAACCTTGACGATGGTCGACACGCAGTCTCGAGCCGCCGCGCCCACCTCGAACGGATGATATGGAAGATCGATCACGTAGATGATCGGAGCTTGAAGCCCTCCCGTCCCGGAAAACACCGTGCGATCGCACGGATCCACGTATTTCATCAGATCGGCTCCATCCTTTCACCATGCATGACGCTGATATCGTGCTCAAGCCCATCGGGGTGCGCGGGCCGCTCCGTAGGTACCCTATGATACCGAAAGGCACTTCGACGACACAGACCGATCGTCACGGACCGAAAGAGAGCGTCGCATGATCGAAGAAACCATCTACCAGGCATTCGTGCAACAGGTGCGCGCCACGCCCGATGCAATCGCCACGAAGGACGAACGCCGCAGCATGACGTATGCGGAGCTCGACGCGTTCGCCGGTTCGATCGCTTCACAGCTTCCCGATAACTCCCGCTTCGTAGGCATCGTCATGGATCACGGCATCGAAATGATCGCCTCTATGCTCGCCGTGCTCAAACGCGGAGCCGCCTATGTGCCGGCAGAACCCTCGTTTCCCATCGACCGCATCAGATTCATGCTCACCGAGGCGGACGTCGATGCGGTCATCACCCAGCGCGCCTACGACGACCTCTTCCAGAGCGCACGTCGCATCTTCGTGGAGAACGGCTGCGAACCGGCAAGTGCCTCTGACGCGGCGTGCGTCGCGCGTCCCGACGACCTCGCCTACGTGCTCTACACCTCGGGCACGACCGGCACGCCCAAAGGCGTCTCCGTGGAAAACCGCAACGTCGTAAGCTATATCAATGCATTCGAACGCGAATTCGGCATCGGCGCCGGCGACGTCATGCTCCAGCATTCCGTCTGCTCGTTCGACATCTTCGTCGAAGAGGTGTTCTCCGCCCTGCTCAGCGGTGCGACGCTCGCGATCGCGCCCGAACGGGCAAAGGCTTCAACCGAAGCGCTCATCGACTACATCGAGGATGAAGGCGTCACGATCGTCGACGGCTTCCCCTATCTAATCTCCGACATCAATCATTCAGGCCGCATTCCGTCACGCGTCCGCCTCTACGTAAGCGGCGGCGACGTGCTGCGCGCCTCGTACTGCGACAAGCTCCTGGACCATGCACTTGTCTACAACACGTACGGCCCCTCCGAAACGACGTGCTGCGCCGCCTACTATCGCGTGAACGGCGGCAGCCCGCTTTCCGACGGAACGTATCCGATCGGAACGCCGGTCGCCTGCGACGACATCGCGATCCTCGACAAGGATCTCAAGCCCGTCCCCGCAGGCCAGGTGGGCGAGATCTGCATCTCGGGCGCGGGCGTTTCGCGCGGCTATCTGGGCAATCATCCCGAGCAGGCGAATTTCTTCGACGTGAACGGTACGCGCATGTATCGGAGCGGCGATCTGGGCTATGTTCTGCCCGATGGAGATATTGCCTTTCTGCACCGCAAAGACTCCCAGGTGATGATCGACGGACGCCGCATCGAATGCTCCGAGGTCGAAAACGTGCTCGTCGCCGATCCCGAAATCGTCCATGCGGTGGTCTGCGACAGCCGCGATGAGTCGGACCTTTCCTATATGACGGCCTATATAGTCCCGGCCACGCAGGACATGCGACTCTCGGAGCTCAAGCGACGCCTTGCGCGCAAGCTCGCGTCGTTCATGATTCCGGAGTTCTTCGTCCGTATGGCGGAGATTCCGTTGAACGCGAACGGGAAGCCCGACAAAGAAGCGCTTCCCGTCGTCCTGAAAGCGTAAGGAATGCACGTCGGAAGGCCGATCGGCCAAATGGGCACCGCATGCCGAACGGCTCGATCGGAACGGTTGAAACGCGTGCGCCGCAGAAATAGGAGAACGATCGCATGATTTCAATAGAAGAAGCAGGAATCGACAGGATCGACGAGCTAGCGGCGTGGCGCATAGAAACGCTGCGCGAGGTGTTCTCGCTGCCCGCCGACGCTGACATGACGCAGCTGGAAGCTGAAAACCGCGCCTATTACGAGCGGGAAATCCCCAGGAGCGGCCATGTAGCCTGCTTCGCACGTCTTGACGGCGTGATCGTCGGATGCGCGGGCATGTGCCTGCAGACCGAGCTGCCTTCGCCCGATAATCCGAGCGGAAGATGCGCGTTCCTGATGAACGTCTACACGCGTCCGGAATCCCAACATCGAGGCGCTGGACGGGCCATGATCGAATGGCTCGTTGACCAGGCGATCGATCGTGGCATCGATAAGATCTATCTGGAGACGTCCGCGGCAGGACGAAGACTGTACGAAAGCGTCGGCTTCACCGACCTTCCCGACTTCATGATCCACCGGAAGAAGCCAGAGAAGACGAACCGATAGATCGGCCGGCGGCGGTGCGATCCGAACGAACGCCACGCCGCAGTTTCCCGCATACGGAAAGGTGACGGAAACGATCAGCGGATTCGGGCGCACTCAACGTACAGAAGCGCGATCCTCGCTTTGAGCTCTTGCCTATGGACGACGCGCCACCCCTGGTCGGACAGGAACGCAACGTACTCATCGGGCGTCCACTGATGATCAAAGCCGATGCCGGCACGCTTCAGCACCCAAGACCAAATCCGACTGACGACCGTATCGTCATGGCTGACGAAATTAGGGGCGATGAGCAGGCCGTTATCACGCAGAACGCGTCGGGCTTCCGAGAGGGCGCGTTCCGGATTCGGCATGACGTGAAGCGCGTTCGCTATGATGACGACGTCGAAGGAAGCATCCTCGTACGGAAGATCGGTCGCATCGGCGACTTCGAACGTGAGATTGCCAGGAACCTCTCCCTTCTTCGCCTCCCGGATCATCCCTTCCGAATAATCCGTGGCGACCATGCGCTTGGTCGAGAAAACGACATGCTTCGCAAGAAGACCCGGACCTGTCGCGAGTTCGAGCACTTCCTTACCCCGCACGACCTCGGAAATACGGGCATACATGGATTCGTAGGCCGATTCGTCCGAATGCATCGCCCTCTCGTAGATAGGCGCATACCTGTCCCACGTGCTCTTCTTCAAGCTGCTCACCTCGCGCGCAGTTGCCTAGAAATCGAAGTCTCTAAGTTAGCCCCATAATACTTCATAGAAAGAGGCCGGATACGAAAGCGCGATACTCTTCCTTGAGCTTTGCAATGAATCTCATATTGGTTTGCTAGGGACGCGCTGCATCGCTCGCGCGTCCCATCGTGCGAAATATCCGTCGGCCTACATGAGTCGAATGCCCTCGCCTTGCGTCATGCACGAGGTGAAACGAAACTCATGCCGCGGCCGGCACTTCCGGCGCCGCCGATTCCGTCGGCTCCTTCGGGTCTGTCGGCTCCACAGGCTCCTTTGGCTTCTTTACTATCTTTTTCCCGTTTTCATCGACGTAATTTCCGTCAGGAGTCTGGCAATCCGTAAGCATGGCCCCCGAAGAACCCAGATAGTAATTCCCGACCCACGTGTCCGAATACATGGCGCCGCTCTTGGCAAAGCAGTACCAGTGCTTTCCGATGGACTGCCAGCCCGTGTGCATAGCGCCTGATCCGCTCATGTGATACCACTCGCCGCCGCTGCGGAGCCAACCGGTTTCCATGCAGCCGTCGCTATCGAAGTGATACCAGGTGCCACGTATCTTCTCCCAACCGACCGTCATCTCGCCGGAGGTCGAGAGGTAATACCATTCGCCACCGTTACGGAGCCAACCCGTATCCATGGCACCAGACCCCTCGAAGCGGTACCACGCTCCACCGATTTTCTCCCAGCCGGTATCCATCGCTCCAGATCCTGCAAAGTGGTACCAGGATCCGCCGATTTTCTGCCAGCCGGTCCTCATGGCGCCTGAATCCGAGAGGTAATACCATTCGCCGTCGCTACGAAGCCAACCCGTATCCATCCAGCCATCCTCATCGAAGTGATACCAAGATCCGCCGATCTTCTCCCAGCAATCCCATGGGTAGCTTCCATCGGAATACTGATACCACCAGGATCCGCCTGATGACTGCCAGCCTGACGAATGCGAGTGCGACGAGCCGCCCCCGTGCCGCTTCGCGCATATTTCGCACAGATGCCTATTTCCTACTTTTCCATATACCGTTTCTTTGATGGATGATGCTTTGTTCAGACCGGTGCAATCCTTATACAGATGGTAGACCTTCCCATGCGGAGTCACATACACCGTGTCATCATCGTCTATCGCCATCGCATTCGCAGGCACGGCAGCGCATACGATGAGCGCAGCCATTGCCAGAGCGCAGAGCGCAAGAACCCTCTTCAATGTTCCGGTCATGGAACGCCTCCCTTTCAACACCCTGGGCGAAGACCTCGAATATCCAGGCTTCCTTCGCTCTCTTCGCCTGCCCGCTCCCTCGAAACGAGACCGGCTTCCTTGCACGACGCGATCTCACATTCCCATCAGGCATCGCGCTTCAATGCAGCCATCTTATCGAACTATGCGCAGCATCTACTGTGCTCGTTTATAAGCGGCCGTGCGGAGGGAACAGGATACACGCTGAACGGCAATGTAACTCTCACCGAAAAAACGCTGGCCTCGAAATTCGAAGCCAGCGTCTTGCAATGCGGAACCCGTTTCAGGCGAGGTCTATTTCCATGTTGGCATCAAGTCGATTCCCCGTTCGTCGCAATACCGTTTGCACCCTTCAGCAAGTTTCGGAAACTCAATCTCGAGCACATCCCAAACAATACCCATGTCAACTGTTCCATAGGCGTGCGCAAGACGGTTGCGCAAACCGCTCATCTCACGCAACTCGAATCCGTAGCCCCCGAATAGCTCAGGCAATCCTCCACCTTCCTCTGTAACGCGCAATACCCTATTGGCAAAGCCTTCTGCGATAAGTTCATCCGTAGTAGTTCGAGGCGACACGAATTGATCCTTCGTTATATTCAGCTCTTCAAGCTGAACTAACGTTTGCGTGACCACATCGTACATTTCCTGAACACGAAGAAGGTCGTTTTTCCTAGCGCTCATAAATCGTTATACCCTCCATGTCGATGGCGCGCGCCAAGTTCTCATTCTTTATGTCATCTGCTGTTATGGCATCTACTTCACGTCCTGTTGCCTGCCCGACAGCCTTCTGAAAACGTACGAGATCGTACAGACTGAATGGATGCGAGCGATCGAGAATCAAGCGAAGGTCTATATCGCTTTCAGAACCTGCTTCACCTCGGGCAAACGATCCAAACAGAATTATTCTCTGGATAGCTGGGAAATTTCGTGCCTCGAAGGAAACCGTACGTGCAATCGAATCGACATCCGTCGGATAGCTCACGTCTACCTTATGCAATATTTCGCCAAGCAGTCGTTCCACCTCGTCAAAGCGTTTCCCATATGCATCAGACTGCTCATTGGCCATTCCCTGACGCAGGAAATACAGGAATGCGTCCGTTTTCGTAAGGCCGTTCTTGCGAGCATACTCGCTCACTACCTCAACTTCATGACGAGGAAGCCTCATTGCGATCGGCAACTTATGTTCCGCCATAGCTTCCATATGCACGCCTTTCCGTATTGCATTTGCAATACGTATTGTAGCACATCATGCAGCATCTAGATAGATTGTTAGACGAATAGACGAATGCTCCAAGCGACAGCCGGCCGCATCGGCAGCCCGACTGAAGCTTCGTTGAGAAACGAACCTTTCCCATGCAACTCAGATATCCCCGCACGCATCTCGGTGCGGGTCGCGCATACGTTCATGCAACTCAGAATCCTGCGCTCATTCCCGATACCGTACCTTGGTATATTCATGCCCGCAAGGACGTCCGAGCACTGCACATGCATCGAAGCGAAGGATCAGATGATGAACATCACGCTGAAAGAAGAGCCTGGACGGCGCGAAATCGAGGTGACCATCGTCTCCTCTCCTGGCGATCCGCGCGCCTCGCGGCTCGTCGAGGCCTTGCGCGCCGCTACGGGACGTCTCGTGGGCTATGCCCCGAATGGCGATATCTCGCAGAAGATCATCCCGCTCGACCAGGTTCTCTATGTGGAAACGACCGAGCGGCGCGCATTCATCAGGACCATGGATGGAACGACTCTCGAATCCCCGCTGCGTCTCTACGAGCTCGAACAGGCGCTCGAAGGCACCGAGTTCATGCGCATCTCGCGCCAGGTCCTCGTCAACTTCGACAAGGTGGTCTCGATCGTTCCCGAACCGAACAGCCGTCTCATCCTCGAGCTCGACGGAGGATCTCGCGTCGTCGTGACGCGAAGCTACGCCCCTGATATTCGCCGCAAGCTCGGTGCGCTCGCCTAGAAAGGACCTTGCCATGAAGCCGTACGATACCTCGAAACACACCGATCCTGAAGACCTGCAGGTCTTCGACACATCCACCCCTTTGACCACGAAGAGCCTGATCGCACGGGGATTCTTCTCCGGAAGCGGCATTGCCGTCATCATGCTCGTCCTCCTCATAGCCATCGGTTGCGCGTTCGATGGAATAAACCAGGGCGAAATCATGTGCCTGACCATCATCGCCGCCGGCGTTGCAGGCGGCCTGCTCCAACAGCTCTGGTTCAACTTCCGTCTGAACATCCGCATGGGCTATCCGACGCGCCTTGCGGGCTTCGGCCTCACCTATTTCGCGGTGCTGGCCGGCTGCGCGTACGTCGGGACGTGGCTTCCGACGGACAACCCCTGGGCGTGGGCCAGCTTCGCCGTGACATTCTTGGTGATTCTGGCAATCGTCACGGCGGTCATCACGCACTTTATCAAACGCAACGGCGCCACCTATAACCAGCTGCTCGCCGAATACCGCAAGAAGCAGGAAGCCGAACGCCATGAGTGACGCACGTAGCGCGACCTCGTAACATCCCTCCGATTCGCTTTATAAACGGCGATGCGCCTCCTTGACGCATCGCCGTTTTCATGGCATCGGATTACACGCCCGAAAGCACGCAGAAAAGCCCGTTGAAACTCCTCACGTGCACCGCGCGCTTCCCCGCAGCGAGTGGCGTAAATCGATGCGTTAGTATGACGACGTCATCAAACGAACGGATAAAGGAGCGCTCATGACGGAGACCATCGCCATCCCCTACGACAACGGAAACATCGACCAGCATTTCGGCCATGCAGCCCAGTACAAGATCTACGATGTCGAAAACGGTGCGATCACGGCTTCGCGCGTCATCGAAGACGAAGGCGAAGGACATGCGCGCAAGATCGCAACGATGCTCGGCCTTGGGGTGACGACCGTCATCTGCGGCGGCATCGGCATGCCCGCCATCGAGGGCATGCAGAAGAAGGACGTCGAAATCTATACGTCCATTTCGGGCGATGCCGACGAAGCCGTCAAGAAATACCTCTCGGGAGACCTCCCTCATATCATCAAAGGCCACACCCACGGAGCCGGCGGCTGCCATCACGAGCACTAGGTCGAAAATTCCGAGGATGCGATCATGAAGCCGTCGGAGCTATTCGCATACGTGAAAGAAGCCTACGGAACCGAACCCGAACGCATGTGGACGAAATGGCCGAACTACGCCGTGCTGCGAAACGATGCGAATCGCAGATGGTACGGCGTGGTCATGGATGTGCCGCCCGACCGCCTAGGCCTTGAAGGCACCGAGCCTGTCTTCATCCTGAACGTGAAGGTCGATCCCGACGATGCGCTCGTGCTCCGCATGTCCTCAGACGTCATGCCCGCATACCACATGAACAAGAAGAACTGGGTATCCGTCCGCCTCGACGGCGAGCTTCCCGATGCCATGATCGAAGACCTCATCGACATGAGCAGACGCCTTACGTCGTAAGAATGAACGCGGCCCCGAGCATCCACCGCTCGGGGCCGCGCCTTCTCTACGACCAGCCTCCCCAGAGGAAGCCGGCGAAAAGCGGCATGCCGCCGCCTTCGGTTCACGGACGCGGGCCGCCGCAATTGCCGCAGAAGCCGCCCGTGTTCTGGGTACCGCACGTCGGGCACGACCAGGTGCCGGGCGTCTCGGGCTTCTGAGCGCCGCAGTTGCTGCAGAACTTTCCGGTATTCTGCGTGCCGCAACCGCAGGTCCAACCATTCGCCGCTGCAGGTTCGGGCTTGGGCTTTCCGCAGTTGCTGCAGAACTTGCCGGTGTTCTGCGTTCCGCAATCGCAGGTCCAGCTCCCTACTGCCGTTGCCGCGCCTGCAACCGCGCCGAATCCGCCGCCAGGCGCCTGGGCGTACTGGCTCTGCGGAACGTTCGGCTGCCCGCCGCCTTGGCCGTAGAGGCCCTGGGGGTTCATGCCACCGATAGCGTTCGCCATGCCCATGCCCATGAAGCCCATCATGGCGCCGTTCTCATTGGAAGCCGCCATGCGCATGGCATCGCTCTGCGCCGCCGCGATGTTCGCGGCCGCCATCGTCGGATCGCGCATGACCGCGGCCTTCTGCAGCTCCTTGATCATGGCCTCGTCTTCGGGCGATGCCGCGATCGTGTTCACGCCGAACGAAGCGACTTCGATGCCGCGCAGGTCGGACCACTTCTCGGATAGGACCTCGTTCAAAGCCGCGGAGAGCTCTTCCGTATGGGCCGGAACCGCGCTGTAACGGACGCCCATGGCGGAGATGCGTGCGAACGCCGGCTGCAAAGCCGTCAAAAGCTCGCTCTTGAGCTGGGAATCGATGTTGTCGCGCGTATAGGGCTCCTCGACGTTGCCGCATACGTTCTTGTAGAAAAGCATCGGATCCACGATGCGATACGAATACTCGCCGTTGCAGCGCACCGATATATCCACGTCAAGGCCGATATTGGCATCGACCACGCGGAACGGCACGGGAGAAGCGGTGCCGTACTTGTTGCCCACGATCTCCTTCTTATTGAAGAAGTAGACGCGCTGGTCTTTGCCGGTATCGCCGCCGAAGGTGAAACGCGAGCCGATGCGCTCGAAGGTCTTCAGGAAGCGATCGCCCAGACCGTCCTGCCCGAAGAAGAGCGACGGTTCGGTCGATTTGTCGAAAACGAACTGACCCGCCTCGCCGCAGGCATCTACGATGGCTCCCTGCTCGACGATGATCATGAACTGGCCTTCGTTGACCGCGATGATCGAACCGTCGGAGATGATATTGCTCTCGCCCTTGGTATTGGAGCTGCGCCCGCGATCGGATATCCGCTTGACGCCTTTCGCCGCCAGCACATCGGGGGGGAGCGAATCGCAATAGAAGAACTCGCGCCAGGTATCGGCGAGCACGCCGCCCAACGCCCCAGCGCCTGCCTTCAGAAGTCCCATGTCATTCCTCCTTTTTCATAAGGCTTCCGATAGAAGCCGGTTTCACGGACACACCATGCCGTCAGTCAAGATGTCTGCTCGACCGCCTCGTCTCGATGAACGTGTCCTGCGATGCGGAAAGCTCGAGCCCGTCCGCATCTATGTATTCGTGCGCTTCGCTCCGTTCGCGCGCGGTCTTCATCTGCGAGTAGAACACCGCGCAGATGGACGCCGCCCCCACGATAGGAAGCCCTATGTCCACGAGCATGCTCGCAAGCGTGTCGTCGAACTGGAGGAACCCGAAATCAAGCCCTGACAGAACCATGCAGAGCACGGCGAAAAGCCCGAAGAACCAAAGCACGACCTTTCCCCATGACACGGGCAGATCGCCCACGAGGCGTCCGGTCTGGCCGTTCATGGCGAAAAGGTAATCTCCGTCCTGCCAACGCGTATGCAGCATCCAGACCGGGAAGAGCGCCTGGGAGACCGATTCCATGCGCACCTGCGCATCCAAGGACCCCGACCGCACCTCGTCATAGCCGCGCACGGATGCGCGCAGCTCGTCTTCGAGCGACTGACGCATGCGTCCATGCACGCGCGATGCGCACGCCTCCGCATCCTCGTCGAAACGTTCGGCCAGGTATCCTGGCATGTAGGCGAGCGAGAACGGCACGAGGGATCCGTAGTCGAACGGTTCGATGGCATCCATGTGGCCGTTAGGCATCTTCGCCGACGCATCGGCAGGAACGTGCGTAAAGCCGACTTCTCCGGCGCGATAGACGGAATAGATGTCGGTCTCGGTTATCTCCTCGTCCCCGGAACGATGTGTGCGAACGTTGCGCGCTTCGAAGGTCTCGCTTCCCTCGGCCGTCCCATCGTACAGCCAGAACGGTACGTAGACACCTTGGATGTGCTCGATGCGATTGGCGTCGGCGAAGTCTTTCGGAAGGAACCGTTTCCCCTTGTAATGGGCGGTAAGCGCCGCGGTCGCCGCAGCCTTGTCGACCTTGAACGGGACGACCAGGTCGGGACGCGCCGTCTCGACGAACGTGCCTGGCACGACCGCGGTATTGCCGCAGTACGGGCACTCGGAAACCGCCGTGGTCGCGTCGCAGGTCAGACTTGCCCCGCACGATGAGCAGGTGAACGATCGAAGTCCCGCGCGCTCCGATTCGTTCCATGAGGCGCGCGAAAGAAACGAGGCGATGGGATCGTCTGCGCCGTCGGTGCCCTGCGCATTGACGGCCTCGGCGATGACTTCGTCGGTCAACGCAACGGCTGCGCCCGATCCAGAAGCCATCTGCTCGTATTCGCTCAGAGTCCCCGCCTCGGCACGGCGCGAGGCCTCTTCGGCAGACGCGTCGGCCGATGCCTGCCGCGCGGCGTAGATCGCCTCTATGTCGGACGGAAGATGCGCCGTCCCGCAGAAATCGCATACGAGCCTGCCGGATGCGCCGTCGTAGCGCATCGTGCCCCCGCACGAGGGACACTGGTAATTGATGGATTCAACGGCCATGAAGCTCCTTTCGGCTGGAGAAGGTCGATCGGATGCGCAAGGCGCAATGCGAAGCTCGGCCGTGCGCGATGGAACCGCATTCATTATAGGCGCTCCGCGCGCGAGGCGAGCAATCGTTCTCGGCTCACAATACCGCCGTACGCGCGCCTACGCGTCCTAAACCGCCCATGCCGTGCACGATACGATGAAGACCCTGGGCACTCGCGAGAGGCTCGTCATGGCCAGTGCGCTCACGGACGACATGCTGAAGGGGACGCATCGCATGCGCGCTTTCCGTCGCGGCATTCCTGATCGCAATCGACATCGCCGCGGCCGAAGAGAATACCCTGTTCAGATGCCATCACCTATTTTCGGGTAGAGAAAAATACCCGAATGCGCGCGATGCAGGCAGCCGAGTCCATGCCTATCGTCGAATGCGTTGAAGCCGTGCGCCTCAAGGAGAGGCACGGCATGATCGGATGCGCATCGGAATCCAAAGAAGCCCGATGCGCGAGGAGGGAAACGCATGAAGACATCCATAAGCCGGCGCGATCTGTTCAAGTTCGGCGGCGTCGCCGCCATCGGAGCGGCCGGCGCCGCCAGCCTTGCCGGCTGCGCGCCGAAGCAGGCGAGCGAAGACGAGAAGGAAACCAAGGCCGCGTCATGGCGCGACGCTCCCGAACCCATCGCCGACATCGCGGAAACCGTTGATTACGACCTCGTGGTGGTGGGAGCCGGCAATGCCGGCCTCATGGGCGCCATGACCGCCCAGCAGCAGGGTTTCAAGGTCGTCATCATCGAAAAGGGCCAACAGGTCGCCTCGGCTCGCGAGGCGGTGGGCGCAATCGGATCGCGCCATGCGGGCGAGCACACCCCCGACATCCCCATGCTCATGAACCACGTGCGCAAAACCCAGACCGGCGACGTGAACATGGCGCTCTGGCGCACCTGGTGCGACAAGTCGGGCGAGTTCATGGATTGGCTCGAAGACACCGAAACCCCTGCCGGCATGACCTTTCCCTTCGAATGGCATGCACCCGACGACCCTGAAGCCTACTACCCTGCGATGTGCACCAATCCGGTCATGGGCGACTTCAATCCGCAAGGCCCCAATTACGGCGCGTACCAGCACCTCGAGGTCATGCGCGATCTCTTCCTCGAAGCAGGAGGCACGATCGATTTCCTGACCACGGGCGAGCAGCTCGTCCAGGACGAATCAGGCAAGGTCACGGGCGTTCTCGCACGTTTCAACAAAGACCAGTACCGCCAGTACAACGCGGCGAAGGGAGTCATCGTCTGCACCGGCGGCTACGGCGCGAACCGCGAAATGGTCGAGGATCTGTGTCCCGACGCCCTTAAGTACTGCACCAGCACCGCGGCCACCACGGAATCCGGCGACGGCATCCGCATGGCGCTCTGGGCGGGCGCATACCTGGAAGAAGGCGCAGGCGCCATGGTCTGGAACCGCGGCATCACCGATGACACCGAGCAGATCGGTCCCGACATGGGCATGCCGCTCTTCCTTCCCGCAAGCCAACCCTTCCTGCGCGTGAACGTGCACGGCGAGCGCTTCATGAACGAGGATTCCACCTATCCCGAGATCTACGCCCAAGGCACGCGCCAACCCAAGGGATTCAGCTGGCAGGTGTTCGACGGCACGTATTGGGAAGACATCCAGCGCTTCGACACCGGAGGATGCTCGCGCCTGGCTCCCGCCCCCGACGGCAGCGCGTTCAACGCCGACGTGTACGATCTCGAAGCCATGAGCAAGGATCATCTCGACAGTTTCTGGATGCAGCCGCGCCTCGACGATGGCACGCTCAAGAAATGCGACACGCTCGAGGAACTCGCGAAGACCATGTTCTCCGATGAAGCGGACCAGAAGGCCTTCCTCGCCACCGTCGAGCGCTACAACGAGGTCATGGCTTCAGGCGACGTCGATTACGGCAAGGCGGCCTATCGCTGCAGCACCGTCGATACGGCTCCCTTCTACGCCATCCGCACGACAGGCAATTTCCTCGTGACCATAAACGGCATCGTGACCGACACCGACAGCCGTGCGCTGCGTCAGGACGGCACGGTCATCGAAGGGCTCTACGTCTGCGGCAACGACCAGGGGGGCTTCTATCCGCACGGCTATCCGAGCGAATTCACCGGCGTCAATGCAGGACGCTGCGGCTGCTTCGCCCGCATCGCCGCCAAGCATGCCTGCGGCATCGCTTAACGAACCGTCCCTCTGCGGGCGAAGCAGGCGACGCGCATCCCTCCTGCACGGCGCCTGCGTGCTTTTCTCGCATGACGAATCGCATCTCGTTCTCATCAGGAAGCGGGATGCGATTCGTCGCATGCAGCCCGTCATCTTGCGGTGAGGCGAAACCCGAAGAACCACGCGCCTATATGATGCAAAAGAGGTATGCATGGCCGCCGTCATCGCGCCCGCTCGATCCCTTCTGCATCAGAGCGCCAGGTCGAGCAGCTCTTGACGGGAATGGACGTCGGCCTTCACGTAGATATGCTTGACATGCGTCGCCACGGTATCGCGCGAGATGGAAAGCTCGTCGCGGATATAGGGCACCGATCGGCCGCGCATGAGCAGGACGAACACCTCGGTCTCGCGCTGGGTCAGGCCGAATTCCGCCGAAAGCTCCGCGAGCCGATGCTCGGATGAGGATGCGCCGGTCACGCCCGTCGCCACGGCGACCGTGCCTGCATCGGCCGAAAGGTCGGCACTTGCGCTGCACGGTCCTTCTCCGCCATAGACGGCCGACGAAGCGGCATCAAGAGAACCCGCACCCTGCACGAACGTCGCCCCCTCGGAAGCCGAGCTCGGAACCTTGAAACACGAATCGTCGCCGAGCACGAGCATGGTGCAGAAGACCAGTGCCACGATGCTTGCGATCGCAAACGTCGCGAGCGCACGCTCATCTGCAGCCACGAGCGGCGAAAACCAAAGCAACGCAATGACGCCCAGCAGATCGCCCGCATGCACGCAGATCCATCCCCATCCATACGACTGCGTCGCCGTGGAAAGCCCGCGCGCGGCGAAGCGCGCGAAGTACATCTGGGTTATCGTGCAGAACGCGAAACGGGCGGCGAGCGAGATGCCGTTGGCGATATAGGGACCGAACGAATCGCCGTATACGGCGAGCGCCGCGAAGGCCGTTACGAGAAGCGGGCATATCCACCGGAACACGAACGAAACCGATATCCGCCGCGGGCCCGACACCGAAACCATGCCCACGACAAGCATCAGCACGGCCGCCGCGATCATGACGATTTGGAGCCCTGACGCATCATCGGCCGGCTGCGCCCAGAATCCGCCGGCGACGCAGGCGAAGAGGCATGCGAGCAGCACGCCCCAGCCGTTGCGCCCGAAAAGCTTCGACACACGCACAGGCTTCGACAAGAGCCTGTCATGCGCCGCAGCGGCGTCGGAAGCATGTATGGCATCGGAGCCTTCGAGAACCTGCATGCGTGCAGCGCCTGACAGAGAACGCTGCAGCATGGCAACGGACGCGACCGGAAGAAGCGCGACGAATGCGATGCCCACGACGCCCGACATAGATGAAGTGACAAGGATGACCACGGCCGCCGCCAACGCCGAAGCCGGCGCATGCAGCTCAACATCTTCTTGAGACAACCCCGCATACCGAATGCCCCAGCCGACCCAGAGAACCGCGCTTCCCATACCTGATCCTATGGCCCCGACCCCGTACGCGACCGGCGCGAGCGACTGTCCCAAAAACAGAAGCGGCGTCGATGCGCATGCCATTGCAGCGGATACCCAAAGCACGGCCGGATGATCTACGACGGCACCGAGGCGTCGCTCCACGAACACGAGAGCCGCAAGCGCAGCGATCGCCGACAGCACGGGAAGCACAGAGAGCGCCGATCCCCTGTTGGATTCAGCGAGGACGGCGGGGGCGAGCGATCCCATGGCATTCAGTGCGACATCGGTATAGAACGTGCAGAACACCCAGGCAAGCAATAGTCCCCAACCCAGATATCGTACGCGAATCAAATGCAGCTCCTCGAGCACATGACCCCCCCTCGATCCTTCCTGCCGCCGATCGCACGAAACACCTTCCCACACGCACACGGAAAGAAACGCGATCGACTCGGGCCGATATCCTATCACGCGACGAGGATCCGCCGCACGCCGCAAACGAAAGCGCCATCAGGTCGCCCAGCAGCGCTCCCGCAGCAATCAAGGCGAACTTCTTCTTGATGCCCCTCCTCCGTAGATCGAGTCAACGCCGCATGCATGCGGGACCTTCTCGCATGCACCATGTCACACGGCACTCTACGCACAGAGCCCCTGAAGGCTCAAAAACCGCATGAGGACGAACGCCTTTCGGCCCCAAGGGAGAAGCGACGATTCCGTTCTGCGCAGAGCGGAATACGGAGACGGACCGAAAGAACCGATGCCTCCCGAACGGATAATCGACGTTAGAATGGACAGAGTGAAAAAGCCGCATAGAGCAAGAAAGGCAGCCTACGAAGGTACCTGCCGCATGAGCGAAAGGAGCAGGCAATGGAATTCATGAAGCTCGCCGCGCAACGGTATTCCGTCAGGAAGTTCTCGGACGCTCCTGTCGAGCCTGAAAAGCTTTCCGCCGTCCTTGAGGCAGGAAACATCGCGCCGACCGCGAAGAACCTCCAACCCCAACGCATCTATGTCTTGAACAGCGCGGAGGCGCTTGAAAAGGTGGACGGCCTCACACGATGCCGGTTCGGCGCCCCGGTCGTGCTCCTGATCGCCTACGATGCAGACGAGGACTGGAAGAACCCGCTTGAGGAAGGAATCCATGCCGGGCAGCAGGATGCGAGCATCGTGGCCACGCACATAATGCTTGCGGCCACCGAGGCGGGGCTCGGCACCTGCTGGGTCAATCTCTTTCCCAATTCCCAGGCGAACGAAGCGTTCGATCTGCCTGAATCCATCGTGCCCGTGCTGCTCATGCCGATCGGCTACGCAGCCCCGGACGCGAAACCATCCAGACTGCACGACGAGCGCAAGCCCCTTGAAGAGACCGTAACGTATGTGTAGGGCCTATCGCGCCCGAACGTAGCAATCGTAGCGGATCGTCTTGCCTCGCAGGCCATAGGAAGGCTTCCTGCCCGCGAGGAACGGCCCTTTGAGCGGACGCTTCACGACGACCTTGCGTGGACCCGCCGTCAAGGCGGCGTCAAGGAGCGCCGATTCGTCGTCGCAGGGAGCTTCGAGCCGCTGGATCAGCTGAAGCTTCTTCTTGGCTACGGCATCTTTGCGCTTCTCGGGAAACATCGGGTCCAGATAGACCACGTCGGGCTGCCGGCCATCATGCATCGCCTGGTCCAAAGCATCGAGCGCATCGCCTTGGACAAGGGTCATGCGTGCGACGATCCCTGCAAGCTCAGGATCCTTCCGTGCACGTTCCATCGCATCGGCGAGCAGGGCTGCCACCACAGGGTTCCGCTCGAGGAGCATGACCGAGAAACCGGAAGCCGCCAGCAGAAACGAATCCTCGCCCAGACCGGCCGTGCAATCCATGGCGATAGGCGCGGATGCCCCTTTGACGCGGCAGGCGCGCACAAGCAGCTCCTTGGAAAGAACGCCTGCTCGCACGCGAGGACGCATGCGTGAAAAATCGCCGCGCACATCGACCCCGTCGCGCGAAAGCGTCAAGCCCTCGACGCGCATATGCAGATCAAGGCCGCATGCACGGGCGCATGCCTGTGCATGCTCGAGCCGATCGTCACGTATATCCGAGGCGCCGCCTCGTGCCATGGCGGCGCGGTTACGCGCGGGTCGCGCTCGAAGCAGCCGCTTTTCCGCGCCCGAATTTCAGGCCGTCGGTCAGGATGTAGGCGACCATACCCACCGCAAGCAGCATCGGATAGAACAGAAACGGGATGATGGACACCGACGAGATGCCCGCGATGCCTGCTCCGATCAGAAGCTGAGCGCCGTACGGGATGATGCCCTGACCGATGCACGACCACGTATCGAGCAGCGATGCCGCCTCGCGCGGAGAAACGTCGTATTCCTCGCTGATCTGCTTGGCGACCGAACCTGCCATCACGATGGCGACCGTGTTGTTCGCCGCCGCGACGTCCAGCAGGAAGACCAGCAGGCCGATGCCCGCCATGCCGCCCTTGCGTCCATGGAAGTGCTTATGGATGAACTGCAGGATGGCCGCGAACCCGCCGTGCTGACGCATGAGCGAGCCGATGGCCGCGACCAGGATGGTCACGATCATGGTTTCGAACATGCCGGTCGCGCCGGTACCCATGGACGTGAACGCGCTCACGAAGGAAAGCGTGCCGGCGGCAACGCCCGTCAGCAGCATGAGCAGAATGCCGATCGTCAACACCAGAAGCACGTTCATGCCGGTCATGGCGAGGATGAGCACGACGAAGTACGGTACGGCGAGCACCGGGTTGAACTCGTAGGTGCCCACAGACGCAGGCGCCGAAGAAGATGCGACGACGGCGATGACGACCATGGAAACGAGTGCGACGGGAATGGCGATCTTCGCGTTCTCGTAGAACTTATCCTTCATGGCCGCACCCTGGGTTTTCGTGGATGCGATCGTCGTGTCGGAGATGAACGAGAGGTTGTCGCCGAACATGGCGCCACCGATGACGCTCGCCACGCAAAATGCAAGGTTCAGATCGGCATTCGCCGACACGGCGACGGCGATGGGGGCCAAGACCGACACCGTGCCCGTGCTCGTCCCCATCGCAAGCGAGATGATGGCCGCGATAAGGAAGAGCCCCGGAATGGCGAAGTTCGACGGAATGACCGAAAGCATCATGTTCGCCGTGCTCTCCGCACCGCCGGCCGCACTTGCCAAACCGCTGAACACTCCGGCGAACAGGAAGATGAACAGCATGATGACGATGTTCTCGTCCCCGATGCCGCGCGCGCAATGGCGGATCTTCTCATCGAAGGAAAGCGACCTGTTCTGCACGAGCGCCACGGTCAGGGCGACCATGAACGCCACGACGACCGAGATCACGTAGAAGCCCATCTGCCCGTCAATGGGCCTGACGTATTCGAAGTACACGCCCGACCCCAGATAGAGCACCAGGAACACGATTATGGGCAGCAGCGCGAACCCGTTCGGTCCGATCGCCCCGCCTCCGGATTCCTGGAGGCGCGCCTCTTCGACGGCGGCCGTAGCGGCCGCGGATTCGGCCTGGCCCGTTTCTCTCTTCTCAAGCATCGGTCTCTTCTTCCCTCGTCTGAACATGAGTTTTCGCATTATGGCATACGAACGTGAACGAGGGGTTTCCAAGCCGTCGATTCATACGACGCATGCGGCGAACGTACGCTCTCCTCGGGCATCCGCTCGCCTCGCACCCTCGACGTCGATTCACGAGCCGCGCGCGGCGAACACGCGGGCGATGGCGATCCCCGAAAACGAGGACCGGGAAATACGAGCACACTTCTTTACGCGTAGATCTCCCGTTCCACAACAAGGTCGTTCTTGATCTTTCCGACGAGCTTCTGCAGAGCATCCACGCAGTGCGGACGAATGTCGGCGCCGATGAGCACGTACATGATGGAATCGCCCACCTTGAGCACTCCTTCGTTGAGCCACACGCGCACGTAGTAGACGCCTGGCCAGGTGAGCGCTTCGGCAACGGCGGCATCCACGCCCGCCGCATCGTAGCTGAAATCGACCTGCGACACCTCTCCCAGACCTTCGACGCCTTCGCGCACCTGACGCTTAGGCGTGACGCGCACGACGCCGTTGTGCGTCAGGTACATGCCGCACTGCGCGGCGCTTGGGTCGGCCTTCGCTTCTGCGAGCCATTGATCGATGGACGGATGCTCCTTCGGCATGTTCGCGCTCCTTCTGTCATGCGAAAACGACTGCGATGCATTCGATGCGAACCAGATGTTCGGTCCAACGATACCACTCCCCCGGCAGAATGGATGCGCCGCAATGCCCTACCGCATGCGACGCATCGCATGCAGACGCGAAATGCACAACGCCCCATGGCGCCCGACGGATATGCGTGCGCGCGGCACATAGCGCTCGAAGCGTACGTGCGCAATGCCTAGCGCTTGGAAGCAACACGCCCCACGCGCTGCGCGCATCATCGGTCTTCACGCCGAGCAAAAGAATAATTCCTTCTATTTCATTCTTTTTGCAATATATATTTGACACTATGCAATGTATATCGCATACTGCACAGTAATGCACGATATATCTTACAGACGAAAGGCGGGCATATGGAAGGGCAGAAGAACCTTCGCATGAAAGCCGCCCGTGCGGCGCGCGACATGTCGCAAGGCGATCTTGCCGCGGCCGTAGGCGCCACGAGGCAGACCATAGGGCTCATCGAGGCGGGCGGCTACAACCCGACGTTGAATCTCTGCATAGCCATCTGCCGTGCGCTTGGGTGCACGTTGAACGACCTGTTCTGGATCGAGGGGAAATCTCATGACTAGTTTGATGAAAACCTGGAACGATTACATGAAGCCCGCCGACGAGTGCGAGGAAACCGAGGGAGATCGCGCGTTCAAGAAACCTTTCTGGTTCCTCATCGCAGGCATCATGGTCATCGCGTTCTATCTGATGTCGTACGTGCAGCTCATGGACGTCCATCATCTCGACATCATGACCGAAGAGGTGAAAGCCGCCTTGAGCGCGGTCGTATCGGCGCTCTTCGCATGCATAGCCATCGCATGCATCGTCGTGGCGAATACCCAGCAGGCAAAGGGGGTCTATTGCGGATCGAAGTTCGGCCATAACGCCTCGTTTCCGCTCGGATTCACCCTCGCCTATTCCGCCGGATCCGCAGTCGTCTTCTCCTGCGCCCTCTCTGCCGTGCGCACCATCGCCGAAGTGCAGCTCGTAGGATTCGAGCAGGCATATCTGCTGGCAAATTTCCTTATGGGAGCCGCATTCGGCATCTTCGTCTTCGGGTTTGCGGTTCTCGCCCTTTACCTCGCCTGGTCGCAAGCCCGCAAAGCCGCAGAAGCCTTGGCGAGAGAGCTGGACGACTGACGAGAGCCCAGAGATGACAGGCGTGCGGAATCGATAGCGCATGCAGCTGTCCTCATGCCCGCATCCCCGGCATGTCCTCCGAAGCCCGCGCGACCCCATCTCCGCATAGGCCGAGGCACGAAACCGCCTTCGGGCGTCCTACCCCAGCATGACCATGCAGAGGAAGGCGCCAATCACCATGGTCATGAAGACGATGACGGCGATGCTCGCGGGAATGAGCCTGCGCTTCCAAACCGACACGACGGCGATCGTGTCGATGACGTCGAGCACGAAGCAGAACTGAAGGGCGATGTTCACAAGCATCATGATGACGCCCATCTGGCCCGACCGCCGAAGGCAGATGAAATACGCGAGTCCCCAAGGAACGAACGAAAGAAGGATCAGATAGTCCACGAGCATGAAGAACAGGGCGCCGAAGGGGCCGGTGAAAAATGCGAGCACAATGCTCGCAAACACTCCGAACATGAAGAATCCCAGATAAAACGGCACCGTCGCATACCGCACGATGACAAGGGACCTCATGAGGTATTCCTCATACGCAGGGGACGTATGCACGAACGCCCAAATGGCATTGATCAACGCAGACGCAAGATACAGGATGATGATAAGGTCGTACGGCCCGTCATCGTCATTGGCGCCCATCAGGAAAAAGAAGCAGAACAGCAACGCAACCTGGACGATGGGAAATGCATACCACCAAACCGCATAGGGTTTCTTCGAAAGTGTTCGGACGTCTTCTGGTGAAAGAGTCGAAATCTGCTCTTGCATGAAGCCTCCTCGCGCGGCGATGAATCCTGAAACACCATACCACGCGCGCGGGAAGAAGAGATCCGATTCAGCGACGATCCCCCTCCCTTCCGCATGCGACATGAAGCGAAGCGCATGGCACGTCGAATGCGTTCGCATTATCCCCTTTATAGTTCAGAAACCCTGTATATTTGAACTTAAAACGAACGAAACGCACCGAATGCGGTTCAAGTTCAATGAATCATGGTATTCTTCCGTGCTAGTTCAATTTAATCACTGAACTACGGAAGGATACGCTCATGGAAGAAACCTTCGCATCCCGCCTGCGCGAGGCGATGGCGGCCGCGCGATTCAAGCAGGTCGACCTTGTGCGCACGGCGCAGATACAGGGCCGCAAACTCGGAAAAAGCCAGCTCAGCCAATATTTGAGCGGAAAGACCACCCCTCGTGCCGAAACGCTTTCCTTCCTCGCGGAAGCGCTCGGCGTCACGCAAGACTGGCTTCTGCGCGGAACGACGGAGGCGTCGGCAAAGGAGTCTTCTTCAAGTATGCCGACGCCCGCCCCAACGCACAGAGCCGAAACACCCGGAATCTCGCATGCCAACGGCCGCACGAAAACCGTACGACCAGCCTCTCGCCTATCCCCCGATACGAAATCCGCTCCCTCGGCGACCGCCGAAGCCGAAGGCGCGCGGCGTCTCTTCAGGAAGTCCTCCAAGCTCGACAACGTGCTCTACGACGTGCGCGGACCCGTCGTCGACGAGGCGAGCCGCATGGAGGAGGCCGGCACGCATGTCCTGAAGCTCAACATCGGCAATCCCGCCCCGTTCGGATTCCACACACCCGACGAGGTCGTGTACGACATGGCGCGCCAGCTTCCCGATTGCGAAGGATATTCCGATAGCCGCGGACTGTTCTCGGCCCGCAAGGCTATCATGCAGTATTCCCAGCTCAAGAAGCTTCCGAACGTCACCATGAACGACATCTACACCGGCAACGGCGTCAGCGAGCTCATCAACCTCTGCATGCAGGCCTTGCTCGATTCGGGCGACGAAATCCTCATTCCCTCGCCTGATTACCCCCTGTGGACCGCATGCGCCACGCTCGCGGGCGGAACCCCCGTACACTATATCTGCGATGAGCAGGCCGACTGGTATCCGGACATCGACGACATGCGCGCCAAGATCACAACCCGCACCAAAGCGATCGTCATCATCAACCCGAACAACCCGACCGGCGCGCTCTATCCTCGAGAAGTCCTGCAGGAAATCGTCGACATCGCGCGCGAGCACCGGCTCATGATCTTCTCCGATGAAATCTACGACCGCTTGGTCATGGATGGCGAAGAGCACGTGAGCATCGCTTCGCTCGCCCCCGACCTGTTCTGCATCACGTTCAGCGGGCTCTCGAAATCCCATATGATCGCCGGCTACCGCATCGGCTGGATGATCCTTTCGGGCAACAAGCGCCTGGCCGAGGACTATATCCTGGGCCTCAATATGCTGTCCAACATGCGCCTCTGCTCGAACGTCCCCGCGCAGTCCATCGTGCAGACGGCCCTCGGCGGACACCAAAGCGTCAACGATTACATCGTGCCCGGCGGGCGCATCTACGAGCAGCGCGAATACGTCTACAATGCCCTCAAGGACATTCCCGGCATCAGCGTGGTGAAGCCGAAGGCCGCCTTCTATATCTTCCCCAAGCTCGATGTGAAGAAATTCGCGATCGAAAACGACGAGCGGTTCGCGCTCGACCTGCTGAAGGAGAAGAAGATCCTCATCGTGCACGGCGGAGGATTCAACTGGCACGAGCCCGATCACTTCCGCATCGTCTACCTGCCCCGCATCGAGGTCTTAAGCGAAGCCATGGAGCAGATCGGCGATTTCCTCTCGTATTACCGGCAATAGTGCAGGGATGGAAGGCAGGATACGCATGCGTACGAACGCAGTCCGCATACATCGCGCGACGTCGGATACGACGGCAAGGGTCGCGGCGGACGAAATAGACGCTGATACGCGAAGCTCGGACGACGAGGCAACGGAAGCCGAAATCGAAATGCAGGAGCCGGCGAAGCCTGCGCATGCGCTGCGCGACAAAATCATCGCGGCGGTCTGTCTTGCGGTGACGGCCGTTCTCTGCGTGAAGGCGGGACTCATGATCGCGGCGTCCGACAGCAATTGGACGGGAGGCATCATCCCCATAGCCGGCCTTACCTTCATAGCCTGGCGCGTCTGGCCGCGGGCCGAGGAATAGACGCGGGGATGCTTCTCGTTATCCAGTCGTCCAAGAACCTCATCTGGTCTTCCGTATGGAACCAATGCTCGCCATCAGGCATGACGGTAAGCTCCGAGCTCGTCGTACGCGCAAAATCCGTTATGGCATCCAGGCTGGTTATAGCATCGTTCTCCGCATAAAGAATGCTGGTAGGAATACCCCAGGTGATCGGATGTTCCCTGGCGAACGTGAGATAGGTCCATGACAGCCGCTCGCCGGACGGCGTTTTTATCTCGCTTCGGGCATGAAGCTCGTCCTCCGTCACGCCCGCTCGCTCCATCATTGCAAGGATCAACTTCTCCATATCCACGATTGGCGAGATGATCATCGCTTTTTCGATCGGCATCTCGGATAACGAGACCAAAGAGAAGTAAGCGCCTATGCTCTGAGTGATAAGAAGGACCTTGCTGTATCGGGAATGGAGCGAACTGAAATATGCAGGGAACTCGAGCTGCGCTTCCCATGGATACGCCGATGCGTAATCAAAGCCTATGACATCGTATGCATGTCTAAAGAGCTGCCTATATCGATCAGCTTCCTTTGGAGAGCCGCCCCTCCCGTGCACATATACAATCGCACTGTTCATCGCGACCACCCCTTTCTGAAACAAAACATTCGTGAACTAATCTATTATGCCTTGAATCTTTACTGCGAATGCAACGGCTCATATCGAACATCGCCGCTGTATGCATCGGACATGCATTGGCCGATGTCGTGACGATTTACGATCAATTTTGAACGATTTTCACCGTTCCGTTGTAATCACAACAAACTGAAAACAGCCTGCCACCTGGGATTATCCAGATGGCAGGCTGCGAACGCGTGGTGGAGGCGCGGAGAGTCGAACTCCGGTCCATACCAGCTCATCCCCGAGGCTCTACAAGCTTAGTCTGCATTCGATCTCGAACGCATCACGCCTGCAGACGGGCTTGATGCGTCCATACCGGTTCCGTCTTAGCGCACGACCATACCGGTCACGTGACGTGCGAGCGTTCCCCGGAATGACGTCGCGCCGGGATGGGGAAAGGCCCGGGTTGACGAGCTGCTATAAATTAAGCAGCAAGGGCGTACTGCCCAGAGTAGTTCTTGTTGCCAATTAACTTGACGGTACCCCTGTTTATCGTGGCGAGGAGACCACGGCCTGCTCTTCGGTTCAAAACTGCCATGTCGAAACCGGTCGCCCCCAATATGAGGCTTCGGGCGCGGCGCACCCGCGCTTCCCGCCCGAAGGGTTCGACGGCGTTCAGCCGTTCGATTATGTAGGTGCCTGGCATCCACCCTATCAAGGGGCACGCCGCTCGTCAACGCGAGGGGCGAGCTATCTTACTTGAACCACTGGCGAACGTCAACGAGATCGCGGAATTCGTCCGATGCCTCTTTGAGGTCCTTCATCGTGGCAGCGGTCTCGCGTGCGAGGTCCATGCCGCCCTTCGCGAAGCTCTTCACGTCTCCCTGCGTCACGCCGAATGCAAGCTCCTCCGTATCGGGATCTTCTTCCTCGGCCGGGCAGTAGTCGTAATACGCGCAGGTGTCGCAGTCGCCGTCGCAGCCGGCCGCATAGTATGCCGCCGCCTCCGCGTACAGCGCGCGCTCCTGCTCGCAAAGCGCCTCTTCCTCAGGATCGACGACCGCATCCGCAGCCGAATCCTCGACATTGGATGCGCCTCCATCCTCGGACTGCTGCGCAGTCGCAACCTCCGACTCCTCGACCTGAGGCGTGCCCGCTTTCGGCTTCTCGACCTCCGGCTTCTCGGTCTTCGGCTGTTCAGATATGAATTCTTCCTCATCCACGAAGTCGCCGTCGCAGACATCGTAGTATGCGCATTCCTCGCACTCGCCGTCGCAGCCGGCATCGTACATGATGCGCCATTCGGCACGCAGGCGTTTCTCACGTTCTTCCTCGAGCTGGGCCTTCAGCGCTTCAAGTTCCTCGTCCTTGCCGCCACCTTTCGCAGACGATGCGCGAGACGCGGCATTCGAGCTCTTCATGCCTGATAGAACCGAGCGCGCGGTGCTCTTGGCCTTCCTCTTGAACAACGACATGCATCCCCCTTACCGCGAGCGCACCTTCATCGCACGCTCGATTTCCCGCTTGGAATCGCGCTCTGCCATCGCGGCGCGCTTGTCATAGAGCTTCTTGCCGCGCGCAACGGCGATTTCGACCTTGACACGGCCATTCGCGTCGAAGTACACGCTGATCGGCACGATGGCCATGCCTGCATCCCTCGTCTTCTGCTCGAGATAGCGGATCTGACGACGATGCAGCAGAAGCTTGCGCACGCGATCCGGCTCGCGATTCGCGATGTTGCCATGCGAATACGGCGGAATATGCAGGCCATGCAGCCATGCCTCGCCATGCCGGATAAGCGCGAACGTATCGGTGAGCTGGCAGTTGTTTTCTCGAAGCGAACAGACCTCGGTCCCGGAAAGGACGATGCCCGCCTCGAACGTCTCGATGATCTCATAGTCATGGAACGCCCTGCGATTCTTCGCGATCGGCTTCTTCTCACGAGACATGCGTGCATCCTCCTCTCGCATACCGGCCCCGCCTCGGAGCGCATTGCAGCGGTAACTTTCCTATTATAGCGACTACGCGTGCATCGACGCGAGCCTCATCGAGGTCTCCAGGAAGCACGCGAATGCCGTGAAGCCCGCCTGTTCGATGCAAGAGCGAAGGTTGCCGTGCGCGCATAGGGAAAGACGGCGACGACGCGAATGCGCACTGCATCTCCCAGCCGCACGACATCACCGCTCTCGACCCCTGAAAGCATGCGACGCGCTGAATCGAGATGGAAGAATTCTCCTAGATCGCGCATCGGCACGAATCCCTCCGCACCCATTTCGATGCGCACGTAGAACCCCGATGTCGAAACGCCCGAAACCATGCCGTCGAACGGCTCGCCGATATGTTCTGAAAGGAGCTCGTACATCTTGAGCTCCTGCGATTCCCGTGCCGCCGTCTCCGCGACCTTCTCTTGCCGAGAGGCATGGTCGGCTATGTCCGGCAGCGCCGCCTCTTGCGCAGACGTCGTGCCGTCGCGTCCCCGCAGCACGGCTTTCAGCAGGCGGTGCGCCATAAGATCGGGATAGCGTCTGATAGGACTCGTGAAATGCAGGTAGGCCGCGCTCGCAAGACCGAAATGAGGCTGGCATTCCGGCGCATACCGCGCCTGTTTCATGGCCCGAAGCACCAACATGGAGACGAGCGAACCTTCGGGACGGCCGTGCGCCCGCGCAAGGACCGCCTGCACTGCCTTGGGAGATCCCATGGCGAACGCGGAAAGGGAAACCGCATCGTCGTAGCCGAATTCATCCAAGATGGGAACGATATCGATCAAGTCGCCCGAGTCGGGCGCCTCGTGCACACGGTAGATGCACGCAGCGCCGGCATCGCGCATGATGCGAGCAACCGCTTCGTTCGCCGAGATCATCGCCTCTTCCACAAGAGAGGTCGCGTCGTTTCTCCGTCGAAGATCGACTGAAAGGGGGCGTCCCTGATCGTCGAGACGCACCTTCGTCTCTTCGCGGTCGAAATCGATGCCTCCCGCACGCGCACGACGCGCCCTAAGCGCCCGCGCGATCCGATGAAGGGATTCGAGACGTGCTGCGATGGCGCGTATGCCGTGCATATCGTCGCCTGCAACGGATGACCCCAAAGCCGACCGAAGAGCGCCGTCGAGCGTGCAAGAGCCCGAAAGCTCGTCGGCCGAGCATGCATACCGCGGCGTTTCCCGCCCTTCGAGATCCGACGATCCGAGGGCGCGCATCGATTCCAGACAAGCTTGGACATCCTCATAGACGAATCGCGCCTTCGACTCGATGACGGCAGGATAGGCGTCCACCCGCACAAGCTCGAGCGCATGCGAGTAATACAGGTCGACCGTCACGGCACGACGGGCGACATTCGGTTTCAACGAGCATATGTCGTTCGACAGCTTCTCAGGAAGCATGGGGAGCACGCGATCGACAAGATACACGCTCGTCGCCCGTGCCCGCGCTTCGAAATCGAGCGGCGTCGCCCAGGAAACATAGCGGGAAACGTCGGCGATGTGCACGCCGACGCGCAGCAACCCGTCGACCTCGTCGAACGACAATGCGTCATCGAAATCGCGGGCGTCCGAAGGATCGATGGTGAACGTGATGCGATGCCGCAGGTCGCGATACCCTTCGTCTCGAAGCGCGCGATCGATGCCCGCCTCTGCGGATGCCGCCTGCGCGAGCGCATCATCGGAAAAGCACGTCGCAAGCGTATGGCGCGCGACGATGAGATCGACATCGATGCCCGCATCGCCCTCGTGTCCCACGACCTCTTCGATGCTGCCGAATGCAGGCTGTCCCGCTTCCGGATAGGCGGTGATGCGCACGCGTACGATATCGCCCTCGCGCGCCGTCGACGCATCCCTGCGCAGCGTGAAGATATCATGCCTGATGCGCGGATCTTCAGGAACGACGACTCCATACGGCTCGGCGATTTCGTAGCGTCCCACGATCGACGCATGCGCACGCGTCACCACGCGCGCGACGCGTCCTTGCGGTCGATCCGTACGCCGCGCCCGACGATTCCCATCTCCACCGGATGCTCGGGAAACAGCGACGACATCGCCGTCGAAGGCTGATTTCATGGCTGATTCGGGAATGAAGAACTCGCCTTCCGCGGTCTTCACGAAACCATACCCGGACGGCATGACCTCGAGCACGCCTTCCGGCAGGACTCGAGCCGTCCTTCTCGTTCGAAGGCGGCGGGTACGAGGATGGGGCATGGCGAGACTAGTTCTTGATGAGGGATTGCGCGGTTTCGACGGCGACTTCCTTCTGACGGTCCGTCGAGGAGTCGCTATCCATCGCGACGGACGCGTCGGGCGAGACGCCGACGCCGTCGATGGCATACCCGCTGGGAGACACGTAGCGCGCCGCCGTGTAGCGCAGGGCACCGCCGAACGAGAGGGGACGCGTGACCTGCACCGACCCCTTCCCCATCGTCGTCGTCCCCACGATAGCCGCGCGATCGAGATCACGAAGGGCGGCGGCGAGGGCTTCGGCCGAACCGGCGGTATTGCCGTTCACCAGCACTACGAGCGGAGCTTCCGTGGCAAGGTCGCCCGACACCTCGCGCGTCGTGGAGGTAGTCAGCGTATCGATCTCGACGACCGTGCCGCTCTTGATGAACAGCGAGGCGACATCGACCGACTTCGAAAGATATCCGCCCGGATTGTCGCGCAGGTCGAGCACGAAAGAGCGCGCGCCTTCGTCGGTCAGCTCGGAGATGGCCTCGCGCACGAGGGCATCGGAATTAGAGGTGAACTGCTTGAGCGAGATGTAGCCGACCTTGTTCGTCAGCTGCGTCGTGACGTTTGGTTCCTCGTAGTTTCCCGTCGTCAACGTGGTCGTGAACTCTTCGCCGCCCGTCGAATCGAGGCTCTCGGCATGTCGCCAGCGTATGACGACGGTCGAGCCGGACTCGCGCTGCACCGCGTTGATGGCTTCGGTCGCGGACCAGTCCTGGGAGGAATCCCCGTCGATCGCCACGACGAAATCGCCGGGCTTCACCCCCGCTTCGGCGGCGGACGAGCCTTCGAACACGTCGAGCGCGTACGCCTTGCCGTTGTATTCGGAGAAGAATACGCCGACTCCGGGATAATCGGACGAAGACGAATCGACGTAAGCCGAGTAGCGATCGGCATCGTAATAGCGCGCATAGGAATCGCCCGTCGACTCCAAGAACGCTCCCAGCACGGCGTTCGTCGCGCTCGATTCGTCGTACGAATCGACGCTGTCGGAGGAGATGATGCTCATGACTTCCGACAGATGGTTCGCCACATCGGAAACCTGCATGGACGCGTTGGATGCGACCGGGGCCGGCACGGAAACGGAATTCACGCCCAGCCTCTCCATCAGGGGGTCGTACCCGCGCACGAGGAACCCGAGCGCGAAAAGCGCGAACGCCAGGACGAGGACGAAAAGCGCCTTCAAGATCCTGACGTCGCGCCGCTCCTGATCGGAGACATGCTTGCTATGTTTCAGAGAGCCCATGCGTCCCGTCCGAAACGCCCGCTACACCTTGAGGTAGCGACGCATCGCGAACATGGAGCCCACAGCCGCGATGATCAAGCCGGCGACGACCAGCGTGAGATAGATGCGCGCATAGGTCACCGAAGACAGAGCGATGGGCAGCCACATGAGGGCCGTGGAGACCTGGGGAAGCGCGACGCGGCGCAGGATCTCCAGGAAGACGATGGCCAGACCGGCGCCGATAAGCGCATGGAGAGCGCCTTCCATCAGGAAGGGCCCGCGAATGAAGCCGTTGGAAGCGCCCACGAGCCGCATGATGGAGATCTCCCGGCTGCGGGCGAGAATGGCCAGACGAATCGTGTTGTTGATGAAGACGAGCGCGATGAAGACGAGCAGCGCGATGAGCGCGACGCCGATGTAGCGCACGTAATTCGTAACGCTGAACAGGCGTTCGATGGTCTCCTGACCGCCGTATTTCAGGCTGTCGGACGGATCGTCGGGACTGTCGCAGATCTCCTTGAAGGACGCGTTCGATGCGATGGCGCCGACCACGCTTTCAACCTGCTGCGCGTCGGACAGCTCGATATCGATGGAGGCCGGCAGCGGATTCATGCCGTCGAGCTGCTCGACGATCTCGGGATTCGAGCTCATGGAATTGCTGAAGTTCTCCATGGCTTCGTCCTTGGTCGTGAAGCCGACGCTCTGGACGCCCGAGATGCCTTCGATGGTCTTCATGACGGCGTTGATGTCGTTCTGATTCGCATCGTCGGAAACGTACGCCGTGACGGAAACCTTGTCCTCGACCGAGTTGACGATGTTGTCGACGATTCCGCCGCCAACCAGGAATACACCGATGATCAGCAGAGACAGGAAAATCGTAATGATCGACCCCAGCGTCGTGCTGAGGTTGCGGGAGAATCCGGTCAGGGATTCCTTGAAGAAATAGAACAGACTAGACATCGAAGCCGTACACCCCCCTGCTCTGGTCGCGCGTGAGCTGGCCGCCGTCAAGGGCGATGACGCGCCTGCGCATGTTGTCCACCATCTCGCGGTCATGCGTGGCTACGAGCACCGTGGTGCCGGTCTTGTTGATGCGCACGAGAAGATCCATGATGCCGCGCGAGGTCTGCGGATCGAGATTGCCCGTAGGCTCGTCGCACACCAGAAGCGGCGGACGGTTGACGATGGCGCGCGCGATGGAGACACGCTGCTGCTCGCCGCCTGAGAGCTGGTCGGGATACTTGTTGAGCTTGTCCTGAAGGCCGACGAGCCTCAAGACCTCGGGAACCTGCGTCTTGATGACGTGACGGCTCTTGCCGATCGCCTCGAGCGCGAACGCGACGTTCTCGAAGACGGTCTTGTTCGGCAGAAGCTTGAAGTCCTGGAAGACGCAGCCGATATTGCGGCGCAGCTTGGGCACCTGGCCGCTGCGCATGCGGGTCAGATCGATCTTGTCGATGTAGATCTTCCCGTCGGTGGGTTGAAGCTCGCGCGTGATCAGACGGATGAACGTCGATTTGCCCGAACCCGAATGCCCGACCAGGAAGATGAACTCGCCTGGATAGATCTTCACCGAGATGTCGTGCAGGCTCGGCTTGTTCGGCTGGGCCTGATACACCATGGTGACGTGGTCGAAGGTGACGACCGGCGCGCCGAGAGGCTGCTGGACGTCTTCGACGTTCAGGGTCGGAAGGGACGTGGAGAGGTCGGGCGTCGCATGGGCGCCGCGAACCTGGGAGCGACGGGCCGTTGCGCCGACGGGAGGCATGACGCCCGTTCCCTGGTCGACCGCATCGTGCCCATCGGGCGCGGAAGCGTCGCGAGCGGCATGGGAACGAGGAATGGCCCCCGTTGCCCGCCGAACGCGCGGCCGCGCGTCGTTTGGATTAGCCACAGAATGCTCCGTTCAATCAGTGTGTACTGGACTACCGGCCCATATTGTATCAACTCAAGCAAACCGCACGTCAAGCGGCCACAGAATCCGCATCCGACGAAAACGCGGGACTGCCGCGCGCAAGACGGGCGCATCACGCCCGCGAACCGGCGATATGCTCCTTCGCTTCCTTGCGCGCGATGACCTTGAGCGCGGCCTCGACGATGGAGGGGGCGTCAAGATGGAAGTATGCGAGCAGCTCTTCGAATTCGCCCGAGGTGCCGAAGCAGTCGCGCATGCCGACGCGCTCGAGAGGCGCGGGATGCGCCTCGGCGAGAAGCTCGCTTACCGCCCCGCCGAGGCCCCCGATGACGGAATGCTCTTCGGCGGTCACGATGCAGCCGGTCTTCGCCACGGAGGCGAGAATGGTTCCGGCATCGAGGGGCTTGATGCAGAAGGCGTCCACGACCTCCGCGGACACGCCCTGGCCCGCAAGGGCGTCAGCGGCCTTCATGGCCTCGTCTATCTCCACGCCTGCGGCGACGATCGTGACGTCTGTGCCTTCGCGCAGCACATAGGCACGACCCATTTCAAGCTGAACGCCGTCGTCGTACACGCATGGAACGGATGCGCGACCCATGCGCACGTACACCGGACCCGGCGTACGTGCGGCGAGGCGGATGGCCGCTTTGGCGGCCGTGTAGTCGGCGGGGACGAGAACGCGCATATTGGGCAGAACGCGCATGAGCGCGATGTCCTCGATCATCTGATGGCTGCCTCCGTCGGGCCCGACGGAGATGCCCGCATGCGTCGGCGCGACCTTCACATCGAGCTTCGAATAGCATACGGTGTTGCGGATCTGGTCGTACACGCGGCCGGTGCCGAAGACGGCGAACGATCCGGTGAAGGCGACGTTGCCCGTCAACGAGAGACCCGAGGCGATGCCGATCATGTCCTGCTCGGCGATGCCTGCGTTGAAATGACGGTCCGGATACGCGACCTTGAACTTCCCCGTGGTCGTGGACCCGGAAAGGTCGGCGTCGACCGCGACGACGGGAACCCCTTCCCCGGCGAGCTCTATGAGCGTCTCGCCGTATGCCGCACGGGTCGCGCGCTTTTCTGCCATGTCTATTCCTCCTCGAGGGAAAGCTCGGCGACGGCGAGCTGCGCCTGCTCGGCATTCGGCGCCTTGCCGTGCCAGCCGGCTTGGTTTTCCATGAACGAAACGCCCTTGCCCTTCGTGGTTTCCGCCACGATGACCTTCGGCTTCCCCGAATGCGTCTCTTTGGCGCAGGCAAGCGTGTCGACGACGGCCTCCATGTCGTTGCCGTCGCAGGCGAAGACCTGCCAGCCGAACGAACGGAACTTATCCCCCAGGTCATCAAGGTCGCAGACATCGGCCACGCGCCCGTCGATCTGCAGACGGTTACGATCCACGATCGCGACCAGATTGTCGAGCCTGCGATGGGCGGCGAACATGGCCGCTTCCCAAACCTGACCCTCCTGGCATTCGCCGTCGCCGAGAAGCGCGAAGACGCTCGAGGCGGAACCGGAGAGGAACAGGCCGCACGCAAGACCGCACGCGATGGAAAGCCCTTGGCCGAGAGAGCCCGTCGAAACCTCCACGCCGGGAAGCTTGAGGCGGTCGGGGTGCCCCTGGAGCCTGCTGCCGAGCTTTCGGAGGGTGGCCAGCTCCTCGGCGGGGAAATACCCCGACTCGGCAAGCGTCGCGTACAGCACGGGAGCCGCATGGCCCTTCGACAGAACGAAGCGATCGCGTCGTTCCAGCGTGGGATTCCCAGGATCGTGCTCGAGAATGCCGCCGAAGTACAGGGCCGTCAGGATGTCGGCGCTCGAAAGCGATCCGCCCGGATGCCCGCTTCCGGCCTTGGAGAGCATCTCGATGACGTCGATGCGGACGTCGACGGCCTTATCCTTCAATTCTCGCAGGTCCACTCGTTCTTTCCTTTCAATGGAGCCCATCGCCGTCTCCTATTGGGAGACGCGCCACCGATGATAGCCGATGACGAATTCATCGATCTGGCCATCGAGGACCGCGTCGACGTTGCCCGTCTCGACGCCGCTCCTCACGTCCTTCACCAACTGATAAGGATACAGCACATAGTTGCGTATCTGGCTGCCGAAGCTGTTGTCGCGTTTCTCGCCGCGCAGGGCGTCCATCTCATCCTCGCGCTTCTGCCGCTCGAGCTCGTAGAGCTTCGCACGCAGGACCTTGAATGCCGATTCCTTGTTCTGCAGCTGGCTCTTCTCGTTCTGGCAGGTCACGACGATTCCGGTCGGCAGGTGCGTGAGACGGACTGCCGAGTCGGTCGTATTGACGCACTGGCCGCCGGGGCCGCTCGAACGGTATACGTCGACGCGTACGTCCGAAGGATTGATCTCGACTTCGATGTCGTCTTCGACGACGGGGAGCACCTCGACGCCGGCGAAGGTCGTCTGACGGCGTTTCTTGTCGTCGGTCGGGGAGATGCGCACGAGCCGATGCACGCCGTGCTCGCTGCGCAGCATGCCGAAGGCGTTCTTTCCTTCGATCTGCACGACCGCGCGATCGAGGCCGATGACTTCGCCGGGCACCACGTCGAGGAGCTTGACCTTCCAGCCCTTCTTCTCGGCGTAGCGCACGTACATGCGATAGAGCATGTCGGTCCAGTCCTGGGCTTCAAGCCCGCCGGAACCCGGATTGACGGACACGATGGCATCGCATGCGTCGGAAGGATCGGTGAACCAGGATTCGACCTCCATGCGATCGAGCGCGCTGGACAGGCCTGCGCGCAGCTCGTCGAATTCGACGGCGAACGCATCGTCCTCTTCGATGAGCTCGAGAGCGGCCCGCGCGTCCTCAAGCGTCGCGCAGGCCGCGCGATATTCATCGAGGGTCGAGCGAATGTCGCTCGCGCGCTTGGAAGTCGCCTGGGCCGCCTGCGCATCGTCCCAGAATCCCGGCTGCGAAATGACGGCGTCGAGGTCGTGCAGGCGCCGCTCGTTCTCTTCGATATGCAGATAGCCGCGTGCGGCCGCGAGGCGCTCGGCGAGCTCATCGAGCGTGGGGATGGTTTCGTCCGACATCTACGCGCCTACCGATTCGCGCCGTGGCATTTCTTGAACTTCTTGCCGCTCCCGCACGGGCAGGGGTCGTTGCGCCCGACGTTCGCATAGGGATCCTCGTCGGCCTTGCGATACGTCTTGGCCTTCTGGGGCGCCGGCGCGGGAGGACGGCCCGAAGCGGCCTGGCGGACCGCATCGCGCGATATCGACGATTCGCTCAAGGTCTGTTCGGGAGACGTGTAGCTGACGTTGCGTCCTTCGAGGACGTCTGTCTCGGGCGCCTCGACGGCCTGCGCCTCTTCGGGCGCCGCGATCTGCAGGCGCAGGATCGTGCGCATGAAATCCTCGTACATGCCGGCGGTCAAGGCGGCGAACGCGGAGTGGGCCTCGTCTTTGTATTCGGTCAGCGGATCGCGCTGGCCGAGCGCGCGCAGCCCGATGCCGGTGCGCAGGTAGTCCATCTCCTGCAGGTGCGCCATCCAGCGGACGTCGATGATATTGAGCATGACCTGGCTGCCGAGCTTCTTGAGCGCGTCTTCTCCGAGCGCGGCCTCCTTGCTGCGGTACACGCCCAGCAGATAGTCCAGAATCGCATCGCCCAAAGCGTCGGCGCTGTCGTCGTGATCGATCGAGGACGCATCGAAGTCTTCAAGTCCTGTCATGTTCCTGACCCAGGCGTTTATGGCCCTGAGATCCCAGTCGTCGCTCGCCGAGCGCTCGGGACAGCACGATTCGATGAGGTCGGTGATGGCGTCGACGAAGATCGTCTCGATGCGCGAGGAAAGATCCTTGCCGTCGAGAATCGCGTTGCGCTCCTCGTAGATGGCGGTGCGTTGCAGGTTCATGACGTCGTCGTATTCGAGAACGGTCTTGCGCGCGCTGAAATGGAGCGCTTCGACCTGGTGCTGGGCGCTTTCGATCGCTTTCGAGACGATGCCGGCCTGTATGGGCATGTCCTCGGGGATTTCCGTGCGCGACATCACGGCCGCGACCTTGTCCATGCGGTCGCCGCCGAATCGGCGCATCAGATCGTCTTCGAGCGACAGGTAGAACTGGGTCAAACCGGGATCGCCCTGACGGCCGGCACGGCCGCGCAGCTGATTGTCGATTCGGCGGGACTCGTGGCGCTCGGTGCCGATGACGGCGAGGCCTCCTGCACGAAGGACCTGTTCGTGCTCTTCCTTGGTGATGCCCTTCGCGACCTCGAGGGCCTCGGCGCGCTGGACGTCGGTCGCCTCTTCCAGGGAGATGCCGCGCTGGGAGAGGACGTCTTCCATGAGGACCTCGGGGTTGCCGCCCAGAAGGATGTCGGTGCCGCGGCCCGCCATGTTCGTGGCGATGGTGACCGCGCCCGCGCGGCCCGCCTGCGCGACGATATGGGCTTCCCGCTCGTGATTCTTGGCGTTCAAGGTCTCGTGCGCGACGCCGCGCTTGTCGAGGATGCGCGAGAGGCGCTCCGAGCTTTCGATGGACACGGTGCCCACGAGGCACGGCTGCCCCGCGCGATGGCGCTCTTCGACCTCGTCGGCAACGGCGTTGAACTTCGCGTCTATCGTGCGGTAGACGAGGTCGTCCTCGTCTTTGCGCGCGACGGGCTTGTTCGAAGGGATGGCCACGACGGGCAGCTTGTAGATTTCGCGGAACTCCGCGTCCTCGGTCATGGCGGTGCCGGTCATGCCCGAAAGCTTCTCGTAGAGGCGGAAGTAGTTCTGCAACGTGATCGTGGCGAGCGTCTGGTTCTCCTCGCGGATGCGCACGCCCTCCTTCGCCTCGATGGCCTGATGCAGGCCTTCCGAATAGCGGCGTCCTTCCATGATGCGGCCGGTGAACTCGTCGACGATCTTGACCTGCCCGTCGGAAACCACGTATTCCTTGTCCCGATGGAAGAGGAACTGCGCCTTCAACGCTTGCTGCAGATGATTCGCGAGCTGTGCGGACGGATCGGAATAGATGTCGTCGATGCCGAGGCGGGATTCGATTTTCGCAAGGCCGACCTCGGTCGCTATGATGGTGCGTTTGCCCTCGTCGATCTCGAAGTCGATGTCGGGAACGAGGCCGCGCATCGCACGCGCGAAGCTGCGATACGTCTCCGCCGCCTTCGTGCCAGCGCCGGAGATGATGAGCGGGGTCCGCGCCTCGTCGATGAGGATGGAGTCGACCTCGTCGACGATGGCGAAGCTATGCCCTCGCTGCACGCGGCGCTCGGCGCGCGTGACCATGTTGTCGCGCAGGTAGTCGAAGCCGAATTCGGCGTTCGTGCCGTAGGTGACGTCTGCCCGATAGGCGGGGATGCGCGCGGCGGGACGCATGCCGTTCTGCACGAGGCCGACGCTCATGCCCAGCTCGCGGTACACCCGGCCCATCCATTCGCTGTCGCGGCGCGCGAGGTAGTCGTTGACCGTGACGATGTGCACGCCCTTGCCCGAGATGGCGTTGAGATAGCCGGCGAGCGTGGACACGAGCGTCTTGCCTTCGCCGGTCTTCATTTCGGCGATCTGACCCTCGTGCAGGGCCATGCCGCCGATGAGCTGCACGTCGAAGTGCCGAAGGCCGAGCGAGCGAACGCTTCCCTCGCGCACCGTCGCGAATGCCTCGGGAAGCAGGTCGTCCAGGCTTTCGCCCGCATCGAAGCGTTCGCGATAGCCGGCCGTGAGGGCGGAAAGCTCCTCGTCTGAAAGCTCCTGCATGCGCGGCTCGAGCTCGCCGATACGCGCGGCCATAGCCTGGTACTTCTTGAGCTGACGGCCTTCGCCGAGCGTAAGGAGCTTGGTAAGCAGTCCCATCTGAACCTCTTCACTGTCATAGGAAGCCGGCCGCATGGCGCACGTCGTCTGCGGCTGCACGAAAATCGCGTTAACTTTACCACAGGGCGTGCATCACGCCTTGGCACCCGGAAAGCGGCGAGGGAAAGAATCATCATCATCGCACACGAGTACGCGCTGATACAGGCCGCGCGACGCATCGGACGGCGAAAGCCCCATATCATCGCGAAGATAGGTGCAGAGATGGTGATAGGTCTCCGTCGCGGCGTCGAACCGGCCGTTGGCGATCTGCGCACGCATCAACGTCTGATGGAGATCCTCCCGACGATCGTCGCGATCGAAGGCCGTCTGGGCGAGCCATAAGGCGGCCTTCGGCTCGTCGGCGTCGACGAGCCGGTCCGCGCCCGTCGCGAGCGCATCGGTGATGCGGCAGCGACAGCGCTCCCGGCACATCGAGATATAGGCGCTCTCCGTCTCCGACGGCATGATGTCCCCGGCATACGCATCGCAGATACGACGATACGCCCCGATCCAGGATTCAAGATCGACCTGCTCGTACTTGAACACGTTGCAGAGCTCGTCAAGCTCTTCGACGTCGCAGCGCGCGTATCGCATATCGAGCATGCAGCCCATATGCTGCTTCGCCACGTACGGGCACTCCCCCGATTCGAGCGCCAGCGCCCGCCTGAGCACCGACCAGAGCGAGTAGAAGTTGTTCAGCGCACGCCGTTCGTCGCACCCGGGCCACAGGGCGTCGAGCAGCTTCGCACGGGGAACTTCCCGGCCTCTATTCAGGGCAAGAATGGCCAGCAGGGTGCGCGCCTTGCGCTTCGCGAACCTCTCGGGTCCGATCGCTTCGTCTCCGCGCGTGATCGACATGCCGCCGAAGAGGCGGATGTACAGAGGTTCCACACGTTCGATGACATGCGCGTTCGCAGCGCGGACCTCTCCGACCAGAACGCGTTCCCTGTGCTTGCGACGCTCCGCGCGACGCTCTTCGAGACGGCGCTTCTGAACGGCAAGCGAAAGGAGCATGATCTCGCAGCGCCCCTTGCGTTCGATATCGTCATCCGGAAAGGAGACGCCACGCATATCCGCATGCTTCGCCAAGGCCCCGTACAGCAGCGCCTCGGCCGAATCGGGCACCGCCAAGCGGCGGCGTCGGCCGCGCAGGGCGGATACGCCGCGTTCGAAAGCATCGTCGGCGCATGCGGCGCATTCCACGCATGTCGGATCGTCGACGCAGACCGCCGCCGCATCGGCAACGAGCCGCGTGAGCACGAGCATCCCGATCCTGCTTTCGCATATGCGATCTCCGCAATCCTCGAGCTGCGCGATCGCGCCTTCGATATCGTCTTCGCCTAGAGACGCCGCGCGCATGACGGCGGGCATCGCGCGGGAAACCGACAGCATGCCTTCGTCGTTCGCCATGAGGTCGAACGAGTGCTCGTCCATGTGCTTCTCGATGAAGGAGCGTGCGTCCATGCGCTGACGTTCGCTGCCGAACCGCATCGTCGCGAGCGCGGCGAGGCAACGCCTCCATACGTCGCACGCTGCGTCTCCCCTGATGCGCGCAGCCATCCTCAACGCGCCCTTGGAATCGTCCAACATGATAGAAGCAAGCATGGCGCCGGTGGCCACGTCCGAAGGAAGCGGCGCCTTCGTCGACGAGAACCCTTCGACCAGTTCGAGCACAGGGCCGGGCTGCCCGGCATGCAACAGGACCTCGAGATTCGACTCAAGCCAGGAAAGACGTCGGGAGCGGGTGGCGAACTCGCCCACAAGAGCGCAGGCGCGCGAGAATTCCCCTTTGGTGAACAGCAGCTTCGCAAGCTTCATGACGAGAGAGTCGGCGCTCGAGAAAGCCGAGATCGAGACGATGGAATCAAGCGAAGCGAAGAAGATCCTTTTGATCTGCGGTATCGAAAGCGGCGTCGTGCAAAAGGCCTCATTGACCGAATCGATGCCTACGAAAGGATAGTACGTTTCGATGAATCGACGCGTGTCCTTCTTCAGCGCCCGCGCGAAATGGAAAAGCTCTTCGGACGACCCTTCGCGCGCGACCAGCATGACGAAGAGCGCGAGCTGGATATCGTGAGGCAGCCCCGATGTCAGCCCGTCGAGAAAGCGCCCTTCGTCCTCGGGCTCGCCCCATGCGAGAGCGCACACGCGGACGGGCTCGAACGAACCGGCCGCGCCGGGTTTCAGATCGACGGCGCGCTCGGCGGCGACCGAGGCCAGCTCCCCGTCGTCGAGCAGGAAATCCGTGGAATCCACGACGACGCATCCTGCATGGCGGTCGAGCACCGATTCGAACGACGGCTCGGTCACGACGACGACCTCCCAACCCGCCTCGATAAGGCCGTCGACGACTTCGGAGAACGACTCGGCGCGAACGTCGTCGAGATACGGCACATCGTCGAACACGACGAGCGATCCCTCTTCCCCGTATTCGAGCAACGTCGGCAGCACCGTCTGCGCATCGAGGTCGCGGATGAAAAGCGTATCGCGGGCATCGATCCAATGGGTCGAACGGAATCCGAAGATCTCGTCGGCGTATTCGACGGCGAGCGTCGTCTTCCCGAAGCCCGTCGGCGCGATGAGCACGCGGGGGACGTCACGCTCGGAAATCATCGAGCGCATAAGCCTCGGCCGCGGATGACGGCGACGCGCGCCTGCGCCCTTGGGTCTTCGTCCGTTGCATGCCGAAGCTTTCAGATAGTTCCTCATGGTCCTCCCCTAAGAACGTACGGGCAACGCATGGTTTCATACATCTCTCATCAGCTTTAATGTTTTATTTCATAGATATCGATTCATGCGTTGCCGAATATCTATCACCTTCTAGGTAACATTTTATTTCCGAAGCATGGGAATGCCGGCATGAAAAGACATCCGCCCCGATCTCATGCGCGAGCGTCGAAATCTTTCGCTGAAATCGCTCGGATTTCCACAACGCTTCCACTAGAATCGGTTCATGGACACCAACGCGCGCATATCCCTTTCCACCGATGTCGAAACCCTTCTCGATCTTCTGGAAGGAACCGGAGCATCGGCATGGGTCGTCGGCGGCTACGTGCGCGATGCGCTTGCAGGCGACGACGCCCACGATGTCGACGTGGCGACATCGGCGCGCTGGCAGGACGTCGCACGCGTATGCGTCGATGCCGGCATGCGCGTCTACGAAACGGGAACCGCGCACGGAACGGTGTCGGTCAATACGGGCAGGCGCATCGTCGAGGTCACGACATATCGCATCGACGGTCCTTACGAAGACGCGCGCCATCCCGCGAGCGTGTCCTTCGTCGATTCGATCGAACTCGACCTCGCTCGACGGGATTTCACGTTCAATGCGCTCGCGTATCATCCCGAACGCGGCCTTCTCGATCCGTACGACGGATGCTCCGACCTGAAAGGCGGCATCATCAGAACCGTGGGCGATCCGATGAAGCGCTTTCGGGAAGATCCCCTCCGCATCCTGCGCGCCGTTCGATTCGCCTCGCGTTTCGGATTCGCCGTGGACGACCGCACGGAATCGGCCATGCGTCGGCTCGCGCCGCTCATCGGAGGCGTTGCGGCCGAACGTATCGAAAACGAGTTCTCCCGCATGCTCCTCGGAGACCATGCCTGCAACGCCATCATCGAATGGATCGACGTGATCGGCGTATTCATCCCTGAAGCGCTGCCCATGAAGGGCTTCGACCAGCGCACGCCCTATCACATCTACGACGTGCTCGAGCACAGCGCGCATGCCGTCGGCGCCGCTCCGGCCCGACGCATCACCCGCTACGCCGCGTTTTTCCATGACATCGGGAAACCGAGCGTCTTCACCGTCGACGACGAGGGCATCGGTCACGCGAAAGGGCATCCGCAGGCCGGGGAAGCCATCGCGAGAAAGGCGCTCCAGCGTCTTCGGCTCAAGGCGACGGACATCGACGCCATCTGCACGCTTGTCGCGCTGCATCAGGACATCGTCCCCGCGACGCCGCGAGGCGTGCGGCGCATGCTCAACCGCATGGGCGGCGACGTGACCCTCTTTCGCGAGCTGCTCGACGTCAAAAGAGCGGATGCGGCCGCCCACGCACCCGATCACCGGGACCGGGGCGCGCAGGCCGATGAGGTCGAATCCGTCCTCGAAGATGTGCTGAAGGATCGGAGCGCATTTCGGATCGCCGACTTGCAGATAGACGGGAACGACGTTATGGCCTGCGGAATTCCTTGCGGTCCCGGTGTCGGGGCCGCGCTTCGGGCAGCCCTCGACGAAGTCATGGACGACCGTATTCCCAACGAGCGGGACGCCCTCCTCTCGTTCCTGGATTCACGTGCAAGCGCCTGGCGACGATAAGCGCCCTATGCGGCTGAATTTTTAGAATTCATGCTTGACGAAGCACGATGCCGCCAGTAATATACGTACTCGCGCTTAGACATGCGACTCGCACATTGGGGTGTCGTCTAATGGCAGGACAGCGGTTTCTGGTGCCGTATGTGAGGGTTCGACTCCTTCCACCCCAGCCATTTACTAAGCGCCACAACATACATGGCCTGGTCGTCTAGCGGTTTAGGACGCCGCCCTCTCAAGGCGGAGATCGGGAGTTCGAATCTCCTCCAGGCTACCAACGACGCACCACCGCTTCGGCGGTGGTTTTTTATTCCCAACGCACATTTCCGACATGCATACGAACGACCCGGATGCCCGGCGCATGCGCCGACGCAGCGGCTTTTCATGCACGTCCGCGCCCCATGGGGCTCTAGCCCGCACCATTGTCCGCATGCTTGCCTTGAACATCCCCCGTTCCCTCATCGTTCGCATCGACATGCATTTCTTTTCTTGCAGAATTCATCCCATTCACGCTTTGAGCTCTTATTCCGTGCATATTTCAGAGAAAGTTATCCACAGCACATCATGCAGAAACCTTGCTGGAACCTTGCGGGCATCTGCCGAGAAACTCACCGGGCGGCGATCCCCCGCCCTGCGGCTTCCTGCGCCCACCTACCATGGCACACCCCTGATTCGTGCCGCACGCGAAAAGGCCGCGATGATCCGAACGGCATCCAGAGCACGGATTCCCTGCGGCACTCCGTGCTCTCCGGGATGCGATTCGTCCATCGCGGCCCCATACGTCCGGCCGCGGATGCCGAAGCATGCCGGCCGCCCTGCGGTCACAGCGAAGCGAGCGCCTCGCGCAAACGCCACATATGGTCGAGCGGACCCGACCCCTTCCCCATGGAAAAGCCGCTCGAAAGAGCGCCGGCCACATAGGCCTTCGCGACGCGCACGGAATCGATCGCGGATTTCCCCGATGCAAGCCCGCAGGCGATGGCGCTCGAAAGCGTGCATCCCGTTCCGTGGGTGTTGCCGGTATCGACGCGCGTCCCGCGCAGCCAGCACGTCCGGCCATCGAACACAAGGCAGTCATCGGCGCTTTCGTCGAGATGACCGCCTTTCACGAGCACGGCGCCCGATGTCATGCCTGCAAGCATGCGAGCGGCGCGTTCCATGCCTGCCGCATCGACGATGTCGAACCCGCAGAGCGCGCGGGCCTCCGACAGATTCGGCGTGATGACCTCCGCCAGAGGAAAGAGGTCGCCGACGACGGCCCGGACGGCGCCATCCCGCATGAGATCGGCGCCGCTCGTCGCGACCATGACAGGGTCGACGACGATATGCCGGGCAGCACGTCGGCGAAGCGCGCGCGCCACGGCTTCGGCGATGGCCGACGACGATATCATGCCTATCTTGACGGCATCGGGGACCATATCATCGAAAACGGCATCGATCTGGGCTTCGACGAACTCGGGCGAGGCGTCGAAGACGGCGTTCACGCCCAGGGTGTTCTGCGCGGTGAGCGATGTGATGGCGGATTGGCCGAACAGACCGAACGACTCGATGGTCTTGAGGTCGGCCTGGACGCCCGCGCCGCCCGAGCTGTCCGAGCCCGCGATGGTCAGCACGGTAGGTACGCTATAGGACATGATGGAGCCTTTCCGACAGACGCTGCGCGGCCCCGCGAACGTCGTCCGCCGAGAACAGAGCCGAAACGACGGCTGCGCCCTGCACGCCCGTTTCGGCGAGCACATCGACGGTCCGTTCGTTCAAGCCGCCTATGGCGACGACGGGAATATCGACCGCATCGCAGATAGCGCGCAAGGTTTCAAGAGAGACGTCCGCCGCCTCGGCCTTCGTTGCCGTTTTGAAGATGGCGCCGACGCCGAGATAGTCCGCGCCGTCGCGCTCGGCGCGCAGGGCTTGCGCAACGGTCTGGACCGACACCCCCACGATGGCATCGTCCCCGAGGCGTGCGCGCGCCGAAGCGCACGCGGCGTCCTCCTGGCCCACATGCACGCCGTCCGCGCCCGATCGCGCGGCGGCGTCGACGTCGTCGTCGATCACGAACGGCACATCCGGGCATGCCGCATGCACCTCCCGCGCGAACGCGACGAGCGCATCGGTCGCCATCTTCTTCTCGCGAAGCTGCACGAACGTCGTGCCGCCGGCCACCGCATCGGATACGCATGCGGCAAGCGAGCGCCCCTCGAGCCAGGCGCTATCGGTCACGCCGTAGAGCAGCAGGCATTCGGGATGCGCGGCGATGTAGGCGCGCGGACTATCCACGGGCGATCTCCCGCACGAACGCGCGATCGCGCATCGCGGCACCGTCGAGCGTCGACAGGGCATCCATGAGATAGGTATGGAAGCTGCCCGTCCCGTCCTTCTCGCCCATGCGCTCGGACGCCACCTGGCCGGCGATGCCCATATGGACGACGGCGGCGAGAGTCGCGACGAGGGTGTCGTCCCTATGGTCGGCCGCGTAGGCTCCGCAGACGGCCGACAGCATGCATCCGGCGCCCGTGATGCGGCCTTGGAGCGGACTGCCGTTGAACACGGCGAACGCGCGCGCCTCGTCCGCCACGACATCGATCGCGCCCGTGATGGCGACGACGCACCCGGCGCGGCGCGCGAAGTCGCACGCGAACGCGGCCGCTTCGGCCAGCGTGTCCTCTGTGACGGCATCGAGGGGATTCGCATCGACGCCCTTGGTGGACGTCGATGCGCCGGCAAGCGCCTTGACTTCGCTCATGTTTCCCCGCACGACGCTGATTCCCAGGTCGTCGAGCAGGCCGGAAGCCGTCGCGGTACGCAGCCGGGACGCGCCGGCGCCGACGGGATCGAGCACGATCGGCGTGCCCGCCTCGGTCGCCTTGCGTCCTGCGATCCTCATGGATTCTATCGTACGGGCATTCAACGTGCCGATGTTAAGATCGAGCGCGCCGCAGATGGAGACGATATCCTCGACATCTTCCGCCTCGTCGGTCATGATCGGGCTCGCGCCGATCGCCAGAACGGCGTTCGCGCAGCTTTCGACCGTCACGTAATTGGTGATACAGTGGACGAGCGGTCCGTGCGCGCGCACGCCTTCAAGCATGCGTGCAAGTTCAGCCTCTATGGCCATGGTTCTCCCTTCGATGGCATTATCCAACAGGTTCCACGGGTCGGGACGCGAAAAGCCCCCTCTCAGCCTGCTCGCGCAAGCTCCCCATGCGCGGGATTATACGTCGAAGGTCGTCGAGGACGGGAGAAAAACAAGCAGATCGCCCTCGGATACGGATATGCGGATGGGAGCGCCTGCGCATTCGTTGGACAACCCGAGCGGAACGTCGTTCGACAGCGTTGCCGACGAAAGCGCATACGACGCCCCTTCCTCGTCCACGCCGAACGAGCGGTCCGAAGCGGAAAAGACCGAGAATCCCCCGTTCAAGGAAGCAGGCAGGAACAGTTCGTCGAACGCGCCTCCCGTAAGGACGGCCACGCATTCGCCGTCTCCTGCGGCGAAAGACCTGATGCCCCGATGGGAAAGCCGCACGAGCGTCTGAAGGGTCGCATAGGTCTGGTCGAGCCGGCCTCCGAGCGCACCGAGCAGCGCGATGGTCCCGCATCCATGCGCCAGCGCCTGTTCGCAGGCAAGGAACAGGTCGCTTTCGTCCTTGCGCGCGGGATGGACGACGGCATCGGGAACATCGGGGGCGAATCCGAGGGAATCGAAATCGCCCACCACGGCATCGGGGCGGATTCCCGCACGCATAAGCGAAGCGAACCCCGCATCCGCCGCAACGACGTAGTCGAACCGATGGCGGGAGAAAAACGCCTCGTCGAAGGCCGCCGATCCGACGACGGCGCAGATGCCGCCCGAAGATCCGACACCGCCCGACGATGCGATGCGGACGCATCCGCCTCCGTGCCGCTGTTCCACCGCAACCTCCCGAACCTCGCCGCCTCGATTGATTCTTGCATGACGTCCGAGCCGTTTGCCCGGCGCCTTGCAAGCGCATGATACAATACGCTGGCTATGCGGGCCGGACGGTCGCGGGCGCCTTTTCGGCGCGTGAGGAAAGTCCGGGCTTCAAGAGACAGGATGCCGGCTAACGGCCGGGCGGGGAAACCCGACGGAAAGTGCTGCAGAAAAGGAAACTCCCCTGCGATCCCTTCGGGATGCGGCGTCTCGACGTCGGCAGGAGAAAAGCTGAGAAGGTGCGGTAAGAGCGCACCAGCGCATCGGTAACGGTGCGGCTTGGTAAACCCCATCCGAAGCAAGGGCGAATAGGCATGCGATACGGTCGTCTCTCCGTGCATGCGGGTAGCCTGCTCGAGGCGCTTCGGCGCCCTAGATAAATGGCCGTCTTCAAAGACAGAACCCGGCTTACAGGCCCGCTACGGCATATGAAGAAAGGCTCCCGATCGGGAGCCTTTCTTCATTCGGGGCGCATGCCTGCCGCATGCCGCCTTCAGTCTTTAGTCGAGATCGCCTAGGTCGAACGCATCGGACGCATCGCCGTAACCGCTCAGATCGCGCTCGACGACCTGCGTCGCGCCCGGAGCGGCATTGCGGGCCGCCGGCTTGGCATGCGCGCCGGGGATGACGCTCGACGCTGCCACGGCGCCGGTCGGCGCGGGTGCGGCGGCGGCAGACGCGTAATGCATCTGGGTGCGCACCGGCTTCTTGCGCGTGAGCTCCTCGTTGATATCCGCAAGCTTCTTGTTCGCATCGTCGATGAAGGCGCGCAGGCTCTCGGCGTAGGATTCGCACGTGGCCTTATGCGAAAGCTCGAGGTCGGAAATCGCCGTTTCGATCTTGGCGCGCTCCACGTTGGCGCGCTCGATGATGTCGGCCGCATCGGCCTCGGCGTCCTTATGGATCTTGCGGGAATCCGCTTCGGCCTTGTCGGTGACCTCCTTGGCGGAGCGCTGCGCGGTCAGAAGCGCCTCGGCGATGACGGACGCATCGCTCGACTTCGCGGCAAGCTTGGATTCGAGCTCGGCGATGCGCGCGTCCTTCTCATCCTCGGTCAGAGGCGCGGCGGGAGCAGGTTCGGCATCGGGCTCCGCGACGATCGCAGGCTCGGCGAAGGCGGCATCGAGATCGATGGGCGCTTCGTCGTCAATGGAGCCGGCATCGGCGTCGCGCATGGAACGGACCTGCTCGGTCAGACGACGGATCTCGGCATTCAGGCCATCGATCTCGTCAGCCACATGCTCGAGGAAGACATCGACCTCGTCGCGATCGTAGCCCTTGCGGTTGACCGTGAAGATCTGGTTTTGGATTTCTTCGGAAGTGATGGCCATTACAGCTCCTTAACGTATGCGAATCCGACCTCGCGATCGAGGACCTACAAGATGGCTACGACCAGCCTGGCAACCAATTGTAATACAACGAATGCAAGGATGGGCGAAACGTCCACCATGCCGATGGGCGGGATGACGCGACGGAAGATACCGAGATACGGATCGCATATGCGGCCGAGCGCCGCATCCACGTCGGCGATGAAGCCCGACTTCATCGGAATCCATGACATGATGATATAGACGAACAGGATGAACGAGTAGACGTCGACGATGGAGACAATCAGGTACTGAATCGTATGCATTATAGAATTCCCTGTTCGTGTAGCTGTTCCTTTTCGGCATCGCTCAGAGCGGCGCCGGCATTGAGCGCGAAGACGCGCGGAGCGATGACGTCGACCTGCGCCCCTAAGGCGCTCGCGGCGCCGAACGAGAAATCGAGCACGCGCTTCATCAAGGCATCCGGAGCGGCCGCGCACGCGAGCACGACGACGCTGCGCATCTTGAGCGCCGTGGCGACGCGCTCCGCATCGTCGTAGGTCTCGGGACGAACCACGACCATGGTGCGCACGCGCGGCGCAAGCGACGCCTCGGGGGCCGCAGCCGAGACGGACGTGCGGGGCTCGGCGGTCGACGAGAACAGATTCTCGAGCCCGGCCGAAGAGCGGGCGGGCGCGGCATCGGCCGATGCGTCGTCGTATGCGGACGCGCGACGACGGACGCGGATGTCGCGAGAGGTCACGAGCGCGGGCATGCGGCCTGCGGCAGCAACCTTGTCAGCGGGTCGCACGTATCCGGGTTGGGCATAGTCGGCGGAATCGTCGTACGCGTATTCGCCGTAGTCTTCGCGCTCGAACTCATCGTCCGCATCGCGCGATGATGCGCGGCGAGACGAGCGCGCAGCCGGGACGTTGTGCGGGGAGGGCAGGCCGAGTCGATCCTTCACCTCATCGATATTCGGGAATCTGAACGCCATGTCTTTCCTGTCTTTCCTGTCTCAGCCGCAAAGTCCATACGTATCGCTGAAGATCGCGCGGCCTATCCTTACCATAGTAGACCCATAGGGGATGGCCTGAAGATAGTCGTCGCTCATTCCCATTGAAAGCTCATCGAGGTCAAGCGTCAAGCCCTGGGCGCCGAAGCGTTGACGCATCTCCTCGCGGATGCACGCAAGGCGCGCGAACGACGCATCCGCTTCCTCGGGCGAATCCTTCGGCGCCATCATCATGAGTCCGCGGACGCGCACGTGCGCAAGCCCGAAGCAGTGCTCGATCATAGCGGGGAGCTCGGATGCGGAAAGGCCCTGCTTGTTCTCTTCCCCATCGTTCACCTCGATGAGCACGTCCTGGACGATGCCGGCCGCGTCCGCGAGACGATCGATCTTGTCGGCATGGCTCGGCCGATACAGGGAATGGATGAGGCACGCGCGCCCCACCACGTCCTTGAGATGGCGAGACTGTATATTGCCGATGAAGTGCCATCGCTCGGAAGGAAACGCATCGTGCTTGCGCGCGAGTTCATCGGGACGGTTCTCGCCGAAATCGTGGATGCCGGCCGCAACGGCTTCGGCAACCGCATCGACGTCCACGGTCTTCGACACGCCGATGATGCGCACGGCGGACGCATCCCTTCCCGACGCGGCGCACGCATCGGCCACCTGGGTCCGTATCGCGTCGTATCGATCCTTCAATGCCATGGGAATCACCTTCGGTCCTTCATGCGGCAGGCGAAGGCGCCTTGGCGCCCGCACGTCCCGCCTTCGCGTCGGTATGAATAGAATCGCTCGTCTTCGTAGGTGCACAGGCCCGCATCGCAGATGCGCCTCTCGTCCATGCCTGCCTTCGAGAGGTCCGCCGCAAGGGCGCGGGCCATATCCACATGGCGCGTTTCTCGCACGCAGCCGTCGCCGAACGTCGCGGCGAAACGCGCTGCCAGCTCCTCGTCGACCTCGAAGCAGCATGTCCCTATATGCGGCCCGATATACGCATTGCATCCCGATAGGCGCGAGGCATCGCCTCCGACAAGGTCGAAGGCGGCCTTGACGACGATGCGGCTCATGACGCCGCGCCACCCCGCATGCACGACGGCGAAGCTGCCGTCGGGCGCGACGATGATCACAGGCACGCAATCGGCGAAGCAGAGAAGCGCTGCGATGCGGGCATCGCGCACGATGAGCGCATCGGCGGCCTCGCGCGCCTGGGCGATAGCTGCCTCGCACGATGCGGCGTCGTCAAGGGAGACGACGGCATCGCCGTGCACCTGATGCGGCACGACCAGGCGAGCGTCCTGGCAACCGAACGCCGCCATCAGACGCGCGCGGTTCGCGGCGACATCCCGCGCATCGTCCCCGACATGCGACCCGAGGTTCAGGCCCGCGTACGGGGGCGCGCTCACGCCGCCGTCACGGCACGTGAAGGCGATGCGCACGCCTGTGACGGCGAAGAGGTCCTCGTCGAGGAGCGCGGGCACGGAAAAGCCCCGGCCCCATGCGAGCCGCGGAAGCGGCAAGGAAGGGCTCGGGGCTGCATGCATCGATCTCGGTCCTCGGCGCCCGCTTAGCGGCGGCGGAGGAAGTCGGGGATGTAGTCCTCGTCGGTCACGCGGCTCGACGCGGACGCCGACGAGGCGGCGGGAGACGTCGGATGGCTGGAATTCGAGGTATAGGTGTCGCGCAGAGAGCTCTGCTTGGCGGCGGGCTTCGCAGCGGCGGTGGAGGCGAATAGGTCGCTGCGGGCGCTTTCGAAGTCGATGGCCGACTGGTTCGTGCGCGCGAAACCGGTCGCGATGATGGTGATGCGGATCTGATCGCCCAGGCTCTCGTCCACGATCTGGCCGTAGATGATGTTGGCATCCTCGTCGACGACGGATTCCATGGCGCGCGCAGCCGCATCGACCTCGGCGAGCGTGAGGTCGGGGCCGCCGGCGATGGAGAAGAGCACGCGGCTCGCCCCGGCGATGGAGGCTTCGAGGAGATTGGAGTTGATGGCCTCGGTCGCGGCTTCGACGGCGCGGTTCTCGCCCGAGCCGAAGCCGATGCCCATCATGGCCGTGCCCGCATCCTTCATGACCGTGCGGATGTCGGCGAAGTCAAGGTTGATCAGGCCGGGAATGGTAATGAGGTCGGTCACGCCCTGGATGCCCTGGCGCAGCGTGTCGTCGGCGAGGCGGAAGGCGTCGAGCATGGAGGTCTTCTTGTCGACGACCTCGAGAAGGCGGTCGTTCGGAATGACGATGAGCGTGTCGACCTTCTGCGCAAGCAGATCGCAACCCTGTTCGGCCTGGTTGCGGCGAAGACGCCCTTCGAAGCTGAACGGCTTGGTCACGACGCCGACCGTCAACGCGCCGATCTGCTCGCGCGCGATTTCGGCGACGACGGGCGCGGCGCCGGTGCCGGTGCCGCCGCCTTCGCCGGCGGTCACGAAGACCATGTCGGCGGCCGCGAGCGCGTCGGCGATTTCCGCCCGGGATTCCTCGGCGGCCTGACAGCCGATCTCGGGATTCGCGCCCGCACCGAGACCGCGGGTCAGCTCTTCGCCGATATGGATGGTCTTATCGGCATTGGAAAGGAGGAGCGCCTGCTTGTCGGTGTTGACGGCGATGAACTCGACGCCTTTGATTCCGGCATCGACCATGCGATTGACCGCGTTGGTTCCGCCGCCGCCGACGCCCACGACCTTGATTACGGCGAGGTGCTCCGAACCCATAGAATTAGACATAGTCTCCTCCAGAAAACCGAATACGTACCGTCGAGCCTCGATGAAACGCTTTATGTTCGTGCGCTGCCCCATTCAAACGAAGCATAGCAGGTTCACTTTACACGAAGAGATCGACAATGCAAGCGCGAGCAGGCATATCAGATGCGCCGATGCGCCAAAGGCACATACGCGGAATGCGCTGCGATCAAACGGAACGCCAGGTGGGGCTGCTCGCCACACGCACGTTGATATAGGCGACCGATCCTTCGTTGTCCTTAAGGATCTGCAGGCAGACGCGTTCCTTGTCGCGAATGTCCTCCGCAGCGCCGAAGGCGATCTCCACGTTGGAATCGAGCGTGAGCGTCGCGTTGTCCGAGGACGAGGCGGATATCTGCTTCACCTGGTCCTTAAGTTCGGTCGTCATGCCGGAGACGATGGCAAGCGCGTTGTTGACGCTCGCATCGGTGCAGGTCGACCCGACTTCAGGGCGCAGGCCGTAGGCGACGTCGGTGATGGCGAGCGCATGCGCGGCATCGTCGTAGATGGCGGGGCTCATGGCCCGTCCCTCGGCGCTGTCCTGGTCGGGAATCCTGCACAGCCACGTGCCGTCGTCGGCGATGGCCCACAGCTCGCTTGTCGATCCGTCTTCGGACAGAACCTCGACCGTCGCCGCTATCGGACGTTCGGTCGCGGAAATGACGAGGGTGTTCGGGAATCCGCGCGAGACCTTCGCCTTCTTGATCCATGCATCCCGCAGGATGTTCGCCTCGATCTTGCCCGTGTCGACGCGCAGAAGCGTCGTGTCCGCAGGAATGGCCGCAAGCCGGCTCATCTCCTCGGAGGTCAGATGCTCGACCCCCTCGACCGAAACGTCCTCGATGGCGAAAAGATTCGAGGAATAGGCCGCCGCGCCCGCGACGAGGAATACCGCGATTGCGACGAGAACGGCCACGACGCGACGTGCGACGCCGCGCCGGCGCTCCTGATCGCGACGGATGCGGTCGTTGCGGCGTATATCGCCGACGCGCATCGACGTCAGGCCGGAGCCCTCCCGTGCCGCACGGGCGGCATGCAGGCGCTCGGACCCGCTGCTCGGAGCGCCGAACGGAGACGAGGCCGCCCTGCGTGGGGGACGGGTCGAACGGGAGGCGGCCTGGGGGCGTCGCGATGAGGAACGCCCGCTTCGCACGGACGATCGGTCGGATATGCTCCTACGCGAATCCAAGGAAGCGAACCTCCGGTTCAAGGTCGATGCCGTATTCGACGCGTACGGCGTTTTGAACGTCAAGCATAAGCGAAACGACGTCGGAAGCATGCGCATGCCCCAGGTTCACGATGAAATTGGCATGAAGATCCGATATCTGCGCATCGCCGCATCGCCGGCCCTTGAGGCCCACGCCTTCGATCAGGCGGCCGACCGATTCGCCTTCGGGATTCTTGAACACGCTGCCGCACGAAGCGAACGTGAGCGGCTGCGTCTTGCGGCGCCGCGCCATGGCCCCCTCCATGCGCGCCTTGATCATCGCATCCCCAGGCTTCGTCAGAAGCTCGCACTCCAAGACGATCTCGTCAGACGGAAGCGAACAGGACCGATACCCCCAGGATATGTCCGAGGCGCCGTATCGCTTGAGACCCGCGCCGGGGCGATACGAGACCACCGACTTCACGCGCATCCCGATGGATTCGTTGCGCGTTCCCGCATTCATGCGAAGCGCGCCGCCGATCGATCCGGGCGTGCCGACGGCGAATTCCATACCCGACCGTCCGGCTTCGAACGCCTTGCGCACGACGCCTGAAAGCGGGCATGCGGCGCCTGCCACGACGATGTCGGGATCGTCGTAGACGGCGCACGACGAGAACTCGGCGCCGAGCGAGATCACGACGCCGTCGAATCCCTCGTCCGACACGAGCAGGTTGCTTCCCCGCCCCGCAACGAACCACCCGAGGCCGCGGATGCGGCAGGCGTCGATGACGTCGACGAGCGAGCGAAGGGAATCGGCGCGAACGTACGCGCGCGCCGGCCCGCCGATGCGATAGGTCGTATGCCTGCTCATAGGCTCGTTTTCAAGCACGAATCCCGAAAACGAAGGCGGCAGGCCGAGAAGGGACGCCATGCGAAGCCCCTAGCGCGCCGAGAGCGCGTCGACGATGCCGGGGCCGAGCTTCGTGACGCTGCCCGCGCCCATCGTGATGACGAGGTCGCCCTCCCGGGCCCGATCGACGACGGAACGGATCGCCTCGTCGAAATCCTCGATGTAGGACACGTCGGAAACCGAGCCGCACGCGCGGACGGAATCGGCGACGAGCCTGCCGCTCACCCCTTCGATAGGATCCTCGCCCGCCGCATAGACGCCGAGAACCGTAAGGGAATCGACACCCGCGAACGCCGGACCGAATTCGTCGGCGAGGGATGCGGTGCGTGAATAGCGATGCGGCTGGAAGATGACATGCACGCGATTGAAATCGAGGCTCGTCGCGGCAGCAAGCGTCGCGGCGATCTCCGTCGGGTGATGCGCATAGTCGTCGACGACCGCGACGCCTGCCGCTTCGCCTTTGAGATCGAAGCGGCGACGCACGCCCGAATAGGACGCGATGCCCGCGGACGCGGATGCGACGTCGAGGCCGAGCGCCCAGATGACGCCGAGCACGCCCGCCGCATTCAAGGCGTTATGGCGACCGGGATTCTTGGCCAAGCCGCTCTCGACGACGGTGCCGTCGGGAAAGCTCAGCGTGAACGTGCTGGAGACGCCGTGCGTGGCGTAGTCGGACACGCGCACGTCGCATGCCGGGGAAAAGCCGTAGGACACGACGCGGCGCCCGGTCGATTCCGCAAGCTCCGCAAGCGATGGGTCCTCGCCGCAGACGACGAGGGCGCCGTCGGCGGGAACCGATGCCATGAACGTCTTGAACGTCGCGCGGATCTCGTCGATGCCGCCCACGTAGTGGTCGAGATGGTCGGCCTCGACATTGGTGACGAGCGCGACGTAGGGCGAAAGGTTCAAGAACGATCCGTCGCTCTCGTCGGCCTCGACGACGTAATAGTCTCCCGTCCCTGATTTCGCGTTCGTGCGATAGGCGTCGACCATGCCGCCGACGATGAACGTCGGATCGAGCCCGAGCGCATCGACGGCTCCGGCGAGCATCGAGGACGTCGTCGTCTTCCCGTGCGTCCCGGCGGCCGCCAGGGTCTTCTTGCCGCGTCCGAGCTCGGCGAGCATATGCGCGCGCTGCCAAACGGGAATCCCGAGCTCGCGGGCGCGCATGACTTCAGGATTCGTGTCGGGAACAGCGGTCGACGCCACGACGACGTCGCATGCGGGATCGACGTTGGCGGCATCGTGGCCGACGAACACGCGGATGCCCGCAGCGACGAGCTGGTCGGTGTACGCGGACGTCGCCATGTCGGATCCGGAAACCGCCATGCCGAAATCGGCGGCGACGCGCGCGATGCCGCTCATGCCCACCCCGCCGACGCCGACGAAATGGACGCGTCGCACATTCGAACCTGCATTCATGAATATCTCCCTAGAGCCAAACCAACGATAGACGACGGACGCGACCGTCAGGACGCGGCGCCCGAAACGCCAACGACGGAATATACCACGTTCGCGAGCGCGAGGGCTGCATTCCGCGCACCCGCCCCGCGCGCCGCCTCGCGCATGGAGGCGCGCAACCCTTCGTCGCAGACGAGCTCGAGCAGACGGGCCGCGAATTCCTCGCCGTCGATGTCCGCATCCGCGATCATGCGCGCCGCGCCGCTTTCCACATACGAGCGCGCATTGATGGTCTGATGGTCCTCCGCGGCGTACGGGAACGGGACGAGAAGCGCGGGGACGCCGATGGCCGCGATCTCGGCCAGGGACGTCGCGCCCGCGCGGGACAGCACCGCATCGGCCGCGGCGAGCACCTCGGGCATGCGGTCCTGGTAGGCGAAGAGCTTCCAGCGCTCCTTCTCGGCATCGTCCAGATCCAGGGCGCACGCCGTCTCCTCATAATTGCCCGTGCCCGCGACGTGGACGACGAAGAGGCCGTCGACGGCGAGGAGCCGCTCTTTCAGGCGGCAGACCGCCTCGTTGACGTGCTGGGCGCCGAGGCTGCCGCCGAACACGACGAGCAGCGTCGCATCCTCGGGCACGCCGAGCATCTCTCGGCCCTGGGCGCGCGTCGACGTGACCACGCTCGATCTGACCGGATTGCCCGTCACGACCGCCGTCCCCGGCCTCACGTCCTTTTCCGTCACGGCATAGGTGAGCGCGACCTTGCGCGCGCGCTTCGCAAGGAATCGGTTCGCCATGCCCATGACCGAGTTCTGCTCGTGCACGACCACGGGGATGCCGAGGCGCGATGCGGCGAATCCGACCGGGATGGATACATAGCCTCCGAAGCAGACGACGACGTCGGGCCGCATCTTCTTCATCCACGAACGGGCCCTCAGGCTCGAAGCGTAGAGCTTCACGGTCGACGATGCGATCGTCCAGGGACGCTCCCGATCGAACCCTGCCCCCTCGAAGGGGAAGAACGCGATGCCCGCCTGCGGCACGAGGCGCGCTTCGACGCCTGCGGGCGTGCCCGCGTAGCAGACCTCGTGCCCGTCGGCTTCGAGGCGCTCGGCAAGCGCGAGCGCCGGGTTGATGTGCCCCGCGGTGCCGCCGCCTGTAAGAACGATCCTCATCTGCGTCCCCCTTCCTCGAATTCCCTAAAGCCTTCGCGTCCCGCACGGCGCGGCCTATGCCCGCCGGCAAGCCCGATATCCGAAGGCGTCCTGCGCGGGGACGCAAGCGTCGCGCCGCCCGCCATGCGCGAGGACCGAGGCGCGTCGCTTGCATTCCGCAAACGACGACGGGGCTCGTCGGCCGCACCGCCCGCCATGCGCGACGGGCGCGCCGATCCGCCTCGCGCGCCGCGGTCGACGGCGACCACGTTGAAGTCGTTGCGACGGCGTTCGTGCGGCGTCAGGACGTTCGAACCATGCGATATCGAAAGCAGCAGTCCGACCACGATGAACGACGACCAGAGCGACGAGCCGCCCGACGAGATGAACGGCAGCGGCTTTCCCGTCGTGGGCAGGATGCCCGTGGCGCAGGCCATGTTCAGAAATGCCTGGAACACGAGCATGACCGTGAGGCTCGACGCCATAAGGCGGCCGAACTCGTCCGGCGCGCCGTCGGCGATCCGCAAGCCCGCGTACAGAAACGCCAGGAACAGCACGATGACCGCGAAGGCGCCTATGAAGCCGAGCTCCTCGCCGATGATCGAATAGATGAAGTCGGTCTCCGCTTCAGGCAGGTAGAGGAACTTCTCATGCGAATTCCCCAAACCCAGACCGAACAGCCCGCCCGACGAGAACGCGTAGAACGAACGGATCATCTGGAACCCCGTGCCGTAGCCGCCCTGCCCGTCGTTCCACGGGTCGAGCCAAACGGAAATGCGGTCCGAGCGGTATCCCACGGTCAACGTGAAAACGCCGGCGCAGACGATAAGAACGACGACGCCGAGGAAGTAGCGCAGGGGAATCTCGCCGAACCAGAGCACCGCCAGGATGCCGACGGCGATGATCATCGTGGAGCCGAGGTCGGATTGCGTGCGATACAGGATGAGGATGGGCAGAAGCAGGCCGACGGCGATCGAGAGCGCCAGTCCCTTCCCTCGAAGCGTCCCGTCGCGCCACTGCACCATGATGCGCACGGCGAGCAGGACGTAGGCGATCTTCACGAACTCGGAAGGCTGGATGCTGATGGGCCCTATGATGAGCCATCGTTTCGCGCCGTAGATGACCTTGCCGGCGACGGCGACCGCGAACAGGGATAGCAGCGCCACGACCCACACGACGTCGGTCGCGCGGCCGAGCCAGACATGATACGGAACGCGTGCGAGGACGACGGCGATGCCGACGCCCGTGATAGCGAAGAAGGCCTGCTTGCCCACGTACGAGAAGATGCCCTTGCCTTGACTGATGGATTCGACCGTGGAGGCGGAGAACACCATGACGAGCCCGAGCATCGTCAACAGCAATGCCACGGCGATGAGCAGGAGACGCGGCGCCATGACCGACGCCGGCACGCCGCGGGCGTCGGCATCGCGTCGGGAATCGCGATCGATATCGTAGACCATTCGTGCCATATGCCGCTATCCCCGTCCCGCGCGGAATGCGACGAGCTGCTTGAACACGCGACCGCGATGCTCGAAGGAGTCGAATTCGTCGAACGAGGAGCACGCGGGCGAAAGCACGACGGTATCGCCCGGAACCGCAAGCCCGAGCGCCGCATCGAACGCGTCTTCCATATGCTCGACAAGCACACGCCTGACCCCCGAGCCGTCGAACGCATCGTAGAACCGGCGGCCGGCGGCACCGAAGCACACGACCGCCTTGCAGCCGTCCTTAGCCGCCTCGACGAGCGGCGAGAGGTCGGTGCCCTTGTCATGCCCTCCCAGAAGGAAGAGCGACGACGGACCGCGAAACGATGCGAACGCCTTCAACGTCGCATCGACGTTGGTCGCTTTGGAATCGTTCACGCATGCGACGCCGGCGACGGCGCCGCAGGGTTCCATGCGATGCTCGAGAGGAGAGAAGGCGCGCAGGGCTCGACGGATCGTCTCGGGCTCGATGCCGAGCGCGAGCGCGGCGCACGAAGCGGCCAGCGCGTTCGAGGCGTTGTGATCGCCTTTGATGCCGAGTTCGTCGATGCTCACGAGATCGATCGCCTCGTCGCCGAGGCAGATGCGCAGCATGCCGTCATGCACGAAGGTGGCGTTCTCCGAACCGCACGCATCCTTCATGCTGCTTCCGAGACCGGCGGCGCATCCGAGCGGCACGTACGAGAAGCCGCGCGCGGGATCGGATGCCAGCTCCTTCACGCAGGCGCGCGAGACGTCGGTCACGGCGTCGATGGCGAGCACGCCTGCCGTCGCCGCGAGATTGGCGTATACGCGCTTCTTCGCCGCCACGTACGCCTCGAAGGTCATATGCCAGTACAGATGATCGGGCGTGATGTTCAGAAGCACGGCGGCATCGGGTGCGAAGAGGACGGTGGACGCGAGCTGGAACGAGCTCGCCTCGGTCACGAACACGTCGGCCGCATCGGCCGCGACGGCCTCGATGCAGGTGTCGCCGATGTTTCCGACGGCGACCGCAGAAAGCCCCGCCTCGTCGACGATGAGCTTGGTGAGCGTCGTCGTGGTGGTCTTGCCGTTCGTGCCCGTGATGGCGACCCAGCGGGAATCGGAGCGGCTTTCGCGCCACGCGAATTCGACCTCGCTCACGATCTCGGAGGATGCGGCCTGCGCATTCTCGTAGAAGCGGGAGAACTGGGATATGCCGGGGCTGGCGATGCAGATGTCGTAGCGCTCATCGAAGGTGAACGTGTCGAAAACGACGCGTGCGCCGCGCTCCATGCAGGCGTTCGCGAAGGGCATCGCGTCGTCGTCCCGATCGCCCGCGGCGACCGTCAGGCTCTTGACGCGGCCTCCCAGACGATCGAGGCAGTATGTGCAGACCGCCCGTCCGCTCTTGCCGAAGCCGAGCACCAAGACGTCGCCCAGATCGGCGGGCGCCGCCTTGCGTCCTTCGATGTATCGGCCGTCCATGCTCATACCTCCTCGCCCATCCGCGCCGTTCGCATGCGACGCGCACGGGATGATGCCCTGTCTCCGCTGTGCCTCGCGACGCGAGGACGATGCGCATGATCCTGCCATGCACGCACCTTTCGCTCCCTGCTACGAGACGAACGGTTGGATGAAGAAGATCGAGAACCCGATGCCCGCGAGCACGGCGGAGATGATCCAGAAACGGATAACCACCTTGACCTCGCTCCATCCCTTCTTCTCGAAGTGGTGGTGCAAAGGCGCCATCAGGAAGATGCGCGTGTGCGTGCGACGGTAATGCAGCACCTGTATGACGACCGAAAGGGCCTCGGCGACGAAGAGGCCGCCGATGATGAGGGATACGATCTCGGTCTTCGTGATCATGGCGATGCAGCCGAGCGCCATGCCGAGCGCGAGGGATCCGGTGTCGCCCATGAAGATGTCGGCGGGATAGGCGTTGAACCAGAGGAACCCGACGCAGGCGCCCGCGATCGTGGCGCCGAACACCGCGAGAGGCAGGATGTCGGATGCGTAGGCGATGGCTCCCATGACGAGCATGGACACCATGACCGTGCCCGCCGCCAGGCCGTCGAGCCCGTCGGTCAGGTTGACCGCGTTGCTCATGCCGGCCAAAAGGATCGCGCAGAAGACCGCATAGAGCCAGGGAATGTCGATGCCACCCGCGATGGGCAGCGTCGTCGTCAGAACGCCGAGGTCGATGACGGGCAGAAACGGAATCTGCACCGTGGGCGCGATGTGGCATACGTTGACGACGACGAGCGTGAAGAGGATGGACACCGTGAATTGACCGATGAGCTTGCCTTTGGGCGTCAATCCGAGGGAGCGTTCGTGCACGACCTTCGATGCGTCGTCGAACAGGCCGAGCGCCCCGATGAGAATCGTCGCGACGAGCGCGGATGCGAGCTCTAGGGACGGAGTGGCGACGAGCAGCGTCGTGATGATGACCGCGACGAGCATGATGACGCCGCCCATCGTGGGCGTGCCCTGCTTCACCAGGTGGCTTTCAGGACCGTCGGCGCGGACCTGCTGGCCGACATGGGTCCGCTTCAGCAGCTTGATCCACGCGGGCATGATGACCATCGTGAGCGCCGCGGCCACGATGAACCCGAGAAAGACCTGGAAGGTCGGATATGACGAGAAATGGTTGAAGAGCATCAGTCGACAGCTCCTTCGGCAAGCTTGCTCAATCCCATGCAGTGAGAGGCCTTCGCCAGCACGACGTCGTCGGCGCGCACGATGCGCGAAAGCGCCTCACGGGCGGCACCCGCGTCGTCGACCTCTTGGATGCGGGCCGGATCCATCCCAGCCGCGCGCGCTGCGTGCGCGATGCGGCGGGATTTCGGACCGACGCAGATGAGCGCATCGATCTTTGCCCCTGCGACCGCACGCCCCACGGAATCGTGCCCCGCGTCGGAAGCGGATCCGAGCTCCCCCATGTCGCCGAGCACCGCGATGCGCGATCCCGACGTCGAAAACGAGGACAGGACCGAAAGCGACGCCGCCATGCTTTCGGGGCTCGCATTATAAGCGTCGTCGAGCAGGCGGTAGCCTTCCGGCATGCGCAGCAGCGCCTGACGGCCCGCCTGGGCCTGCGCGCCCGCGAGCGCATGGCAGACATCGGGAAGGGACATCCCGTACGAAAGCCCGATCGCAGCTGCGCCGCAGGCGTTCTGCACATTATGCGCACCGCGCAGCTTAAGCGCGCATGCGCAGGATTCGCCCTGCGCATGCAGCACGAACGTCGGACGACCTTCAGCGTCGAACGCCACCTCGGTCGCATAGACGTCGGATGCGTGCCCTTCGCCGCCGAAGCGCACGACGCGGATGCCGCGTTCGGCCAGGCGCGCGTGCTCGATGATGAAATCGGTGAATTCGCCGTCCGCCGCGAGGAATGCGACCCCTTCGCCGTCGGGCAGGGCTTCGGCTATCTCGGCCTTTGCGCGGGCGATGTTCTCGCGCGTGCCGAGGTATTCGAGATGCGCGGTCCCCACGTTCGTGATGATCGCGCGCTCGGGCCGTGCGACGGCGGCAAGGCGGGCGATCTGGCCCCTGCCGTCCATGCCCATCTCGACGACAAGGGCCTCGCAGTCCTTGGGTGCGGTCAGGACCGTGAGAGGAAGGCCGAGCTCGTTGTTGAAATTGCCCTTGGTGGATTCGGTTTTGAAGCGGGCGGAAAGGACCTGCGCCGCAAGTCCGCGCGTCGTGGTCTTGCCCACCGACCCCGTCACGCCCACGACATGGGCGGATAGTTCCTCGCGCCAGGCCGAGGCGAGCGCGGACAAGGCCTGCTGCGCGTCGGGCACGCGCGCAATGCAGCAGCCCGCCTCGCGTGCAAAGGCGAGCGCCTGCTCCGGCAGATCGTCCGTCACGATGACGAGGGCCGCGCCGGCGGCGATGGCCGCGCCGGCGAAATCGTGCCCGTCGACGCGGGCGCCCTTCAACGCAAGAAAGGCGCCTCCCTGCTCGACCGCACGGGAATCCCATGTGATCGAAGAGACGCGCGAAAGCGGGGACGAAGGCTCGACGACGATGCGCGCGCCGATCCTCCTCACCGCTGTTTCGATTGAAAAATCCATTGACACCTCACTGGTCGACCTGGCCTTCGGGCGTGCGCTGCGTTTACTCGACGACCCGGTACCGGTCGATGGCGAACGACATTATATCGTGGAACAGCGGCGTGGCCGGCGAATCGTCGTAAACGTGGTCGACCTCCACGAAGCACACCAAAGGCGAGCTGGAGTCGGGAAGAAAGCCGCAGAAGTCCTTGTTCGCGGCGTACTTCTCGTAGCCTCCGCCCTCGACGGCGTATTCCGCCGTACCCGTCTTGCCCGCGACCGAGAAACCGTCTATGGCGGCGTCGACGCCGGTTCCCTCCTCGACGACGGTCTTGAGCATGCTCACCATGTCGGGAATCGCGGCGATGTTCTCGATGATGCGCGCGCTCGCGTAGGCGGGCGTTTCGTCGGTCTGGGGTTTCGCGATCAGGAAGTGGGGCGTGCAGGCGACGCCGCCGTTGCGCAAAGCGCCGTAGAAGCGCGCGATCTGCAGGGGGGTCACGGTGATGCCCTGCCCGAACGTCACGTTGTACGCCTGGATCTTCGACCACTCCGACGAGGCGGTATGATACCCCGCCGCTTCTCCGGGATAATCCGCTCCCGTCGCTTCGGTCATGCCGTACGCCTTGATCTTCTCGTACAGCCTGTCGAAGCCCAGGTAATCCTCCACGGAGCGCGATATGCCGACGTTGGAGGAATTCTGGATGATCTGACGCAGCGTCATATCGGTCTCCGGGCGATCATGCATATCCGAGACGCGGTACTCGTCCGCCGCGATGCTCGTCGGGCAGTAGACCACGGTATCGGGCGTCATCGTGCCCGCTTCGAGGATGGCGGTGGCGGACACGGTCTTGAACACCGACCCGGGTTCGAAAGCGTTCGTGATCGATTTCACCGACGTCGCGCCCTCCTCCACCTTCGAGGTATCCGAAGGATTGAAGTACGGCGTGGAGGCGACGGCGATGATCTCGCCGTTCGACGAATCGAGCAGAATCGCGTTTCCGTCGGTGCCGCCCTGGTTCCTGACCTGGCCGCGCAGCTTCTCCTCGACGAAAGCCTGCATATCGATATCTATCGATATGATGATGTCCTCGCCGTCGACGGCCTCGTTCTCAACCTTGCTGCCGTCGGGAATCGACGTGCCGTCGGCTCCGATCTCGTAGGACATGCGTCCGTTCTCTCCGCGCAGGATGTCGTCGTAGAAAAGCTCGAGTCCCGACACGCCTTCGCCGTCGATGTTCGTGAAACCGACGACCTGGCCGGCCGTCGAGCCATACGGGTAGATGCGCTTGGTGTCTCCGATGAAGTGAACGCCGGAAAGGCCCTGGCTCCGCAAAGCCTTCGCCGCATCGGCATCGGCTTTGCGCTTGACGTAGACGAAGGTGGAATCCTGCGTCACAAGCTCGCGATAATCGTCCTGCGTGCCGTCGAAGGCATCGGCGAGCGCCGCAGCGACGCCTTGGGGATCGGAAACCTCGCGGGGATTCACGTAGACGGTGGTCGCGTCGACGCTCGTCGCGAGCACATTGCCGTTGCGGTCGTAGATCGTTCCACGACGGGCGGGCACGTCGTAGGATACCGTGCGCGACGCCTCTGCCATCCGGGAATACTCATCCGCTTTCGCGACTTGGAGATACAAAAGGCGTCCCGACCACAACGCCGCGATGCCGCCGAAAGCGGCGAGCACGAAGTTTCGGCGCGACAGGGACGGCGCGCCGTCGTCGAAAAGCAATTCCAGGCCCATAGAGGCTACCCCCGGGCTGCGATGGCTTCGATGCTTCCGGAAAGGGAGAGATTGCCGTCGGAATCGGTGGAGACGACATCGTCGTCGAGCGTCACGACGCTCGTGGCGGCGGGAGCGGCCATGCCGAGGCGCGATGCCTGCGAACGGATGATAGTCGCGTTGGCAAGCCGGCTCTGCTGGACCTCGAGGTCGTTGCCGAGCGTGCGCGCGGAATCGATCTGCGCGGCGACGGAATCCGCTTCCATGGACATGCTGACGCTTTCCGCGGTGAGCGTCACGCGCACCATGGCGAACGCCGCGACGATCGCGGCGGCGACGAGAACGATGACCACGGAGGCGATGACGCTCGAGGGGAGCGTGACGATATCGGGCCGCATGCGGCGGCCGGGCACGACGTCGACACGGGGACGGTATGCGCGATCGAAGTCCGGGGCCTCGGCGCCGTGCGTGTAATACCCGCGTGCATACGAGACCGCGCGGCCATACGGCCGGCCGCCCATGCGTGCGTATTCCCTTTCGCCCATGCTCGAACCCCTCCTTCCCTGATTCATCGCCCCGCGTACGCTTCTACTTCCTGCACGCGATCCGCAGCTTCGCGCTGCGCGCTCGCGGATTGCCCTCTATCTCCCCTTCTGCAGGAAGAAGGGGCTTGCGCGTCATGACCTTGAGCACCGGATCGGCACCGCATACGCAGACCGGCAGGTCGGGCGGGCAGATGCACGTCCGAGACAGGTCCGCGAACAGATTCTTGACGATGCGGTCCTCGAGCGAGTGATAGCTGATGACCGCGATGCGGCCTTGGGGGTTCAACCACCTGACCGCTGCCTCGAGTCCCCTCTTGAGCGCATCGAGCTCGGAGTTGACTTCGATGCGAAGCGCCTGGAACGTCCGTTTCGCCGGATGTCCCCCGCGCCGACGCGCCGAAGCGGGGATCGCCGCTTTGATGATCTCGACGAGCTGTCCTGTCGTCTCGATAGGAGCATCCTCTCGCGCCGCCACGATGAATTGCGCGATTCTGCGTGCCCATTTCTCGTCGGAATTCTCGAAGATGATCCGAGCGAGCTCTGATTCGGTTGCGCTGTTGACGAGCTCTGCTGCGTTTCGGGTTTGTCTGCCCGGATCCATTCTCATGTCGAGAGGAGCATCCTCCCTGAAGGAGAACCCCCTGGAGGCGACGTCAAGCTGCGGGGAGGAGACGCCGAGGTCGAAGAGAATCCCATCGATCCCCGGCACCTGGGCCCGTACCAACAGCTCGTCGAGATCACCAAAGTTGCCTTTGAGAAGCTTGATGCGCGGACGCTTTTTCTCAGGGAGCGCACGGAGGCGCTCGCCTGCGGCCGCGAGCGCCGCGTCGTCCTGATCGATGCCGATCAGGAGGCCGTCTGCGCCCAAGCGTCCAGCCGCTTCGCAAGAATGTCCTGCGCCGCCGAGCGTTGCGTCCACGAAGATGTGCCGTGGTTTGAGTGCGAGTCCTTCGAGGCACTCGGCGAGCAGGACCGGTGTGTGCCGGTATTCGTCTGTCATGCCGCTCACGCCAGGGACTTATGAGAAGAGCAGCGCATCGAGGTCGATGCTGCTCTGGAACTCGTCCCAACGCTTCGCATCCCAGATTTCGAAGTGGTCGGTGTTGCCGATGAGCACGACGTCCTTGTCAAGGCCGGCAAGCTCGCGCTGCTTGGACGCGAGGTTGATGCGACCGACGCTGTCCATGGAGCTCGACACGGCGCTGGCATTCAGCTTCGTGCGCGCGAGGACATGCATCCTGTCGCTCGGATTGAAGCCGCCGCGCTTTTCGAACAGGGCGTCGACCCATGTCTCGAAGCCTTCGGCGGTGTAGACCGACAAGAACTCGTTCTTGGTGCTGGGGACCACGACGAGCTGGGTTTCCTCGGTCAATGCCTTGCGAAACGGCGATGGAAGCGTCAGACGGCCCTTGGCATCGACTTTGTGGCGGTATTCGCCGAACAAAGCGGTCATGGGACCCTGCCTCCTTCTCCCTGTCGCATGCATTCAATCGAGTGGTCACATTCTATCCCACTTTCTCCCACATCGCAAAGAAAATCCCCCACCTTGATGTCATGCTCTCCCCTTTTCAGTCCACGCCGACCTGCGCGAAGACATACCGAGCCAAGCCCCGGGAAGATATAGGGGGTCGAAGGAAGATAGGACCTAGATATGGTCCGTGAGAGGAAGCGGAGCACGCGATGAAGAATGTGTGGCGCGCACGCCGCCGAACCCGAAGGCGCGACGGCGTGCCGTCACCGACGCAGGTCTGCCGATCGCCGCGGATGGATGGACGGGATCAGAACGCGGCCTTGGCGCGAGGGTGGGCGCTCAGGTATTCCTCGCGCACGTGCGTGCGGTCGACATGCGTGTAGATCTGCGTCGTGGAAATATCTGAATGCCCGAGCATCTCCTGGATCGCGCGGAGGTCGGCGCCTCCTTCGAGCAGATGCGTGGCGAACGAGTGGCGCAAGGTATGGGGGTGCAGATCCTTGATGCCGATGACGTGCCCCGCCTCGCGCACGATCGAGTGGATGGACTGGCGCGAAAGCCGTCCGCCGCGGGCGTTGAGCATGACCGCAGGCGTCAGGCGTCGCGGCGAACGCAGGAGAGGCCGGGCATCCTCGAGATACGATGCGAGGCAGCGCGCCGCGCTGCCTCCGATGGGCACGATGCGCTCGCGCGATCCCTTGCCGACGATGCGCAGTATTCCCTCGTCCAAGAACGCGTCGCCCGCATCGAGACCGGAAAGCTCGCTTGCGCGCAGGCCGCAGCCGTAGAGGAGCTCGAGGGCGCACGCATTCCGCACGCCGAGCGGACCTTCACGGAACTCCTGATCGAGCAGCGTATTCACCTGATCGATCGAAAGCACGTCGGGAAGTCGGGCGGGAACGCCGGGCAGAGGAAGCGCACACGCGGGATCGGACGCGACCAGGCCGTCGCGCACGAGGAACGCATGGAACCCCTTCAAGGCCGAGACATGCCGCTCGATGCTCGCCGCAGCATATCCGCGCCCCGACAGGTCGGCGACGTAAGATGCGAGCGCATCGCGCGTCACGTCGCGCGCGGCATGCACGCCTTCGGAATCGAGAAAGGCGACGTAATCCTCGAGATCGGCGGCGTACGACCGAACCGTGAGATCCGACGATCCCTTCTCTATCGAGAGAAACGAGAGGAAGTCGCGCACTGACGAAAGAAGGGGGGCGCACAGAGCGCTCCCCTCTTCGTCGACGGTCCTTCTTTTCACATCGCGCGGCACGTCGGGCCTAGCGAGCCTCGCGGTACGCGAGGGAAGCCGCCACGAACGAGGCGAAGAGCGGATGGGGGCGGGTCGGACGGCTCTTGAACTCCGGATGGGCCTGGCTGGCGACGAACCACGGATGGTCGGGCAGCTCGATCATCTCGACGAGGCGATCGTCGGGCGACACGCCCGAGATGACGAGGCCCGCATCCTTCAGGCGGTCGCGATACGCGTTCGACACCTCGAAGCGATGGCGGTGGCGCTCGTAGACGATCTCGGAGCCGTAGGCCTCGCGCGCACGCGTGCCTTCGACGAGCTTGCACGGATAGGCGCCCAGGCGCATCGTCGCGCCCTTGTCCACAACGTCAAGCTGATCGGGCATGATGGAAATGACCTGATGGGCGGCCGACGTGTCGAACTCGGACGACGTCGCCCCCGCAAGACCCGCGACATTGCGCGCGAATTCGCAGACCGCAGCCTGCAGGCCTAGGCAGATGCCGAAGAAGGGAACGCCGTGCTCGCGCGCATACGTGATGGCCGCGATCTTTCCCTCGAACGCGCGGTGGCCGAAGCCGCCGGGAACGAGGATGCCGTCGCAATCGGACAGAAGACGGTCGGCCGAATCGCCATCGACCTGCTCGGCGTCCACGAAACGCACGTCGACCCTGGTGCCGTCGGCCACGCCCGCATGCTTGAGCGCCTCCGTGATGGAAAGATAGGCATCCGGAAGGCTCACGTACTTGCCCACCACGGCGATGGCGACGTCCTTCTCGCAGCTCCGCTGCGCCTCGAGGAACAAGGAAAGCGGCGTCAGATCGATGGCGTGGGCCTCAAGGCCCAGCCGGGCGAGCACGCGCACATCGAATTCCTGGTCATGCAGCGCGAGAGGAACCGCATAGATGCTCGATGCATCGATGCATGAGAACACATCGGTGGGCGCCACGTCGCAGAACAGAGCGATCTTGTCACGCACATCGCTTGGAATGTCATGATCGGAACGGCAGACGATGAAGTCGGGCTGGACGCCGAGCGAGCGGAGCTCCTTGACGCTGTGCTGCGTCGGCTTGGTCTTCACCTCGTGGGCGGCCGCGATGTAGGGCACGAGCGTGACATGCGCGAAGACGACGTCTCCCGTCGGCATTTCCTTCTTGAACTGGCGCGCGGCCTCGATGAACGGCTGACTTTCGATATCGCCTATCGTGCCGCCGATCTCGGAGATGACGATGTCGGCGCCCGACTGGTCGGCAATGCGGCGCAAACGCTCCTTGATGGCGTTCGTGACATGGGGGATGACCTGAACCGTGCCGCCGAGGAAATCGCCGCGACGTTCCTTGGCGATCAGGCTCTGATAGATGGAACCCTGGGTGAAATTGGAGTCGCGGGTCAGGCTCTCGTCGATGAAGCGCTCGTAATGCCCGAGATCGAGATCCGTCTCCTGGCCGTCGTCGGTGACGAACACCTCGCCATGCTGGAACGGGCTCATCGTGCCCGGATCGACATTCAGGTAGGGATCCATCTTCTGCATGGTCACGCGATACCCGCGCGCCTTGAGAAGGTGGCCGAGAGATGCGGCCGTGATGCCTTTGCCGAGCGACGAGACGACGCCGCCGGTCACGAAGATGTGCTTTGCCATGGATCCTTGCCTATCCCCTCTGGTCTTTCGTGCCGAAGAATGTGCCGGCGATTTCGCGATAGAAGTTCTCGCGCTTGTAGCGAAGGAGCACCGTCGGCGTCGGCGTGCGGCGGATGGTCGCGTGTTCGATCGGCTCATCGGGCGTGATGAGCTCCCCATCGACGAAAAGGCTCGCCTCGCGGCTTTCCGGGTTGCGCGTCAGATCGATATGCACCACGTCGTCCGGATCGGTCACGACCGTACGGGACTGGAGCGTATGCGGGACGAGAGGCACCACGATCAGCCCGCGGAAGTCGGGCGCCACGAGAGGCCCGCCTGCCGAGAGGGCGTAGCCGGTCGAGCCGGTGGCCGTCGACACGATGAGGCCGTCGCCGCGCAGCTCCATGAGATGCGTACCCGAGATCGCTACATCGAAGCTGATGACGCGTCCGAGAGCTCCACGCGTGACCGCGAGCTCGTTCAGGGCGAAGCGAGGGGCGAGACGCACCCCTTCGGCGGTCGTGAGCTCGATGGTCAGGCTCGCGCGCTCCTCGCGCTCGACGTCTCCCGCGATCGCGGCGGCGACGATGGCCTCGACCCCGTCGGCCGGGGAATCGACGAGAAAGCCGAGATGGCCGAAGTTGATGCCGAGGATCGGAACCTTGGATTCGCCGACCAGGCGCGCGGAATGAAGCATCGTGCCGTCGCCGCCGAGAGACACCACCATGTCGAAGGCGGGCACCGAAAGCGCGCGGCGCTCTTCGGAGAGCGACTCGATGGAAAGAGGAAGGCTTTCGGTCTCGGCATGCGCGATGCCGCGGGAATCCAGGTATCGGCAGAGCGCGTCGGACGCGGCGAAGGCATCGGGATTCGCGCTATTGCGGATAATCAGGATGTTCATTTCGCCTCGTTTCCATGCGGCGCTCCAGAAGCTATCATGCACATAACTTTCGCATTATACCCAATACGGAAAGCGCGATATGCCCCCCATGCGTAATTCCATACGGCGCGAAGGCGCGCCCTCCGACGAGCCTTCGGCGGCATCCGTCAACATCGGCGGCGCTGCAGCGCTCATCAGCTTCTTCGTCATCATCTCCCGCATCACGGGCTTCCTGCGCACATGGGCCATGGCCTTCGCGCTCGGTTCGACGATGCTCGCGAGCTCCTATCAGGTGGCCAACAACCTGCCGGAGATGCTCTACGAGATGGTCATCGGCGGCATGCTGGTGACCGCGTTTCTGCCCGTGTACGTATCGGTCAAAGAACGCCTCGGGGAGAAGGGCGGCAACGATTACGCGAGCAATCTGCTGAGCATCACGTTCGTCGTCCTCGGCATCGTAGCGCTCGTCTGCACCTTCCTGGCGCCTCAGCTCATCTACACGCAGAGCTTCCTGAACGACCAGTCGACCATGGGCGATGCGATCTTCTTCTTCCGGTTCTTCTCGATGCAGATCCTGTTCTACGGCCTGTCCTCCATCGTAAGCGGCCTTCTGAACGCATCCCGCGACTATCTCTGGAGCAGCGCGGCGCCCATCTTCAACAACGTCATCGTGACGACGACGTTCGTGCTGTACGCCTTTTTCGCGCAGAGCGATCCCGAAGCCGCGAAGCTCATCATCGCCATCGGCAATCCGCTGGGCATCTTCGTGCAGATGGCCATCCAGATCCCGGCGCTCAGGCGCAACGGCATCCGCATCCGCCCGCATATCGATCTCAAGGACCCCGCGCTCATCGAGACGCTGTCCATCGGCGTGCCCGCCACCATCGTGATGGTCATGGGGCTCGCCATCGTATCGGTCAAGAACGCCGCCTCGTACAACGCCTTCGACAACGGCCCGTCCATCATCGCCTACGCGCGCCTGTGGTACACGCTTCCCTACTCGTTTCTGACCGTCCCCATCACGACGGCCATGTTCACGGAGATCGCCGAGATGTTCTCGCATGACGATCTGGAAGGATTCAAACGCGGCATCGTCTCGGGCACGTCGCAGATCATCTTCTTCATGGTTCCCTTCGCCATGTATCTCGCGGTCTTCGCGGCGCCGCTCGTCACCTTGTACCACATCGGCGCGTTCTCGAGCGAGAACATCCTGCAGATTTCGAGCTACCTTGCATTCCTCGCGCTCGCGCTGCCGCTCTACGGCGTGAGCACCTATCTGCAGAAGGCGTTTTCCGCCCTGAGACGCATGGGCGTCTACGCCGCGATCATGGCGGCTTCGGCTGTCGCATCCATCGCGTTCACGCTCTTGTTCGGCTCGAGCGCGCTCATCGCCGACCCGATCATGCGCATGGCCGCCATCGCGCTGGCCGAAACGGTCCAGTACGTCGTCATCGACATCGCCTGCTTCGTCTATCTGAAGAGCACTATGGGCAGCATCGGCATCCGCAGCATGCTGGGCGCGACCGCACGTTCGCTCGTGTTCGGAGCGCTCGGATCGGCAGCTGCGCTCGGCGTCATGAGCGTCCTCGAATCGACCGTGGCACCGCTCGACGGCTCCATTCCCCATGCGCTCGTCGTCATCGCCGCGGGAGGCATCGTGGCGATTGCGGTGACGTTCGGCGGAGCGCTCGCGCTCAAGGTGCCTGAATCGGCCATGCTCTCAAGCCTCATCAATCGGCTTCTTTGCAGAATCGGGCTGGCCCGTCCTTGATTCGTCTCGCGTCCCGCAATGACGCGAGACGGTTGCTTCGAGCCTCGACGCCGATATGCGGAAACACGATCCGCGCACGCTCCCACCCCGCGATCCGAGATCGACCGGCAGCCTGCCCGGAAGATACGGCACCGCGGAAGCGTCAGTCGTTCACGGGCCTGCGATGATCCGCTTCGACGGACACGAGGACCGGTCCGTCCTCAGTGATGGCCACGGTCTTCTCGAAATGAGCGCTCGGCTTGCCGTCCCTCGTGCAGACCAGCCATCCGTCGCGCATCTGCCGGACGCGGCGGTTTCCCATGGTGATCATCGGTTCGATGGCGATGACCATGCCGGCGCGCAGCTCGAGGCCGGTATGCGGCCTGCCGTAGTTCGGCACGTTCGGATCTTCGTGCATGTCCCGTCCGATGCCGTGCCCCACGTACTCGCGCACGACGCCGAAGCCGGCCTTCTCGGCCACGGTCTGCACCGCATGGCCGATATCCCCGATGCGATTGCCGGGCCGAGCCGCGTCGATGCCCGCCCACATGCTCTTCTCCGTAACCTCGAGCAGGCGTTCGACCTCAGGCGAGACCTTCCCCACCGGAAATGTCCATGCATTGTCGCCGGCCCAGCCGTCCACGGTCGCGCCCGTGTCGATGGAGACGATGTCGCCCTCCCTCAAGATGACGTCTTTGCTCGGAATGCCATGTACGACCTGATCGTTCACGGAAGCGCAGATGCTCGCGGGAAAGCCGCCGTATCCTTTGAACGTCGGCGTGCCGCCATGGGAGCGGATGAAGTCCTCGACGAAGCGATCGAGCTCCCATGTTGATATGCCGGGACGAACGAGTGCTCCGACCTCGCGAAGGACGCGTGCGGAAAGCGCGCCCGAACGCTTCATGGCTTCGATATGCGCGGGCTTCTTCAGATAGATGGTCATGATGCACATCCTTCGTTCACGATGCCCGTCCTTCGTTCGACGGAAGCATGCTATGAAAAAAGCCCGTCTCGAGCGAGACGGGCTTTTCACGGAAAGGTTACGCGTGCTATTCGGCAGCAACGGCGAAGCCGCGCGAGACCGAAGGATCGATCTTGATGCCAGGGCCCATGGTGGAGCTCACGGTGATGGACTTGAGGTACCGGCCCTTGGCGGCGGACGGCTTCATGCGGACGATCTCGTCATAGACGGCGCCGTAATTCTCGGCGAGCTTTTCAGCATCGAAGCTGACCTTGCCGAGGATGACGTGCGCGATGCCGAAGCGGTCGGCGCGGTACTCGACCTTGCCGCCCTTGAGATCGGCGATGGCGGTGGCGACATCCATCGTGACGGTGCCGAGCTTCGGGTTCGGCATAAGGCCGCGGGGGCCGAGGATACGGCCGAGACGGCCGACCTTGGCCATCATGTTCGGCGTTGCGACGGCGGCATCGAAATCGATGGTGCCGGCCTGGATGTCGGCGACGAGGTCGTCGGAACCGACGATGTCGGCACCGGCCTCGCGGGCGGCGTCGGCCTGCGCGCCTTCGGCGAACACGGCCACGCGGACCTGCTTGCCGGAGCCGTTGGGCAGAGCGACCATGCCGCGAAGCTGCTGATTGGCCTGACGGGTGTCGATGCCGAGACGGAAGTGGGCTTCGACGGTCTCGTCGAACTTGACGGAAGAAACCTCCTTGACGATCTTGAAGGCCTCGAGGGGGGCGTACAGCGTGGCGGCGTCGAACTTCTCGGCGGCGGCGCGCTGGCTCTTGGTGAGTTTCATCGTTCAGAATCCTTTCGTGGTGATGGCGGGCTTATGCGAACCCTTCCACATACCCCAGGCGGGGTTGAAGACGAATTTACGCGTTCAGCATTTCGGCGAGCTTGCGGGAAGGCACATAGACCTTCTTCATCTCGCGGCCTTCGATGCGCACGCCCATGGAACGGGCGGTGCCGGCCACGACCTCCATGGCGGCTTCGATGTCGTTCGCATTCAGGTCGGGCATCTTGATCTCGGCGATCTCGCGCAGCTGATCGAGCGAGAGCGTGCCGACGGTCTTGAGCTGCGGGATGCCGCTGCCTTTCTGGATACCGAGCTTTTCCTTGATCAGAACGGCCGCGGGAGGGGTCTTGAGCACGAACGTGAACGACTTGTCCTCGTAGATCGTGATCTCGACCGGGATGATGGTACCGGACTGAGCCTGCGTGGCGGCGTTGAACGCCTGGCAGAACTGCATGATGTTGACGCCCTGCGCACCGAGTGCCGGGCCGACCGGAGGAGCCGGATTGGCCGCGCCAGCAGGAATCTGCAGCTTGACGAAGCCAGTGACTTTCTTTTCAGCCATTGCTTGGTTTTCCTTACCTTGTACCGTAACCTATGTCGTCCAGCGCATCGCGCGAGAAGCCCTGTCCACTAAGGCGCACGAAACGCGAAGAGCCATTATAAACGCCGAAAGGCGGCTTCCTAGATGGAAGCCACCTGATCGAAGGAAAGTTCCACGGGAGTTTCGCGTCCGAAGATGGACACGAGGACCTTGACTTTGCCCGCTTCCGGAGAGACCTCGGAAACGATGCCGTCGAATTCGGCGAGAGGGCCGCTCGTGACCTTCACGGTCTGGCCGACCTCAAGGGACGTCGAGGTCTTCTTCGGAACCGCAACGCCGGCGGATGCGTCGTTGCGATGCATGATCTTGTTGAACTCGGCGCGCGTCAGGGGCGACGGCGTGCTGCTCTCCGGGCCGACGAACCCGGTGACGCCCGGCGTGTTGCGCACGACCGCCCAGTTGCGGTCGTTCATCTCCATGCGGACGAGCACGTAGCTCGGCAGGACCTTCTTCTCGCTTTCCACCCTGCGACCGCCCTCTTTGATCTCGGTCACGGTCTCGGTGGGAATCTGTATGTCAACGATGCTGTCCTCAAGGCCGTACATCTCGATGCGGGTCTCAAGGGTCTGCTTCACTTTGTTTTCATAGCCGGAATAGGTATGGACGACGTACCACTTCTTAGACATGTTCCTTACGCCCCCAAACCGGAAATGGCGACCACGATGGGCTGGATCACCGCGTCGAGCACGGCGACGAATACGCCGAAGAAGACCAGGGCGCCGAGCACGACGCCGGTCCAGCGGATGACCTCCTGACGGGTGGGCCACGTCACGCGCTTAAGCTCGAGACGAACATCCTTCAGGAACTTGAAACGCTGTTTCTTGGGCTTTGCAGAAGCCTTCTCGGCCTTCTTAGTCTCCTCCTTGGACTCTTCGCTCTTGATGAAGAGACCCTTGAGCTTGGAAGGAGCGGCCTGGTCGGCGGTAGGAGCCTCGACGACTTCGGGCGCGTTGTCCCGTGCGGCCTTGCGGGCCTGGCGGGCGGCCGATGCCTTAGCTTTCTGCGTTTTGGACTTGTTCGCCATTCTTTAATCCTCATGCTCGTAAAATCGGAATCGATGCATATCGAGCTAAATCTCTCATAACCCAAAACAAGCAGCTCATCTAAGCTGCTTGAACAAGCTGGCAGGCCAGGTAGGACTCGAACCCACAACATGCGGTTTTGGAGACCGCCGCTCTACCATTGGAGCTACTGGCCTGTATCGTATACCCTAACGAGTTTCGCGATGCAGCGTGTGCTTGCGGCACCACTTGCAGTACTTCATCATCTCGATGCGTTCGGGATTATTCTGCTTGTTCTTCTTGGTCGTGTAATTGCGGCGTTTGCACTCAGTGCAAGCCAAGGTGACCAACGTGCGCATGAATACTCCTTTAAGAATCAATTATAGAGGCTTTTGAAACGTACACGCTTTCGAGCAGCCTCTGAAAAGAGGCGGGGCGAGCGAGACGCCCCGCCTCTTTGAAAGATCGTCTATTTGATGATCTTCGTCACGCGGCCGGAACCGACCGTGCGGCCGCCTTCGCGGATGGCGAAGCGGAGGCCTTCCTCCATGGCGATCGGGTGGATGAGCTCGCCACGAAGCGTGACGTTGTCGCCAGGCATGACCATCTCGGTGCCCTCGGGCAGATGGGCGACGCCGGTAACGTCGGTGGTACGGAAGTAGAACTGCGGACGATAGCCGTTGAAGAACGGGGTGTGACGGCCGCCCTCTTCCTTGGTCAGGATGTAGACCTGGCCTTCGAATTCGGTATGCGGGGTAACCGTGCCGGGCTTGCAGAGAACCTGGCCGCGGACGATGTCCTCGCGCTTGATGCCGCGCATCAGGCAGCCGATGTTGTCGCCGGCCTCGGCGGTGTCAAGAAGCTTGCGGAACATCTCGATGCCGGTGCAGACCGTGGTCTGGGTCTCGCGGATGCCGACGATCTCCAGAGGATCGTTCATGTGGAGGGTGCCGCGCTCGACACGGCCGGTGGCGACGGTGCCGCGGCCGGTGATGGTCATGGTGTCCTCGACAGCCATCAGGAACGGCTTGTCGACATCGCGCTCAGGCGTCGGGATGTAGGAATCGACGGCGTCCATGAGCTCCCAGATCTTTTCCTGCCACGCCTTGTCGCCCTCAAGGGCCTTGAGCGCGGAGCCGCGGATGATGGGCAGATCATCGCCGGGGAAATCGTAGCTGCTGAGCAGCTCTCGGGTCTCCATCTCGACGAGCTCGATGAGCTCTTCGTCGTCGACCATGTCGCACTTGTTCAGGAAGACGATGATGTAGGGAACGCCGACCTGACGGGCGAGCAGGATGTGCTCGCGGGTCTGGGCCATCGGGCCGTCCGTGGCGGCGATGACCAGGATCGCGCCGTCCATCTGAGCAGCGCCCGTGATCATGTTCTTGACGTAGTCGGCGTGGCCGGGGCAGTCGACATGAGCATAGTGACGAGAGTCGGTTTCGTACTCGATGTGAGCGATGGAGATGGTGATGCCGCGCTCGCGCTCCTCAGGCGCCTTGTCGATCATCTCGAAGGCGGTGAAGTCGGCATGCGCGGTGCCGTGAGAGCCATCGTTCTCGGACAGCGTCTTGGAAATGGCCGCGGTCAGGGTGGTCTTGCCGTGGTCGACATGGCCGATGGTACCGATGTTAACGTGCGGCTTGGTACGCTCGAACTTCTCCTTTGCCATTATTCCTCCTCTAGGTTCGGCTCGAATGCCAAAGTACGTGATATCGCACGCGCGCCCCGAAAAGGGGCGCGCGTTCAATCTGAATGGTAGCGGTGACTGGATTCGAACCAGTGACGCCACGGGTATGAACCGTGTGCTCTAACCAACTGAGCTACACCGCCGAATGCGAAATGCAGAGCATTTCGAAAAAGCAGGACTGGAGCCCGCGACCGGACTTGAACCGGTGACCTCTTCGTTACCAACGAAGTGCTCTACCGACTGAGCTACACGGGCAAAACTGGTGGGCGCGCTAGGATTCGAACCTAGGTAGGCAGAGCCAACGGGTTTACAGCCCGTCCCCATTAACCGCTCGGGCACACGCCCAGTTTCATAAGGTGCTCGATTTCATGTGTACTTTTCAAGCTGCCAGCTCACGCAATCGAAAAGGGCTTTCGAACTCGTGAGCGAAAGTATATTACGCTAGGGTCCCTAGCGTGTCAACACTTTACACGCCTCCGGGCGTATCGTATCTCCAACACCTGATGCAAGGCTCGCGAACTGGGATTCCGGCAATAGGCTTTGAAAATCGCCGCGATGGCTCGACCGGCTCGCCGATAAATTCCCCACATCGGGAAAACCCCGTCCGAAACGCCTAGACGTCGGCATCCATATAGGTATCGAATTCATGCACGACATCCTCGCTCGGAGGAGCCGTGAGAAGGGAGACGGCCACGATCGCGACCGTCGCGACGATGAATCCAGGGACGAGCTCGTAGATTCCGAAGATGCCGCCGAGCGGCGACAGGAGGAGGTTCCAGAGCACGACCGTGCATCCGCCCCCCACCATGCCCGCGAACGCGCCGGCCGCATTCGTCCTTCTCCAATAGAGGCTCAAAAGCACCAAGGGCCCGAACGACGCGCCGAAGCCCGCCCATGCGTACGAGACCACCTTGAAGATCGAGGAGTTCTGGTCGAGCGCGATCAGAATGCCGAACAGCAGGATGAGCGTGAGCGCAAGGCGCGCGACGAACATCGTCTGCTGGTCGGTCGCATCCTTCTTGATGACGCCCTTGAACAGATTGCGCGCGATCGCCGAGCCGGCGATGAGCAGATAGCTCGACGACGACGACATGGTCGCCGCGAAGATGCCCGAGACCACCAGCCCGCAGAGGAATGCCGGAAGCATGGTCTGCGCGAGCAGGACGAAGATGTTTTCCGCCTGGGCTCCGGTGAGCAGGGCATCGGGCATGGCGGCGCGCCCAACGAGCCCGATGCATACGGCGCAGGCGAGCGATACGACGCACCAGACGGTCGCAATGACGCGGCTCTTCTTGATCTCGTCGGAATGGCGCGCGCTCATGAAGCGCACGAGGACCTGAGGCATGCCGAAATACCCGAGACCCCACGACAGGCCGCTTACGATGCTGATCGCGCCGGCGCCGTAGACGACCGCATCGCCGAACTGCGGCATGCCGTCGACGACCTTCTGCACGCCGTTTTCGTCAAGCACGGGCGATGCCGTGGTCGTGCCCGAAAGGAAACCCGGTATCGAGCTCAGAAACGCGACGGTGTTCTCGACGCCGCCGGCCATGGCGACGCTTCCCACGAAGATGACGACCAGCGCGACGACCATGATGGCGCCTTGGATGAGGTCGGTCGTGCAGACCGAGAGATAGCCGCCGATGAAGGTGTAGGCGAAGACCACGAGCGCGCCGATGATCATCATCGTCGTGTAGTCGACGCCGAACAGCGTCGTGAAGAGCTTGCCGAAGGTGACGAAGCAGCTGCCGGCATAGACGCTGAAGAACACCAGGATGATGACGGCGGCGGTGCTCATGAGCACCTTCCTGGAATCATGGAACCGATTCGAGAAATAATCGGGAAGCGTGATCGAATTCCCCGCGACCTCCGAGTACTTCCGCAGAGGACGAGCGACGAAACGCCAGTTGAGATACGTTCCCGCAGCCAGGCCTACGGCGGTCCAGACCGCATCGGATGCGCCGGTGAAGTACGCGACGCCGGGAAGGCCCATGAGGAGCCAGCCCGACATGTCGGACGCTTCCGCCGAAAGCGCCGTGAGCCAGGGGCCGAGCCCGCGGCCGCCGATGAAGTAGCTGTCGCTGTCGGCATTCGACCTCTTTATATAGAAGAATCCCACCGCGAGGACGACGATGAAATAGAGGGCCATGGCAAGCAGGACCCAGAGGTCATGCTGGTTCGGTGCGATCATATGCGATTCCCTTCGCTTTACGGAGAAGGCAGATTATAGAGTATCGCGCGCATCGCGACGCTCCCTCCTGCTCCATTTTGCTAAAGTGCAGGGGCAAAAGGCAATGCGCGCCTGCGCGCCGAATCGAAGGAGATGCCGCCGTGCCCTACGCAGACCTTTCATCCCAAGAGCTCGAGGAGCGCCTCGCCGCTCTGCGCGACGAATATGCGACGCACCGGGCCAAGGGGCTTTCCCTCAATATGGCCCGCGGCAAGCCCTCGCGCGAGCAGCTCGCGCTCAGCCTGCCCATGCTCGATGCGATCGGCGCCGCGGACGATCTCATCGCCGAAGACGGCACCGATTGCGCGAACTACGGAGGATTCGAAGGAATTCCCGAGGCGAAGCGCCTTATGGCATCGATGCTCGACCATGACCCGGCCGACGTGCTCGTGTTCGGGAACTCGAGCCTCAACATCATGTACGACCTCGTCGTCGCCGGCATGCTCTACGGATATGCCGGCCGTCCTGCCTGGAAGACGCTCCCTGAACCCAGGTGGATCTGCCCCGTGCCCGGCTACGATCGCCATTTCCGCATCGTAGAGAGGCTCGGATTCGCGCCCGTCGTCGTCCCCATGACCGAAAACGGCCCCGACATGGACGAGGTCGAGCGCATCGTCGCCGAAGACGACTCCGTCAAAGGAATCTGGTGCGTGCCGAAGTACTCCAACCCCACCGGCGCCGTCTATGCCGACGATACGGTCAGGCGTCTGGCCGCCATGCCCTGCGCGGCGCCTGACTTCCGCATCTTCTGGGATAACGCGTACTGCATCCACCACCTCTACGAGGACGAGGGTCGTCAGGCCCGTGTCCTCGACATCGCGCGCGCCTGCGAAGAGGCGGGGCATCCCGACCGCTATTTCAAATTCGCAAGCACGTCGAAGGTCACGCTGCCCGGAGCCGGCATCGCCGCCGTCGCGGCGAGCAGGCGCAACCTCGACGACGTCATCGAGCGCGTCGGCTGCGAGACCGTCGGATACGACAAGCTCAATCAGCTGCGCCACGTGCGCTTCCTGCATGGCGCGCATGGCCTCGCCGCGCATATGGCGAAGCACGCGGCCATCATCCGACCGAAGTTCGACCTGGTCGCACATGTGCTCGATCGCGAACTCGCCGACACGGGAGCCGCATGGACGCATCCGAGCGGCGGATACTTCGTCAGCTTCGACGGACTGCCGCATACGGCGAAACGCACCGTGGCGCTTGCGAAAGAAGCCGGCGTCACCATGACCGGAGCAGGCGCGACCTGGCCGGGCGGCATCGATCCCGACGATCGCAACATCCGTATCGCGCCGACGCTTCCGCCCCTCGAGGAGCTTGAACGCGCGCTCGAAGTCTTCGTCTGCTGCGTGAAGATCGCATCGATCGAAGCGATCCTGTCGTCGCGCAGGGAAGGCTGACGGACGCCGAGCCGTAGGCCCATGGCTTCTCACGAAGCATCCTGAGCCTGCGGCGCCCCACCCTCGCCCTTCCCCAGTTCCTCTCGAAGCTGGGGAATCAACCGGGCGAAGGTGTTCTCGACCGCCTTCTTCTTCAACTCGCATTCCCAGATGATGTGCACGCGCCAGCCATCGGCCTTGAGCGCGGCGACGTTCTCGCGATCCCGCTCGACGTTGCGCTTGAATTTCGGCACCCAGTAGTCCTGATTCGATTTCGGCGTCGACGGGTTGCAATGCGGGCATCGGTGCCAGAAGCATCCGTTGACGAAGATCGCGACCTTCTTGCCCGGATAGGCTATGTCGGGATGCCCGGGAACGCGCCAATGAAGACGGTAGCCGGCAAGCCCCTCTTCGCGCAGCCGGCGTCGCACGAGAAGCTCCGGCTTCGTGTTCTTCCCCTTGTTGCCCACCATGCTGTTATGCACGGCCGGCAGCACGACGGCATCGTATTCGACGGCGCCCTCTGGCGCGGAGTCGGCAGGCGAATCGCCAGCTGGGCGAGGCTCGGCGTCCGTCATGGGCAGACCCTCCTCGCATGGATGGCCTCGAGCAGGTCGCGCATGCCGTCGAGGTCTGCCGCGTCGAAGGAATAGACGACGCATCGCGGTTCGCGGTCTCGATGCCAATCCGACTGTTCGACATAGACGAACGTGGCCTCGACGCGATCGTAGCCGGATGACAGCGCGGCGAAGGCATAGCAGGTCGCCTGCAGGCGATGCCTTTCGAGGATATCCTCGGGCGCGTCGTCGAAGCGCCCGCCGGTCTTGTAATCGACGATGCGCGCGCACGATCCGTCCTCCTCTCCCGAAAACAGATCCATCGACCCTTCCAGGACCCATTCCTCAGATCCGTCGGAAGACGCGCCCATCGGGATGAAGAACGGATATTCGGCATGCAGGTTCGGCCACGCGATCGCTTCCCGGGCGCACGCGCTTCCTGTCCACCGGAGGCAGGCCGCCTCCAGGCGCGGCGCGGCGCTCGACGAGACGCCGAAGGCCTGTGCCGTCGCCGCGATGCGATCGGGCGGCGGCAGAGGAAGGCCTTCGCGACGCGAAGCGTCGCAGCGACAGGACGAGAGCCCTGATTCGAATTCCTCGACCGACCACTGGGCAAGCGCATGGAATGCCGCGCCTACGTCGGTCGCCCTATCCTCGTCGAGCGCGAACGCCGCGCCTGCGCGCCCGAACGCGCCTTCTTCCGCATCGTCCGCGAAAGGATCTATCCCCGCCTCCGATGCCTCGTCGAACGAAGGCACGCCTTCGCGGGCCGTCGCAGACGCGCCTCCCTTGTTCGCATCAAGCGCACCGGCCAGGGACGAAAGCGAGGTATAGCTTTCGAAGCCTTCTCTTTCGGGTCCGAACGGAACGGAGGGCATGCGCGAGGGCATGGCCTCGGGGATGGCGAAAACACGCTTCTCCCCTTCGTCGGCGTCGGCATCGCCCCAACGGCAAGCTTCGCCGTCTCCCCCCGCGACGATGACGCCCCCTTCGTCGTTCACGCCGATGACGATCCTCTCGAACGCCGCATCCTCCGATCCTCCATACGGCAGCGTCGAGGCGCCCGAAGGGAAATCCGCGAGGGAATCGCCGCCGAATCCCATGATCGAATTCCTGATGGCGCCGTCAAGGGATGCATAGGCCCGGATATCATGCGCGGCATTGTCGTCGACGTCCATGACGAGGACGAGGGCTTCGCTCGCACGGGTCAGCGCCACGTACATGAGGCGCTGTGCTTCTTGACGCCCCTGCTCCGTTTCGTACGCGACGATCGCCCGGCGACGGGAGGCGGGGCTTTCCGACGAGGCCACGAGCCGATCGACGTCGGCTCGGACGTCCTCGGGCAGCACGAACGCGTCGGCCTTCTTCTTCAGTTCCTTCGGCAGGAACGCGCTTCGAGGCAGCAGGGTTGCATACGTGACTCCCTTGATGCGGGTCGATAGGAACGCCTCGTTCGTCGGCTCCTTGCCCTTGCCGATCTCCGCAACCGCGACTATGGGGAACTCGAGCCCCTTGCTCGAATGAACCGTCATGATGCGCACGAAATCGCCTTCTCCGGCCGAAAGCGCGCCCGGAGCCTCCTTGGCTCGGACGATGCGATCGGGCATCGCAGACGCCACGCCGGCGATGCCGCAGCCGAGCTCGGCAGCGAGGCCAGCTGCGAAACGCACGGCCTTGAGCGCGTTGCCCGCACGTGCGATGCCTTCGGCGCCTTGGCTTTCAAGGCGCGCCAGCCAGCCTGAAGCCGCAAGCGCATGCAGAAGGGTGTCCTCGACCGTCGACGTTCTGGCCATGCGGCAGCATGCGTCCAGGACGGACGCCGCATGCGCGAGTCCCTGCGATATCCCGACTGTCGGCTCGCGATCCAGAAGATCCCAGAAACCCCGCGCAAGGGCGCGCCGCGCGATCGATCCGTCTTCCCTGCATTCCGTGACCAGGGAAAGGATATCGTCGTCGCCCACGGCGAAAAGATCGCTCTCGAGCGTATCGAGCAGGGCGGTCTCGTCGTTGGGATTCGCGATCGCCCGAACGAGGCTCACGACGGCCCGGGTCTCGGGCGCCTCGCCGAACAACGATCCCCCGGCGATGACGCATTCGAATCCTCGCCCCCTCAGGGCGCGAGCGAACGCATCGGCGTTCGTCATGCGGCCGAGCAGCACGACCATATCCCGCGCCCGATGCCCTTCGGCACGCAGGCGCTCGAACCGGCGCGCGATCGCGTCCGCCGCGACGGCGGTCTTGCATGAGGAGTCGATGGATGAGCCTTTCGGAGGCTTGGATCGCTGCACCAGCACGACCTGGATGCGGGGCGCGCTTCCCCGATACGGAGCATCGATGCGGGATTCGTCCCGTCCAGGGCGCAGAGACATGAACGAGGCTCCGAACATCGCGCGCCCGGAAAACAGGCAGTCGACGAACGCGAGCACATCGGCGTTGCTGCGGTAGTTCGTATCCAAGGTGCGGACCATCGCCGCATCTCCCAATGCACGCATGCGCGCCTCGTGCGCGCGGAACACGCCGACATCCGCGCCGCGGAATCGGTAGATGCTCTGCTGCGCGTCGCCGACCGTGCACAGGCGCGCGCCGCCGTCCGACAGGCGCATGACCATGTCGATGCCCATCTGGTCGGTATCCTGGAACTCATCGATCATGACGAGCCGGAACGCATGCGCGTATTCTCGAGCTATGGCCGGATGGTCTTCAAGCGCGCGGTGCGCCTTCGTGACGAGGTCGGTGTTGTCGAGAACGCAGGCCTCGCGCTTGATGCGCTCGAATGCGGCGAGAACGTCGGATGCGAGGCCGCGCAAGGTCGCGAAATGGATCCGTGCCGAAGCCTGCAGGGCGTTCAGGCAGATCTCGGCGAGTTCCTGCGCCCATTCGCCCACGTGCGCGGCATAGGGGTTGTCGCCCTTCCCGAACGTCCTTTTCGGCATGGGAAAAGCCCCGAGGATGCCGAGAAAACGTTCGTCGGCGCCTTCCGACCAGGAAGAGAGCAGCTCGTCGAGCTTCTGCTCGCACCCGTGCAACGCGGCTTCGAACTCACGCTTCGAAGAGCTGTCGTTCAGCCCTGCAAGCGATGGCGCGATCGTGCGGGCAAGGTCGAGCGCCTGCTGGGCGAGCACGACCGGCGCAGGGCCCGCGCCCGCATCGACGACGGAATCCATACCCGCAGGCGACTCGGCCGCCGCCTGCGCGATATCCATCAGCATGTCCTCGACCGACGTACCTCCATGCCCTGTCGAGCGCGGCGGATATGCGGCGAACAGCGCGTCGACCGAACCGTTGGCCGATCCTTCTTCGTGACCGATCAACACCTCTTCAACCGCTTGGGCGAGCGCGTCGGCGACGAAGCCGTCGGAAGCCATCTGGAAATCAGGATCGATGCCGAGTTCCAAGGCGTGTTCGCGCAGGACGCGGGCGCAGGCGCCATGAATGGTGGATATCCAGGCGGAATCGACCTTGAGGGACTCTTCCGCAAGCCCCTCGGCGCGCAACGTGCTTTTGACGCGCGCCTTGATCTCGCTCGCCGCCTTGTCGGTGAAGGTGATGGCCATGATCTCGTCGATGGAAGACGCGAAGGGACCGCCGTCGGAACCCGACCCGTCGAGCAGCGCCCAGGCGATGCGCTGGGTCAGCGTGAACGTCTTGCCGCTGCCCGCACCCGCAGCGACGAACAAAGGCGCGTCCAGCGTTTCGACGCAGACACGCTGATCCGGATTGAATGCATCCTTGTTCATGCTAGCCCCTCCTCCGCGAACACGATGATGCGGCGCACCATGCGCAGGCCGCGGAGTCGACGGGAGCGGGAGCTATGTCGCCGGCCTGCATCCGGGAAAGCGCACGGGCCACGCGTTCCTCCGTCGCATCGAGCAGATCTTCGAAGGACATGCGCCCGCCGGAGCCGCATGCGGCGCCCTTCGGCTTGATGCCCGGAAAATGCTCGGGGCCGAAACGACGGGCATCGAACGCGCCTGCGACGCGCGCATCCCGATAGCCCAGATACACCGCCGCGCCGACGTCGAGCCCGAGGCTCCTTCTGATCATCTGCGCGTATATCAGCGTCTGCACCTTCCCCTGCACGGTCCCGTCCGCAGAGAACGAATCGTGGGCCGACGTTGCGGAACCCTTGTAGTCCACGACGACCGCGCAACCCGCATCGGTCGCATCCACGCGATCGATCGTCCCGCGCATGCGCACGCCGGCGTACGCGACGCCGTCTTCCAAGGAAATGCGCCTTTCGAGCATGACGGGACGGCCGTGCGGAAGGAACGAGGGCTCGAACCGGACAAGCCTATGCAAGGCGGCGCGAAGCTCGCCGACCTCGCGACGCTCCATCTCGCTCGTCGCGATGAGGCGGGACGAGAAGACATCGACCGCATCGACGGCCCTCTGAGCCGAAAGACGCGCGTCGAAGCATGCGTCCAGAACGTCGAGAGCGTGCGGAACCACCGCGTCCGTCACCTTGGAGACGCCTTCGGAGATGAGCTGCGCATACATATCGTGCAAGATCGCATGGGCGAAGTCGCCCTTCTCCAACGGTCCGAATCCTTCGTCTATGCCCCGAGGATTCACGCGTCGCTCGACGAACCACCGATAGGGGCATTCGAGATACCGCTCTATCTGGCTCGGAGAGAAAACGGGCGCGCATCCTCCTTCGGGAAGCGCATGGCGCAGCACGAGACGCGGAAGCGATGCCGGAGCTATCTCCCCCGGCCGAGGCAGCTCGATCGTCGTTTTCGTCTTCTGGGGCGAGGCGGAGGAGACGACGTTTTCATAGAGCGCATCTTCGCCGATCGATCGCGCCGCATCCGCGCAGGAGGCCGGCAGATCGAAGGGCCGCGCCATTCGATCGTCGGGAGCATCCTTGCAGGCATCCAGGTATTCTTGAAGAACCGCACACGGATACGCCGGGGCGGCGGCTTCGTCGTTGAGGGGACGCTCGATCGCGAACGAAGATTTCGCAAGGCGCAGCGCGCGCATGAAACGCCGACGCTGCCGATCGATGGGCGGTTCGGAACCGGCGACGCCGAGTTTGCCGAGCAGCGTGCGGGCCGCATCGGAGGGATCTTTCACCGGATAGGACGATGTCGTCATATCGCACGCCACGACGACATCGAAGCGCCCCGGCTCAAAGCCCGCGGCGTCCTCCTGGCGCGCGTAGACGACGCGGGGATCGGGTCCCGACGCACGTGAAACGTCGATCGATGCCGCCGAGAAGAGCTCGAACGCGTCTTCGATGCATCCGCCTACGAAGCGTACGGCCTCGGCGCACTGCCGCCAGGCGCGTATCGCGGATATCTGCTCCTGGCGATACGCCTCATCCCCGTCGCGGTGGCGGGAGGCGGATTCGACGAGATACCCGCACAGGATATCCGCATCCAGGTCTTCGACGAGCTCGGACATGTAGCGGGACTCTTCGCGCCCCGCAATGACGCGATCCATGCATGCATCGACGGTCATCAGACGATCGGCTCTGACCGCCGCGTCGATCGCGTACGCCTCGCGCAGCGAATAGCCCGAGAAGGGAGAAAGAAGGAAGTCCGTCAGGCATCGCGAACGCCCGAGCGCAAGGCTTCCCCGCTCTGACAAGAACGCACGCAGAGACAGAAGCGCTCGACCGAAATTCGTATCCTTCGCATGCTTGACGGCGATGACGGCCGATGCGACCCCCTCCCGAGAAAGGCGATCAAGGGTCGCCTCGTACAGGCGCAGCGGATCGACGCTCGTCACGAAGGCGTTCGCACGCGAGGCCCCGCACGTCGCATCCCGAGACGAAACGGAAGGCATCGCAGGCGTCGCACCGAGCCTCTCGCAGATGAAATCGGCCACGATGCGCGGCTGCGCATAGGCGCCTCCAGGAAGCAGGAAGCATGCCTCCACACCGGGAGCAGCCCGGTCGACCGCGGCCTCGGCCGGTCGGATATCGAGCGACGTCGAGAGGGATTCCAGCAGAAAGCGCTCCGGTCCGGACAAAGGATCGGGCTCGATAAGGGTCACCTGAAATCGCGAGGGAACGGACTCGGCCAGATGCGCGATGGCGTCGCCGCGCTCGATAAGCCCATGCGCCGCCGCGAGCTCGGCGAAGATGCGCGCGCAATCCAGCACCTGAAGCTCCGCCGGTCCGGCATCGGGAACGGCCTTTCGATCGGACGGAAGGCGAACGACGCCTGCGGCCCCTTCGACGACCTCCCCCACGAGACGGATCGCGCCCGCCGTCGGCTCGAGGCCCGGAACCTTCGCTATCGCCTGCTTGATGAGAAGGCGGCGGAGCCGCACGTCCGTGAATCGTCGGCCATCGCCCCAAACGCTCCAGAGGTCATTGATCCAACAGGAAAGCGTCGTGACCTTCACGCCGAACGACGGCGTGCGGGAACCATCGGCATGGAACCGGCGAATTTCTGCGGCCCTCATGCGGTTCGGCGTGAGAATCACCCGTTCGACGGCCAAATCTCCTCCTTGCACGCAGGGCGTCCCGAACACAGGCCGCACCGATCATCAGGATCGTCCGGATGCACGATCGCCGCGCACCGTTTCCGAATATAAAAAAACTCGAGCACGGAGTGCTCGAGCAATGCGAAAGATGGTGCCCCCAACGAGAATCGAACTCGTGTCTCAGCCTTGAAAGGGCCGCGTCCTGACCTCTAGACTATGGGGACAACTGAAAAACAGCTTGCACATTATGGCAAAGCACCCGAACAAATGCAAGTGACTATTTTACTCCTTTTTCACCGCCTTAGCACCGTGCGCGATCGCTTGACGAAGAAGGAGCACGACGTCATGCCGTGATGTCGTACGCGGAGACTCCCGTCATGCGACGCAGGTCGTCGAATCGAATGTCCATGGCGCAGCCGATGCGCCCCGCGGAACATGCGATGACGTCGTAAAGCTCCGCCGTCTCGTCGATGAACGTCGGAAACGCCTTCTTCATGCCGATCGGACTGCATCCTCCATGCACGTATCCCGTCGTTGGAAGAAGATCCCGGGCTTTCAGCATGGACAGGCTCTTTTCTCCTGCGGCACGTGCCGCCTTCTTCAAATCGAGCTCGCATGCGACCGGGACCATGAAGACGAAGCAGGATCCGTCCTTCGCCCGGGTCACGAGCGTCTTGAAGAAGCTGTCGGGATCATGCCCGATGAGGCGCGCCACCTCGACGCCGGTCAGGCTCTGGTTCTCCTCATACGGATGCACCCTGTACGATACGCCTGCGGCATCGAGGATGCGCATGGCATTGGTCTTTTCGACGGTCTCTGTCGATCCATGATGCTTCGGCATGCTTCCTCCGATACGCAGAACGCGACGATATGAAAGAGAGGCCGCAGGCATGAAGCCTCCGACCTCCCTTTGCGTATTTCAGGCGGCATCGTTGCCGCAAGAAACGAACCTACTTGACGGTGACGGCGGCGCCGGCAGCCTCGAGCTTCTCCTTGACTTCCTCGGCCTTGGCCTTGTCGACGGCTTCGACGATCGGAGCAGGAGCGCCCTCGACGGCGGCCTTGGCCTCCTTGAGGCCGAGGCCGGTGATCTCGCGCACGACCTTGATGACGGCGATCTTGTTGTCGCCGAAGCCCTCGAGAACGACGTCGAACTCGGTCTGCTCGGCGGCAGCGGCGCCACCCTCGGCAGGAGCGGCGGCCACGGCCGCAGGAGCGGCGGCGGAGACGCCGAAGGTCTCTTCGATAGCCTTGACGAGCTCAGAGGCCTCGAGAAGGGTCATTTCCTTGAGAGCCTCGAGGATCTCTTCGTTGGTAAGCTTAGCCATGTTCTTATTCCTTTCAAAGGCCGCCATCAGGCGGCAATCGATTTCATGTATCCACACCCTATGCCGCGCACCGCGGAATGGGCGTGATTATGCGGCAGGCTTCTGCTCCGCGACCGCAGACGTGACGACCGCGAGGCCGCGAGAAACGCCGCCGATGGAAACCGCGAGACCGCGGGCCATGCCGGAGATAAGCCCGGCGAGCTGACCCATGAGCTGCTCGCGAGACGGAAGAGAGGCGATGGCCTCCACGTCAGCGGCAGAGCATGCCTTGCCATCCATGACACCGCCCTTGATGACGAGCTTCTCGTTGTCCTTGGCGAAGTCCTTGACGGCCTTGGCCGCAGCGACGGCATCGGCGCCTGCGAAGACGAAAGCTGAAGGACCGGCGAGGAATTCGTCGATCGCAGGCTGCTCGGTCTCCTTGAGCGCAAGCTTCACAAGAGTGTTCTTATGCACGGACACATGACCGCCCGCTGCGCGCACGGCACGGCGAAGGGTCTCGGTCTCCTTCACGGTAAGGCCGCGGTAATCGACGATCCAGAGGGCGCTTGCCTCCTTGATCTCGTCCACGATCTTCGCAACGGATTCGATATTGCTTTTGTTCGGCATATGCTGTTCACCTCCTTCTCGTTCTGCTCGAACGCATCCGCCACATGCGTGGGTGGGGTCGTCCTCGCACAACGAAAAGGAAACGGCCCCTGTGCCATGAAGACTCAGGGGCCGCAAAAGAATCGCTTTGCTTACCACCTCGGCCGGCTGCTCTTGCAATTGAACCCGTAGGTACCTGCTGTCTTCGGTAGCGGAAACGTATGTCCACACGCCCTATTGGACGCAACTGGTCATTTTAGTGTTGCATGGATGGCCCGTCAAGGAAAACATCCGCAGTGAAGGCCGTCCATGCTTTCCGCACGGTTCCCATTATGCGGAAGCGGAGGTCGCGCCTCCCGCCGGTTCGTTCTCCGATGCGGATACGGACCCCGAAGCCGCCCCGCTCGCAGGTGCGCCCGCTCCCTCAGAGCCGCCGGACGCCGATGCGCTCGCGGCGAGCTTCGCATCCGCGATCTCGCTCACCGGAGATGTCGGGGATCCTTCCACATACGAGAACGAGATATGATCGCCCACGCCGTATCCGACCACCTGCACGAGCGCCGGAAGCGGGAAGTCGTAGATATGGTCATCCCCTTCGAGCGTCACGTAGAAGTGCGAATTCCCTTCTATCACCGCCTGCGCGACCGTAGCGATGGTGCCCGACGCTTCGAACGTCTTGGCCGGTGCGCCGGAGTCGGCGGACCCGCCATCGGCCGCGATCAGCGACTCGTAGGTTTTCTGCGTCTCGGCGACCGTGTCGCCCACGGCGACGTTCTGGTAGCGCTCGATGTCGACCATGGCATACTTCTTGACCAGGCCCGCGCCGTCTTTCAGCGCCATGAAGTACGTCGGTCTATCGGATACGTTGATGAGCAGAGGGAACGTTGCGGCATAGCGCAGGTTCTGAACCTGGCCCTCTGCCGAGGACATCGCCGATTCCTCGGTCGCGCCGGCAACGGAATAGAAATGGCTTTCGGCCGTGCGCTGATTGATGAGCACGAAGCCGATGATGGAATTATCTCCCGTCGCCGACGTCACGCCCGTATACAGCCAGACATCGTCGTCCTTCGCGATGTAGTTGTACCCTGCCGCTCCGTTGATGCCCGGCGTGGTCTGCACGACGCCGTTCTGGCCGAGCCAGCTGTTGAACCAGCCGTTGCTGTAGGCGCCGCGCCAGTTGTACTGACGAATGAGCAGGTCGGACGGATACACACGGTCGACCCACCCAGGCACCTCGTCGACGGCCAGATCCTGCGTCTCCCCCGTCACGGCGTTCACGAGCACGGCGCGAGAAACGGTTTCGCCGCCGAAAAGGCCGAGCGTGAACGTACGCACCGGGCAGATCCACCAGGGATTCCCCTCGTCATCGATTTCGAACGATTTCTCGCCGAACATATACGTAGGGTACTTGAGCTGCACGTAGCGATCGATGTTGCGGGCCAGAGGCTCGCTTTCGGAGTACTTGATGCCTTTGTCTTCATCCAAACGCACGACCTGCGCATCCTGCGTCGTCATGTCGACGATCGCGTAAGCGGGGATGCCGGTGCCGCGATTCTGCAGCCATTTGAAGAGATCGGCATAGACAAGCGGACTCACCCGCACGGGACGATCGTTGTAGTTGATCTGGCTGTAGATGGGCGAAATCTCGAACTGGCTCACGAGGTCGGAGATGGAGCCCATCGTGCGGTTGCCGAGAAGCACGGCGGAATCGCGGTCGATAACAGGGATTTCATCGTAATTGACCTGCGCGATATCCTCGGCGAACTCGTATTCCTCGGTCGGCAGGATGGATGCGAACTTCTTCGCGTTGCCGGGGAAGAACGACGCGGAGAGCAGCCATCCGACGATTCCCGCCGCAAGCACGACGAGAGGGATGAGGGCAAGCCCCTTGAAGAGCTTCGCCTTGCTCGGCGAAGGCTCATGGCTGCCACCGCCTTTCTCGTAGGTCGCGCGCGCCGAGCGGAACAGCACGAACAGCGCGATCGCCAGCGGGAAGAGAAGCGCCCAGATATCGGGGTTGTGGATATTGAGCGCGGGATGGAACCACCAGTAGGCGCAGCCGAGCACGATAAGGGCAACCGCCGCGATTCCCACGAGCGACCTGCGGCTCATAGCCGCGAAACGATCCTTGATGTCGGAAACGTTGGCCGTCTGGGAGAAATCGACGTGAGGAATCCCGGCATCGTCGGAACGCACGTCCCCCATCGGCACCCCTGCGAAGATCTGCTGGAAGAAGCTGTCGAGCGGATTATCGTTGCGCGCCATACACGTCCTTTCTATGAAACGGCGGTCAAAGAGCGTAACACGTAATTCAGAATGCCGCCATGAGCGATGTACGCGCCTTCGGTCGGCGTATCGACACGCACGATGGCATTGAAGCGAAGCTCGGTGCCGTCGGTGCGGCGAGCCGTCACGCCGACGATGCGAGGATTCGGCAAGACGGGCTCGCCGGCGCCGAAATCAATCGGTTCGATATCGAATTCCTCGCTGCCGTCGAGACCGAGCGCCTCGACGCCTTCCCCTTCTTCGAACTGCAGAGGAATGATGCCCATCCCGATCAGATTGGACCTATGGATGCGCTCGAAGCTCTCGGCGAAAACCGCTTTGACGCCTAGGAGCAGAGGAGCCTTGGCCGCCCAATCGCGACTCGATCCGCTGCCGTACATCTTTCCCGCCAGGATGACGAGATCGACGCCGTTCTCCCTATAGTCGCAGGCGGCATCGAAGATCGGCTTGACGGCCCCGTCGGTGAAATCGGTCGTCCATCCTCCTCGACGCCCGTCGGCAAGCATATTGAGAAGCTTCACGTTGCCGAAACCGCCACGCGCCATGACCTCGTGATTGCCGCGACGCGACCCGTAGGTGTTGAACATGTCCTCGCTGACGCCTCGTGCGGACAGGTATGCGGCCGCGGGGCTGTCCGAAGCGATGCTGCCCGCAGGAGAGATGTGGTCCGTCGTGATGAAGTCGCCCAGCACCGCGAGCGCTCGCGCACGCGACACGCCCGGCACGGCCTTGATCTCTCGCGTCATGCCGTCGAAATACGGAACGCGGCGAACATAGGTCGAGCGTTCGTCCCAAGCATAGGTCGATCCCCCGCTGACGCCGAGGGCCTTCCAAGCGTCGGGACCCTCCATCAAATCCTGTCCGCCTTCTTCGAACAGGGCTTCGTTCACGTACATGCCGAGGATGGATTCGATCTCGGCGTCGCTCGGCCAGATGTCGCGCAGGAACACCCGATCGCCGCCAGACGTTGCGCCAAGAGGCTGGGTCTCGAAATCGAAGTCCATCGTGCCCGCAAGCGCGTATGCGATGACGGCTGCCGGAGAGCAGAGATAGTTCTGCGAAACATCCGGGGAAATGCGCCCCTCGAAGTTCCGGTTGCCCGAAAGAACGCTCGAAAGCTCGATGTCAGCGGAGATTCGATGCATCTCGGCGCTCAGGGGGCCTGAGTTCCCGATGCAGCTCATGCATCCGAAGCCGCAAAGATCGAATCCAAGCGCGGAAAGGCTCGACGAAAGCCCCGCGCGCTCGAGCAGAAGAGACGTCGCATGGCTGCCGGGCGCGAAAATCCGCTTGATCCACGGCTTCGCCGCAAGGCCTCGCGTCACGGCGTTGCGCGCGAGCAGGCCGCATGCGACCATCATGGCCGGATCCGTCGCCGTCGTGCAGCTCGTCACGGCGGCGATGGCGATAGCCCCATGCGCGAGATCGTAGCCGCATCCCTCGATATCGACGTGGGCGCGCACAGAGCGGTCCAGGCCGCGATCGCGACAGACATCCTCGAACGCGACGCGCGCCTGCGTGAAATCGATGCGGTCATGCGGGCGGCTCGGCCCGGCGACGGCGCGGGGAATCTGCGAGAGATCGATATCGATGACTTCGCCGTACACGCGCTCGGCATCGTCTGCCCACAGACCCTGGGCCTTCGCATAAGCCTCGACGAGATGCACCTGATCCTCGCTTCGACCGGTCACGCGCAGATACGCAAGCGTCTTCTCGTCGAAAGGAAAGAAGGTGCAAGTGCTGCCGTATTCGGGCGTCATATTGGCAATGCACGCTCGCGCCGTGGCGGAAAGCGAGGATACGCCGTCGCCGAAGCACTCGACGAATGAACCGACCACGCCTTTCGCGCGCAGGATCTCGGCAAAGCGAAGCGCAACGTCCATAGCGCACACGCCTGCAGCGAGCCGACCTGTAAGATGGATTCCCACGACCCTCGGAACGAGCGTCGTGACGGGCTGGCCGAGACAGGCCGCTTCGGCTTCGATGCCTCCGACGCCCCAGGAAAGCACACCGATACCGTTCGCCGTCGTCGTATGGCTATCCGTACCGACAACCGTATCGAAATACGCGATCGGCTCATCGTCCGCCGTGGTCATGACGCCTTGAGCGAAGCGCTCGACATTGATTTGATGGCAGATTCCCGTTTCAGGAGGAACGATGCGCACGTTCTCGAACGACCGCTGCGCCCATTTCAAAAACGAATAACGCTCGGCATTTCTCTTGAACTCCATTTCGGTGTTCGCCTCGAACGCATCGGGCGTTCCGGCGCAATCGGCAATGACGGAATGGTCGATGACCAGATCGAGAGGGATCTGTGGATTGATAGACGAAGCGCTCCCCCCGAGCTCTTCCGCCGCTTCGCGCATAGCCGCAAGATCGACGAAGACGGGGACGCCCGTGAAATCCTGGAGGAGCACGCGAGCAGGCATATATTCGATCTCGCCGCCCTGCACGCCCGCCAAGCCGGCATCGACGATGCGTTGGGCGAAACGTTGCGCAGCTTCATCGGACGAAGCGTTGCGCAGGACGTTTTCGATAAGGATCCGCAGCGTATACGGCATTTTCTCCGCACCTGGAAGGGAATCGCACGAAAAGTAACGATACGCCTTGCCGTTGACGTCGAGAACGGATGCATGTGCCATTGTTCAGCCTACCTTCTTCACGATGCCAAGCCCGCGCGGGCGCGACGACGCCGAACACACGAATCCCCCTCGTCGACGCCGTTCGCTAAGCGGACGGAAAACCATCACTACACGGAGGTTGATTCTAGCAAAAGCATCTATGCGCGACCGCGCGTCGCGGACGAGCGGAGCGATGAAACATCGAAGCAAGAAAAAAACCTCCCTTCCCCGCATGCGGGGAAGGGAGGTTCGCGGCGCATCGAAGGCTAGCCGAGCGCGTCGAGGATCTCCTGGGCGCGACGCTGAAGCAAGCCCTTGCTGTTCGACGCGTCGAAGGACATGCGTTCCTTAAGTTCCTCACGCACGTTGTCAGCCAGCGTTCCGCCTGCGAATTCAATGACGCCATTGAGCATGGACAGGAATTCGACATCGCCGTGGTAGCACTGGATGGCTTCGTCCACGAGCGGCCAGACCTTCTGGCTCCTCAGCTCCGTAGTGCCCCCCACCTTGCAGAGAAAACGCATGGCGGCAAGACGCAAGGGACCTGAACCCTCGTCGAAGAGAGCGGCTTCGGCGCCGTTGATCGCGGTAGCGCACGAACGCGAATCAAACGCGACAAGCTTGGTCAGGATATCGAGAACCTCCCAGCGCGTCTGCGCCTCGGGACGGTTAAGGGCATCGACGAATGCGGAGATATGGCTGCTCAGCAGGCTTGCATCTTTATCGGCAACGAGAGAAAGCGCCGAAGCGCTGCTTTGGCGCGTCATGCGAGAGGAAGAGGAGAGGTTTTCAACAAGGGAGACAAGAGCGGTTTCGTCCGAGAGCGCCGTTTCGGCAAGCTGGGACTTCTCAAGCGATGAATCAGACATGCACATATCCTATCCTATACGTATATCGCGAAACAGTATAGCAAGGCATGCGCGGGAAGGGGCCGCCCCGCCCGGGACGGCACGATTAAACCAGAACGGCGGGCGCACGGGCCAGGAAAATCGGCAACGATAAGGAAGAGAGAAGCGCCGATCCGAAACGGGAAAGAGAAAGGCCCCGCGCATGGCGGGGCCTTCGGTGCGCCGGGGCGCATGCGCGGGCGCGCTGGGCGAGCGCGGCGGCCCTGCCTCCCACGGGCTTTCCCCGCAGTACGTCGGGCGATGGCGGGCTTAACTGCCGGGTTCGGAACGGGACCGGGTGATCCCCGCCTCCGTGGCCGCGCTCGTCCAGGGCGCCCGTGCGGGCGACCCTGAGGGCCGCATAGCGCCGACGCGCGGAGATGCCGCGCTCCATGCAGACGGAAGCCCCGCCGCGCATGGGGCCCGCCCCCTCCGGGGACGGGGATTCGGAAGAGCTCGGACTATTAGTACCGCTCGCCTGAGCACGTCGCCGTGCTTGCAGCTGCGGCCTATCGACCCGGTGGTCTGCCGGGGTCCTTACCGAAGGGAGAACTCATCTTAGGGGAGGCTTCGCGCTTAGATGCCTTCAGCGCTTATCCCGTCCGCACGTGGCCACCCGGCGATGCCGTCGGTCGACAACCGGTGCACCAGAGGTGCGTCCGCCCCGGTCCTCTCGTACTAGGGGCGGCTCCCCTCAGTTCTCCTGCGCCCGCGGAGGATAGGGACCGAACTGTCTCACGACGTTCTGAACCCAGCTCGCGTACCGCTTTGAATGGCGAACAGCCATACCCTTGGGACCGACTACAGCCCCAGGATGCGATGAGCCGACATCGAGGTGCCAAACCTTGCCGTCGATGTGGACTCTTGGGCAAGATCAGCCTGTTATCCCCGGAGTACCTTTTATCCGTTGAGCGACGGCCCTCCCACGTGGGGCCGCCGGATCACTAGAGCCGACTTTCGTCCCTGCTCGACTCGTGGGTCTCGCAGTCAGGCCCGCTTGTGCTCTTGCGCTCACAGGACGGTTGCCGACCGTCCCGAGCGGACCTTGCGCGCGCCTCCGTTACCTTTTGGGAGGCGACCGCCCCAGTCAAACTGCCCGCCTGGCACGGTCCGCGCGCCGGATGGCGGCCGCGCGTTAGGCCGCCGGAGCGATGGGGGCAGTATTCCAAGGGCGCCTCCGCGGGGGCTTGCGCCCCCGCTTCGCGGGCTCCTGCCTATCCTCTACGCACCGAACCGTCGGCCAATGCCAAGCTGCAGTGAAGGTTCACGGGGTCTTTCCGTCCTTCCGCGGGTAATTCGCATCTTCACGAATAATGCAATTTCACCGGGTCCATGGCCGAGACAGCGCCCAGGTCGTTACGCCTTTCGTGCAGGTCGGAACTTACCCGACAAGGAATTTCGCTACCTTAGGACCGTTATAGTTACGGCCGCCGTTTACCGGGGCTTGGCTTCGGGGCTTCGCTTTCGCTGACCCTTCCGCGTGACCTTCCGGCACCGGGCAGGCGTCAGACCCTATACGTCGCCTTGCGGCTTGGCAGAGTCCTGTGTTTTTGGTAAACAGTCGCCTGGGCCTATTCGCTGCGGCCGCCGCGGGCTCGGGGGGCTCGCCCCTCCACCCCCGGCGGCGCCCCTTCTCCCGAAGTTACGGGGCGGTTTTGCCGAGTTCCTTGGCCATGGTTCTCCCGAACGCCTCGGTATGCTCTACCCGCGCACCTGTGTCGGTTTAGGTACGGGCGCCGCCGGCCCTGCCTAGGGGTTCTCGGAAGCATGGAATGAGCGGCTTCGCCTCGAGGGCTTCGTCTCGCGTCTCAGGCTCCGTGGGCCGCGGATTTGCCTGCGGCCCGCCCTACGCGCTTTCACGGGGACGTCCAGAACCCCGCCCGCCTATCCTCCTTCGTCGCCCCGTCGGTCCTAGCGGTCCGGCGGCGGTGCAGGAATGTCCGCCTGCTGGGCATCGGCTACGCCTTCCGGCCTCGCCTTAGCGCCCGACTGACCCTGGGGGGATTAGCCTCGCCCAGGAAACCTCGCGCTTACGGCGGAGGGGTTTCCCGCCCCTCTCTCGTTACTCATGCCTGCATTCTCGCTTCCGCGCGGTCCACCGCCGGTCGCCCCGGCGGCTTCGCCCCTGCGCGGAACGCTCCCCTACCGGCCGCGCCTTCTACGGCGCGGCCCCGCCGCTTCGGCTCCGCGCTTAGCCCCGTGTATTGTCGGCGCATGTCCACTCGACCAGTGAGCTGTTACGCACTCTTTGAATGCATGGCTGCTTCTAAGCCAACATCCTGGTTGTCTAGGCAAACGCACATCCTTTGCCACTCAGCGCGGAATTGGGGGCCTTAGCGGGCGGTCTGGGCTGTTCCCCTCTCGGCCGCGCGGCTTAGCCCGCGCGGCCTGACTCCCGGGGTGCTAGGTCGCGGCATTCGCAGTTCGGTCGGCTTCGGTAGGCGGTGAAGCCCCCTCGGCCGTCCGGCGCCCTACCTCCGCGATCCACCTCCCGAGGCTAGCCCTAAAGCTATTTCGGGGAGAACGAGATATCTCCGGGTTTGATTGGCCTTTCACCCCTACCCGCGGCTCATCCCCTCCGTTTTCAACCGAAGTGGGTTCGGCCCTCCACAGGGTCTTACCCCTGCTTCAGCCTGGCCGCGGGTAGATCACCCGGCTTCGCGTCTGCGGCGCGCGACTGGAAGGGTCGCCCTGTTCAGACTCGCTTTCGCTGCGGCTCGCCAATCGCTTGGCCTCGCCGCGCGCCGCAACTCGCAGGCTCATTCTACAAAAGGCACGCCGTCACGCCGCCTGCATAAGGGGCGCTCCGACTGCTTGTGGGCGCACGGTTTCAGGCGCTGTTTCACTCCCCTCTCGGGGTGCTTTTCACCTTTCCCTCACGGTACTCGTCCACTATCGGTCATCCGGGAGTGTTCAGCCTTGGAGGGCGGTCCCCCCAGCTTCGGCCCGGGTTTCACGTGCCCGGGCCTACTCGGGGACATGCCGGGGAGGCCGCATGCGCTTCGCGTACGGGGCTCTCACCCGGTATCGCCGGCCTTCCCATGCCGTTCCGCTGCGCGTGCGGTTTGCAACCTCCCGGGAGGGCTCGACCCCTCCCCTCGCATGCCCCGCAACCCCGGCGGGCCAGCGCGTCGAGGCTCGACGGCGCCGCCGGTTTGGGCTCGCGCGCTTTCGCTCGCCGCTACTCGCGCGTTCTCGTTTGATTTCTCTTCCTCGGGGTACTTGGATGTTTCGGTTCCCCCGGTTGCCCCGTCCCGCCCTATGCGTTCGGGCGGGCGCGCCCGGGCATGGCCCCGGGCGGGTTTCCCCCATTCGGAGATCCGCGGATCGAGGGCCGTTTGCGCCTCCCCGCGGCTTATCGCAGCTTGCCACGTCCTTCTTCGGCTCCGGATGCCAAGGCATCCACCGTGCGCCCTCGACATCTTCCGGTTCCCCGGAATCCGCCGAAGGGATATCTAAATTAAGGTCCACATGCAGTAACTGACGTAAGTCTTCGTTACGGATAGAGCTTCATGTCTCATGAAGCGTTGGTTGTTGCATCTTCGCGATCTTACGATGCGGATCACCCTCGCGCAGTCACCGCGCCTCGCGGCGCGGGATCTGATGGAGATGGTGATTTCGCATAGTGAAATCGACGCTATGCGGCTTTCAAGGTGCCCCCAGGGGGACCCCTGGAGGCCGGATGCCGCGACGCTTCGCGATGGTGCCCCGGACTCGGGCCGCCGCGCCCCGCCCGCGGGACGGCGGGCGGGGGCGGCTCGGTTCTCTGTGTGAATCCGCTAGGTCTCCCTAGAAAGGAGGTGATCCAGCCGCACCTTCCGGTACGGCTACCTTGTTACGACTTCACCCCCCTCACCCTCCACACCTTCGACGCCTCCCTTGCGGGTTGGGCCGGCGGCTTCGGGTGCAGACGACTCGGGTGGTGTGACGGGCGGTGTGTACAAGGCCCGGGAACGCATTCACCGCGGCGTGCTGATCCGCGATTACTAGCAACTCCGGCTTCACGGAGGCGGGTTGCAGCCTCCGATCCGAACTGGGGCCGGCTTTAAGGGATTCGCTCGCCCTCGCGGGTCCGCTGCCCGCTGTGCCGGCCATTGTAGCACGTGTGCGGCCCAGGGCATGGGGCATGATGACTTGACGTCGTCCCCGCCTTCCTCCGGCTTGGCGCCGGCGGTCCCGCATGAGTGCCCAACTGAATGCTGGCAACATGCGGCGGGGGTTGCGCTCGTTGCGGGACTTAACCCAACATCTCACGACACGAGCTGACGACAGCCATGCACCACCTGCGCGGGCTCCTTCCGGCCACGGCGTCTCCGCCGCTTCACCCGCATGTCAAGCCCTGGTAAGGTTCTTCGCGTTGCTTCGAATTAAGCCACATGCTCCGCTGCTTGTGCGGGCCCCCGTCAATTCCTTTGAGTTTTAGCCTTGCGGCCGTACTCCCCAGGCGGGGCGCTTAATGCGTTGGCTGCGGCACGGAGGGTCGTGTCCCCCCGCACCTAGCGCCCATCGTTTACGGCTGGGACTACCAGGGTATCTAATCCTGTTCGCTCCCCCAGCTTTCGCGCCTCAGCGTCAGTGAAGGCCCAGAGGGCTGCCTTCGCCGTCGGTGTTCCTCCCGATATCTGCGCATTTCACCGCTACACCGGGAATTCCATCCTCCCCTGCCCCACTCGAGCCCGCCAGTTCGGGTCGCTTCCGGGGGTTGAGCCCCCGGCTTCGACGAGGCCGCTTGGCGGGCCGCCTGCGCGCGCTTTACGCCCAATGAATCCGGATAACGCTCGCCCCCTACGTATTACCGCGGCTGCTGGCACGTAGTTAGCCGGGGCTTCTTCTGCAGGTACCGTCAGGCTTCTTCCCTGCTGAAAGCGGTTTACGACCCGAAGGCCTCCTTCCCGCACGCGGCGTCGCTGCGTCAGGGTTCCCCCCATTGCGCAATATTCCCCACTGCTGCCTCCCGTAGGAGTCTGGGCCGTGTCTCAGTCCCAATGTGGCCGATCGGCCTCTCAGCCCGGCTACCCGTCGTCGGCACGGCGGGCCTTCGCCCCGCCGTCTACCTGATGGGCCGCGACCCCGTCCCCTCCCGCCAAGGCTTTCCCGGAGCCCCCATGCGGGGGCCCCGGCGTATCCGGTATTAGCCTCGGTTTCCCGAGGTTGTCCCGGTGGGGGGGGCGGGTTGGTCACGTGTTACTCACCCGTTCGCCACTCTATGCGCCCCCTAAAGGGGGCCTTAACCGTTCGACTTGCATGTGTTAGGCGCGCCGCCAGCGTTCATCCTGAGCCAGGATCAAACTCTCCGTTCGGAAGCCCGGGCCCGAGAGCCCGGGTAAGACGCTTCCGTGACGTCCCGTCGACCCGGCCCTTCTCATCTTCGGGGCCGGCCCCCTCAGGGGCCGGGCTCCCGTGAGACGGGTCCGTCTCGTTTTCGGAAATGTGGTCCGAATGTCTAGGATTCCATGAATTCGCTTGCGTCACAGTATCCGGCTTTCAAGGTTCCCCGCGCCTCGGGGCTCGCCCTCGGCGCGAACGGTTATGTTACGCGCCGGGCCGGGCCGCGTCAATGGAAAGTTTCGGATCGAGGGAAATTTCTTTCGATCCGTTGCGCTACCTGAATATCATGCCAGGTAAACCGCTTATAAGAGCTTATGGACATCCTCCATAAACTCTTGCCCGGGAAAGACCGCATCGAATATGCGCTTGTCGCCAGAGAGCATCGCCGATCCGCCCCCCCCTCCCCCTTCACTCGAGAACTCTCGCCCCCCCTGAAACGAAGGAGACGCTCAGGCGAGCCCGGTTCGGCTGAAACG
>NZ_GG700630.1:574014-1096867 GCF_000162875.1 Slackia exigua ATCC 700122
CAACTCCGGCTTCACGGAGGCGGGTTGCAGCCTCCGATCCGAACTGGGCCGGCTTTAAGGGATTCGCTCGCCCTCGCGGGTCCGCTGCCCGCTGTGCCGGCCATTGTAGCACGTGTGCGGCCCAGGGCATGGGGGGCATGATGACTTGACGTCGTCCCCGCCTTCCTCCGGCTTGGCGCCGGCGGTCCCGCATGAGTGCCCAACTGAATGCTGGCAACATGCGGCGGGGGTTGCGCTCGTTGCGGGACTTAACCCAACATCTCACGACACGAGCTGACGACAGCCATGCACCACCTGCGCGGGCTCCTTCCGGCCACGGCGTCTCCGCCGCTTCACCCGCATGTCAAGCCCTGGTAAGGTTCTTCGCGTTGCTTCGAATTAAGCCACATGCTCCGCTGCTTGTGCGGGCCCCCGTCAATTCCTTTGAGTTTTAGCCTTGCGGCCGTACTCCCCAGGCGGGGCGCTTAATGCGTTGGCTGCGGCACGGAGGGTCGTCCCCCCGCACCTAGCGCCCATCGTTTACGGCTGGGACTACCAGGGTATCTAATCCTGTTCGCTCCCCCAGCTTTCGCGCCTCAGCGTCAGTGAAGGCCCAGAGGGCTGCCTTCGCCGTCGGTGTTCCTCCCGATATCTGCGCATTTCACCGCTACACCGGGAATTCCATCCTCCCCTGCCCCACTCGAGCCCGCCAGTTCGGGTCGCTTCCGGGGGTTGAGCCCCCGGCTTCGACGAGGCCGCTTGGCGGGCCGCCTGCGCGCGCTTTACGCCCAATGAATCCGGATAACGCTCGCCCCCTACGTATTACCGCGGCTGCTGGCACGTAGTTAGCCGGGGCTTCTTCTGCAGGTACCGTCAGGCTTCTTCCCTGCTGAAAGCGGTTTACGACCCGAAGGCCTCCTTCCCGCACGCGGCGTCGCTGCGTCAGGCTTTCGCCCATTGCGCAATATTCCCCACTGCTGCCTCCCGTAGGAGTCTGGGCCGTGTCTCAGTCCCAATGTGGCCGATCGGCCTCTCAGCCCGGCTACCCGTCGTCGGCACGGCGGGCCTTCGCCCCGCCGTCTACCTGATGGGCCGCGACCCCGTCCCCTCCCGCCAAGGCTTTCCCGGGGCCCCCATGCGGGGGCCCCGGCGTATCCGGTATTAGCCTCGGTTTCCCGAGGTTGTCCCGGTGGGGGGGCGGGTTGGTCACGTGTTACTCACCCGTTCGCCACTCTATGCGCCCCCTAAAGGGGGCCTTAACCGTTCGACTTGCATGTGTTAGGCGCGCCGCCAGCGTTCATCCTGAGCCAGGATCAAACTCTCCGTTCGGAAGCCCGGGCCCGCAGGCCCGGGTAAGACGCTTCCGTGACGTCCCGTCGACCCGGCCCTTCTCATCTTCGGGGCCGGCCCCCCGCGAGGGGGGCCGGGTCCCCGTGAGACGGGTCCGTCTCGTTTTCGGAAATGTGGTCCGAATGTCTAGGATTCCATGAATTCGCTTGCGTCACAGTATCCGGCTTTCAAGGTTCCCCGCGCCTTAGGGATCGCCCTCGGCGCGAAGAAATATACTAGGCATCTTCCGTGCGTCTGTCAACGGATGAAATTAACTTTTTCTTGCACCGCCTTGTACCCGCCGAGGATCGATGCGACATTCCTGTCTTTGAACTGGAAGTTCATCTATAACGGAATCCAAGTCCACCCAAAGCAAGCCTCTGCACGCATCATACGTAAATCCAGATGGAACGAGAGCGCGTGGGAAACGCAGCTTTGCCGACACGACCGATCGACCATGCAAAGCAGCCCTCGTTCCTCTGCGGGGAAACGGCGCAAGCAAGGGAGACGCGCGGGCGCAACGCAGCAGTCCTCGCTCCCGCGCAGGGGAGCGAGGACTGTTCGAATGCATCGATGGCGCCCCAATCCTGCAGCGGGCGTGCCTCCGCCGGCGAGCTCCGTTACGGCAAGCGGAAGAACTTCTTCTTCCCCACCTGTATTTCCGCATGCGCAAGCAGGGAAGGATCGAGGCTGTAGGATTTCGGCGCGAGCGCAACGCCTCCGATCTTGACGCCGCCGCCGTCGATGAGACGGCGCGCTTCGGAAACGCTTCCGGCCGCCTTCGCCTCGACGAGGAGCTTGGCGAAATAGACCGTCCCTTCCTCATTCGGCTCGAGGGATACCTCCACGACGGGCGCATCCTCGGGGAACCCGTGCTTTTTGAATTTGAGGTCGAAGTCGGCCTCGGCGGCCCGAGCCGCTTCGGCGTCGTAATACGCCGCGACGATATTGCGCCCGAGCGCGCGCTTCACCGCATTGGGGTGCAGCTCGCCTGCAGCAAGGCCCCGTTCGATGCCGTCGATGGCGTCGACGTCCTCGGTCGACGCGAGCTGGTAGTATTTGACCATGAGCTCGTCGGGAATGCTCATGACCTTGCCGAACATATCGTTCGGCTCGTCGGTGAGGCCGATGTAGTTGCCGTAGCTCTTGGACATCTTCTGGACGCCGTCGGTTCCTTCGAGAAGAGGGAGCGTGAGGGCGACCTGGGGTTCCATTCCCATCTTTTCCATCAGTTCACGGCCCGCGAGCAGGTTGAACAGCTGATCGGAACCGCCGATTTCGACATCCGCCCCGATGACGACGGAATCGTACGCCTGCATGACGGGATACATGAATTCGTGCAGGGCTATGGGGCGACCTTCGGTGTAGCGCTTATGGAAGTCGTCACGCTCGAGAATGCGCGCCACGGTGAAGTTGCTCAAGAGCTTGAGCAGGTCGGCCATCTCAAGGCTCAGAATCCATTCGGAGTTGTAGCGCAGCGCCGTGCGGTCGGGATCGAGGATCTTGAATGCCTGGTCGACATATGTCCTGGCGTTTTCCGCGATCTTCTCGGGAGAAAGCTGCGGACGCGTGGCGTTGCGTCCCGACGGATCGCCGATCAACGCCGTTCCGTCGCCGATGATGAGCGTGACGCGATGGCCGAGATCTTGGAACTGGCGAAGCTTGCGCAGCGGGACGGCATGCCCGAGATGGATGTCCGGCGCCGTAGGATCGACGCCGAGCTTGATGTTGAGGGAAACGCCCTTTTTCAGCTTCTCGAGAAGAAGCGGTTCCGGAACCACCTTGTCGGCACCGGAAGAGATGATATGAAGCTGTTCTTCGGGAGTTATCGGACTCATCTCCTCTATATAAGGTTCAGTACGGCGATTCGTGCATCCTAGCACAACGGTCCTGCGCCGCAGGACGATGGCGGATCATTCGACCGGACGGAACATATGCCCGGTCGTCCTGCCTTTGAGCTTGTCGACCGCCGATCCGCCGTTGAGCGCGAGCGAGCGGGCGCGAACCGCCCGCGAAACGGCCTCGGAGGCCTCTTCGACGCTCAGCAGCGTCGCATCGACCATGAACGAGGAAACGCCCGCTTCGATAAGCTCGGGAAGCAGATGGACGATATCGAGCGCGATGCCGTTATAGAGATGGCTGCGCCCGCAGACATCCGTGATGATCGGAAAGCGGTAGCCCTTGCGGTCCTTGTAGTAATGCGCGCTGCGTCTGCGCACGCATTCTCCGCAGCGCTGATCGCAGGGGCCTTCGCTCATGAGCATGCAATGCTCGGCGACCATGAGCTCTTGGAAGCCGGAAACGGTCAGGCCGAGACCGATCGGTGCATCGGGCGCGAGATCCTTGATCTGGCGAAGCGTGAGCTCGGGCGAAAGCCACGCCGTTCGCGCGCCGAGCATGCGGACGGCATCGAGCGACCAACGGTTCGTCAAGGGAACGTGCGGGCCCACTTCGACCGCAGCTCCTTCTTCGATCCCCCGAACGACCTCGCCGAACGATTCAGCGAGGAGGGGTTTGCCGGATTTGACGTACTGCCAGGGATCGAAGTCTCCCCCGTCCTTGTTCATGGCAGGCTTATCCACGACAGGCATCGCCACGATCTTGCGCCCCGGATATCCCGCCTGATCGACGGCATCGACCAGGCATCCGGCAACCGTCGCCGTGCCGCGCTTGTAGTTAAGCGCGGGAACGTAGACATCGTCGGCCCCGGCCTTGCGCGCGGCTCGTGCGCATGCGGGATTCGATGCCATCGCAACGATACGGATGTCGCCCGTTCTCGCAGGCGGAAGAGAGCGTCTCTTCGTCCGCTTCGCAAGGATGCGTCCCCGATATGCGGCAAGCATCTCGTCCTCAAGGGCATTGAGCGCCTGGGTCCGCGCCTTATGCAGGGCCGAGAATCCGATGCCGACCCCTTCGTCGAGATCGACCTCGAGAACGGAGAATTCGAACGGGGTGGCGCCCAGGCGGTCGATGTGCTCGCACGCCTCATCGAGCGTCACCGGCTTGGTGCGGGCCGCTTCGATGACGGCTCCCGTCCAATCCACGCTCGCCGAGCCCGATGAAAGGCGGATGGCAAGAGGCTTCCCTATGTTCATGGCCACCTGAGCGCGGACGAGTATCTTCGAGACGGAGGCGCGAGGGTCGAACGCAAGCGAAGCGTTCCGCACGCGGAACACGCGATCGCCCTTGAACGCGCGCTTAGGCACGGAAAGCGTCACGAACCCGCCCTCGGATGCGCCTTCGGGAACCTCGGAGACGAAATTGCCCCTGCTCGTCCAGAATTCGAGCAGATCGCCTGCATGCAGATCGACATCGGTCACGAAGCCGACGCCGCCTTCGGTCGAGTCGGCGATGCGGCCGACGAAGACGCCGCGATTGTTCGGCCGCCCGTAGCCCATGATGTCGTTTCCGCGCCTGCCAGACAGATACGCAGTCGTGAATCCCCTGCTGAAAGCTTCGGACAAAGCGCGTCTGTCTTCTTCGGGAACGGCACGCGCCGTCTCTGCCGCATCCATGGCGTCACCCATGCCGGAGCATTCGGCGTCGAAGGCGTCGGCGAGCCGATCGAGCGCACGGCGATAGATCCCCACAACCGTATGAACGTAGTCGGCGGATTTCATCCGGCCTTCTATCTTCAGGCTGTCCACGCCCGTCGCGACGATTTCGGGAATGGCGTCGACGACGGAAAGGTCTTTGGGAGACAGCAGGTGCTCGCCTTCGGAAGGAAGCGCGCCGTCGACCGACGCGCTCCGCAGCTCGTAGGGAAGCCGGCAGGCCTGGGCGCACATGCCTCGATTCGCCGAGCGCGAACCGACCATCGAGCTCATGAAGCACTGCCCCGAATAGCAGACGCACAGCGCGCCATGACCGAATGTTTCGGTCGTCATGCCGAGCGCATGGGCCTCTTCGGTAAGGCGGGCCAGCTCGTCGAACGCAAGTTCGCGCGCGAACGTCACCCGGCTCGCCCCGAGGGCGGCCACGGCGCGGACGCCGTCGACGTTATGGATGTTCATCTGGGTCGATATATGCATCTCCAGGTCGGGAAGCACGCGAGCCACCTCGCTCGCAAGCCCGATATCCTGGACGATGGCCCCGTCGATGCCGCGACGCCACGCCTGGCATACGAGCTCAAGCGCCCGCTCCTCTTCGCCCGGAAGGATCTCCACGTTGATGGCGAGATAGATCCGGACCCCGCGCAGGTGCGCGAAATCGCATGCCTCCCGAAGGGTTTCGAGCGTGAAATTCCCCGCGTTCCTGCGCGCGTTGAAATCGTCGAGGCCGAGATAGGCCGCATCGGCTCCGGCCGCCACGGCCGCGCGAAGGCATTCAGCGTCTCCAGCTGGGGCTAAAAGCTCGATCGTTCGGTATGGGTTGAGCATGGTGTTTTCCTTAAAGAAGGTAACGTGGTTTTGCGCGAGCCATGCGTTTCAGGTATCGTGTCTCGCATGAGAACACGGAGAAAAACGCGCGATGCGCGTACCCACGGAATCTCGTGGGTTCTTATCATCATTCTTGTCAGCCTCTGCGTCGTTGGATACGGCGGATATCGCGGCGTCCTCGCCCTGTTCGATTCATGGACGGACGATCTCCCCGACGTCAACGATGCCGACGCGTTCCAGCTCGCGGAAAAGACCACGATCCTCGCAAACGACGGCTCCACCGTACTTGCGGAATTGTACCTCGAAAACCGCGAGCCGATCACAATCGACAAAGTAAGCCAATATGTTCTCAACGGCACCGTCGCGACGGAGGACGAACGCTTCTATCAGCATAAAGGCGTCGACCTCCAAGGCATAGCGCGTGCCGTCGCCGTGAATCTGACCGGCGGACAGGAAGGCGCATCCACGATCACGCAGCAATTCGTGCGCAACACGCTCCTTTCCTCAGAGATGAACGACATCACGGTCAAGCGCAAGGTGCGCGAGATGGAGCTGGCCATACAGCTCGAGAAGATCTACGGCAAAGACGAGATCCTGATGATGTATCTCAACACCATCAACTACGGCGACGGGTGCTACGGCATCCAGTCGGCCGCGCAGCATTATTATTCCGTCGATGCCTCCGACCTGACGCTCGCGCAGGCCGCGACCCTTGTCGGCATTCCGAACTCCCCGACGCTCTACAACCCCGTCCAGAATCCCGACAACGCGCTGCAACGCCGCAACCTCGTGCTTTCGCGCATGCTGACCAACGGGTATATAACGCAGGATGAATACAACGACGCCGCCGCCGAGGACCTCGATCTCGACGTCGAAGAGCCCAGCAGCAGCGACGGCATCTACAAGTACCCCTGGTTCACAAGCTACGTCCGCGACACCCTTGAGCAGCAGTACAGCACCGACGTGGTGTTCAAGGGCGGCCTGACGGTCACCACGACCATCGACCCCCAGATGCAGGAATACGCCGAGGAGGCCGTCGAGAACGAATACAACTCCGGCACGATGCTTGATGGACAGGAGATCGCGCTCACCTGCGTCGATCCCCATACGGGATTCATCAAGGCCATGATCGGCGGCCGCGATTATTCCGAAGACCAGTTCAATATCGCCACGAGTTCCAAAGGAAGGCAGACGGGATCGTCCTTCAAGATGTTCACCCTGGCGACCGCCATCAACCAGGGAATCGACCCGAACAAGACCTTCATCGACTGCAACGGCCCCGTCACGGTCAGCGGAGCGACCATCTACAACTTCGGACACCACAACTACGGCACGCTCAGCATCGCCGACATGACCGCATGCTCGTCGAACACCGGCTATATCAGGCTGGTCACCGGGAAAGGCGGCGTCGCGCCCCAGTCCATCATCGACATGGCGACCTCCATGGGGCTGTCCGGCGCCACCCTGAAGCCCTATCCTTCCATCACGCTCGGCACGGGCGAGGCGAACACCACCGAGATGGCGAGCGCCTATGGAACGCTGGCAGCCAACGGCGTCCATCATGAGGCGACCGGCATCGTGAAGGTGGTCGACAGGAACGGCAACGTTCTCGTGGACAACACCAACGGAACCGATGGCAAGCAGGTCATCTCGGGCAATGTCGCCTATGCGGTGACGCAGGTGCTCAAAGGCGTCGTATACAAGAGCAACGGCACCGCGCATGCCGCCGCCCTCCCGAGCGGCCAGGTCGTCGCCGGCAAGACCGGCACGACCGACTATTGGCGCGACCTGTGGTGGTGCGGTTACACGCCGCAGCTCTCCTGCTCCGTCTGGGTCGGCTCGCGCGACAACACCCTTATCCAATACTCGAGCACCTGGGCTCAGGATGTCTGGCGCCACTTCATGACCGATGCGCTTTCAGACTATCCCATCGAAGACTTCAAGAAATACGATCCGCCCGCATACAGCTCCAAATTCGCAGGTTCGTCTTCCGACAAGAAGAGCGACGATACGAAGACCGCCGAGGAGAAGGCGGCCGACGACTCATCGAAAGATACGACTGAGACGCAAACTCCCGCGGCCACGGACAATCCCGGCACCGATAATTCGAATACGAATACCACCCCGACCCCGAACCCGAACCCGGGCAACGATCAGCCCTCGCCGACCCCCAACCCCGGTGGCGGCGAGACGCCCAACCCCGATCCCGGCGGCGGAGGTGGTGGCACCGAACCCGGCGGCGGCGAGACGCCGGCCACGCCCTAGCGCATCCTATGCACCGCCATGCGAAAACCCCGACCATGCGGCCGGGGTTTTCGCATATCCCGCGACATCGCGGCGCAGCGCACGAAGACGCAGGCGTATGTTCCGGAGCCGGATGCAGACGGGGCTTTGGACGAGCATTGCCGGGCATCGGCGATCTTCATCTTCCGCAGTGGTATCATCGCCTAGACACACTGCTCCGTTCTGACTTTCATCAAGGGGGATGATATGAGCGAAGAATCGAACGAAACGCCGAATCCGGAAACCTGCGGCCACGAATGCAGCGGATGCGCGAGCGCCAGCAGCTGCTCATCGCGCGCGCCCGAAAAGCTCAAGCCGAACGCCGTTTCTTCCATCGATCACGTCGTCGGCATCGTAAGCGGCAAAGGAGGCGTCGGCAAAACGCTCGCCACCTGCCTTCTCGCTTCAGAGCTGCATAAGAAGGGAATGTCCGTCGGCATTCTGGATGCAGACGTGACCGGGCCTTCCATCCCAAAGTCGTTCGGCGTGAAAGGCCCTCTGCGCGGAACCGAGACCGGCATCAATCCGGGCATGAGCAAAGAGGGCATCGAGATCGTTTCCACCAACCTCATGCTTCCCGAGGAGGACATGGCGGTTGCATGGCGCGGTCCGGTCCTTTCGGGCATCATCAACCAGTTCTTCAGCGAAGTGAACTGGGGGCATCTCGATTACCTGCTCGTCGACATGCCTCCGGGAACGAGCGACGCATTCCTGACCGTCTTCCAATCCCTGCCGGTCGAGAAGATCATAACCGTTTCCACCCCGCAGGAACTCGTCGCCATGATCGTCGGCAAGGCCGTCAACCTCGCAGGCGAGATGAATATCCCGGTCGTCGGGCTCATCGAGAACATGTCCTACTACCTCTGCCCGCATTGCGGCGAGAGGCTCGGCATCTACGGAGACTCGAAAGCCGAGGAAGTCGCTCGACGCTACGACATTCCCACGTGGGCAACCCTGCCGATCGATACGCGGTTCGCGCAGCTCGTCGATGCGGGGGATATCGTTTCCTACGAGCTCGACGGCGCGCTCGATTCGATCATCGAAGCGATCTAGCTCAGCGATCGATAGATTCGAACCGGAGCAAGGCCGGATTTTCCCGATCTCGCTCCGGTTCGCCGTCGCCTCATCCAATATCGATTGCGGCTATGAAGAAAACTCGACGTGCGCGAATTTCTCCTTGCCTTAGCCGAATGCTATGAGTATTATTACGGAGTTGCCTTTCAAGGGCATCTGTTCGGGGCCTTAGCTCAGCTGGGAGAGCGCATGGCTGGCAGCCATGAGGTCAGGGGTTCGATCCCCCTAGGCTCCACCATATTCCGTCTAAGGGCCGAAGCCTCGCTTCGGCCCTTAGTTTTTGCATCATCCTCTTCCTCGCATCAACGCCATGATGGATCCTCGCGCATGAAGACGCATCTGCAGTCTTCATGGGGCCTATCGTCGGGATCCGTTCGGAAGGCGTGCGCATCGCATTGCGAATGCGCACGAACGAACGGCAAGAACGCATCGTCATTCCGTCCGTCTTTCCCGAAGATATCAAGAGCATTCGCTCCGCATGACCGCAAGATCTGTGCAAAACCCCGGCAAGATGCCCTTGATAGCCTCCCTTGCATCTGAGACAGAGGGAGACTATAGGAGGATCTATGCACTGGCCATACTGCCTGCAACGCCGAAACGTCATCGCATTTCTCACGCTGGTCGCCATGGCGATCGCGGCGTCGATCGCAAGCTACGCGATGCAACCGCATGACGCCGAGGCTGCGGAAGGGACGATTTCAGGAACCGCGCATGTCGAAAGGATCATGGGGAGCAAGGATCCGACGCTTTTCAACGTCACCATGCCCGACGGCCAGGTGCTTGTCGGATCGTGCCTCGACCCTGAGCTTCCTGCGCCGAAAGACGGCGACTATGAATTCGTGGCTACGCGAAACGACGAAGGAACCTACGATGTCGATGTCAAAACCCAATACACGACCATGGATATCCATGAAGTCCATGAATGGAGCATCCCTGCCATCGAAGCCGATCCACCTTACACGACGCAACGCGTCGGCGATTTCCGATGGGACGGAGGCAAGGGATCGATCCGGCTCGTCAAATCCTCTTCTCTCCCTGATTTCACCGAAGGAAACGACCTCTACGACCTCGCCGGAGCCGAATACGGCATCTACGCCGACGAAGCGTGCTCCAGCTTCGTCACGCGGCTGAAAACGTCGTCGGACGGCACCGCGACCGCCGAGCTTGCCCCAGGTCGCTACTACGTGAAGGAAATCGCGCCTTCGAAGGGATACGAGATAAGCGAAGAGGTCATCGAGGTCGCGATACATGCCGGCAAAGAGACAAGCGCCAAGGCCCAGGAAACGCCTCGCTGCTACGATGCGGACATCATCGTGAAGAAGATCGACCACGAGCTTGCCGAGACAGGATCGGAGGAAAACGGGGCGGCGCAAGGATCGGCAACGCTCGCAGGCGCCGTCTTCGAAGCGACGTTCTATCCGGGAACGGGCGACTGCGCGATGCGCACCTGGAGATTCAAGACCGATACGCACGGCATCATCCGACTCGACGAAGCGCACAAGACCGAAGGAGACGCGCTGTTCTTCCATGATGGAAAGCCTGCGATACCCCTCGGCCGAATCGAGATGCGAGAGGTCGAGGCGCCCCAAGGATACCTGCCCGTCGACGATACGATACGTCTCGATCTATCCGATGCATCCCAGAACCCTCGCCTCGTCGTGAACCCTGCAACCGTTTCCGAACGCGTCAAACGCGGAGGAATATCCCTGCAAAAGCTCGACAAGGAAACGGATAGGCCCGAACCCTCGGGCAAAGCAGCGCTCGAGCGCGCGACCTATGACATAACGTCGGATAATCCGGAGCCCATCATCGTCAACGGCGCAATCGTCAAGAAGGGAGAGGTCGCCCTATCGCTGACGACCGATGCGAACGGCTTCGCGACGACGAAAGACGATGCGCTCCCCTACGGTCGCTACGTGGTTCGCGAGACGGTCGCGCCTGAAGGGTACCTGATCGATGATGCGTTCGAAGCTCGCGTGGATGTATCCGACCATCATGCCGTCGTGGAGGCGCCGCGCGCAAAAGAACAGATCAAACGTGGAGACATCTCCTTTGTGAAGCGCGCGAGCTCCGGGCAGGAAACGATGCCGAACGTCGTGTTCGCGATCACGTCCGAAACGACGGGCGAAAAGCATGTCATCGTGACCGACGAGAACGGAATCGCATCGACGTCGGCGGAGCATACCCTCCATACGCTCGAGACGAATGAGAACGATTCGGCATTGGATGAAGATGCCGGTAGATCTTCGCTTCCGAAACGAGGCGTCTGGTTCTATGGCGTGAAGAACCGCGCCGACGGACAAGAGCCCCATGACGATCTCGGCGCCCTGCCCTATGACTCCTACACGCTCGAGGAGCTGCGATGCGCCGCCAACGAAGGCAAGGAACTCGTGACGCAGAAGCACATCACGATCACTTCCCATGCAAAGACCATCGATCTGGGAACCATCGAGGACGACGACATGGTCGTGAAGACGCCCCGCATCGGCACCGTCGCGAAGGATGCCGGCGACGGCGATGCGATCATAGACCCGACCGCCGGCCAACGCATAATCGATACGGTCGCCTACGAAGACCTCGAGCCCGGCACGACCTATCGCATCGAGGGACGGCTCATGGACAAGGAGAGCGGCAAAGAGCTCGTCGTGAACGATACCCAAGCAACAGCGCAGGTGGAATTCACACCTCAGGAGTCGAAGGGTACGTGCGATGTCTCCTTCGACATCGATGCAGGCGATCTAGGCGGAAAGAAGATCGTCGTATATGAACGGCTTCTCGAAAAAGACGACGTCGTGGCAACGCACGAAGACATGGACGCAGCAAGCCAAACCGTCTCCGTCGCGCCGAGGGAATCTCCTCGGGGACCGCTCCCGAAGACCGGGCTGTTCGTTCTTGAGCATGGGAAAGAGATCGCAGCGACGATCGGCGCAGGGCTTCTCATCGTTGCAGGATCGGCCGTCCTGAGAAAAAGGATATCCGCATCCAAAAGCGCGTCGCGCTATCGCTGGTAGGCATCGACAGGGAGCGACATTGCATATGAGAGCACGATTCCTCTATACCGTAGGCGCAGCATGCATCCTGCTGGCCCTCGGAGGAGCCATCTTCATCGCCCGCGCGCCTGCAGACCAAGGAGCTAGATCCCCCTTCGACGGGAATGCGTCGAACGATCGCGGAGATATGCCGGCAGCTCGAAGCAACGAGCCGCCGGCAGGCGCGGCCGCCGGCGACGATGGAAGCGACCCTTGGCAACGCCTCGCTATGGTGAATCCCGATGCGATCGGATGGATCGATGTGCCGGGAACACGCATCGACCACGTCGTCGTCGCAAGCCCGCCCGGGTATCCGGACTGGTATCTTTCCCACGACTTCCAAGGACGGAGAAGTTTCGTGGGATGCCCCTATCTGGACGCAGCCTGCGGGAATTCTCTAAGCGATACGCCGGGATGCTTCATCGTCTACGGACACAACCTCGGGCCGATCGACGGCGGCATGTTCGGCGATTTCGAGAACTACCGAGATGAGGACTGGAGAAGCGATCGATTGCGCGGGACCTTGCGGACGCCTGCAGGCGACATCGTCCTCGAATTCTTCGCCGCGGAAACCGTGGACGCATCCCGGACAGGAATCGAAGACCTCGGCATCAGCATGAACGACCTCGAAGGATCCATGGCCGCCATAGCGAATCGCTGCGGATTCAAGGAACTGCAGAAGTCGAAGCAGAACGCGACGCTGCCGACGTACGTCGGCAGCCAGGCCGCGGATGATGCATGCGGAATCGAAGGAGGACCGACGGCATGCGCAGACGGGCATGCGGGCGAACCGCGCGCTGAAGACAGCCTCTTCGTGTTCTGCACCTGTTCGTACACGACCTGGAGCAACGAACGAACGCTCGTCTACGCGCGAGGGCACATGAAAGAAGCCCCTGACGGGGCTTCTTCCTAACAGGCAAGAACCGTATGCTCGGCCTAGAGGGCTTTCTTGGCAACCTCGACCAGCTGGGCGAATGCATCGGGATCGGTGATCGCCATGTCGGAGAGGACCTTGCGGTCGAGGGTGATCCCGGCCTTTTTGAGCCCGTTCATGAACTTGGAGTAGGACAGGCCGCTGATGCGGGCGGCCGCGTTGATGCGGGTGATCCAAAGGCGGCGGATTTCGCGCTTCTTATTGCGACGATCGCGATAGACGTACTGCAGTGAATGCTGGACCTGCTCTTTAGCCGCACGATACGAACGGGACTTGGCGCCATAGTAGCCCTTGGCACGGCTCAGAACGACGCGACGCTTCTTATGAGCGTTGACTGCACGCTTTACACGAGGCATTGAAATTCACTTCCTACTCTATTATTTGCAGAGACGGGCGCGGACGACCTTCTTGTCGGCGCTGGAGACCAGGCCGTCGTGGCGGAAACCACGGATGCGCTTGGGGCTCTTCTTGGTCTTGATGTGGCTCTTGTAGGCCTTGCCACGGACGATCTTGCCGGTGCCCGTAACGCGGAAGCGCTTCTTGCTGCCGCTGTGAGTCTTCATCTTAGGCATGAGGGTTCCTTTCTCATTCATACCTTAACGCCGATTATTCTTCGACCTTGTCGCTTTCCTTCGCCTGGCCCTTGGGAGCCTTCTTCGCCGCCGATGGAAGCGGCGCGATCATCATATGCATATTGCGTCCCTCCATCTTAGGAGCGCTTTCGATGACCGCAACGTCCTTCAGGTCGTCCGCGAGGCGTTCCAAAATGGAAAGACCTTGTTCGGGATGCGCCATCTCGCGTCCACGGAACATAATAGTGATCTTGACTTTGGCGCCATCGGCGAGGAAGCGCAGGACATGCTTCTTCTTGGTCGTGTAATCCCCGATATCGATCTTCGGGCGGAACTTCATTTCCTTGATTTCGACCTTGGTCTGGTTCTTACGCGCCTGCTTCGCCCTGATGGCCTGATCGTATTTGAACTTCCCGTAATCCATGATGCGGCACACGGGAGGATTGGCGTTAGGCGCGATCTCGACGAGGTCGAGACCTTCCGTCTCGGCGATGCGAAGCGCCTCGCGCGTGCTGAAGATGCCCATCTGAACACCGTCATAGCCGATGAGACGACACTCGCTCACCCTGATCTCGCCATTGAGCCTAGGCTCTTGAGCTGCTATTGCGCTCACCTCCTTGGCCGTTTCCGGCCGCTAGAAAAAATTCCCTGCGCGGCATGCGACAGGGAATTCGAAACGTGGATCTATTCGAAGAACCCATCGGCATGGCCGAACCAGGTGGAGGACCTACGTCCCCTCTTGTGACGGGTGGCATGATACCACATGACAGCGCTCGCGCGAGCGCGAAGAAGCCCGTCGCGCCGCGCAAAGGCATAGACGCTCCACAAGCATCCCCTTCGCCGGATCGCGCTCGATGCTCGCTCGGTGCTCGAACGCAGAGCGGCATGTCGGCGGAAACGGCCGGCGAGCAGAGGATCATGGCCCGCGACGGAAAACCGTGCACGCCCGTCGCGCCCTCTCATAGGGACGGCGACGCTACGCCTTCGGTCGGTCGAGATCGAACGGCCAGGCGATGCGATGCAGATCGGCGGGATCGATCGAAGCGAGCGAGGCTTCGCCCTCTTCGAGGATCCTGCGTCGCAGGCCGACGGAAAGCGCATGCGACCACAGGCCTTCGGCCTGCGCCATGACCTGGACGGCAGGACCGTCGGCAGCAAGCCCTTCAGGGGTGTAGCAGATAATGGACGAGCGCTTCACGAAATCATCCACGGACAGCGGATTGGAGAAAGCTGCCGTGCCGCCCGTCGGAAGCGTGTGGTTCGGCCCGGCGACGTAGTCTCCTAAAGGCTCGCTCGACCAGGGACCGATGAAGATGGCGCCGGCGTTACGGATGCGACCGAGCAGACTCATGGCATCGACGCAGTGAAGCTCGAGGTGCTCGGGAGCGATCACATTCACGGCATCGACCGCCTGATCGAGCGTCGGAGCGACGATGACGACCCCTTCGTCTGCAAGGGATGCGGCGGTGATGCCCGCGCGCGGACTCGCCTCGACCATCGAAGGCAGAAGCTCCTGCACCTGAGCAGCAAGTGCAGCATCGCAGGTCACAAGGTAGCAGGCGGCGAGCGGGTCGTGTTCGGCCTGAGCCATGAGATCGGCGGCCACGACCGCAGGAAGCGCCGTGGAATCGGCGAGGACGCAGACCTCGGAGGGGCCGGCGACCATATCGATCCCGACATCGCCCGACACCAGGCGCTTGGCTGCGGCGACATAGGCGTTGCCCGGCCCGACGATCGTATCGACTTTGGGAATCGATTCGGTTCCGTAGGCGAGCGCGGCGATGGCCTGCGCGCCGCCTACCGCGTAGATCTCGCTCACGCCGGCGATCTTGGCGGCGGCCAACGTATAGGGGGAGATGCCGCCTTCCTTCTGAGGAGGCGTGACCATGACGACCTTCTCCACGCCGGCGACCTTGGCAGGTATCACGTCCATAAGCACCGTCGAGGGATACTGCGCGCGCCCGCCGGGAACGTAGACGCCGCTTGCGGCGACGGGCGTCACCTTGACACCGAGGATCGTGCCGTCAGGTCTTGTGGAAATCCAAGACTGCGTCACTTCCCTCTCGTGAAATTCCTTGATCTGACGTGCGGCTTTCTCAAGCGCTTCGACGAAACGCGCATCCACGCGCTCGAAGGCGGCGTCGACGAGCGCGGGATCGACGCGGAAATCCTCGACCTCGATGCCGTCGAATGCGAGGCAGAAATCCTTCAGCGCGGCATCTCCGCGCTTTCGCACCTCCGCCACGATGCCTGCAGCGCTCTCGAGCACCGCAGCAGGAAGCGACCCTTGGCGAGGCAGTTGCCCGGGCTGCAGATATTCGCCTTCCGCAAGCGTGATATTCCTCATGTCCGCCATCCCCTCCGTCGGATTCTGCATGAAGCACCGATGAAGAGATGCTCCATGTACGTAAGAGCACTTTATCACTCTATTCTAATAAAGTACTCGAGAAAAACGATGGCTAGAAAAGCACACACCTCTGCATGCGTGCATATCGGACGGGAAGACGGCAGGCGATCAGCAGGAAGCGGACAGACGAGCCACCATCGCTTCGACGAATCGTTCGGCGACGGCGGCAGCGGCTTCGCGATTGCGCAGATAGACATCGAATCCCGGATCGGCAGGCGTGTCGGTCACACCCCTGACCGATATGAAGCCGGCTCCCAAGACCTTGCAGACGTGCGCCATCGCGGCCGTTTCCATGTCGGCGGACAGAGGCGCCAAAGAGCGCGCGAGCTTCTCATGGTCGCCCTCGCCGATGAATCGCTCCCCCGTCACCATGCAGCCGAATCCGACGGTGCGTCCGAACGACGCGGCGACCTCGCGCGCCGTTTCGAGCAGGGATTCGTCCGAGGCGAACCATTCTTCGGGAGAGACGGTCATGTGGGAATCGGACATGAACGAGGCGTCCAGATCGTGATAGGCGCTTCGGTCGGCCACGACGATATCGCAGACGTCGAGCCCCTCGACCAGGGCGCCCGCCGTCCCCGCATTCACGACGACGCCCGCGCCGAACGAATCGATGAGCGTCTGCGTCGCGATCGCGGCGTTGACTTTGCCGATTCCGCTGAATACAAGGAGGACGTCGGCACCCGAGAGGCGGCCTTCGTAGGCGACGAGCATGCCGTGCGCATGCTCGCGCACGTCGGACATGCGCGCAAGGAACGGGTCGCGCTCGGTCTCGGTGGCGCAGACGATGCCGATCGCGGGCTTCTCCATGCCTACTCCTCGGTCGGCGCGTCGGCGGCGGGAGCGGCCGCCTCGTCCTGGGAGCCTTCGAGCTCGAAGTCGACGCGCGGGGCATCCGTCCAAACCTCTTCGAGGCGATAGTAATCGCGTCCTTCGGGCTGGAAGATATGCACGATGAAGTCGCCGAAATCGAGCAGCGCCCAGAAGCCTTCCCGAGCGCCCTCGACGCCGAACGGCTTCACGCCCGCCTGTTTGAGCTCCTCTTCCTCGATCGCATTGAGAACCGCGCTGATCTGGCGATTATTCTGCGCCGTGACGATGACGAAATAATCGGTCACGTCGACGAGGTCGCGCACGTCCTGGATGATGATGTCGGTCGCTTTCTTGCCGTCCGCCGCGCGGGCGGCGATAAGCGCCTTATCCAACGATGAGAGGCCTTTATCCTGAGCCACGTTGATTTCCTTCCGTCGAAGCGACCCTGTCGGCCGCATTGCATTCGAACGAATAGGATACCAGCTGGACGTGCATCTCGCACGATGCGCACATGACGTTCGCGCTAAACGCATGCCGTGCCGTTGCGTCGCACGCACCGCCGCATCGCAGCGAATGCCGCATCCTCGGAAGCGATGGCGAACGACCCGAGGAGCGAATCCTCCCTATGCGGACTTTCCTGCGCAGGCGCGCTTGAGCGCAAGCGCGTTGTATACGGAAAGCGAATCAGGATAGACGACCATGCCGGCGCCGATGAGATAACGCAGCGTGGATGCGTAGGCCTGGAAGAAAAGCTCGTCGAGGTTTACCGTTCCCACCGCATCGCGCAAAGCCTGGACGTGCGGATACGTACGCCCCGGCTCTATCATGTCCGCGATGAAGACCACCATGTCGAGTCCGCTCATGTCCTCTGCGCCGCAGGTATGGCGCGCGACGGCCTGCAGGACGGCGTCGGAAAGCTCCGGGAATTCGTCGCGCAACGTCGCCGCAGCCGTGAACGAATGCAGCACCCCCGGCGCGTTCTTGCGCACGTATTTCGGGGCGCAACCGAGCTTTTTCGCCTTGCGACGCAGCTCATCGGTGGAAAGCGCCTTGTCCCAGTCATGCAGAAGCCCCGCTACGGCCGCAGCATCCTCATCGATGCCGTAGATGCGGGCGAGACGGACGGCGGTTTGGGACACGCCCAGGCTATGGCGATAGCGCGACGGTTTCAGACGTTCCTCGAGCCGCATGCGCATCTCTTCGAATCGTTCGGCGTCCATGAACGAAACCTCCTCAGGCTATTGGGAAACCGTCCGGTAAAGGCCGCGGTCGCGGATGAAATCGAACACCTCGCGCGGCACGAGATAACGGACGGAGCGGCCTTCGGACACCATGCGGCGCAGATCGGTCGAAGAAATGGACAGTGCCGTGACCTCGACCTCGGACACGCGGAAGATACCCGCGTGCGTACGCATGTAGCGGCGCCGCGAGTCGGTCACTTCGAATCCAGGCCTGGTCACGCCCACTAGATGCGCCAGGCGCCCCAGCTCGTCGGCATGGCGCCATTCGAGGATGCGGAACAGCGCATCAGCCCCGGACACGAAGAACAGCTCGACGTTCTCGGGAAAGTGAGCGCGCAGCTCGCGCAGGGTGTCAACCGTGTATGTCCGACCTGGTCGATCGATCTCGATCCGGCTTGCATCGAACCGTGCGTTCCCTTCGATGGCGAGACGTACCATTTCGTACCGAAACTCCGCCGCAGTCACAGGCGAACCGTGCTTCATCCATGGATCGCCCGTCGGCATGAAGACGACGCCGTCGAGCCCGAATCGATCGGCAACCTGTTCGGCGCAGGCAAGATGCCCCACATGGATCGGGTCGAACGTACCGCCCATGATGCCGAGGCGAAACGACACGTCTGGATCGCCGAAGCCCAATCGATCGAACCGGGGCGATACACGCACGGGATCCCCCGGACGGGATGCGTATGCGGAAAGACCGGCGTTCATCATGCCTCGCTACTTTCTGACCTGGCCTGAGCCATGCACGATATACTTGGTCGACGTCAGCGCATCGGTCGCGAACGGCCCGCGCACGTGAAGCTTCTGGGTCGATATGCCGATCTCGGCACCGAGACCGAAGCATCCTCCGTCGGAAAAGCGCGTCGAGGCATTCGCGTATACGACGGCCGCATCCACATCGCGAAGGAAAGCCTGCACGGCATCATGGCCCCGAGGGTCGTCCTCGTCGGCGACGATGCATTCGGAATGCCCCGTTCCATAGCGGTTGACGTGCGCGATGGCCTCGCGGACATCGTGCACGGACTTCACGCTTATGTCCATGGAGAGGTACTCGCGCCCCCAATCGCTCTGCTCGGCGGCGCGGAAGGGAATGCCCTCCTTGTCGAGCAGGGCCGCCGTACGATCGTCGACATGGAGCGTGACGCCGGCATCCGTCAACGCACGCAGGATCACCGCAAGGGGGGCTCCCGGCGCATCGGCAAGCGATGCGTCGTAGAGCAGGGATTCGCAGGCATTGCACACGCCGATGCGCTGGGTCTTGGCGTTGACGAGGATATCGCGCGCCATGGACGGGTCGGCCGATCCGTGCACGTAGACATGGCAGTTGCCCACCCCGGTTTCGATGACCGGGACCTTCGCATGTTCAACGCAATGGCTGATAAGAGCCGCGCTTCCGCGAGGAATGAGCACGTCGACCGTGCCGCGAAGCCCCATGAGCTCGTCGGCGGACGCATGGCCCGCGTCCGCAACGAGGCTGACCGCGTCGGCGGGAAGTCCGGCGGACACGACGCCTTCGCGCAGCGCATCCGCGATGGCGACGTTGCTGAGCCGCGCCTGCGAGCCGCCGCGCAGCACGCAGGCGTTGCCCGCCTTCAAGCAGATGCCGGCCGCGTCGGCCGTGACGTTCGGACGCGCCTCGTAGATGACGGCGACGAGCCCGAGCGGCACGCTGACCTTCGCGAGACGGAGGCCTTCGTCGATCGTGCGTTCTTCAAGGACGCGCCCGATCGGATCGGGAAGCGCGACGAGATCCTCCAGGGCGCATGCCATGGATTCGACGCGCTCGGGCGTCAAGAGCAAGCGATCGATGAGCGACGGCGCCATGCCGGCCGCACGTCCGGCCTCGATATCGCGCGCGTTCTGGGCGCAGATGCCGTCCTTGTGCGCGCGCAGGCATCCTGCCATGAGCCTAAGGGCCTGATCGCGCACCTCGACCGAACTCGATGCGACGGCGCGCGACGCCTCCTTGGCCACGAGGGCGAGCGCCCGGATGCCGGAAGATTCGGATTCCCTCGTCATTCGAACACCACCAATTCATCTCGATGCACGACGGTCCCCTTCTCGATGCGCGCCGCTTCGGACGAGACCTTCGCGAGACCTCGAGCCAGAACGCCGCCGGCAGGCGTCGCGACGTCGATGACGTCGCCTGCGGCGAATTCCCCGACGACGTCGACGACGCCGACGCCGAGCAGAGACGATCCGCCTTCGACGAGGGCGCACGCCGCGCCTTCGTCGATGATCAGACGGCCTTTGACCGAATTGCCCAGCGCGATCCAGAGCTTGCGCGGCGTCATTTCATGACGTTTCTCGCGCGCTTCGAAGAAGGTGCCGATCGAAGGTTCGTCCGCAAGCGCCGACGCAACGGCGTCGGTGGCGCGCCCCTGACAGATCACGAGCGGGATGCCGGCGGCTTCGAGCACGCGGGCCGACGTGAGTTTCGTGACCATGCCGCCCGAACCGACCGTGCTGCCCGGCCCCGACGCGCCTTCCATGATCCGCGACGTGACGTGCGTGACGCGGGAAAGCAGCCGCGCATCGGGATCGGTCTGGGGATTCGCCGTGTATAGGCCGTCGATGTCGGAGAGGATGACGACCCGGTCGGCATCTATCATGCACGCGACCAGGGCTGCGAGCGTATCGTTGTCGCCGAATCTGATCTGCTCGACCGATACGGTGTCGTTCTCGTTGACGATAGGGACGACGCCGAGTTCGAGCAGACGCCGAAACGTGTCGCGCGCGTGCAGATACGCGTGGCGATCGGCCGTGTCGCGGCGCGTGAGCAGCACGAGCGAGATCGTGATGCCGTACAGCGAGAAGACCTTGTCGTACGCGGAGAGCAGCGCACGCTGGCCGACGGAGGCCGCGGCCTGCACCGTCGGCATGTCGCGAGGACGTTCCACGGGAAGCCCCAGGGTCTCAAGCCCTGCGGGGATGGATCCCGAGCTCACAAGCACGACCCGCCATCCCGCCGCACGCGCCGCATGGATTTGGCGTGCAAGGTCGACGAGATACGGCTCCTCTATGCGCCCGGAATCGCCCGTGAGCGTCGAGGATCCGACCTTGATGATCGCGATGCGGGCGGTGCCGCCGGCTCTTTCGCGTGGCGCACGAGCCATCACAGATCGAGCTCCCTGAACGCATCGTCCGCATCGTCGGCCGTTTCGAATTCGAAGGCGCGGCCGAGAATGCGGATCTCGTCTCCATTGCGCGCACCTGCGGCGACGAGACGCTTTTCGAGACCGATGCGCCCGAAGCGGTGCTGCAGAAACGAGAGCGCCTCCTCGTTTCCCCAGTCGGTCTGCACGACCCAGCGCTCGATCTGCGGGCCTTCCACGCGGAAGATTCCTTCGGAGAGCCGATGGACCGAGAAGCGCTTGTCGCGCGCTTCGCGCTCATGTTCCCAGACCTGCTCGTATGCGACCCTCTCGGACTCCTGGACGCGGGCGGCCTCGCGCAGCTCGTGGACCTTTTCTCCGAGCGCATGGACGAGAGGGTCGATGCCTTCGCCCGTAAGCGCGCTTATGCGGTAGACCTTGGCCTCCGCGACGCTGTCGGCATACTCGTTCCCGTCGGCGGCCGCAACGGCATCGGAGCGTACCTCGGCTTCGAGTCGACGGACGGCATCTTCCACCCCGGGAGCATCGCATTTGTTCGCCACGACGATGCGAGGCCGAGACGCGAGGTCGGAAGCGTACATCTCGAGCTCGCGGTTGATGATGCGGTAATCCTCCACCGGATCGCGGCCTTCGTATCCGCCGGTCATATCGACCACATGGACGATAAGCGCGGTCCGTTCGATATGGCGCAGGAATTCATGCCCAAGCCCCCTACCCTCGGATGCGCCTTCGATCAGGCCCGGGACATCAGCGACGACGAAATCGTATTCGTCGCCCTTGACCACGCCGAGATTCGGAACGAGCGTCGTGAACGGATAATCGGCGATCTTGGGGCGCGCCGCGCTGATGCGGGCGATAAGCGAGCTCTTGCCGACCGACGGCATGCCGACGAGCGCAGCGTCGGCCATGAGCTTCATCTCGAGCTCGATCCAAGATTCGGATGCCGGTTCGCCAAGCTCGGCGAACGAAGGCGCGCGACGGGTCGACGTGACGAAGTGGATGTTGCCACGGCCGCCCATGCCGCCGTTGGCAACCGTGACGCGCTCGCCGTCGTGCGTCAGATCCGCGATGAGCGCGCCGGTCTCCTTGGAATCATCGTTCCATTCGCGCACGATCGTGCCGAGCGGCACCTTGAGGATCAGATCATCGCCGCGTGCGCCATGCATGCGGCTTCCCTTGCCGTGCGTGCCCCGCTCAGCTTTGAAGTGGTGCTTGTACCGATATTGTATGAGCGAGGAAAGCGCTGCGTCGGCTTGTACGACGACGTTGCCGCCGTGCCCGCCGTCGCCGCCGTCGGGTCCGCCCTTCGGGACATGGGCTTCCCGACGGAAGCTCATGCAGCCGGCCCCGCCGTCGCCGCCCCTGACGTAGATATGGACCTTGTCCGTAAACATTCGCTCACCCTTATCCGCGCGCGACTTCGATCGATTGACATGCCATTGTATATGCAAAGAGCCCGCCTAGGCGAGCTCTCATGCGGTATCGCTGAAAATGCGAGGAAGCTATTCAGCGGCTTCCTCGGAAACGGGAACGACGCTCACGATGCGACGGGGCTTCTTGGTGCGACGCGTCTGCTTCCTGAACACGACCTGACCCTCGACCAGAGCGAACAGGGTGTCGTCTTTGCCGCGGCCGACATTCGCGCCGGGATGGAAATGGGTGCCGCGCTGACGGACGATGATGTTGCCGGGGATGACGTGCTCGCCGCCGAAACGCTTGACGCCGAGTCGCTGCGCGTGAGAATCGCGCCCGTTGCGGGAGGAGCCGAGACCCTTCTTATGTGCCATGATACTACCTGCCCTTCGTTATTCTTCGGTCTGCGCGGCTTCAGCAGGCGCGGCCTTGACGGGAGCTTCGTACGTAACGTCGCCGATCTGGGTGATCTGGATGCGGGTCAGCCTCTGGCGATGACCGCGGAGCCTCTTGTAGTTCTTGCGCTTCTTGAACTTGAAGACGAGCTGCTTCTCGCCTTTGAACTGCTCGAGGACGGTCGCGACGACCTTGGTCTTCGCGGCATCGGTAAGCTCGACGGAAGCACCGTCGACGACGCAGATGGCTTCAAGCTCGATGTGCTGGCCCGGCTCGACATCGATCTTCTCGATGTTGATCTTATCGCCAGGAGCCACCTTATACTGCTTACCACCGGTTTTAACGATTGCGTACATGTAAATCTCCTTGAATGAGTCAAAACGCAAGCCGATATTGTACATACGCCACCAAATCGCGTCAACGACTATTGCGACCGTGGCCATATTTTTCGCAAGATATGGGCTTCTGCGAATGCGCGCCATCGGGACGACGGTTCGAAGCAGACGAACGTCCAAGGGGAAAGGGACGCAGGAGACTTTCCGGCGACCTTCAAGCAGCCGTCCAATTGTACGCTAGTTGCCCGGCAAGCGCACTATCACCTGATGAATTCGCCGTTTCATCGCAAAACGCCGACAAGGCGCCGCGCGGGCGCTAATGCGCCTCGGCCCAGGTCTTCGCGCTCTGTACATCGACGATCAAGGGAACCTCGAGCGTGACGACGTTCGTCATCGCATCGCGCACGAGCGCGCCGACCGCATCGAGCTCGGAGACCGGGACGCTCAGGTCGAGCTCGTCGTGGACCTGAATCATGACCTGTGCGGCGAAGCCGCCGTCGACGAGCCTGCGCTGGACCTCGTTCATGGCCATCTTGACGATGTCGGCCGCGCTGCCCTGCATCGGATGGTTCATCGCCGTGCGCTCGCCGAAGCCGCGCTGGGCCGGGTTCTTCGCCTTGAGTTCGGGAATATGCCGGCGCCGCCCGAACATGGTCGTCGCATATCCGCACGCGCGCACCTCCTCCACCGTGCCGTCGAGGAATGCGCGCACGCCGGGATAGGCTTCGAAGTAGCGATCGATCATCTCCTGGGCTTCCTTGAAGCCGATACCCAGGTTCTGAGCCAGGCCGAAAGCCTGCTGACCGTACACGATGCCGAAGTTGACGGCCTTCGCGCGGCTGCGCATGGACGGCGTGACCTCTTCGAGGGGCACGCCGAAGACGCGCGCGGCGGTCGAGGCGTGGAAGTCGGCGCCGGAGCAGAAGGCATGCACGAGATGCTCGTCTCGCGACAAGTGCGCGAGAAGCCGAAGCTCGATCTGGGAATAATCCGCCGACATGAAGAGATCGCCTGTGCGCAGAGGCACGAAGCACCCTCTGATGCGGCGGCCGAACTCGGTGCGCACGGGAATGTTCTGCAGGTTCGGATCGGATGAGGACAGACGTCCTGTGGTCGTGACCGTCTGGTTGAAATGGGTATGCACGAGACCGTCGCCCGCGCGCATGCGCGGCAGCGCCTCGATATAGGTCGATTCCATCTTCGCGAGCTCGCGGTAGCGCAGGATCTCGCGCGCGATGGGATGCACGTCCTCGAGCTTCGAAAGGGTCTTCGCATCCGTCGAATATCCGCGCTGGGTCTTCTTGCCGTGCGGAAGCCCCAGCTTTTCGAAGAGGACGACGGAAAGCTGCTTAGGGGAATCCAGGTTGAATTCCTCTCCTGCGAGCTCGAAGACGCGCGTGCGGATGCCGTCGATCTCCTCGGCGACGGAACGGCCCATCTCGGCGAGGGCGTCGACGTCGATGCGCGCGCCGACGCGCTCCATGACGGCGAGGACCGGCACCAGGGGAAGGTCGATGTCGTAGTAGCAGGAGCGCGTGCCGACGGAGCGGCCGGACGTCCCGTCGGGCGAGGCCTCTTCGGCATCGCACGCCATGGCGCCATCGAGGGCGCGGGCCAGGCGGGGCGCCACGAAAGCGTGCGCGCAGGCCTCGTCGCACGCGTCGTCGAAGGCAGGCAGGGACGCCGCCAGGTATTCCTCGCACAGCGTGGCGTAATCGTACGAAGACGCGTTCGACTGGAGCAGATAGGCCGAAAGCCCGATGTCGAAGGCGCGCGCCGACAGAAGCTCGGCAGGAGCGACGAAGGCCTCGCGCGAAGAATCGGGAGGATACGCGCGCTGCATCGTCGCCTTCGCATCGAGCGTGCAGAAGCACCCGTCGCGCACGATGCGGGCCACGGCGGCGATCGCATCCTCGTTCTCGAAACGGACGACGTCATGCCCGTCGGACACGAAGGCGATGCACGCGCTTTCGAAGAGAGATGCCTGCGCAGGCTCCACGACCTCGACGCCGAGCACGAGCGCACCTTCGTCCGCGAGCATGGAGGGGACCGCATCGGCGCGCGGCGCGAGCCATGCCTCGAGCAACGCCCGAGCCGCATCGCCCGTCGCGGGATCGATGTCGGGCAGCTCGATCGACGCGGCCGAGGGAAGATCCCCTTCCCCGCCGATAAGCGCGAGCACGCGCGCCAGATGGGACGAGAACTGAACCGCGCCGAAGGCCTCTGCGACCGCGGAGGCCGCGAAGGAGGGAAACGCTGCGGATTCGAGATCGAGCTCGAAGTCGAGATCCTGCACGATGACCGCGAGATCGCGGCTCAAATAGGCCTGATCGCGATTGTCGGCGAGGTTCTGGAGCTGCTTTCCCTTGAGCTTGTCGAGGTTCTTGTAGATGCCGTCCATGCTCCCATAGGCCTGCAGCAGCTTGGTGGCGGTCTTCGGCCCGATGCCCGGCACGCCGGGAATGTTGTCGGCCGTATCGCCCTGCAACCCGAGGAAGTCGGGGAACTGCGCCGCGGTCACGCCATACCGTTCGAGCACCTCGTCGGGACCGTAGATCACGACATCGGTGATGCCCTTCCTGGTCGTCACGACGCGCGTATGGTCGGAAACGAGCTGATAGGCGTCTTTATCGCCGGTGACGAGCAGCGTGTTCCAGCCGAGCGCCTCGTCGCGCGCCGCGATAGTGCCGAGGATATCGTCTCCTTCCCAGCCCTTGACCTTCACGACGGGAATGCCCATGGCATCGAGCAGGCCTTCGATGACGGGAAACTGCACGCGCAGCTCGTCGTCCATCGGAGGGCGCTGGGCCTTGTACGCCTTCATCGCCTCGATGCGGTGCGTAGGCTTGCCGGCGTCGAAGGCGCAGACGATGGCGTCGGGACGCGCGTCCTCATAGAATTTGAGCAGCATCGACATGAACCCGAACGCAGCGTTGGTCGGCGTGCCGTCGACGGCGTTCATGGTGGGCGGCACTGCATGATACGCACGGTGCATCAGGGAGTTTCCGTCGATAACGGCGATGGTCCTCGGCATTCGGGTTCCTTTCGCGGGGACGGCGCCCCATCAGGATCGTGTCATGCCTGCCAGTATACGGCGCGGCATGGCGCCGGCAGGACGTCGGAACATCGAGCGAATGGAAAAAGCAGGGGCTCGCCGAGCGGGCGGGCGCGATGGATGTCAGCGCTTCTGGGGACGCGCCGTCGCGTGAAGCCTGTCGTAGCGCTCGACGTTCGGGTTCGCTCCGTTGACGTAATGCTCGCTCAGCTTCGCGAGGATCTCGTCGGCATGGGCCGAAGGATCGTCGAAGGTCAGATCGAGCTCCCAGGAATCGACCAGAGGAGAGATGCGTCCGAGCATGTAGCCGTACAGCTCGATGAGGGTCGCCCTGTCCGTTTCGTAAGCGCTGTTGGGCGCGAACACGAGACCGCGCATCTCATCGCATGTGGACGAGACATCGTCCTCGAGGGCCTTGGCCTTCTCGTAGGCCGCCTGGCGGTCGCTCATGGACGAGGACTCGAAGGTGCCGTTGTAATCGTCGACGCAGGAAAGCAGGCGCGAGCGGAACCCGTCGAGTTTATCGTAATAGCCGGTCAGCGCCGTATAGGCCTCGTCTTCGGACAGAGCCGTCGACGCCGTGTCGTTCACGATGGCCGCAGGCTCCGCCGAAGGCGCATCGCTCTCGGGCGAATCTGCGGCATCGTTCGCGGAACCGCCCGATGCAGCCGGGGGCGCTGAAGGCGCATCGGAAACCTTCGTCGTGGACAGGAGGTAGCCCGCGACGAGCGCGCAGACGATGACGATGAGCGCGATCGGCACGAGGATCGCCGCACGCCGCTTGGGAACGGCGGTGTCCTGCGTGAAGCGACGCGCCTTTCCCGAGGAGACGACGACCTTGTCGGACATCTCGGTGATCTTCATGCGCTGCGTGTCCTCGACAGGAAGGCGCTCCCCCTCCACGATATCGAGGCCGCGCAGGGGATCGACCGCATCGGGAGAGCCGTCCAAGGTCACGACCTGGGTCGTGCGCGCGCCGCATGACGGGCAGTACCGCGCGTTCTCGTCGAGGCGCGCACCGCACCATGTGCAATATCCGGCCATGGAAGCCCTCCTTTCAAGCATGTCATCCCGCGCGGCGGCGGGAGTCCGGTTCTAGATGCCTTCGCCGTATCCGAAACGGCGGATCTGGTTCAGATCGCGACGCCAGTTCTTCTTGACCTTGACCTGCAGATCGAGAAACACCTTGCAGCCGAGCATCTGCTCGAGGTCGAGGCGCGCCTCGATGCCGACGCGCTTGATGGCCGCGCCGCCCTTGCCGATGATGATGCCTTTCTGGCTGTCGCGCTCGACGAAGACGGTGGCATAGATACGATACATGTCTTTGGCGCGGTCGTATTCGAGGTCGTCGGCGACGACGCCGATGCTGTGAGGCACTTCGTCGCGATAGCTGCGCAGGATCTTTTCGCGGATGAACTCTGCGACGATGACCTCGAACGGCTGGTCGGTATCCATGTCGTCGGGAAACCACTTGGGCCCTGCGGGCAGGGCTGCGATGACCGCCTGGACGAATCCGTCGACGTTGAAACCGGTTTTCGCGGACAGGACGATCTCATCGTCCCAGGAATCGAGGGCACGGGCAGCATTGAGCTGGTCCTCCACGATCTGCGCATCCACTAGGTCGGCCTTGCTGAGCACGAGGATCTTGCGCGGGGCCTTCGCCGCGCGCACCTGGTTCGCGACCCATTCGTCGCCGCGGCCGAAAGGCTGGCTCGCATCCACCACGAATGCGACGACATCGACGTCTTCGAGCGCCATGATGGCGGAGGTGTTGAGCTCTTCGCCCAGGGCGTCGTGCGGTTTGTGCAGGCCCGGCGTGTCGACCATGACGACCTGCGCGTCATCGGTCGTGAGAATGGCGCGGAAGCGATGGCGTGTGGTCTGAGCGGTGCTCGACGTAATGGCGACCTTATGTCCGACCACGGCATTGATCAGCGATGACTTCCCTACGTTAGGGCGTCCGACCAGCGTCACGAAGCCGCTCTTGAACTGATTCGACATGAAGGTCCCCTCGCTCGCTTCCCCGGCCGAACCGACATCGACCGCATCGATGGATCCGCTCCTCGGACGGCGCGAACGACGCGCGAGGTGCGGGATGAACGACACGATTATATATAAGAAGAAGGCCCGCCGAAGCGAGCCTTCTTGCATCCAAGCGAACGAGCAGGCATCTAGCGCAGATGCTACTTCTGCTCCTCGGCGAGGACGACGTGGCGCTCCACGTCGTAGTGCAGACCTTCATGCTCCTTGCCGAAGAACATCAGCTTGGAAGGCGCGAAGCCTTCGATGTTCGCCAGGTAGACATGGATGAAGATGAAGATGACGAAGACGAACATCATGAAGTAGTGGATGATGCGCACCGCCATCGTTCCACCGAGCGCCGCGGTCAGGCCGGCCGTCGCGCCCATCGTGGGACCCCAGATGCACAGACCCGTGACGAACATGATGAGGATGAGCACGGGAATCAGCAGATAGGAGATCTTCTGGGGAACGCCGAGCTTCGCGGACTGCGGATGATCTTTCTTCATGAACAGGTAGTACTTGATCCAGGCACCAAGCTGGTGACGGTTGTCGGCCTGCGGCAGCCAAGTCTTGTAGTCCTTGACGACCGCGCGGGTGCCGCCGGTAGGGGCGGACTTCACGACGAACGCCATGATGACGCGAACGAGGCAGTTGATCGTCAGCACGAAGCCGAAGAAGATATGCGCGCCGCGTGCGATGCCCATCACTCCTGGGACGAACGGAAAATGTATGATGCAGCCGGAAATGATCAGAAAGACCATGGCCACGAGGTTGATCCAGTGCGTAATGCGGAACGGCAGCGGATGAGCCTCGTCGTAATGCGCGAGATGGGCCATTTACTTCACCCCCCAAGGGCTGGTGACGGTTTCGAACTTCTTGCCCGTCTTCGGTTCGACCACATGCACGGCGCAGGCGGTGCAGGGGTCGAAGCTGTGGACGGTGCGCAGGGCGTGGATCGGCTTTTCCATATCGGTCACGGGAACGCCGATAAGGGCCTGCTCCATGGGGCCGTGGACCCCGTCGGGATCGAGCGGCGCGATGTTCCATGTCGTCGGAATGATGATCTGATAGTCCTGGATCTTGCCGTTCTTGACCTTCTCCGAATGGTAGAGCGCGCCGCGCGGAGCCTCCCAGAAGCCCGTGCCTTCGCCTTCGACGGCGTCGGACTTCGTGAAGTAGGTGCTGTCGCCGCCCTTGATGGCTTCGACGAGCTCGGCGAGCCATTCCTTCATGAGCGTCGCGACATAGAGCGTCTCGACCTGACGAAGAGCCGTGCGGCCGATCGTCGAGGAGAACGGGGAGAGATCGCCCGGTGTGCCGCCCAGCGCGACGAGGAGCGCGTCGACGTGCTCCTTGATGAACTTGTCGCCGCGCACGTAGGCGACGAGCACGCGGGACGCGCCGCCCATCTCGAGCGGCTTGCCGTCGTAGCGGGCGCACTTGTTCCAGGTGTAGCGATCGTCGGTATTGTATTCCGTGTATTCCGGATTGACGCCCTGCTCGAAGGGGGGCAGGTCCTCGGAACCCGAATACCAGGAATGGCCCACGTACTCGGTGATCTTGGATTCTTCCACCTCGGAGAGCTGGTAGTTGCCGTCGGGACCCAGTTCGATGACGCCGGAGGGCATGTAACGATCGGCCATCTTGAAGGACTCGCGCTCGAAGACGCCCCAGGCGCCGTAACGACGGCAGCCGGCACCGAAGTTGAACGCCTCGGGGTAGAACTTGCCGAGCGCGATCGAATCGGGCACGGCGACCGCGGCAACCCAGTTGTACAGACGATCGATCAGGCCCTTGAGGTCGTCGAGCTTCTGGTCGGTGGGAACGAACATCGTGCCGCCGGGAATGAGCGTCATGACGTGCGGCATCTTGCCGCCGAGCACCGCGGCGATCTCGGAGGCGGTGCCCTGCATCTCGAGCGCCTCGAGATAGTGGGCCGTCATGATGAGGTCGGCTTCAGGCGTGAGGTTGTATTCATTGGTGCCGTCGGCGTACTGCTCGGCCGTCGGGAACCAGTTGCCGCTGAAGATGGACAGCTGGCCGTTGTCGGCGAAGCGGGCGAGACGGTCCTGCAGCGAGACGAAGTCGGCGTTCTTCAGGCCGTATTCTTCGGCAACGTCATACGCGAGGCCCGTGTCCGCATTCAGCGCGTTGAGCGGGTTGACGTAGTCGAGCGCGGCGAGGTTGTACAGCCAGAGGATATGGCTGTGCAGGAACTGGGCGCCCTCGAGCATGTTGCGGATGATGCGCGCGCTGTTCGGAATCGCGATGCCGTACGCCTTCTCGGCGGCGATGGACGCCGCATGGGCGTGGGACACCGGGCAGACGCCGCAGATGCGCTGGACGATCTGGGCCGCATCCTGGGGGGTGCGATCGCGGACGACGAGCTCCATGCCGCGGAAGCATCCGCCGGAGACCCATGCATCGGTGACGATGCCGTCGTTGACTTCCATCTCGACGCGCAGATGGCCCTCGATACGGGTAATCGGGTCAATCGTGGTGCGTGCCATATCCTATCGCCCTCCCTTCTTGATGTCTTCCAGAACCTTGTCGTCATACACGCCGATCGACTTGTCGGGGTGCTTGGCATCCCATGCGCGCACGGGTTCGAAATCGGCGCCGTTCGGGACGCGCCCGGCGGCCTTCATGCCGAAGCCGTGCGCAACGAGGGCGACAGCTTCGATGCCGATGATGCCCAGCGCGAGCGTCGTCGGCTGGAAGATGAAGTCGCCGATGCGCAGATCGCGATGACGCTTGTTGAACGGAGCATTGACCTGGACCCAGTTGTCTTTGGGATTGTGCGGATCGGCCTCGCAGCATCCGATGCAGGGTCCGCCGGAACGGATGCACCAGCTGCGGCCGCGGTTGTACATCGCGACGCCGCAGTTCGCCTTGGTCTGAGGCCCGCGGCAGCCGAGCGGGTAGAGGCAGTAGCCCATGGCTTCCTCGGGAGAACCGTATTCGTAGACGAACTCGCCGTTCTCGAAGTGGCCGCGGCGTTCGCAGTTGTCGTGGACGGTCTGCGAGAACACTTCCTTGGGCTTGCCGAAGGCGTCGAGCTCGGGAAGCTTGCCGAGCATGACGACGCTCACGAGGCAGGCGACGAGCCACTCGGGGTTGCCCGGGCATCCGGGGATGTTGATGACGGGCGTTTCGATGCCGCGCTCTTCAAGGAGCTGCTGAACGCCCATGGCGCCTGCCGGATTGGGATCGGCGGCCATCCAGCCGCCGTTGACCGCGCACGAACCGATCGCGATGACGGCATTGGCCTTCTCGGCCGTTTCCGCCAGGATGTCGGTGCCCTTCTCCTCCGCGACGCGGAGGGCCCAGTCGTCGAAGCCGCGCAGGACGGCCCCTTCGTAGACGAGCACGAAGTTGCCCGCCTCCATGGTCTGACGGCGCGCCTCCTCCATGCTGTAGCCCGCGGCGGCGGACAGCGTCTCGTTGTAGTTGCATGAGATCATCTCAAGCACGACGGACGCAGGGTCGGGGTCGGCCGATCCCGCGAACGCCTCGGTGCAGCCGGTGCAAGAAGCTCCCTCGATCCAAATCGCCGGATAGAGTCCCCCTTCTGCAGCGCCGATCACCGATTTCTCGACAGCTTCAGCTACGCGTGGAGCAGCGGCTTTGCTCAAGCCGACCATGACCGCAACCGTACCGCACATCTTCATGAAGCTGCGGCGGCTGACGCCGCGAGATTCAAGGATATCCTGGAATTTCGTGGCAGTGGCCTGATTGTCCATACGTACACCTCCTCTTTCCTAACTGCTGACAAACCGATACCGCTATTGTGCGTGAAAGGAATGCGTACGATGCGTGAAATCAACGGATCGATGACGCCCTATCGTCAAAAGGCGAGAAGGTGTTACCCTGCAAACATAACTTCACACTGATTCGACGTTCCCCCTTGCGGCACAGATGCTACCCGATATACGCGTTCTTGCATGGGAACAGATGCACGGATTTGTAAAAATTCCTGCGCAGACGGCGCATGATTCACACAACCCTCACGCGCGTAACACTCGTCTCCGGGCGATCGAACCGCTAGTCGCACACCTTCCATGCATCGCCTTCGCGTTCGATGAACCCCTCGCGCGCAAGGTCGGCGAGGATCGAGCGCACGTCGTCTTCCGACGGGGCGTCGCGCCCCTCCGACCGTTCGAATGCGGAAAGCCGCTGCGCAAGCGTGTCGCCGTCCATCCGGCCGGCGCCCATGACCTCGCGCAGGAGCCAGGCCCGTTTCTGGCGGCGCGATCCCGGAAACGCGCTCTGGCGCACGTACGCCTTGGCTGCGCGGGCGGGATTGCTGCACGTCCGCTTGAGCTCGGCGCCGTAGTCGAGCAGCGCGTAATACCATCCGCGCACGTCGGCGTCCGGACATGTCGCCTCGACGAGGGGACGGATATCCTTGTCGGGCACGTCCTGGGCATCGGGGAAGAAATGATGGATGAAGACGGCGCGCACATTCGTCTCGATATACGTGGATGGCGCGTCATGCGAGAACGCCATGATGCCGGCCGCCGTCGAGGGTCCGATGCCCGGCAGCGCGACCAGCGCTTCGTAGGTTTCGGGAAGATGCCCCGCGAAGTCGCGCACGCAGATGTCGGCGGCCTGCTTGAGCGCGAGCGCGCGGCGGTTGTATCCCATGCCCTGCCATTCCTCGAGCAGGTCGATCCGGGCGGATGCCGACAGCGCATCAAGGGTCGGGAACCGCGCCATGAAGCGCCCCCACCGCGTGAGCACGCGTGCGACCTGGGTCTGCTGCAGCATGACCTCGGATACCCAGATCGCATACGGATCGGTCACGTTGCGCCAGGGAAGATCGCGATACAGACGCGCGCCTTCTGCACGCACCTGCTCGCAGAAGGCGCGAAGGGATGCGTCGTCGATGCAGGGAGAGCCGTCCGTCGATGCGGGGCGCCTCATCGCCGGGGGTTTCTTCCGTGCCGGAAGAGGTCGTCGAGCGTGATGCTCGCATAGTAGGCCTTCAGCATGGATTCCGCATGCTTCCAGACCGCGTGGAACTCGCAGCCGTCGCGGCGGTCGCAGAAGCGCTCGTCATTGGTGCAGGCGGTCATGGAGATGGGGCCCTGCACGCATTCGAGCACATGAAGGAGCGTGGTCGTGGACGGATCGCACGCAAGCGCCAGCCCGCCCCTCGCGCCGCGCTCGGCGCGCAGGAGGCCGGCATGCACCAGGTCGTTCTGGATGCTGCGGGCGAAGGCGTACGGGATGCCCTCCTGCTCCGCCACTTTAGTGACCGATATGACCTTGCCGTCGTTCTTGTAGGCCGCGCGGATCATGCGGCAGGCATAGTCGGTGCGACGATTCAGATCCATGAACGTTTCTCCCCTGTCTCAATCCATGTGCGACGACGCGGCGCCTTCCTCTCGCCGCGCCATCGTGCGCGCCGTCTTCCCACGCGGAGGCGGCGCGCCTGTCGGTGCGTACGGCCGCCGGCCCTTAGAGCCCCTCGGTCGGAGCCCCTGCCTGATCGGATCCGAAGCCGTCTTCGGACGTTCGTCCGACCTCCTGCTCCAATGCGGCGATCTCGTCGCGGAATTCATGCAGGACGGCCGATTCCATCTGACGGTATTCGACGGAGTCGAGCGGCTGGAAACTCGCCAGATGCTCGTACATCATCGCCTGGGTCACCGGGATATAGCGGCGCGCGCGCATGCCCTGCCGATACGCGTCTTCGAGCGCTTCGCGCGCGGCCATGACGATATCGGTTCGCGCAAGGTTGCGCGACATCCGCGTCAGGCTGCCGAAGTCGAGCCCGCGGATGGACGGGTGGCGCTGCGCGATGGCGCGCCAGATACGGCGCCGCTCCGACTCGTCGGGCAGATAGATATCGATGACGTCGATAGGCTCGAGAAGGTCGTACAGAAAGCCGGAATCGTTCGTCTCGCCGCCGATGGAGGCGAACACGTGAACGTCCGGGCTCTCGATCGCGGCGCGCAGCCACATGAGCGTCTGATAGGCGATCTGCATGGGCATAGGCAGAGAATGCTCAGCGTCGTCGTCGGAGGAAGCCATGGCCTCTTCCATCGGGGCGAGCCATAGGTCGATGTCCTCGAGTATGAGGACGCTCGGCGATTCCACGGTCATCCGGCCGGGCGCGAAACGCGGGGAGCGATCGGCCGAAACCGTGAACGAAAGCACAGGAAAACCTTGCGAACCGCTTTGGATGCGCATCCGCATGGCAGGAAGGCCGACCTCGTTGGCGGCGGCTTCCATGAATTCCGCCGCATCGGAGCGGGCGGAAGCCCGCAGGACGATCGAGCCGACCGCGGAAAGCCCGTCGAGCCCGTGGCATTCGCGCAGCATGCCCATGATCTCTTGATACGCCTCGTCGTGTTCGATGCCTATGCCGAGGGACCGGACGTCTTCGATGATGCCGTCGTATCCGACGAGGTCGGAGAAATTGGGATGCCTGGGTTCGGCTGCCTCCGCCTTCGGGGAAGACCCTTTGCGGGAAGAGGCCGCCTTGGCGGCGATGATCTTCACCTTGGGACGCGACGGCCCCGCTGCGGATTCATCGGACGCCGATCCTTCCGGCTGCGGCGCGCCATCGGCCGGCATGCGCGGACCGTCTGGGCCGACAGCCGTCGAGGACAAGTCGGACAGGTCGGATGCCTGGGCATTCCCGGTTGCAGAGCCGTCTTCGCCGCGCATGGCATGTTCGTCCGCCGCCTCGGCAAGGCGTGCGAGCCCCTCGGCCATGGCTTCCACCGCCCCGTCGGGCAGCGAAAGCGCGGAGACGCTTTCGAGATCGACCGCTTCCCCGAGGGTGCCGGAGATGATGTCGGAGATGCGCTCGAGCTCGTCGCGCGAGAAGCCGAATTCCGTCGCCTTATCGAAGGCGAGCTCTTGCAGCATGGCGTTGCAATCTTCGAGCTCGGCATCGCTCAGGTGCGGCTCGAGCTTGTCGTAGGCGTATTCCGCGATGGAACGTTCCTTAAGGCTGCATGCGAGATTCCACGCCTCGCGCAGCGCCTCGAGCGCGTCGTCGGGCACGAGAGGGGATTCTGCGACGAGCGCTTCGTAGGCGCCCAGATATAAATGCATCGCAAGCTCGGGGTTCACGGCCTTCGCAGCGCGCGCCTGGGCGAGATAGTCGGCGGCGGTCCGCGGCGCTTCGGCGGGATCGTTCGAATGATTCGCGAAGTTCATATCGTCATGATGCCTGTCGAACATTCTCACCAGCCCCCTTCGATGGTCGTAACTCGCTTGGCAGATCATTTTATACGGTTACCGCAGCGCTCACAAATAAAACCCGCCCATGCACACGCACTGCGCACGCATGGCGGACGCGGGCATGCGCAGCCGGCGAACGACATGATGATTCCTTGAATCGAAGCGAAGCACGGTATGCTTGAAGCGCGAGAACGAAGCGATCGGCGCTCGGCGCGACAGATCGCGACGAGGCCGCATCCTGCGCGAAGGAGGCTCCATGAACGAAGGCACGCAGAACGGCGAAGGGGCATCCACGCGCAACGATACGCTCGGCCGCGCATCTGAAAAGGATGCCGCAGGCCATGCCCGATGCGCAGAGGAACCGCAGCGCATCGCCTCGGGACGCACGCTTCCCGACGGAAGCGTCGCCTACGACGCGCGCGAAGCGCACCCGTTCATCGCGCTTGCAGCGCCCGTCGTCGCCATCATCGTCGTCGTCTGCTTCGTAGCCGCCTTCATGCACACCTTCACCGGCGCGACCGAAGCGGAACCGCCCACGCAGATCACCGATCAGAAGACCGCGAACACTCCGGCCGACGCGCGTTTGAAGCCGAGCGTCGAGACCGACGCGGGCAGCCCGGCGCGCTTCGACGCCATCGAACTCGAGGACGGCACCAGGCTGACGCTCGCGATATCGGAAAACGGAACGACGGTCGTCGCCGACGAGGCGCTTGTCGGCGAAAAGATCGGCGACGGCATCGCGACCGACGACGATACGCGAGACGACGAAGCGTGCGCGGCGTACGCCTACGACGACCTCTCGCATCCGTATGCGGTGTATTTCGAGAGCATCGGCATGAGCTTCGCCGCAGACGCAGCGTAGGCAGGCGCGCCGCGAAACGTCATTTCTCCACCGGACAGGTCCAGTCGAGGACGTTCCATCCGCGGCGCTTCGCCTCCCGTTCGAGCGGGTTGTCCGGAGAGACGGCGAAGGCGTTGTCGGCGGCGGCGAGCAGAGAGATGTCGGAATGATGGTCTCCGAACGCCGCGGCAAGACGCCACTTCCCCTCCCCATAGCGCGCCTGAGCGTAGGCGCGCAGCGAACGGACCTTATGGATGCCTTCGATGCACGGACCGTCGACGCGCGTCGTGTACAGGCCCCGCCGATCGACTTCCATGCGGGTGCAGATGCAGGCGTCGAAGCCGCGCTCCTCGCGCGCGCGCTGCACGATCGGGTCGAACGTCGCCGAGACGATGACGACCTCCGCGCCGATCGCGCGCAGCTCCTCCATGACGCCGGCGGCTTGCGGACGGAAACGCTTCTGCCCTTCGATGACCTCGTCGTAGAAATCGCGCAAAAACGCATCGACCTCTTCGCGCGCACGCCCCTCGAACGCGGTGAACACGAGTCCGCGCACCCACGCCTCGTTCTGAGGAAGGCGCAGCTTGTAGGCCGCCGCCCACGCAAGGATCTTGCCGATGACGCGTTTGCCGAGCATGCCGCGCTTCTGGAGGTAGCGCACGAGAAGCACGGGGGAATTCCCCTGGATCGCGGTGCCGTCGAAATCGAAGGCGGCGATCAAGTGCTGGCCGGGATGTTCGATCGCGACGCGCGCGACCTGGTCGATGACGGCGTTGTCCTGATCGTCGAGCATGGCCTACTTGCTTTCTATAAGGGGAATCTCGTCTTCGCAGGCCTCGTCGAGATTGCCGTCGTAGACGTAGTGCCTGGTCTCCTTGGCGATGAGCGCGGACAGGGCCAGCACCATGATGATATTCGGAACGGCCATGAACGCATTGCCGATATCGGAGATGGTCCAGACGACATCGCCGACGCCGATGGCGCCCAGGAACCCGACGATCACGTACACGATCTGATAGGGACGGATGGCCTTGCGGCCGAAGAGGTAGGTGATGCAGCGGTTTCCGTAGTAGCTCCAGCCGAGGATCGTCGAATAGGCGAACGACACCATGCCGAGCACCAGCACCGGCGTGCCGACGTAGGGCAGCGTGGAGAAAGCGGCGCTCACGAGCGCGGCGCCTTCGGAGATGGATCCCGCGGCCATGATCTCGGGATGCGCGAGCAGGGCCGAGACGACCACGACGCCCGTGATGAGGCAGATGACGACCGTCGACCAGAACGTGCCGGTCATGGCGATGAGCGCTTGGCGGGCAGGGTTCTTGGTCGCGGCGGCGGCGGCGACGATCGGCGCGGTGCCGAGGCCCGATTCGTTGGAGAACAGGCCGCGCGCGCAGCCGAACTGCAGCGCGATCATGATGCCCGACCCCACGGCGCCGCCGAACGCGGCTTTGGACGTGAACGCGCATTCGATGATGGTCGCGAACGCATCGCCGATATAGGGCGCGTTCCACGCGAGCATGACGAGGCAGCCGCCGACGTAGGCGACGGCCATCACGGGCACGAGCTTCTCGCACACCTTGGAGATGGACCGAACGCCGCCGAAGATGACGAGCGCGACCGAGACGGCGATGACGAGCCCGATGCCCCAGGCGGGCAGATCGGGGAAGCTGGATTCGATGATGCCCGTCATGGCCGCGGACTGCACGGCGGAACCGGTGCCGAGCGTCGCGATGACGGCGAAAACGCAGAATAGGACGGCTCCGAGCTTCGCCCACCAAGGCGTCGTCCCGTCGGCGCGCTTGAACGCGCGCTCCCATGCGTACATGGCGCCGCCGAGCATCTCTCCGCCGGAATCCTTCACGCGATACTTGACCGAGGCATAGACCTCGGAGTACTTGGTGGCCATGCCGAAGACGCCGGTGAGCCACATCCAGAAGACGGCACCCGGGCCGCCTGCGAGGACGGCGGTCGCCACGCCGACGATCGATCCGGTGCCGATGGTGCCTGCAAGCGCCGTGACCAGGGCTCCGAATTGGCTGACGTCTCCTTCGGCCCCATCGTCGTCGGTCACCGACATCTTGATGGCGAGAGGAAGCTTACGCTGGATGAAACCGGTGCGGACGGTCATGAACAGATGCGTTCCAAGAAGCAGAACGATCATCGCAGGGCCCCACACGGTTGCATCGATTGAGTTCAGTACACGTATGATATCCATAGTCGATGGATTATAGGCACGTTGAACTTTCAAAAGTTCAAGATGCCGCCGTTATTCGAATCTGTAAGAAATATATTTCCGAACGCTTACCGCACCGTATGGGCGAAAGCCTCCCGAAAGAGGCTTTCGCCAGGATGTTCATGCATGTTCAAGAACGGTGCGCCGACAAAGCGATCCGCAAGGGAACCATGAACCGTTCCTATTCCCCGGAAGACAGGAGCGCCGCCGCGATCGGTCCCGTGGGAGACGTCGGGCACATGAGCACGCGGCCGGTGCCGCGATAGACGTTCACGAGGCCTTCGCCGCTCGCCGCGGATCCGATGAGCGATTTGGTCGTGCGCTCGACCGTGAACTGGAGGCTCGGCGACCAGGCGACGGCCATGGATCCGTCGATCTTCACAACGTCGTTGTCGAGATCGATCGTGATGAGCTCTTCCTGCGGGACGGGGCTTTCGAGGGCGACGACGCCGTCGCCGTAGAGACCGAGGCTGAACAGGCCCTCACCGCCGGCCACGGCAGACGATACGTTGGAGCGCATGACGGCCTTGGATTCGACGTTGCCCATGGAGGCGAGGAACATGCCGTCCTCGACGACCACGCCGCCGCCCCAGTTCGCCTTGAGGTCGTGGAGGAGGATGAACTTGTACGTCGGCTCCAAGATGACGGTGCCCGTGCCCGTATAGCGAGGTTTGATGGCGCTTTCGCTGGTGACCATGCCGCGCGCCATGCTCTTAAGGAGCCCGCCTGCGCCCTTGATGTCGGTCGTGGCCTCGACGGAACCGAGGATGACCTGCATGGCGCCCGCCTGGGTGATCAGGTCGCGGCCGTCGCCGGCGAGGTTGGCGACGACCTGGCGCTTGCGCACATGCATCTTGCCCATGAAATATTCGTTCTGGGCGTTGAAATGGCTGACCGAGGGGTCGCGCTCGTATTCGAGGACATCGAATCCCCCGACGCTCTGGGTGACGGAACGCGTCTGCGTGGTGAGTCCGTACAGGTTGAAGCTCATAGGATCTCCTTCGTGCTACGGCCCGTGAAGGGCAGGCGTGCGACCCCGTCGCAGGGGGTCCTGACCCCCGCATTCTACCATCGCAGGCACGGGTTCCCTATCGTGCCCCGGATTCGATCGCGTCGTCGCATCCCTCGAACTGCGCATTGTAGAGATCGGCGTAGAACCCGCCTTCGGCCAGGAGGGAGCCGTGCGTGCCCTGCTCGACGACGTCGCCGCGGTCGATGACGAGGACCAGATCCGCCGAACGGATCGTGGAGAGGCGATGCGCGATGACGAACGCCGTCCGGCCCGCCATGAGGTTGTCCATCGCCTTCTGGATGCGCTCTTCGGTGCGCGTATCGACCGAGCTCGTCGCCTCGTCGAGCACGAGGATCGACCGGTCCGCGAGGATCGCGCGCGCGATGGTGAGCAGCTGGCGCTGGCCGGACGAGATGTTGCTCGCCGCCTCGTTGATGACGGTGTCGTAGCCGTGCGGCAACGTGCGGACGAAACGATCCGCATGCGCCGCTCGGGCCGCCGCCTCGACCTCCTCGTCGGTCGCGTCGAGGCGGCCGTAACGGATGTTCTCGCGGATCGTGCCGTTGAACAGCCAGGCGTCCTGAAGCACCATGCCGAAGGCCGACCGTAGGTCCTCGCGATCGAAATCGCGCACGTCATGCCCGCTCAGGCGGATCGATCCCCCCTGGACGTCGTAGAAGCGCATGAGCAGCTTCACGATCGTGGTCTTCCCTGCGCCCGTCGGCCCCACGATGGCGACGGTCTGACCGGCCTTGATCCGAGCCGAGAAGTCGGCAATGACGGGGCGGGCGGGGTCATAGCCGAAGCGCACGTGATCGAAGGCCACGTCGCCCGCGATATCGCTCGACGAGGCGCACGGCACGGCGTTTGCGGCTTCGTCGGCCTCAAGGAACTCGAAAACGCGCTCGGCTGCGGCCGCCATCTGCTGCAGCACGTTCGCGACCTGCGCAAGCTGGGTGATCGGCTGCGTGAAGTTCCTGACGTACTGGATGAACGCCTGGATGTCGCCGACCGTGATGACGCCGCGAATCTTGAGATACGCGCCGAACACCGCGACGACGACGTACCCGAGATTCGCGACGAAGTTCATGACCGGCATCATGAGCCCAGAGATGAACTGGGATTTCCATGCCGAGGCATAGAGCACGTCGTTGGTGCGATCGAACTCCTCGACCTCCTTGCCCTGACGGTTGAAGGCGCGCACGACCTCATGGCCCGAGAACGTCTCCTCGATCCGAGCGTCGATATCGCCGAGGCTGTCCTGCTGGGCCTTGAAGTACTTCTGCGAACGTTTCACGAGCTGCGAGACGAACAGCCCCGATACGGGGATGACGAGCATCGCCACGAGCGTCATGGGAACGTTGATGGACAGCATCATCGCAAGCACGCCCACGACCGTGACCGTCGACGTGATAAGCTGCGTCAGGCCCTGGTTGAGGCTCTGTCCAAGCGTGTCGACGTCGTTGGTGATGCGCGAAAGGATGTCGCCCGCGGTGCGCTTCTCGATGGATGAAAGCGTCATGCGGCCGATCTTCTCGGAGATGCGACGGCGCATCTCGAAGGCCGTCTGCTGCGACACATAGGCCATAAGCCAGCTCTGCACGAACGAGCAGGCGGCCGACACGAGATAGAGCGCAAGCGTCGTGGCCAGGATGCGCGCGACCGCTTCGAAATCGATGCCGCCCGTCCCGGCGATCTTGGCGGCGATGCCCTCGAAAAGCTCGGTCGTCGCCGTGGAAAGGACGCGCGGGCCGACGATGTTGAAGACGGTCGATCCTATGGCGAAAACGACGAGGACGACTATCTGGATCTTGAAACGACCCATGAAGCGCGCAAGCTTGCGCATCGTGCCTTTGAAATCGACGGCCCGCTCGCCTTGGATGAGGGCGGCTTCAGGACCGCGCGGGCGAAAGCCCCTCCGGTTCTTCCGCGAAGGATCCTGCCTGTCCGCCATCACGCACGCTCCCTTCCGAGCTCCTCGTCGGAAAGCTGGGAGGATGCGATTTCCCCATATGCGGGGCAGATCCTCAGGAGCTCTCGGTGAGTGCCCGTCCCCACGACGCGGCCTTCGTCAAGGACGACGATCCGATCGGCGTCCCTGATGGTGGCGATACGCTGGGCGACGATGATGACCGTCGCGTTCCCGAGGGCTTCGCCGAGGGCGCGCCGCACCGCGGCATCGGTTTTGTAGTCAAGGGCGGAGAAGCTGTCGTCGAACAGGTAGGCGCGCGCATCCGCCGCGATCGCGCGGGCGATGGCGAGACGCTGGCGCTGGCCGCCCGACACGTTCGCGCCGCCTTGGCTCACGGATGAATCGACGCCCTCTTCCTTGGACGCGACGAAATCGGACGCCTGAGCGACGTCCAGGGCCAACGACGTCCTGTCGGCCGATATGGATTCGTCGGCGAACGACACGTTGCTCGCGATGGTCCCCGCGAAGAGAAACGCCTTCTGCGGAACGTATCCGAGCTGAGCGCGCAGATCGGCCTGCGCCATATCGCGCACGTCGACGCCGTCCACCCGGATGGATCCGGACGTCGCATCGTAGAAGCGCTCGATCAGCTTGAGGACGGTCGACTTGCCCGATCCGGTCGAGCCGATGATGGCAAGCGTTCGGCCGGGCTCCGCAACGAACGACACATGCTCGAGCGCGGGTTCGGCATCGTCGCCATAGGAAAAGGAGACATCGTCGAATTCGATGCGTGCACCGCCGAGGCGATCGAGCATAGAGGATGTATGCGCATGGAACCCGTCTTCAAACGATACCTCGGCGAGGGACTCGCCATCGGAGGACGCGGATACCCGTCCCGACGCGGACGAGCGGCAGGACGCTTCCCCGGCCTCTCCCGCATCGAACGGGCGATGCGGCTGCGCAGGATCGACGATGGCCGGAACCGTCTCGAGCACCTCGTTGACGCGCTGGGCCGCTACATCGGCCCTCGGCAGGAAGATGAAGACGATGCCGATCATCATGAACGACATGATGATGACCATGGAATACGTGATGAACGCGATCATGTCGCCGGTCTGGATGGTGCCGTCGTCGATATACGATCCTCCCACCCACACGATCAAAACCGAAACGGCGTTCATGACGAGCATGATCGCCGGCTGAAGCAGCGCCATCGTCCGATTCGTGAACAGCTGCGCATCGCGCAGCTCGCCCGATGCCGCAGCGAATCGTTCCTCTTCGTATGCGCGCCGTCCGAACGCCCTCACGACCAGAATGCCCGAAAGCATCTCGCGTGCGACGAGGTTCACGCGATCGATAAGCTTCTGCATGCGGCGGAACTTGGGCATGGCGATCGCAAGGATGATGGAGAGCATCACGGCGATGACGACGACGGCAAGCACGATGATCCAGCTCATGGCAAGATTCGTGCGGGAAACCATGACGATGCCGCCGACCGCGAGGATCGGCGCATAGAGCACCATGCGCAGCACGATGACGAGCACCATCTGGATTTGCTGGATGTCGTTCGTGCCGCGCGTGATGAGCGACGCGGCGGAGAAACGGTCGATTTCGGCATCCGAGAACGAAACGACCTTCTTGAACAGCGCGCTGCGCACATCGCGCGCGATCTTCGCGGCCGTGCGCGATGCGATGAGGGCGACGAATACCGAGGCGACCACCATGACGGCGGTCATGCCGAGCATGCGCGCGCCGATCGAGACGAGCGCGTCCATCTGCATCGCATAGGTATCGTACCCGAGCGCCCGATACTCGGCGATGGCCGCCTGGATGCCCTGCTGTCTGACGACCTGGGTGAATGCATCGTCATCCAGATCGGCGAGCTGCGAAAGGCGGGCATCGCCGCCGGCCGCATCGGCCGCCTGCTCCATGGCGTCCTGGATGTCCCCCTTCGTCAAAGCGCCCGCATCGTAGGCCTCGCGCATCCGGGCAAGCCGATCGGCGTCGAGTCCTGCGACGGAGCCGTCTTCGGCCATCGAGACGACGAGCAGAGGAAGGCTCAGGGCGTCGTCGAGATCGGCGCGGTGCGCGCGGCCGTACGCGTTAAGTTCCCAGGTTCCTGCATCGGTTTCGTCATACGAGGATTCGATCAGGGCTTCATCGTCCTCGCTTGCGAGCATCGTGGCGAAACTGCGGGTCGAATCGCGCATCTCGGTCGGGCTCGCGTCCTCGATGCCGGACTGCTGGATGCCGACGTCGATGATGTCCGACGTCAGAGCAGGCAGGGACAGATCGGCGAACGCCTGCACGATGAGCAGCGCGGCGATGGCGAGCACGGCCGGAATCGAATGCCTCAGATAGCCGAATACGCGCATATGACCTCGTTTCCCTGCGCGCACGCCATGTTCCCTGCGCACGCGCCATGCAGGCGCGCCGTCGGCATCGATGCGGCAGCGCATGCCCCCTTTTAATAGTTTTAAACAATTGTATTGTACGCCATGTTTTTGCGGGACACGAGGGGGATCGTGCGCACGAAGCACACGCGAAGCCTATCCCTGCATGGGTTGAGGGATCAGAGGCCAGAGCAGCATGCCTGCGGAGGTCAGCGATACGTCCCCGCCCTTGCGCTTTACAAGTCCCATAGACTCGAGCGACGCGAAGAACGCCTCGGCATCGGGATCGTGCGCATCGAGCGGCACGCGCTCGAGCGCACCGAGCCGACAGCAGGCAAGCCGGAGACGGCGCGCCCGGTCGTCTTCTTCGACGATACGATCGAATACGGCGTCCGGCGACGCGGAGCATTCGACATACGTCGCATAATCCGATGTCGAATGGCAGAGAAAACCGTCGGCGACGGTCCTGGCATCCAGCCCGAACTCGAAGAAGTCGCAGCCTTGAAGCCGTGCATCATCGAACGCGCTTCGCGCTCCGGTTCGCACGAACAGGTCGCATGACCGATGCGCGAACCCTTGGCCTGCGAGAAAATCACGCGCGGCATCGAAGAGCAGGGATGCGTCGTCGATGCCCGCGGCATGCGCCGCAAGCGTTTCGTCGAGAGCGCCCGATCCTATGATCGAGCCTCGATACGGCTCGATGCGAATGCGTTTCGACTCGAAGCCCACGCACGCGCGCAGCGTTCGACGGAGGCTCTGAGGCGTTTGCCCGGGAATGCCGACGACGATGACGGCCTCAAGGGTATCGACATGGAACCTGTCGAGGAAGAGCACGGCGTTCCGCACGGCATCCGCATCGTAGGTCGCGCCGATCGCGGCGAGCTCGCGTTCGTGCACGCTTCCCACGCGCAGCGACACCGCATCCACACTGCCCTGGGACCATCCGGTCAGGCTTGCGGTGCACACGGTCTGGGGCAGCGCCTCCACGCAGGCTTCGCATCCATGCGCCAGGGGAAGCCCGCGGCGCGCCGCCGCCACGATGCGGCCGAGGCGGTCGCCGTTCATGATGCTCGGGCTTCCCCCGACGACCCGCAGCGCCTCGAACGTCACGCCGTCGAAATCCCCGCGGCGCGCCGATGCGGCCATCTCCGCCTCGAGCGCATCGAGATAGGCGCTCCTCGCCGCCGCGTCCCCTGTATACGACGCGCGATAGCCTGCAAGCTCGCGCGCCGATTCCTTCATCTGGAACGGGATATTGAGCGAAAGCGTCGCTCGGGCCCGCCGCGTATCGTTCATCGCCCTTCCTCCTTGCCGACCGTGCATGCATGCTCGGCGCTCTGCGCCATGAGAGCAGCGCGCCGTCCGGCATCGGAGGGAGGGGAGCCGAACGGCGCGTGCCATGCGAAGATACCCTAGAGGTGGGCCACCGTCTTTCCGGCAAGCCACCCATGCGTCATGGCCATACCGATCGAGTTGCCGGCGAACGGCGTGCTGTACCCGAAGCCGTAGCGGCCGCCCAGGCAATTCCCGGCAGCGTAGAGGCCCTTGATCGGCGTCCAGTCCGCCTGGCGCAGCACGTTCTGCGTCTCATCGGTGACGAGTCCGGACATGGTCACCATCATCGGCGCGGCGGTATGGGACAGCTCGGCCGTCCCGCCGTAGAAAGGCGGCGTATCGATGGGCACCATGTAGGCCTTGTCCTTGCCGTAGTCGGTATCGCCGTCTGCGGAGGCGCACAGCTCGTTGTAGTGTTCGATGCTTTCGACGAACGTCTTGGCCGCATCGCCCGAGTACCCCAGAAGCCCCGCAAGCTCATCGAGCGTGTTCGCGGCGAAGACGACGCTCTTCATCATCTTGCGCTCCGCCAGAGCCGCGAGTCCGACCTCCGTGCCTTGCGTAGAGCCGACCTCGACGGCCGCCATCTCGGATTCAAGCCGATCCATGTAGTCGTCCATGCCGAAGTTGGGCGCGCCGTGGTCGAGGGGCGCTCTGCCGACGGTCTGTTTCCAGTTGGCATCGGACACCCAGCAGGCAAGGCCTGCCGGCTGGCGCAGCCCCACCGGACCGAGCTGAGGAATGGCCCCTTCGTTGCAGAAGCGCTTGCCGTCGGCGTTGGCCATGTACACGGGCGCCGTGCCCCATGGACCGCTGGCGCCGCCGCCGATGCTCATCCAGCCGCGCGGGGTCGGCTCGATCATGCCGCCCGCCCAGCATCCCATCTTATGGCCGGTGCCGGCGCGAAAGCCGCTCTGGGTCCAGTCGTCTTTGGTCGAACCCGCCCTCTCGGCCCATTCCATGCCTTCGTTGAGCAACGCCCAGCACATGGCGGGATCGCCGATGAAATCGCCGGCCGCGAGAATGACGCCCTTGCGCGCCTTGAAGCGCACCTGCCCGTCGGATCCTTCCGCGATAAGCCCGGTGACGTCGCCGGCCTCGTTCTGCTCGAGCACGATGCCCGTGTGCTCGAAGAACCACTGCGCGCCGTTCTCCTGCGTATGCCTGACGATGTACTTATGCACGAATTCGATGTTGTTGCCCTGATAGCCGTAGAACTGGATGTTGCACGGCCAGGTCTTGTAGCCGCCGCACTCGATCGGATAGCTGACATCGGCGCCGCTCCAGGCAGCTTGGGTGTTGCAGAGCGGGTAGTCGAACATGTTCGACATGTCGAAGGTTCCCTCGTCGGGCACATCCTGATCAGGAAGGAGCACCATCGTGCCCTTCAGATACACGTTGCTGTCATCGGCCTTGCGGTCGGCCTCGTAGCTGTCGTAGATCTCCTTGTAGCGGTTCACCATGGCGCCCGAATTCTGCACGAAGGCGCGGACGATGTCGGGATTGACGCGGCCTCCGGCACGCTTGCAGAACTCCGCGGCGATCTCTCCGGTGTTGAACGGACCGAAGCCGCGCTTGATGAGGATGTCCGAATTCACATGGCCGATATCCTCGCCGTACCATCCTGCCATGTTCGTTCCGGTTCCGTCCAGGTCGACATAGCTCGACCAGGGCTGCATCTCGACGACGCCGACGGTGGCGCCCTCGTCGACCGCGCCGCATGCGGCCATGAGGCCGGAATGCCCGCCGCCCAGGACCACGACGTCGAACTCGTATTCGTTCACGATCTTCGATTCATCGACGGCCGGAGCCTCCCCTAGCCAGTCGCCCGGCCCGCAATATCCCGTCGTGCGATCGGCGGCGCCGGACTGGGCGGAACCCTGGCCCTGCACCTCCTGCGCCTGCTTCGGGCTGCACCCGGCAAGCGCGGCGGCGGCGCCCGCCCCCACGGCTCCGACCGCGGCACCCTTGAGGAAGTTCCTGCGAGATAGCTTCAACATCATGTCCCCTCTCCTTGATCCTTCTTGTCCCATGCGCCTGATCGGGCAGGGCGCATGGGAATCGTAGGCACAGGATGGAATCCAAAAGGGGCAATCTTTCCCATCAGAGGCCTCCCCTGAGGTTCCAAAATGTTCTATTTTTCTTGATTCAATACGTTTTCCCAGTTCGCAAGCAGAGAGGCATCGGAAGGGGCCGCAGAGGCGCGACCGCGCGCGACGGATGACGCTACAATGGCAATCGAACCGAGGGAGGGTCGAAGTGTCGAACCGTTCACGAGGAGGGCATGTCCTCCCGTCCATAGATCCGCGCGCCGCCGTCGGCTTCGCATGCACATGCGCATGGGGACACTATCTGACGGTCTTCGCGTTTCCCGCTTCGGCGGGACGCCTCTTCTCGCCCCTTGCGATCCTCTTGGCCGCCGCGTGGCTGCCCGCGATCCTGCGCCCGCTGCGCGAGCTTGCACGCCTTGACGGACCCCCGTCGCGACGCATCCTCGGCAGCGCAGCCATCTATGCCGCCGCGACGTTCGCCGGATGCCTGTCGCTCGTGCAGGCGGCCGCCCCTCTCCCGATCTCCGCCGCGCTTGCCTGCGCGACTGGCGGCGGCCTGGCATGGGCCGCTCTGGCATGGGCGCATGCGCTTTCCCGGCTGGATGCTCGCCGTCGCTTCGGCACGGCCCTCGCCGCGCTGCCGATGTTCGGATGCCTCGACTGGGCCGCGGAATTCGTTCCCGAAGCCGGCCTGGGCGTCATGGCCCTGGCGTGCGCGGCGATAGGCATCGTCCTGCTGCATGCGTCCGGCGCCGAGACGGAAGCGATCGCCGACCAGGAACCGCCGACCGTCAAGGCCGAACGGCTCGCATGGAGCACCGTCCGTCCCTTCCGTCGCTTCGTCGGAGCCTACCTCGTCTATGCCTTCGTGTTCGGCATCACCTTCGGCGTATCGGGGTTTTATCACGCCTCCGGCGGATTCGGGGAGCAGGCCTGCATCGCCGGATTCGGGCCGGCATGCGTCATAGGCGGGTGCCTGCTGCTCGTCGCCTTCGCCGTTCGGCAAGAGAAATTCGGGCTCGGCACGCTGAGCCAGATCATAAGCCCGCTGCTTGCCGCGCTCTTCCTGCTGCATATGCTCTTCGACACGCTGTTCTCGACGTGGCTTCCGAGCATCACCTTCTCGCTCTGGTGGATCGTTTTGACCTTCCTGTTCCTCACGATGGTCGATCTGGTATGGCGCACGCCGTCCGATGGACGCACGCTCGGCTTTGCGGTCTGCTGGGCGCTTGTGCAGACCGCTCTCGCTGCAGGCGCGGTAACCGCCCAAGTCACGTCGTTCGTCTTCGGAACCGCCACGCTGACCGCGAACGCCATCACGGCATGCTCGCTCGTGCTCGTCGTCATCGCGACGGCGATGCTCGTCGGTGCGCCCACTCCGTTCAGCAAGGCGCCCGACGAGCTCGGGTGCGCCGAGGGCGATGCGCCGCATGCGGCCATGCCCGGCACGGTCGCAGATCCGCTGCTCGGCATCTGTGCGGATATCGCTCGTACGCACGATTTGACCTCCCGTGAGGAAGAGGTGCTCGTGCTGCTTGCGCAGGGACATACGCGCAACGGCATCGCCCGCAAGCTCGTCGTTTCGGATAACACGGTGCGCGCGCACGTCAAGAGCATCTATCACAAGCTGCACATCCATTCGAAGCAGGAGCTCGTGAACATCGTCGATGCGCGTCGCGCCGCGTACTAGCGATCAGGCGTCGAATTCCGCAAGCGCCTCTCCAAGAAGCTCCAAGCCCTTCTTCAGAACCTCTGTATCGGCGCAATAGCCGAGACGCGCGCCGCAGGGAAGCTCGAAGCGGTTGCCGGGAATCAGCAGCACGCCGCGCTCATGCAAAAGCTTCAAGCAGAACTCTTCGTCGGATATCGGAATGTCGAGGCGGATGAACGACGTTGACACGCCCTTGGGCGCCACCCAGGAGACGCGCGGCTGGGAATCGACCCATGCCTGCGCGATGGCGCGGTTCTCGAAGATGATCTTCCTGTTGCGCTCGAGGATCGCCTCGCGATTGCGCAGGACATAGGTCGCAAGCGCATCGTTGAACACGCCGCCGCAGATCATCGAGTAATCACGCAGGACGCGGATGGCATCGGACACTTCGTCGGGACCGATGACCCAACCGATGCGCGCCGCAGGAACCGAATAGGTCTTCGAAACGGAATTGGTGACGACGGCCTTGTCGTAGATATCGATCATCGATTCATAGGCGTCGGTATCCTCCATCGGAAGATAGACCTCGTCGCACAGAACGTAGGCGCCGACGGACGCCGCCACGTCGGCGATCTGACGGAGCATGTCGGACGAAAGAACCGTGCCGATGGGATTCGACGCGTTGTTGATGCAGATCAGCTTCGTGTCAGGACGCACGAGACGCTTGAGGTCCTCGATATCGGGCGCCCAGTCGAGCTCTTCCTTGAGTTCCCAGTATTCGACTTCGGCGCCGAGGGAGCGCGGAATCTCGTAGAGAGGCGAATAGGTCGGCCACTCGGCAATGACGTGGTCGCCCGGCTTCACGAGCACGAGCAGCGCGTTCATGTTCGCGCCCGTGCATCCGTTCGTCTGCAGGATGTTGCGTGGGTCCAGATCCTTCTTATAGAGCTTCGCGACCTCTTCCTTGAACTCCGCCGAACCCTCGATCCAACCGTAGTTCATCTTTTCGTCGTTCAAACGCTCGTAGAACGTCGCACCGTCCTTGCCGTCCAGGGCAAGGAGTTCTCCCATCGTAAGGGACGAGATCGTGGACTGCGCGATGTCCCACACCGCATCATGCTCGTTGACGTTGAGCCAGTCCTCGCAGCCGATGGTCTTGAATTCCATGCTTCAGCCTCCGATTCGCAAACGGGGCGCACCGCCGGGACAGGATGTCCTATCGACCGGCGGCACGCCGATAGATATGGAAAAGGCGGGGAAGCGCTCCGCTCCCCCGCCCTTAGAACCGCCGTGCTCGCTTCGTCCTAGAAAACCGGGATGAAGCCGGTGAAGGTCAGCGGGATGGAAATGATGCCGATGACGGACAGGATCACGGCAATGGTGATTTCACCCTTGCTCATGGTCGCATCATTCTCGCCGCGGGCCTTCTTATAGAAGAACCAGCCGGGAACGTACCCGAGGCAGGCGAGCATCAGGAACGGCAGACCGGTGAAGATGACGCCGAACACCTGGAAGGCGAGCGCGAGCGCGCCGATGATGCACTGGCCGATGTCATGATTCTCGATCGAATGCTTGACCTGGTACGCAGCGGCGTAAGCCCACGTGATGACGATGGTCACGGTGCACATGGAGATGGCGAACGTGTACGCATCCGCCGCGAACGTCGCGATGACGATGAAGATCTGCGTGCAGGCGCCGACGATGATCAAGGACATCTGCGGGGAGTTGTTGGCGTTGCGCTTATCCCACGCCTTCGGGAGCAGGCCGTGGCCGGCGAGCATCGAAGAGGTCTCGGCAGGAAGCATCGTGAAGGACAGCCAAGAACCGAGAACCGAGATCATGATGGCGACGGAGATGAACGTGCCGCCCCAACCGGGAGCCATGGCTTCGAAGACGGAAATCGTGGCAGGCTTGGGAGCCGCGACGAGCTCTTCGTACGGAAGAACGCCGTAGGGAAGCACGGAAGCGCCGATGTAGAGGACGAGCAGGACGAGCAGACCGACGATAGTGGCAGAGCCGATTTCAGACTTGACCTTCGCGCGACGCGACATGACCGACGCGCCCTCGATGCCGATGAAGACCCACATCATGATCAGGATGCAGCTCGTGACCTGGGTGGGAACGTCGCCGAGATCGACGCCGGTGGTCGCCATGACGGTGGCGTTACGGCTCAGGGTGCCCCAGAAGTCTTCGGTGAAGACGCCGGCCTGGAAGCTGAACGCGGCGAACGCGATGAAGATCAGGATGGAAGCGATCTTCACGAACATGACGAACGCGTTGAGGCCCGAAGCGCTTTCGACGCCGCGGATGACCAGATAGGTCAGGCCCCACAGGAAGAAGGAGACGACGAGCACGCCGATGAGCGTGGGGTTGCCGGTCTCGACGCTCGAGAAGACGCCCGGCATGAACCCGCCGAGGCAGTAGTCGGAACCGAGAACCTGGGCGAGCATCGTGCCGAAGCCGACGTTGCCGAGCCAGGCGGACAGCCAGTAGCCCCAGCCGGAGATGAAGCCGTGCACGGGGCCGAAGCCGGCCTCGGCGTAGGCGACGGCGCCGTCGAGCTCAGGGCGCTTCGTGCCGAGATTCGCAAGGGAAAGGGCGAGGAACAAGAAGCCGAGCCCGCAGACGACCCATGCAATGAGCGCAGCGCCCGGGGATGCGACGTTTGCGAGCTGCCCGGTGAGGGCGAAGACGCCCGAACCGATGCAGGAGGAGACGACGAAGCCCACGAGGCCGATGAAGCCGATGCCCTTGGGATTATCGACCTGCTTTTCAAGAGAAGCCATCGCATAATCCTTTCTGATGATCGTGTCCGGTACATCCGGACAATGAACGTTGAAGCCGCGAAGAACGGCGAGGACCGCGTCCGACCCGGAAGTCGGACGCGGGGAACGCGAGGACCCGGGCTCGGAGCGCATGCGCGCTCACGAGCCCGAAACGATGCCGACGTTCGACTAGAGATCTTCGCGAGCGAAAGGCATGCTCATGCAGCGCGGGCCGCCACGGCCGCGGGAAAGCTCCGCCGAAGGAACGACCAGAAGGTTGAGGCCTTCTTTGTCGAGGACCTCGTTGGTAACGGAGTTGCGCTGATAGACGCAAATCGTGCCAGGCGCGACGCACAGGGTGTTGGAGCCGTCGTTCCACTGCTCGCGCGCAGCTGCGACGGGATCGCCGCCGCCGCACTGGATGAGCTTGACGGCGTCGAGGCCCATGGCCTTCGCCAGGACATGCTCGAGGGTGTCGTTCATCTCTTCGATCTTGACATCGCCCTCGGAGGCGCCCTTGGTCATCTTGAAGACCTGGAGGGTGCCCATGATGCCCGGGTGGATGGTGAACTTATCAATGTCGATCTGCGTGAAGACGGTGTCCAGATGCATGAAGGCACGGGAGACCGGGATGTTGAACGCGTAAATCGTGTCGATTTCAGATTCAAGCTCCTTATCCCAGAACAGGGTCTGAGCAAGGGTGTCGATGGCGGCTGCCTGCGTGCGCTGCGAAATGCCGATGGCAAGCGTATGCGCATTGATGTTCAGGACGTCGCCGCCCTCGATGTGGTACGTGGCGTTGCGACGATACCACAGAGGGGCTTCGTTGTAATCGGGATGATCGCGGAAGATGTACTTGCCGAAGATCGTCTCGCGATTGCGCGTGACCGAGAACATGCGGTTCAGGGTGACGCCCTTGCCCACGATCGCGAAGGGATCGCGCGTGAAATAGGTGTTGGGCATGGGGTTGATCAGGAGATCGGTTGCAGAATCCTGACCGAAGCCGACAAGGTCGGCAAGAAGGTTCGAGGAAGTCGCGGCGGGGAGCTCGAGCTCGTTCTTGCGGATACCCGCGATGCACTTCTCGACGAAGGCCTGGGTGCCTTCGATGGAGTCCATGAACTCCTTGACGGCGGCGCGAGCCTTCTTGCCATGGAGGCCGGACTCGTCGAGCCACTGGTTGGTGAATTCCTCACGCGACCCCGCGGCATCAAGCGCCTCGGCGGTCAGCTTCTCGAGGTAGAGAACCTCGGTACCCTGCTCGCGCAGGATTTCGGCGAAACGGTCATGCTCAGCTTGTGCTACTTCGAGGAAGGGTACATCGTCGAAAAGCAGGCGCTCGAGATCATCGGGAGTGAGGTTCAGCAGTTCCTCTCCCGGACGATGGAGCAAGACCTTCTTCAGGCGACCTATTTCGCTATGGACGTAAAGCCCGTTAGCCATGGGTTCCTCCTACTCTTTCCGTGCCGTTGCGCGGCACATTCCGATACGTAGCGTGCATGAGAAAAACCCGGTGAGGCTCCGCGTTTTTCATTGCAGCCGCGAAGATATTATCATGAAAAAAATACATCTGATAGGTATTGTAAATATTGGATTACGTGTCAAAATAGCAGTACATATACACTTAAGAATGTATCATTTATGCATATTTCGGATGAAATATGCATTTTTTATTATGCTCTCATCTTCCGCTGCATAGGCAGCATCCGAACCTTCGATTGAATGACATGGGTTGATTCAATCCGCTGATTAGTTCATACAAAGAGAGATCCGTACAGCATCTTCCAAAAACGTGCATAACGCGACTGTTTTATCCGATTCCTGAGAAGTTTCCGAAGGCTTACATGCATATGCTCGGCACATTTGAACGCGTCGAGACAATCGGTGAATGCATGCGGGAGCGCTCGATCGCGCGAGAGGCTTCGGAAGCGTCGGTTCCGCATGCGGAAGATGGGTGAATCGGGCGAGCCGCAGAACGCGGGCCGGGAATTCAGCACGACCACTCCCAAGCGGATGCGGCGGCGACGAATTCCGAGGCAATGGTGCCGATGGTCGCGCGGTTCCAGACGATGCCATAACGCATATGCGTTCCCAAATCGGACAACGGCACCTGCGCGACGGAATCGAAATTACGGCACATGCTGGGCGGCATGCAGGTCATGCCGTTTCCGGCGGCCACCAATGCCACGGTCGCCTCATAATGGTTGCCCACGCAGGCGCGTTCTATTCTAACGCCGGCACGCTCAAGCATCCCTTGCAGTCGGCCGAAGAATCGGGGAGAGATTTCGGGATCAGGCATGAACAGCCGTTCGCCACGCACATCGCCCACGCTCAGCCGTTCGTGGCAGGCCAGCCGATGATCCGACGGCATCACCACCGATATGCCTTCGGTGAGCAAATCCAGCCTGCCGAGACTGTCATCGCCTTCCACCTCCGACATTTCCATGAATGCGATATCGAGATCTCCGGTGCGGACCTGTCCAAGCAAATTCGTCCACGTATCAATGGTCAGACGTATGCTCGAAGCCGAATGGCCTCAAGGGCATGACGGATTGCGACGGTTCGGGCCACAAGCTCGGCTGCTGGGCCGGCGGCGCGATCGAAAGCCATCCGCGCCCCGTCGCAGGCGACGCCCCTTCGATCTCATTCGGCCCCTGGGGCTCCACCCCCTGCCTGTTCCTCAATTGCAACGGCGCGCGATTCATGAATGAATCCTACGCAGGCCTCGTGCTCGCGCAGTCGCTTCGCCAGCCCATTAACAAGGACGCAGGCATGGTCGGCAACTTCGCCATCATGGATAAGAAGTACATGCAGTACATCCAGAAGGCAGGTCTCGACCATGGAGCTCCGAACTGGGGCTTCCCCGAAGGCATCGAAGAATTCCAGCAGGAGATGGAATCCGCCGATCCCGCAGCCGGCACCGTCAAGGTCCGCGGCCTTGAGATCGCGAACCGATCGATGCCCTTCATGAACGACATCTTCGTCGGCTCGACGGTCGAAGAGGTTCTGACCAACGCCGGCCTCACGGGCGATGCCCTCGAAGCGGCCAAGGCCAGCGTCGAACGCTACAACCAGATGTGCGCCGACGGCGTGGATGCCGATTTCGGCAAGAAGGCCGATCTGCTCATTCCCATCGACGAAGCGCCCTTCTACATCGCCACGCAGGGCACCCAGAACCTGTACGGCCCAGGCCTCAACACCCTTGCCGGGCTGTGCGTCAACGGCAACTACCAAGTGCTCACCGCGTCGAAGAACGCCGTCATCCCCGGATTGTTCGCTGTCGGGAATTGCATGGGCGAGCGGTACGGCAACGCGTACAACTGCCCTTCCGCCGGAAACAACATGGGCAACGCGATGACGAGCGGACGCGTCGCCGGCAAGTTCGCCGCCCGAAGCTGACGCGACGAGAGACGCGGCGGCAAGCCGGTCCACCGCATGGAGCCCTTCCCGCACGGGGCCCACGTGATGGCCGCCTGCAGACGAAAACCCCCATGCCATCCCTCCGGCTTGGGGGTTTTCGCATGGAGCATCTGCGCTATCGGAATGAGTGCGCCCTGCTCGATCCGGAATACGCCCTTACTCGACCCGCGATCCGGCGATGACGTAGAACATCCGACGAAGCTCTTTCTCGTCCATGAGCACGGGCACCGGGTACAAGGGGTTGGCCTCCGCATCGGCATTAAGCGCCATCTGGGGGATGTCGATCTCCTGCACGCCTTCGACGTACCGGGGCATTCCCATAGAAGCGTTGGCCTCGTCGATCCAGGCGATGAACGCCGCGGCGGCGTCGGCGGCCGACATGTCGCGAGAGGCGATTCCCGCAACCCTGGCGAGGCGCGCGAGCTTGGAATCGATCGCATGGCCGTACGCGCGCAGCATGTGCGGGAGGATGATCGCGTTCGCAAGCCCGTGCGCAATGCCGTAGCGCCCGCCGAGCGCATGGGCCATGGCGTGCACGTACCCCACGTACGAGCGCGTGAACGCGACGCCGGCGCAGTAGGATGCCTTCAACATGGCATCGCGCGCCTCAAGGTCGCCGCCATGGCGGTATGCTCGCAGGAGGTTGCCGTGGATAAGGGAAACGGCCTTCTTGGACATCGCACGCGTGCGGCGCGTGGTGCTGCGGCCTATATACGCCTCGACCGCATGCGTCAGGGCGTCCATGCCCGTCTGAGCGGTGACGGACGGCGGCAAGGAAGCCGTCAGCCTCGCATCGAGCACCGCATACTTCGGTATGAGCCTGAAATCGTTGATGGCGTATTTGAGACGCTTCGCCTCATCGGTCACGACGGCGGCGACAGTCGTTTCGCTGCCCGACCCGGCCGTGGTCGGAACGCAGACGAGCAGCGGGACGGGACGGCGGGAAAACGAGATTCCGCGCGCATCTGACAGGGTTGAATCCGGGTCGGCGATCAAACGGGCGGCCGCCTTCGCGCAATCCATGGGCGAACCTCCCCCGACGGCGATAATGCCATGCGCGTCGTGATGGAGGTATTCCTCGCGCGCGTCTTCGACGTTCGCCACGGTCGGGTTGGGAACCACTCGATCGAACACACGATACGAAACGTGCGCCTTTTCAAGGGCATGCGTCAGATTGTCGAGCATGCCCGATGCCGCGATGCGGGGCCCGGTCACGATAAGCACGCGCGCGACATGCTCGCTCACGCATGCGGCGGCGACGCCTTCCATCGTCTGCATGATTTCCGGCTCGCGATACGGAAGAAGCGGCATGGCCGCGCGAAAGACCGTCTGCTGAAGGCGGCAGCGAATGCGCCTGCCCGTTCTCATCGACATGCCCCTTTCCCCGAGCGTCCATGCCCGCATCGGACCGAAAGGCACAGTATACTCCGTTCCGCTGCGACCGCTCGATAAGGCAAAGGATTGCGTTACTTTTCGCTTCCCCAGGTCAAAAGCGTACGTGAATCTTCAAGCGAGCGGATGCGCGTGCAGTCCTGCATCATTTCGAGAACGCCGCAGAAGGTGCCGTCCTCGTCGCGCACGGCCTTGTAATAGATATAGATGAAGGCGCCGGGCTTGTTGATCCAGAAATCGACCTCGTCCTCTTCCCCGGCGCGGAACTTCTCGACGATCTCCTGCACGATATGCACGCTCGCGCGCGGGTGGCAGTTCTTCACATCGCGCCCGATGACGTTCTTGCTGCGAGGAAAGATGCGATGGTCGGTATCGGAGTAGAACTTCACGATCTCGTGCTCGTCGACGAACGAGATATCCAGCGGAAGGTTCTGAAGCATGAGATTCACCTGGGAAAGCGTGAGCTTGCCCGTCTTCATGTCAAGCTCGGCGTCGGGACCGGCGGCGATGCCGTGCTTGCCGAGCAACGCCGCGAGCTCGTCGACGAACGTCGCGTCCGGCGAAGAGGCGGCCTTCTGCTCGCGCTCCAGAGCGCGATGGTCCACATCGAGGTCGAGCCATGCGTACCCGATCTCCGCATCTCCCGACTTCATCGCTTCGAATTCCTCGGGTGTGATCATCTTGAGGGATGTCGGGAAGAGGATGGATTCCTCCTTGGCCATAAGGTCGCGCAGATCGGCGACGATGGTCTGCTGCCGTGCGATGAAGGCGTCGTCATCATCGGCATCCAGCAGGGCGCGCGCGTCGCGGATCTCGTCGCGCACGTAATCGTCGAGCGTCCACATCGTCGTCGTGGGGCGCGTGAACCCTTTCTGCTCGAGCACGGGATACAGCTGCATCTGTTTACGGGAAAGGTGGCGTTTGACCTGCATGAGTCGATCGTACAGCTCTATCCACTGGTTCTTGATGAGCGGGTATTGAACCAGATCCTCGATCTCGAGCAGAATCTTCTTGCATGCCTCGTTTTCCTGCATATACCGCGAAAGCGGATGATCGGCGGGCAGCCCCTCCATGCCGGTCTGGAGGATTCCTTCGAACAGTGCGAGCTTGCCCTGGATGTCTTCCTTGCGGCACTGGTCGGGATCCTCCTCGGTGAACATCTGCTCGGCGAGGGCGATCTCTGCCGGCGTGCAGGATCCGACGCGTTCTTCGAGCGTGGCGCGCGCCTCGTCGAACGAGAGCTTGCCGTTCTCGTAATCCTCTTCGACACGGACCATCAGCTTGACCTTCGCCACGTCCACCTGGCCGAGATGCTTCTTCATATCTTCCATGCCGCGTATCCTTTCCGTAATGGTATTAGCTTGAGCTAACTTCTATCACGGCACGAAGAAATTTTATGTTGTCGCAACAACATCTGAGAAAAAATCGAAGGATGGCGATCGCGCTCGATACGTCGCATAGGGTCGAATCGACGAGCGCCGCATCGCTCGTCGTCTTGCCGATAACGATTTTCGGCACATCGTCACGTTTTCTGTCCTGAAAAGCAAGGCTTGGCACAAAAGCCGTTTTAAGATGCCAAAGCTGCCAAGATGCGTTCTTGGCAGCTTCCCACATCAAAACAGATAGCCTGTCCCGACCCCTTGATGTGAATCGCCTTGTCGCATGACTCCATGATGAATTCGAAGTCATGCGTGATGACCAGAACAGCCTTTCCCTTCGATGCAAGCGCCCTAAGGCGAGCGGCGACCTTACGCATGCTTCGATAATCCAATCCGCTAGTCGGCTCATCCAATATTATGACGGGAGCATCGATAAGTTCGGCGACAGCGATGGTCAACCGCTGCTTCTGGCCTCCCGAAAGCGCCATTGGATGAACGTCTTTGAAGCTCAAGAGCCCGTAATCATCTAGAATCGCACGCAGGTCATCTTCCGGCAAGCGGGGTGCGTTCATCCGCAGCTCATCCCAAACGCTGTCACCGAATAGCTGGCAATCGGTGTTCTGCATGACGAAGTATGCCGCCCGCCGCCGCGATTTCCGGGACATAGGGACGTCGCGAATGAAGATGCTTCCTCCCTTCTCTTTCAGAAGGCCGCAGACAAGCTTCGCAAGCGTCGTCTTTCCGATGCCGTTTCGTCCGACGATTGCCGTAATGCAGCCGGATCTCGCTTCAAAATCAAGACCCTCGAATATGACGCGGGATGCCGCCGAATAACGAAGACCCCGTATCGCGAGACCTGATCCCGTCGTCGTAAAGAAACGAGCGCCGGCGCGAAGCCTATCCAAGCGAGGCGATCTGATGCCGAGCTCAGCGCGACGATTCTCAGCAAGTGCCATCAACTCGGAAGAGGTATAGGTCGCGACTATAGATCCACCGTCCATGTAGATGAATCGGTCGACGACGCCTATGAGGTAATGGATCCGATGTTCGGCCACCACAATGGTGCAACCCTGATTTTTGAGCCTTGCCATCAGGCATGACAATGCTTCGACAGATGCCATGTCAAGATTCGATGACGGCTCGTCGAACACGTAGACGGAAGGCTTCACCGCATTCACCGACGCAATGGCGAGTTTCTGCTTCTCGCCATTCGACATCGGGTGTATCGAACGCCCCTTCAAAGTCTCGGCCTTCACGAAAGCGAGCGCCGCATCGACTCGCGCATCAAGGAGCTCGTGCGCAACCCCATAGTTTTCCATGCCGAACGCAACCTCGTCTTCAGTCAGGCTCGCGAAGAATTGGCTGCGAGGATCTTGGAACACGGATCCGACCACACGTCCGATCTCGCTCAACCGAGCTGTACGCACGTCAAGGGACCCTACCTGGACGCATCCTGCAAGGGATCCCCCATAGTATGCCTCCGCGAGACCGTTTACGACACGCGTCACCGAAGTCTTCCCGCAACCTGAGGGACCCACGATAGCCACCGCTTCGCCAGACGAAATAGAAAAAGAGACATCCGTCAGGACAGGGGTATGCGAAGCGGGATACGAAAGATATATCCCATCGAGCCGTATCGCCGCAGAATCGCTCATGCAAGAAATCCTTTATCGAAAACGACGCATGAGAATGCAATCGCCATGGAAATGATCGAAAGCGCCGCGTCATGACAGCCGAACCTGATGGCACGTCGGCAGGTATGTTCCCCCGGCGACGAGATGCCCCTGCTTTCCGCCGAAGCGGCGAGCTCTTCTGCAATCCTGGATGATCTGAGCATTACAGGCGTTACCACATGCTCGAACGTTCTGAGAGGATGACGAAACGAAAGCAGTCTTCTCATTCCAAGAGCCTCGAATACATCTCTGAACTCACCTTCCACTGCTGGAAGAAAGCGCAGCATGAACGTCAGTGGGAGCGCCGCCATATCGGGCACGCGCATTTTCTTGCAAACTGCGACGACCTCGCCAGGCGGCATGCCCAAGAGGGGCTCGGCGGCCATAAGCATGATCGTCGTTCTCACGAGAATGAATAGAAACATCTCAGGAAGAAGGAAGGTAAGACCGTTCCCATTTGAGACGACCCTCATCATGCCGAGCACCAACGCAATGAGCGCATAGATGAGCGCATGGCGGCCCAGACCTTGAATCGCCAGGTACAGGACGAGAAACACCATAAGGGCATAGAGGGTGATGTCGCTCGTCAACAAAGCGACGAGCGACATCACCAGAACCGCGACGACAAGCTTCGCACGAAAGTCGAAGTGAACGTCTGCCTTCGGGATCATCTACCTGACCGATCCCATCTTCTTGAAATGCTTGACAACGATCCTGTTGCTGATGACGCAACCGAGCACCGCAAGCACGACCGTCACGGCAAGGCTGACGCACACCCAGAAGGGATCGGTGTAGAACTGCGTCTGAACCTGAATCTGGGCATCGCTGACGCCCGTGGCCAGGAAGGCGTCGTGGAAGAACCAGATCTCAGACATGCCATGCATGGCGCGAACGAGGGCGCATATCACCCAAGAGATAGCAATCCTCTTGATACTCCGGTACGAGCTGGCGCCAATCATGGACAGCTCGGCGATGATTCCTCCGCCGATAAACCACGGCACCATGAACGGCCCCATCATGAGGCCAGCGACAATCGCCCACATCAGGTTATACACGAATGCCGGACCATGCGTGCCGACCTTCATGCACATATACACGTAGAATGGAGATAGAATCAATGCCGCGCCGGCAGCATTGAAGATCATCGAGTAGAACAGCGAAGCGCCCGTAAGAATAGAGTATGCCATGAACACGACGAACATAATGGCGCAGAATATACCTATCGTCGCGAAGTCCCTCACCGAAAGGCGGACGCCTCTTACCGGCTCCGCCGTTTCCGCCGGCATCGTTTCCGTTTCCTTATCTGGCATGACGATCCTTTCTCCCTTGCCGCTTCGAGGAGCATGCCTCCTCAAAGAGAAGCCATGAGCGAACCCTCCTCTTGTGTTAGTCGATGCTAACTTTCGCCATGAATCCATTGACGTGCATGCGCCCTCATCTGTAATTTGAAATATGAATAATGGAATTTGAAATAAATTCTTACAGAAAAGGACTCTTCGGATGGAACTCGATAATGCCCTTAACCGCTTCACGCACGAAGAGCGCTCGATCTTTGCCGAGCAGCTGCGCCAACTGAAGGCCGAACCATATCCCATAGCCTACGGCCTGCTGACAAGAATAGACACGGAGGACTCCCTGGGATGGTTCTGGGCAGGAAACAGCGAAGAAGGATGCCTGGTAACCATGAAGAGGCTTCTCCAGAAGCGCGATATGGAGCTGATCGAACGGCCGTCGAGCCGGTACTGGTGCCTATCCCTTCTGACGAGCATAAGCGCCGAAACATTCCTCAAGACGCCTGAGGGACGCGCCGAGAGAGTTCCCGTCGACGACTTGAAAGAACCTTTATCTCCCGAGCTGAAGCAACACCTGCTGGCCTACGAGATGGCCCCCGGCATGCATGCGTATCAGCTGAAGGAAGGCAACTCCTATCAGTCATGCAGCATCAACCTGCTCCCGACATTCCTCGAGAGGATAGGACGGGATCTTCTAACATCGCCCAGCGACCTGAAGAAGGCCCTGCGGCACACACGCTCGCTCGATCGCGCGCTTGAACTCCGTAAGACGCTCGGATCCTTTTCAATCGGAAGAATGGAACTGCCGGGCGCCCGGTTGTACCTGTCAGGAAAGGTGCGCCAAGCCATGGCCGATACCATCGATTTCCATCTATCGGACAGAAGACAGGAAGGTTCCCTGACCGACCTTGAGATATCGAACCGCGTCAAGATATGCATCGCCGACGACGTCGCACGACCGCCTTCGCTCGACGACCTCGCAGCAGCGTTGCTCGTCAGCAAAACGAAACTATGCCAGGCATTCATGCGGGCAAACGGCATGACCATAGGATCTTATCTCGCCCGCGCGAGATTAACACGAGCCCAAGACCTGCTCATACAGTCGGATAAGACCATCGCCGAGGTGGCTGCGGATGTCGGCTTCAAGCATCAGAGCAATTTCAGCCTTATGTTCAAGCGCCTCACAGGGCAGAGCCCGAGCGAATGGAAAGCGTCGAAGCGAGACGCCGCACTATGAACGAGCCTTCGCCGAAACACGCGGCGAAGGCTCTGCGAGCAAGTCGGTTCATGCCTGAAGTGCGCTACTTCTCGATATCGTAGGGCCAGCTCGAGATTCCGCCGAAGTCGACAACGTTCGTGTAGCCGAGCGACGCCAGCGTCTTGGCCGCCTGCTTGCTGCGGTTGCCGCTGCGGCAATAGACGAGGATCAGCTGGTCTTTGTCCGTAAGAACGCTTTCCGCCTTGCTGGCGACGTCGTTCAGGGGAAGCAGGGTCGCACCAGGCACATGCCCTTCGGCGTATTCGCCCTCCGTGCGCACGTCCAGGATGACGTAATCCTGTTCGGAATCCATCAGCTCTTTTGCTTCTTGAGCTGTAACCTGGCGAAACCCTGAATCGTTTCCTGCGGTGCCACCGCTCAAGAAACCTGAACAACCAACAAGCGCCGCTCCTGCGACCAGCAGGACGGCAAGGACTATCAACGTATGATTCATCGTGCACCTCCTGCCCCGCAGGATACCAGGAAATGCCATGCGATCGGTATCATTCGCGCAAACGGCCGGGGCGGCTCAGCGAAGCGCCTTCCGCCGCCTGCGGCTTCGGGAACGGAACCGCAGGCCCTATGCTGAGCGCATCCGTCGGACAGACGTCGATGCACCGTCCGCACAGCATGCAATCCCCCGCACTTACATGATCGGCGCCTTCGTCCAGAACGCCGTCGAGGATCTCGGGGTCGCAGAGGCACACGGCGCGGCACGCGTCGCAGTGCACGCAGCGCTCAGCATCCATCTTGACGCTGACCAGACCGAACGTGCCGATCGCTTCGTAGAAGCCACCCAGGGGGCAGAGCGCCCGGCACCATACGCGCTCGGCCCAGAAGAGCTCGGCCACCACAATGGCGGCCATGGTGAAGCCGCCCGCCAACGATCCGAAGAGCATGCCCCTGTTCAGAAACGCGATCGGGCTGAACATCTCGAATACCAGCATGCCGGTGATCGCGCAGATAACCAACACCACGATGGAGACGATCATTTTCGTGCGCCGGGGAAGCGCATGGACGGCGACCGAAAGCCCCAGCTTGCGACGTAGCCAATCGACACCTTCGAGCGCCAGGTTGGCTGGGCAGATCCACCCGCAGAACGCACGCCCCCGCACAAGCCCGTACACAAGCAGGGGCGGCACGGCGGCAAGCACCGCCCCGGCCGTGATGCTCGCGCTCGCCGCCAGAACCTCTAGCAGGGCATACGGATCGAGCACGTTCACGCCGACGACCGACGAGGAGGCAAGCGACCCGAAGAACGGCAGGTCCGAAGGAACGACCGAAAGCTCTTCCTTGCCGCTGACGAGCCCGAACAGGCCCGTTCCCGATACGATCACGGGCGCGCAGAAGAGCTCCAGCACCGCGATCTGCACGATGCGGCGCGCTATGCCGATTCTTCCCTTGACGTTCTTTCCAGGCCGTGCAGTCATTCCCTCTGCCTTCTCCCCTCTTTTTCCGCAGGTGAAGCCGGTCGGCTACTCGGCGGGCGACCGATCGCCCGACACGCGCGAAGGGTTCACCGTCGGATCGTCCTCGAAATTGAAATACACGAGTCCGACGCCGTACACCCCTTCGATGTCCATGAAGGTCGCCGCGATGTCATGGGATTCGACGGAGGTCTCGGCCTCGATGGTGACGACGATCTTGCCTTCCTCGCATCCGTGGACCTCGACTCCGGGGATGGCCGCCAAGGCCTCGGCCGCCGTAGATGCCTTATCGGCGACGGCATTCACTACCAAGCTGGAAATAACCATGTCTCTTCCTCATGACGTACTCGCGTTCGACCGGCATGCGCGCCTGCATCGCACGCACGCGCCACAGCTCTTCCGCTTCGCAGGTCGCGCGCCCTGCGAAAGGACGTGCTACCATGCGGCGAAAGCGCGGTGCCGCCTATCCTACCGGATGGCAGATGATGCATTGATCGCGCTCAGGATCGATCTTCATGCTGGAGATATCGCCCGCAGCGTAATGGTCTTCGGGCAGAGCCGGAGCAGCCTCGACCTTCCGTGCGCCGTTCTCGTCGACGCCGTGGCAGCCGTAGCACCCTTCGGAACCTTTCGACTCCCAGATGCCCTGATGGTCTTCAGCCGGCTGCAGAGGCGGAGCCTTGAGGGCGGCATCGTCTTGAGCGGCCGGTCCTCCCGATCCGCATGACACGAGCATGAACCCGCTCAGCGCGGCCGAGCAGAGGGCCGTCGCGACCAGCATCGCCAATGCGGCGGTTTTCTTCGTCTTCATGTGCGCCCCCCCCTTACGCCTTTTCGATCCGAACGCAGGTCTTCTTGAAGTCGGGCTCCTTGGACAGCGGGCAGTAGATATCCTCCACCGCAAGGTTGATGAGCCTCTTCTCGTCGAAGAACGCCGCGAACGTCATGCCGGGATCGGGATCGACGCGGCCGCTCGTGGAGACGTTGATCTCGAAGGTGCCGTACGTGGAGGTGACGCGCACCGTGTCGCCGTCCTTGATGCCCAGATCGGCGCAGTCCTGCTTGTTCATGTAGAGCAGCGACTCGGGCAGCGCGCGCTTGAGCTCGGGCACGCGCATCGTCATGGAACCGGTATGCCAGTGCTCGAGCAGGCGGCCGGTGCTGAACCAGAAGGGATAGTCTTCGCTCGGCTCCTGCGCGGGCGGCTCGTACGGACGGAACACCACGGAGGGCTTCAGGTCTTTGGCCTTGTAGAAGCACACGTCGTTGGCCAGGCCGGTCTTGCCGTACTTCTCGACGCCGTAGGGATCGAAGCCTTCTTCCTGGGAACCGTTGGCGAAACGCCACTTCGTCGGCAGCCACTTCCCATCGACTTCGCGCACAGGCCAGGTCAGGCCATGCGCGGAGCGATACTCCTCGTAGGGAGCCAGCTGCTTGGCCTCCATCTTGAGCTTGGCTTCGAAGGTTCCGTCGGCATCCATGTTGATGGCCTGGGCGCGCTCGTTGAGCTCGGGATTGCTGAACGTGCGGTACTCTTCCCAGATAAGGCCGTTGATCTCCTTCTCGTCATCCGAGATGAAATCGCCCTTTTCCTTATCGAACACGAATCCGAACAGACGGTTGAAGGCGTCTTCGCCGTCGATGGTCTCTCCCTCGAGCACGCGCATGGCGACCTGGAGGAGGATCCACAGGTCCCATTTCGCCTCTCCCGGAGGATCGACCGCCTTCTCGAAGATGGTGGTGCGGCGCTCGCCGTTGCCGAACTGGCCTTCACGCTCGACCCAGAGAGCCGCAGGAAGCACGACGTCGGCATAGCGGGTCGAATTGGTGGGATACACCTCGTCGACCACGATGAACGTGCTGTAGATGCCCTGGTACGCAGGGTCGACGCCGAGCACGCGCGTCAGGTTGGGCGCCGAGACGGCCCAGTTGTTGTGGGCAGTCCACATGAAGTCGATGTTGCCCTTGCTCATCTCGCGGAACATCTTGGTGGTGTGGAACCCGGGCTTGGAGATGGGATCCAGGTACCCTTCCGGAAGGTTCCATATCGCCTCGGTGAAGCGGCGATGCTGCGGGTTGGCGACGACGAGGTCGGCCGGCAGGCGATGGCAGAACGTGCCCACCTCGCGCGCGGTGCCGCAGGCGGAAGGCTGTCCGGTCAGGCTGAAGGGGCCGTTGCCGGGCTTGGCGATCTTGCCGACGAGCAGGTGGATGTTATAGATGCAGTGGTTCATCCATGTGCCGCGGTTATGCTGGTTCACGCCCATGGTCCACAGGCTCATGACCTTCTTGGAGGGATCGGCGAACACATCGGCCAGCTCGCGGATGTCGTCGACCGGCACACCCGAAAGCTCCGAGGCGTATTCCAAGGTGTAGGGTTCCAGCCGAGCGGCGAAGTCTTCGAAGCCGATGCTTTCCACCGCATCGACCTTGGAGCCGACCTCGCTCTTGTCGTAGCCGTCGTCGAAGGCGTCTCCCAGATTCTCCGTGCCCTGTTTGAACTGCAGATGGTCCTCTACGAAGGCGTGGTCGTACAGGTCGTTCTGGATCAGGTAGTTGCAGATGGCATTCGCCACGGCGATGTCGCTGCCCGGCCTGAAGATGAGCACCTTGTCGGCTGATTCCGAGGTGCGGGTGCGATAGCAGGTCAGATCGTAATGTTTGACGCCTTCGCCCGAAAGCTTGTGCGCGGTCAGGCGCGAATACAGGACGGGATGCGCCTCTGCCATGTTCGCACCCCAGGTCACGAACACGTCTGCATTCTCGAGGTCGTCATAGCTGCCCGCAGGCTCGTCGGTCTGGAACACGTTCATGAAGCCGACGACGGCGCTCGCCATGCATAGGCGCGCGTTCGGATCGATGTTGTTGGAAAGCAGGCCCGCCTTCCAGAACTTCGCCGTCAGATAGCCCTCGGCGATGGGCTGCTGGCCGCTTCCCCAGAACGCGATGCGGCTGACATCGTTCTTGTAGGCCGTCTTCAGCTTGTCCGCAACCAGGTCGAGCGCTTCTTCCCAAGTGGCTTCGCGCAGGCCCTCGTCCGTGCCCTTGGTGTACGGGTCGTCGCGGATGAGCGGCACCGTCAGGCGGTCCTCGCCGTAGAGCACATTGCTCAGATAGTAGCCCTTCACGCAGTTGAGGCCGCGCGAGCTCCCATTATCGGGATCGCCCGTGACCGACACGAGCCTGCCGTTCTTGGCTTCGCAGATCACGCCGCAGCCGGTGCCGCAGAAGCGGCAGACGCCCGAGGTGAAGGTGGATTCCCCGCTTCCGGAAGCGCCTTCTCCCCCAGAAGGCGCGCACCCGGCGAGCGTCGCCGTGCCCATGCCGGCAGCGGCCATCGCGAGCGATACGGCCGTGGCTTTCACGAATTGTCGTCTCGAGACTTCCATTCATTCCTCCCTTTCCGGTAGTCCCCTCGTTCTTTCGTTCCCCTCGTTCTTTTATTCCCTTGCTCTTTTGCCTCTTCCCTCCGTCTTCTTGCCCTCCTTCTTCGTCCGTCTCTTCCATCCGCCGTGCACCTTCGTCAGCGCTGCACGACACCGAGAAGAGCTCCATGCGCTTATTCGGAAAACGCCTTGGTGGCCGCCGCTGTGCCTGACGCGGCCGACCATGCGGCAGGATCTTCGTCCGAGGCGTAGCCGTGTTCGACGTTGTAGACGTCCCAATAGCCCTCGGCATCGGCCTTGTCGCGCACGATCGCGATGGCTGGTTCGTCCGTCACGCAGCGCTCGACGCACCATCCGCACCCGGTGCAGACCTCCGGGTCTATGACCGGCGCGAATACGGAATGACGATCGTCACCTTCGCGCATGCGGTAGTCGATCGCGATCGCCCGGTCGAGCAGCGGACAGGCGCGGTAGCAGACCTCGCATCGCATGCCCTTGTAGGAAAGGCACGTCCTCTCGTTGATGACGGCGATCCCCATGCGGATGTCCTCGCGCTCTTCGCAGTCGCGCAGGGCGCCGGTCGGACATGCCTTCACGCAGGGAAGGTCTTCGCACATGCGACAGGCCTTTTCCCGCACGGAAATGCATGGGGTGCCCGAAGACGGGTCGAGAGGGTCCTTGACCATGCGGATCGATTCATAGGGGCAGGCTTCGAGGCATTTTCCGCAGCGCACGCAACGGGCGAGGAAGTCGCTATCGTCCTTCGCCCCCGGAGGTCTGATGAACGTTTGCGGCTCGCGCATCGCATACATGACGGCTTGAAAGCCGATGATGCCCCCTGCAATCGCCTTCGCGAATGCACTCAGACCCACGTCGATCCCCCCTGCAATGCATATACCGACAATGTTGTCGGCGCCCCTCTTGAGGTTCGAATGCCGAAGAGCATCGGCATCCCTCCGCCCGGCCGTATGGCGGTCCCCCGATGTTCTAGAGTACCATGAATCGTACGGCGAATGCGAAGAATCTTCTTCCGAGACTCGATTGTTTCCGCAGTTCAAATACCTATTGAACTTGTTGGTATATCGCGAGCACGCGCACATTCGACGAGACGGGGAAAGGACCGGGCGGTGCGCTGCCCAACATTGCGAACTCGTTGCGTCTTTTCGTCATCAAGCCGTACAATAAAGCAGGATGCACCATCCCCCATAGCGTGAAAAGCCACATGGGAAGGACGTGGTTCCCGTGAAAAGAAGCTATATCGAGGAGAGCTTCGATGAGATGGCGCGCGAGGCAAGCGCCGACCGGGCAGATGCCCTCGTTCGAAAGATGCAAGAACGCTTGAGCGTCCTGAGACGAGAGAATGCCGACGCGTCGAAGGAGAGGATGAGACACCTCGAATCGCAGATTCTTCCCAGCATCGCCGCATACGAGACGCTGCAGGACGTGATGCCGAAGGAAGAGGCGTTCCTCGCCATCCACGCATGTGTCGAGTCGAATGCGTGGAAGAAACGCAAGGGTTTCGAGAGACTCATGCACGTCCCCGGCATGTATCGTCTGATGCCTTGGGTGTTCGCCAAGGGAACACGTGCATCGTTCAACGAGGCGGCGGGATTCGAGGCGGACGAGATCCAGATCGGCGATGGGGTCTGGCGCATCGATATGGCAAAATGCCCCTACTACGACGTCTGCGGGGCATATGGGTGCCCCGAGCTATGCGGCTGCTTCTGCGACAGCGACGATATCTGCTATGCAGACCTTCATCCCAAACTCATCTGGCATAGAACGAAGACCCTGGGGCGCGGCGACGATTGCTGCGACTTCAGCCTCCGGATAGAAGGACGGTAACGCTCGATGCGCGCCATATATAAGACTCGGCCTCATCGCCTGCAGCTCTGTCTTCGTAAAGCGCACATCCACCGGTGAGCTTCGAGGCGACAAACCACGAAGCTCACCTTATACGATGCCGCAAACAGACAGTCCTTATCGTCCCATCGATGTTGCGAGCTTGCTGCCGCAGATGTATCCAGAAGTTATAGCATTACCCATGCCATAACCGAAACCGACATAGGTGTCGTTGTAAAGATTGCCGCCTGCTTCGTTGCCCACGGCGTACAGACCCCTAATAGGCAAACGATCACCGTCAAGCACCTGATAATCCGCATCGGTAAGCAATCCGCCCCATGAACAGAGGTTGTTCTCCTCGGCAATGACAGCATAGTACGGACCGCTTCCTAAAGCGTTCAAGTATTTCTGCGCTTTGCCGAACTGAGCGTCAATACCGGAAGCGCATGCCTCATCGTACTGCGCGAGCTGGCCGGCGAAAACGTCTACATCCATTCTGGCCGACTGGGCAAGCTCTTCTGGCGTATCTCCCTTGTATCCGTCCCCGTTTGCTACCATCCGATCGAACACGTCGGTTATGCCCTTCCAAGGCGTATCCAAAGCATATTCGGGTCTGTACTCTGGAGGCAGTCCCGGAGTATAGTCCACGCCAAGCTCCGCGAGACCACCCTTCTCAAGCGCATCCATAATGCCTCGGGAAACAATCACATAGTGGAATGATCCCTGGTATGCACTCGAATTTGCCGAAGGAACCGCATTCAGAACAAGAGACTCGTTGCGAAAACGTCTCCCTGTCGAGCCCACATTCAAAAGATTGGCGACATAGGTCAGAATCATGGGGTACTTTGCAGGGAACGCATCGAATTCCGATACGAGCTTGCTCGTGGCTCGCGCAAGAGTCTGATGAAGCATCTGGCCTCCGAAATTCTGCGGCTTCTGCGCGCCGACGGCCCATGCCATCTCCAAACCCTCTCCGATGTTCTGCGGCAGTCCTGCGAATACGCCCTTGAAGCCAAAAGCGTTCTTGACCATGGGAGCATTGGCGCCGTATCCGCCTGTTGCGATAACGACAGCTCGCGCATTCACCTGGATTCCCTCATCCGACCCATCAACTGCAACCACGCCGATAACTGCACCGGACGAATCGATAACCAGGTGTTTTGCGGCTGTACCGGTTATGACCTCGCCGTTCTGTTCGACACTATCGCGTAGCATCTCCCTGAACAAAGGCTCGCGCGTATCGTAGTCGGGAAGCGCGGTAATATCGGACCCCATGCCCACATATTTGAAATCCCAGCCGTTCTCCCTCATCCAATCGACCGCTTCGCCCGAAGTGTTGACAAGTTGGCGAACAGCCGACGCATCAACCCTCCAATGGCAGTCTGCAACCCACGCCTCGATGATCGGGTCAGTATCTGTAACGACCCCCGCCTCTTGAGCGTACGAGCTGTTATAGGCCGACGGAGCCCATGAGTCCAAGCTCGCACCGCCAATTGTGTCGGTTTTCTCGATAAGCACGACGCTCAAACCTTCCTGGGCGGCGCGCACGGCGGCGTTGATGCCGGAGCATCCGGCCCCGATGACCGCCACGTCGCATTCCACGGTCTTGGACACGTCCACCGATTCGTCTGTATTCCCCGGCAACGTTGATGCGATATCGACGTTGAGAGACTGCTTCCAATCGGCTTCGTCTGCAGCCGATCGACTTTCCGATCCCACTTCAGAGGCACATCCCGTGATCCCAAAAGCTGCAAGGGCGCCAATGGCAGAGCCACCCGTTAAGAAGCTTCGACGCGAAATTCCCTTATCCATACACTCCTCCTTTGTTCCGAGATTCTTGCCCTGGATAACCTGTCGCGATGCTCGGCATAGCGATCATTTCTCCGCATCCATATGCGGTTCTGGTGGAAGACCCTACTCTTCGCGAACGTGTCCGAGTAGACCCCGGCAGGGGGTATTTCAAAGCATGAAAGCGGTAGACTTGAAAATGCGGCCTAAACCTTTCCTTGAAAGGCATCCATGCCGATGCGTGAAAGTGAAATGAAGAGACACTGCAGCGAACATGGGAGCAAGGACGGACACGCGGAAGGAAGCAAGGAGAAAGTTCGTGAAATCCGGAACTAGCAAGATGTTCTTGACGATGCTCGTAGGATTCGGACTCCTATGCTATGCAAACGTTGTTTGCTTCTTCCCTCACGCACTCATGCCCGATGCTCCAGAATGGGCTTACCGTACGTTCAATGCAGGCGCTGCCTGGGCATCGCTCGTAACATCGATAATCTACGGCGCCTCAATCCTGCGCCTACGAAGCCGATTCATTCCGCTATCCGCTCTAACCGGATATGCGCTCGCGCTCATAGGAATCCTGCTTTCGACCACGGTAGGTTATAACGAGTCCGATGCCTCGCTTCTCGCAGCGGGAATGTCATGCGGAGCGGGACTTTCGCTCGCAATGTTCTTCTGGTTCGGCTTACTTACTTGCTTGACCGAACACAGAGCTGCTCTTACCCAAGGATGGCAGGCCCTCATCGGTGAGCTTGCATTCATCATTCTATGGTCCATTCTGAGTGATCGCATGGCTATAACAGCAACAGGCTCCGTGGTCGTGTCGGGAACATTAGGCGTTTTCGCCTGGAGACTTGCAACGAAAGACCTGGCAGACAACGAGTCTTACCTTGGCGACGTATTCAAGCCCCATCCATGGCTGACAGATAACCGTGTCACCCTGCCCCAATCCCTAGCCTTCCCTTTCGCCGGACTTGTGCTTGTCTCCTTGGCCTACGGAGTCGTCGAGGCTATGGCGATGACGCAAGACGGTCCTGCGTTCGGCTTCTATGCATCTGCGATAGGAGCACCGATTGGAGCTGTCATCTTCCTTTTCTGGCAGCAATTCGGCCGCAAAAGAAGCTACGACCTTGCTGTCAAGGTCGTGTTCGCCGTACTTGCCGTCGCACTGCTCATTCTTCCCTTCGTTGGAGTGACCCTGATCCTTTCTCTCTCATTTCAGCTTAGCGGATTGCTCTTATACTCACTCGTCATCGATGAACTTGGCAGCTCCCGACGTCGTGCTATCACGGTAATCGCATGGAGTTTCGGAGCATCACGCATTCTATTCCTGTTCGGATTGCATTTGCCATCCGCCTTCGGCGTCGAGTCATATCACATGCTCCTTCACTCCACATCGCTGATTCTTATCTTGACCTATGCGATGTTCGGAACCTTTTACCTGATAGACAGCCGCCAACGCAGCAGTCAGCTACGAACCGCGAAGGAACGCCTTCGTATGAAGGAAGAGCAGGAACGACGACAAGCCCAATCCGCCGTCAAGGTCTCGGAAGAAGGGTATATGCAGGCATGCCGCATGCTTGGATGCACATGCAATCTGACCAAACGTGAAACAGAAGTGCTCGAACTTCTGGCTCGCGGGCGCAATACCGCCTATGTCTGCGAAACGCTGTTCCTTACGCGTAACACGGTAAAGGGCTATGTGAAATCCATCTATGTCAAAGCAGGCGTCCACTCAAGGCAAGAATTAATAGACAGGATCGAAGATGCATGCCATGACGTTAAGCAGGGCAGGCAAGATGGATGAAAAAACCCGCTCCTAACCTCTCATCTTCGCCGCCTCCCAAGATAGTCTTCCCGCCATAAAGAAGCCTCCCATTTCTCATTGTCTAAGAAATGGGAGGCTGTTTAAATCGTCCGGGCCTCTTCGCATGACGCGTCTCCGTCAGGCGCCCGCAGCGGCGTCAGGCCCCTGCGGGCCGCGCCGGGCTATTCAGCCCTGCGCCCGCGGAAGGCGAAGCCGAGCAGGCCCAGGGAGAGCAGGCCCGCGAGGCCGGCCCCGAGCGCCATGGCGCCCGTGCCGTCGCCCGTCTTGGGCATGGCCTTCCTGCCGCCGCCGGGGGCGGGGGCCTCGGGCCTCCCGTCCTTGGTGTTGGTGACGGTGAAGCCCTTGGAGGCGTCGCCGGTCACCTCGGAGGAGTAGCCCTCCACGGCGTCCTCGGCCACGGCGTAGGCGATCCGCTTGCCGCCCTCGAAGGCGGGAAGCCCGTCGAAGGAGCCCTTCCAGTTATTGCCTTCGTTCAGCTTGAGCTCCTTGCCCGCGTCCTTGCCGTCGGCGAGCAGGCGCACGGTGACCTCGCCGCCCTCGCCGCCGACCCATTTCTTCTCGACCGGGACCGACACGGTCTCGGGCTCATGGGCGTTGGTCAGCGTGTAGCCCGCCTTGGCGTCGCCCGCCACCGAGGCCTCGTAGCCCTTGGGGACCGAGACCTCCTTGACGGTGTAGGCGACGTCCTTGCCGGCCTCCTTCATGAACAGGCCGGTCCAGGTGTGGGTCCAGCCGTTGGCCTCGGAGAGCTCCACCGGATCGCCCAGGGGCTTGCCGTCCGCGTAGAGCTGGGCCTTCACGCTCGCGGGGCGCATCCCGTCCCGGTCGTTCGCGTCGGCCCACGCCTTGGTCACGGTGACCGAGGTCCTGCCGGGCGTGTAGGAGTTGACGATATCCGTGCCGTTCACCTCGGTGGCGTAGTTCGGGACCGCCTCCTCGGTCACGGCGTAGGCGTACTCGTGGCCGTCCGCGGCGTACTTGGGAAGGCCGGTGAAGGCGTAGGCCCACGCGCCGGAGGCGTCGGGCGTCACGGTCCTGGAGTCGGCCTTCGCGCCGTCGCGCATCAGGTTCACCGTGATCGAGGCGGGGCGGACCCCGTCGCGGTCGCTATCGTCGTCCCAGGACTTGGTCCCGGAGACGTCCACGGTCTCCTTGTTCGTGTTCGTGATGGTGAAGCCGGAGGCCGCGTCGCCGGCCACGGCGGTGCCGTACTTGGAGCTATCGACGCCTGCGACCTCGGCCTCGGTCACCGTGTAGGCGATCTCGCGGCCGTGGTCGTACTTGGGCAGACCCGAGAACGCGCCCGACCAGTTGTTATCGGCGTCGAGCTTGAACTCCTTGCCCGTGTCCTTGCCGTCGGCGAACAGGCGGACGGTGACCTCGGAGCCTTTAGGCCCGACCCATTTCTTCTCGACCGGGACGTCGACGGTCGCGGGCGTATGCGTGTTCGTGACCGTGTAGCCCGCCGTCGCGTCGCCGGCCACGGCGACGTCGTAGCCGCTCGGCACGCCGGCCTCCTTGACGGTATAGGCGATGGCCTTGCCGGCCTCCTTCAGGTTCAGGCCGGTCCAGGTGTGGGTCCATCCGTTGGCCTCGGAGAGCTCCACCGGATCGCCCAAGGGCTTGCCGTTCGCGTAGAGCTGGGCCTTGATCGATGCCGGGCGCAGGCCGTCCTGGTCGTTGGCGTCGGCCCACGCCTTGGTCACGGTGACCGAGGTCTTGCCGGGCGTGTAGGAGTTGGTTATGTCGGTGCCGTTCACCTCGGTCTCGTAGTTCGGGACCGCCTCCTCGGTCACGGTGTAGGCGTACTCGTGGCCGTCGGCGGGATCGTACTTGGGAAGGCCCGTGAAGGCGTAGGCCCACATGCCCGAGGCGTCGGGCGTCACCGTCTTGGAGTCGGCCTTCGCGCCGTCCCTCATCAGGTTCACCGTGATCGAGGCGGGGCGCACGCCGTCGCGGTCGTCGTCGTCTTCCCAGGACTTCGTGCCGGAGACGTCCACGGTCTCGGTGTTCGTGTTGGTGATGGTGAAGCCGGAGGCCGCGTCGCCCGTAACGGCGCCGTCGTAGTTCGGCACCGGGTCTTCCTTCACGGTGTAGGCGATCTCGTCGGCCGTGCCGGCCTTGTACTTGCGCAGGTCGTCGAAGGTGCCCTTCCAGCCGTTGCCGGCGTTGAGCTTGAGCTCCTTGCCGGTGTCCGCGCCGTCGGCGAGCAGGTGCGCGGTGACCTCGCCGCCCTCGGGGCCGACCCACTTCTTGGTCACGCCGACGTCGATCTTGATGGGTTTGTCGGTAATGGTCTTGAGCGCGCCGCCCGCAGGCGTGACCTCGAGCGTGTACTCCTCGTCGTTGAGCTCGTATCCGTCGGGAGGCGTCTTCTCCTTGACCTTGTAGGTGCCCTGCGTGAGGACGCCCGAGGTCACGGTGCCGTCGGCGCCCGTGGTGAGCTCGAAGGTCGATCCGTCGGGCGCGGTCACCGTGAACACGGCGTTCTTGAGCACGACCGCGTTGTCGTCGGCGTCGACCTTGGTCAGCTTGATCTTGCTCGCCAGGTCGCCGCCGGCGGTGCCGCCGGAGTTGGCGGACTGGTAGCTATAAGAGGCCTCGCTATGAGACGACGACGCATCAAGGGTCGCTTTATTCTTGAGAACCGTGCCCGCATGGTACGTCGACTTGTAATACAAACGGTACTGCTTGCCGTTCACGTTCCCCAGATTGATGGTGAACGACCGGCCGTCGGGGGCTATCTGCAGCTTGTCTGTCAGATCGATTGTTTGAATCTCTTGAGCGATACCCCCGTATTCGTTGAACTCGACCTCGAGAAGCTTGAAGCTGTCCGCGATATAGCGCTCGTCACCGTTGCCGCCGGACAGGCTGTCGGAAATCACCGCATTGGGAAGATTGGCCTTCTTATGGTTGATGCGGACGTTCCATTCGGCCTGATCTTCATGACCAGGTACGGGCTTGCCCCATTTGGCCAGAGGCTCGTCCTGAAGCGGCTTGCTCCCCTCGACAATCACGCTACCGCTGAACGCCTGAGAATTCACCGTAATGGTGAAGATATTTTCCGCGTCTTTTATTATCTTCGTTTCATCGAACTGAGCGGCCAGATACATCGTGCCCTTGACGTTGTACTTGTTCTCCGCCGCCTTGGTGAAGGTGACGTGCACCGTGCCGCCAACATCGCCCGGCCCGGGAGTGACGTGGGCCTTCGCAATGACGTTCCCATCGGCGTCTTCCAAATCGAAATCTTGCGCGGTCGTGCCGGCTGGGAACTTCATGTTATCCGGAAGGGTGATGTCGAAGTAGTCGCCTTCGTGGATGTTCGTCCCGGCGGCGCTGGCGTCCCAATCCATCGCGAGATAGAACCTATCGCTCTGATAGATTGAGTGCACTTCTTCTTTATTAATATTCAGAATCTGGAACTTGGTGATGGTGACGTTCACAGGAACGCCCCCGTCGGCGAAAGCCGCCTGCAACGCACCTCCCGAAATGCAGATCCCGAGCGCCAGAATGACGCTCATCAGGTAGCGTATCGTCTTCTTCATGCCTTCCCTTCCTTGAATGGTCGTATCCTGCGCATGGCGCGCCTCCGTGCGGCCATGACCCTTGTGAAATACCCTGCAAATCCCGTTTCCCGCCAAGAAAACGAATAAGCCCTTCGGGCCGCGCAGGGAGGCGGCCCGAAGGACGGAACCCCGTCCGATGCGGTGGAAGCGGGGCGGATCTCCGCCGGCTCGCATCATGTCGGGGTCAGCTTCCGCATGCATTCCCTGCGCACCGTATGCATCACGCAGAGGAAGAGGAACGACGCGAAAGAACCCCTTCCGGCATGCCAGGGGCAATAGCATTGCCAGAGATGGAGGGGGAGCAAAGGAATGAGGGCGCAGAAAAGGCCCTTGAGAAATATCGGAATGTGCGCAAAAAATCGAAGGGCATGGGAACAACCGCTGCACGCAGCGAGGCAGTGAGCTCTAAAAGCGGAGAACCCCCCCCCATGCCTCCTCCTTCGCTATACAAAACGGCAGCCAGCCGCAACCTTTACGAGAGTTGCAGCTGGCTGCCATATGAAAGGCCCTGTAGCTTTGCGTCGCCGCCTTTCGACGGGTTTGCCGAGTAATTGCGGATACTATACGCTATTCATGCTGTACGTACAACGTTTTCATTAAAAGTATGCTTGAACGTACATTGGACTCGGCAAGCGGTCGATACGGGTATACGATACTAAAATCCAGGTAGATTACGTCTTTATCGTACATGTACCATCTTATCGCGAGCAGTATGGAATGAATGCGACTCGATATGAATTCTCTCAGTATCAACCTACTTCCCTTATATGTATGTTTATTTATATCATATAGGAACGAAAGCGAGGTTCGCCACTTTAAGCTGACGAACCTCGCGTATGGATGATTAGGTGAATCGACGCGATCGAGCTACGCTACGCTGAAAGTCGCAGTCGCGATCTTCTCCTTGGAGAAGGAAAACAGCTCTGCAACCTCTACCTCGACATCGGAATCGCTCTTGAGGGAATAGGCCACTTGATAGGTCGTACCGGCTCCGGGCCTCACGTCTGCCATATGTCCGTCGTTATCAAGGTCGTTCACGAATGCTGTTTCCAGCTGGACGCCGTCCTGGAAGGCTTTTTCGCTCAGCGCGACCATGGCACTCGTGGTGTCGTCGGAATTATTCGTCCAAGAATACGTTACGACGATGGCCTTATCGCCGTTGTAGTCGGTCGTCACCATCGCGTTATCGATCGATACCTGATACTTGGACGAGGTCTTGTCAGCAGCTGCAACAGCATCCGACGAAGCGCTGGTTTCATCCGTGCTGGAAGCGCTGTTCGCCTCGGACATCGAATTGTCCAAGGCCTTGTCTATGGCGGCGGAATAAACCTGCTGAGAAATAAGCACAAGGACGATGGAAACGATCGTAAGGACGATAGCCGCTATCGCGATTCCCTTTCCGCCCTTAGTCCCCTTGCGAATGCCTATAAGTCCCACCACGCCGAGCACGAGGCCGATGAGCGCAAGAATGAACGATCCGTTATTGATGATGGGAATGAGAGAGGTCACGATGGCGAGTATTCCCAAGACGAGACCTGCGATGGCAAGGCCCGAGGTTGGCTTCTTTTCGATATTCACGTTCAAATCCGACATGATTCTTTCCCTTTCTCCCTATCTGCAAGCTTAAGAGAGCCATTCCTCTACCCTGCGTCTCTCAAGCGATAACGGGCAGAGGATATCGGATGACCCCCCCCCCGCAACCCTTCTGATGAAATGCATGCTCGTTTGGGTCGAAAAACGGGATAAACGTGAGTCTTTCCATCTCTTAATCGGAGAACGCTCTTTTTCCAAAAGCTCGAAACCGAGAAATCCTTGCATCAAAAAAGCCGCTCCGAAGAGCGGCTTTTGCGTTCGATGGCGGGATGTACGAGACTTGAACTCGCGACCTCCGACGTGACAGGCCGGCGCTCTAACCAACTGAGCTAACACCCCATCTGCGTGCTTCTCTCAAAGCAGCTTGGATATAGTATCTTGAATCATTCGGACGCACAAGGATTTTTTCGAAAAAAGATGCCGGGGCGCGGATTCGCGACACAACCTCTTCGAAGCCGCTTCCGCAACGAACCGCATCGTTCGTCGCTCGTCTCACCGCCATCGCGAACCCATGTCGCGCAAACCCGTTCGCACGTCCTGGAAGATGCATGAACGGAGGCATCCATCAGGCTGTCCTCTATACTGTAAGACGCATCGTCCGCCCATTGAAAGGAAGGCGTTATGACCTGGAGGCTGTATGACGCGCTGATCGAAGGGATTCCCGGCGACGTGCTCGCGAAGGATTACTGCCTCGGCATCGGCTGGTCCTACGTGGAGGCGGAAAGCGGCTGCGGGGTGTCCTACACATGCCGAGGCGGCGCGCGCAACAGCGAGGAACGCGACTTCCGGGGGTTGCCGCTACGCGAGATGGCCGAGCTTGCGAAGTCATGGAGCTTCGAAGAGGCCACGCTCGGCACAGCCGCCCTGAACGCCTGGTACGGGCAGCGCAGGCTGCTGGACCCCTTGGGCGCGGAATACGAGGAGCGCGAGGAGCTTCCCGACGGAAGCATCCGCAAGATGGACGCCTTCGAGCTCGTGCGCCCGCGCATAGAGGCGAAAGGCGATGCGCACGTCGTCGTCATCGGACACTTCCCCCACGTCGATCGCATCGCCGAATACGCGAGGTTGACCGTGCTGGAGCGCAACTGCCGAAGCGAGCTTGATACGCCCGATCCGGCCTGCGAATACGTGCTGCCCGAGGCGGACTTCGTCTTCATGACCGGGGTGACCTTCGAGAACAAGACCGCGCCCCGTCTGCTTGAACTGGCGCGCAACGCCTACGTGACCCTGGTCGGCCCGTCGGTCGTCATGTCGCCGATGCTCTTCGAGCACGGCGTGAACATGCTGGCCGGCAGCGTCGTCGGAGACGTGGAGCGGGTGCGTCGCGCCGTGAAGTCGGGCGGCACGATACGCTTCGGAAGCGCGCTTCTCATGACGCGGCTCTGCCGCGAATGACGGCTTAAGCCTCGTCCTCCGCCAACAGGTCGACGAACTCGAACGTGGTGCAATCCACAAGCCCGCGATCGGTCAGGCGCAGATCGGGAATGCAGGCAAGTGGAATAAGCCCCATGGTCATGAACGGGCTCGTCATCGTGCACCCGATCGCCTCCCACGCATCTTCGAGCGCATGGACGAGCTCGCCCATCTCCTCGACCGGACGTGCGTTCATGAGTCCCGCCACCGGCAGCGGCACGTGCCCGAGCACTTTCCCGTCGCGCACGACCGCCATGCCGCCCTGGGATGCGATCAGCGTATTGGCCGCAAGCGCCATGTCGGCATCGTTCGTTCCGACGACCAGCAGGTTATGCGCATCATGGGCGACCGTGGACGCCATGGCCCCGCCCTTGATGCCGAAGCCCTTCACGAAACCGACGCCGAACTTGCCCGTCTCGTGATGGCGCTCGAACACGAAGGTCTTGAGCACGTCCTGAGAAACATCCGATTCAAGCCTTCCCTCGCGCACGGGGATGGTCGCGCGCCGTTCGAAGTCGGGAACCGTGCCCGATGCCACCTCGATGACGCGGATCGTCGCCTCGGTCGCATTCTCAGCGAGCCCATCGGGCGAAACGATGAACGAGTCCTCGTCGATCGTGCGCCCCACATGCACCGAATGCGTGGCCCAGTCGGGATAGACGAACGGCTCGGGATCGAAGAGCGCGCGCCCTTCCTCGGCGACCACATCGCCGTCGATCAGGACGCGTTGCACGTCGATGTCTCCGAGGCTTCCCAAAAGCACCAGGTCGGCGCATTTGCCCGGCGTGACGGATCCGAGGTCGTTATCCATGCGGAAGCACGTCGCCGTGTTGATGGTCGCCATCTGGATGGCCGTCACAGCGTCGATTCCTTCTTCGATGGCACGCCTGATCAGGTGGTCCACATGGCCCTGGGAAAGCAGCGTGTAGGGATGGTTGTCGTCGGATACCAGGCAGGCGAAGCGCGTGTCCACGGAGCGCTCGGTGATGGCGGGCGCCAGCTGGTGCAGATCGCGCCACGCGCTCCCCTCGCGGAAGAACGTCCACATACCGAGACGCATCTTCGCTATGGCATCTTCGGCGCGCGTCGATTCATGGCAGTTCGTGATGCCGGAGGCGATGTAGGCGTTAAGCCCGCGATCCGTTTCGGGCACCGCGTAGTGGCCCGTGGGCGTAAGCCCGGCCTTGAGCGTGGCGGCGACTTCCCCATGCGCGTTCTCGTCGCCCGCGAGGATGCCGACGAAGTTCATCATCTCGCCCATGCCCACGACGGAATCCCAGTCCATCGTCTCGGCCATCATCGCCGCGGTCATGTGCTCGGCGCCGGTGTCTTCGAACCCGGGAACCGCCGGCACGCACGAGGGCGTCGTGATCATGGTCTTAAGCGGCACGCGACGGGCGTCTTCGTCCATGAGCTTCACGCCGTCAAGGCCGAGAACGTTGCAGATCTCGTGCGGATCCATGTAGATGCCGACGGTGCCGTGCGGCACGACGGCGCGCGCATAATCGGTCACGCCCATCATGGACGACTCGACATGGATGTGCCCGTCGAGAAACCCCGGCGCGGCGAAGAGCCCATGCGCATCGATGACCTTCGTGCCCTTGCCGATGCAATGGGCGGCATCTGCGCCGATATACGCGAAGCGGCCCTCGGCGATCGCGATGTCGATGCCTTCCTGAAGCTCGGCCGTGCACACGTTGACGAGCGTCGCCCCGCGCACCACGACGTCGGCCGCGCGCCTGCCTTGGGCCACGTCGACGAGCGTGCGCGTGACCTCCCACAGAGGATGCATGCAGAATCGCTTGATCATCGGTTCCTCCTCACGGCCTGCCGTCGGCAGACGCATTCTCGGACTGGGCGACGCGCATGAGGGACGCCACGTGCAAGGGCTCGGAGGCCGATGCGCCGGCCGGCTCGCCCGCCGCATGGCTGACCGCATCGAGCATCGTCTGCACAAGCACGTCGGGACGCAGGCTTCCGCTTGGCTTCGACTCGAGCGTGAAGGTGAGAGCGCCGCCGTCCGCATGCATGCCGCCGACCAGGAAATCGGTCGGGATCAGGTGCCTTTCCTTCTTCTTGCGCACGACGATGATCTCTTCCGGCACCTTGAGCACGGATGCGTCCGCACCGTCCGCGAGCTCGACGCGATACGTGGAAAACGGATACGCGACGCTCGCCGCCTTCACCGTCTTATCTATATACCGCACATCGCACGGCATGAGGTCGGGCGCGCTCGCGGCCCGCAGGCGCGCAAGCGCTTCGGCAGGCGGGACGAATGCGGTCATCGTGACGTCGAAGATCTCGGCAAGCCCGCCGACGCCGACCGGCAGCGCCGAGCCGAATGCGAGCTTCATATGGGGAGAGAACCCTTGCGTGACCGCGAAGGGCAGGTCGGAGCGGCGCACGGTGCGCTCGATGGCACGCGCCGTCTCAAGATGGGAAAGCATGACGAGCCGCCCCGTCATCGCATAGGTCACGCGGATACGGAATTCGCCTTCCATCATGAGCGCACCTCGCAGATCTCGTTGCCGACGCCGTAATCCATGCAGATGCCGCAGGCCGAACAGGTATCGAACGTGCAGTCGGGCGTCGTGCGCTCCTGCGCCGCCAGCCTGCGCTCACGCTGGAAGAAACGCGTGCGGATGCCGGCCGACAGATGCGCCCAGGGAAGGACGCGGTCGGTGTCGAAATCGGTCTGGGCGACGGCGTCCATGTCGACGCCGCAGGCTTCGCAGGCCGCGCGCCAGGTTTCCAGAGAGAAGAACTCGGTCCAGGCATCGAACCTGGCGCCCATGCGCCAGGCGGTCTCCACGACGTCGGCGACCTCCCGTCCGCCGCGGCTCATCATGGCCTCGACGATCGACCCGTCGGGCTCGTGCCAGTGGATATCCACCGCCCGATACTTCACCGAGCGGCGCAGCAGTCCGATGCGGCGATAGGCTTCCTCGGGCGGAATCTGCCCGTCCCACTGGAACGGGGTCTGGGCCTTCGGAACGAACAGCGCGCAGGAGGCGCTCATGCGCACGCTGCCGCGCTGGTCCTCGGGCACCGATTTCTTCGCCACGTCGTAAGCGCGCTGCACGAGGCTCGCGATGCCCTTGATGTCGTCGTCGGTTTCGGTGGGAAGGCCGATCATGAAATAGAGCTTGCAGCGGCGCCAGCCGGCGGAAAACGCGGCGGAGATGGCTCCGAACAGGTCTTCCTCGGTGACGTTCTTATTGATGACGTCGCGCAGGCGCTGCGTGCCCGCCTCGGGGGCGAACGTCAGGCCGCCGCGCTTGCCGCCGGCGACGAGTTCGGCCATCTCCACGCCGAACGAATCGAGGCGTTGGCTCGGCACCGAGACCGAGATGCCCTTGCCTTCGAACGCGCGGTTCAGGCGCCGCAGGATCTCTTCGATCTGGCTGTGGTCGGTCGTGGAAAGCGACGTGAGGCTGACCTCGTCGTACCCCGTTTCAGCCAGACCGCGGATCGCGGCGGCGACGATGTTGTCGGCAGAGCGCTCGCGCACCGGGCGATACATCATACCCGCTTGGCAGAACCGGCAGCCGCGCGCGCATCCGCGCAGGACCTCGACGTTCAGGCGGTCGTGGATGAGCTCGGCATACGGTACGATGACCGGCTCGTACGCATCGGATTGCGCGAAGGCCTCCCATACGCGTTTCTCGACGACGGCGGGCACGTCCGCGAATCGCGGATGCGCCCATGAACCCGTGGCCTGCGCCTCCTCTTCGTCAACAATGTCGTAGAGCGAAGGCACATAGACCCCGCGCACGTGCGACATCGCGCGCAGGATGTCTTCGCGCGATGCCCCGGAGACACGCATGCCGCGGTCGAGGCAAAGCAGCTCGGGAAGGGATTCCTCGCCTTCGCCGATGAGCATGACGTCGAAGAAAGGGGCGTAGGGCTCGGCATTGAACGTGCAGGGGCCGCCCGCGACGATGAGCGGGAAACGGTACGGATGTCCTGCGGCAGCAGAGGCGGCTTCGGCGGCCGCCCGCGCATCGGCGCGCAGGGGGATGCCCGCAAGATCGAGGAATTCGAGCACATTCGTAGCCGCCAGCTCATGCGGGAGCGTGATGCCGACCGCCTGGAACTCGCCGATAGGCGCGCAGCTTTCGAGGGAGAACGCAGGCAGGTCCGCGTCGCGCATCGCGCGGCACATGTCGTCCGCCGGCAGGTACGCGCGTTCAGCCGCCATGCCCTCCACGGCGTTCACGCAGTTGCACAGAATGCGGATGGCCTGGTTCGCCTGCCCGAGCTCGTAGGTGTCGGGATACGTCATCACGAAGCGGTAGGATGCTTCAGGCTTGTAGGTGCATCCCCATTCATGGTTCAGATAGCGTGCGGGACGCTCGATGGCACGCCCGCTTTCGCGAAGCAGCCTCTCGACGCGAGGCCAAAGGTCTGTCATGCGCTCTGCTCTTTCGAATCGTGGTCTTGAAGCCCTGGGAAGGCGATTGGTTAGCGACGAGCGCCGGCTCCAGGAAGCGAGCCGATCGCCGCCGTCGCGGCGGCCGCGGCGACCGATTTCGCTGCGCGCGCAAGCCTGACAGGCGCATCCTTGGCAGCTTGTCCCGCATTCTTGGCCGTTTGCCCTGCGCTCGCTGCGGCATTGCGTGCCACGGTGCGCCCGGCGGCGCGCGCACGATCTTTCATGCCGCGACCGGCCGACGTCGAGGCAAAGGCGCGAACGGCCTTTCCGCGCGCCTCGTTCAACGCGCCGATGAGTCCGCCCACGGTGCCGCCGTGTTCGAAATACTCGATGGCGGCCGTGCCCATGGCCACCGTGCCGCCGTAGCCGATGCCGGCCTTCACGGCCCATCCGAGCGCTGGGACCACGCCGATGATCTGACGAGCGACGGCGCGCCAGGCGAAGCCTCCGCCGACGATGGCCGCAAGCTCCTTGATTCGGTCGGCCGTGAGCGGCTGCCCGTAGGCGGCGGCGATCTCGAGCACCATCTTCGCCTGATTCGCGGTCATGACCGGCATGTCGGCACCGGGGATGACGACCACGAGGCCGACTCCCGCGTTCTGCGCGGCCGTGGACCGCACCGATTCGAGCGCGAGCGGACGGCGGACGAAATCGAATGCCTGGGCATACGACAGCCGCGTCTCCTTGAACGTCGCGACGACCCATTCGCCCATGCGCAGCGCGAGGCGTTCCATCATGTCGACCGAGAGCGGAATGGGCTCGAAAGAAGCAGCGCCGGCCATGGCGGCATCCGATGCGATGCCGCGGGGCGCAACGGCCGCATCGGGAGCAGCAACCGCGACGGCTCCGGAATGCACGACCACAGGCCGAGACAGCGGAATCACGTCAGACCCGGCAACTTGATCAGGAGCGATGAGATCGGCAGGCGCAATCGGGACGCCCGCGGCCTCGGCCGCCGACCGAACCGCCGCGGGGCTTGCGGTGACCACCATGACGGGGATGCGCGCACGGCGGACGTCTTCCGCCACCTGGCCCACTTCAGGCGTCGTGCCTGCGGCTATGACGACCATGTCGCTTTCGGGATCGAACAGCGCGCGACCGTCATGGAAGTAGTTGAGCGAGACGCGCGCCTGAGGAGATGCCGAGGCGAAGCTCGAACGCACGAATGCGGCAAGATCGGCGGGCGCGGAGTCGTCGATCAGAACCGATACGGACAGAGGCACGATGCGGGCGGCCTCGACGTCGGTCACCCCGGCAAGCAGCGTCTTGATATCGATAGGGATGTTCATGCAATCCTCCGATTTCCTGGTATCGAACCGGCCCGGCGGCCGCCCTCGGTTCCTGCTTCAAGCCGACGCAGCAGCAACGTCGGCCGAAAACGACGCAACGGCGAACATAGACGAAAGCCACCGAGAACCATGGCGTCGAACGTCATGCTCCCCTGCGAGCATACACCGACCAGATGAGGCCGACGAGCATGAAATTCACAAGCATGAACGACGTTCCATAGCTCATGAACGGCAATGGGATGCCCGTGATGGGCATGAGCCCGATGTTCATGCCGACGTTCTCGAGGATCTGGAAAAGCCACATCCCGACGATGCATGCGACGATGAGCGTTCCATGCAGATCGGCGGCGTTGCGCGCGATGCGGATGCTGAAGATGACGAGCGCCAGATACAGCCCGAGAAGCGCAACGGCTCCCACGAATCCGAATTGCTCGGCGAGCACGCAGAAGATGAAATCGGTCGGAGCTTCAGGCACGAAACCGAGGCTCGACTGGGTCGCGTTGCCGAAACCCTTCCCCAGAAAGCCGCCCGATCCGACGGCGATCATGGCCTGCTTGAGGTTGTAGCCGCTATCGGAGGAGTCTTCGCCCTGGTTCATGAACACGAACAGGCGGCTGCGCTGGTAATCCTTGAGCAGATGGTACTGGCCGGTCGCGCCCTTGAGAACCTCGTCCAAAGCGAAGACCGCGGCGATGAGCGCGATGAAGGCCGCGAGCGTGATGAGCAGATGGCGCAGGCGCGCGCCACCCATGACGAGCGCGACGGCGTCGATGAACAGGTACACAAGACCGGTGCCCAAGTCGGGTTGCGTCATGATGCAGAGGAACGGCACGGCCATGATGCCGAGCACCTTAAGGTATTCCCGGAAATCGTCGAGCTGCGCACCGTAGCGCGCGATCAGCCCGGCATCAAGCAGGATGACCGTGATCTTGGCGAACTCGCCCGGTTGCAGGCGCATGCCGAGATTGATCCAGCTGCGCGCGCCGTGGCTTTCGACGCCGATCACAGGCAGATGCGGGGAGAGGATGAGCACGATGTTCACGATGAGCAGCAGCGTCGTGTAGCCGGCGAGCTGGCGATAGTCCATGCGGCTGATGATGAGCATCAGGATGGCGCCGATGCCGATGCCCGTCAGCTGGCGGGTGAACGAATAGGTTTCGTTGCCCTGCACGGCGGAATACACGACGACGAGCCCGTAGGCCACGAGGCACGCGAGCACGCCGAGAAGCTGCAAGGGCGTCGTGCCTGCGGAATCCTGCTGCATGAACGGGCGCGAGGAGCGGGACCGGCGGCTGTCGGGATCGTGCGGCAACCGCAGATGCTCGACCTGGTTGTATCCCGAAGATGCCATACTACTCGCCGCCTTTCGCCATGCCCTTGGCGACGTATTCGATGGAGCGCGTGATTTCGGAGACGTAGGTCAGTTCGGCATCGAGCGTGCCGGCGCCGTATTCCACGCAGGCCTCCATGACATCGGCCGCGACGGGGCAGGCGGTGTCGGCGCCGTAGCCGCCGTCTTCGATGACGCAGGACACGACGTACTTCGGATCATCGTAGGGCGCGTACATGACGAACCAGGAATAGGCGTCGCGATCGCCGGTGGCTTCGCCGGTGCCCGTCTTGCAGGCGCATTGGAAGCCGCCCGCCTTCGCAAGCGTCTCGGGCACATCGCCGTCCTCCAGGGCCACGCCGCGCAGGGCGTCGCGCATGAACGAGTATTCGGCGTCGTTGACGCCTTCGATGTCGGAAAGCTTGGACGTGCCGGTGACGACGGTCTCGCCTGCGGAATTGCGGACCTCCTTGAGCAGGTTCGGCGTCGGGAGCTTGCCCGTGGCCACGCCCGCGTACCCGACGGCGAGCTGCAACGGCGTGACGAGCACGTTGCCCTGGCCGATGGCGGTGTTCGTCATGTCGCCTGGAACCCACTGCCCCTCTTCGGGCTGGTTGGCGTAGTGCTTCTTCTTCCATTCGGGCGTAGGCACGTTGCCGGCCTCTTCGCCCGAGAGGATGATGCCCGTCTTCGACCCCATGCCGAACTTCATCGCGAAATCCTGCATGGGCGTTTCGCCCAGATCGTCGGAGCGATAGTAGAACTGGGCCGCGATGTCGTAGAAAACGACGTCGCACGAGTTCACGACGCCTCCCCTGAGATCGAGGTACCCGTGGCCGCCTTCCTTCCAGCATTTCTGCGCGTACTTGTCGCCGAATCCGGTCCAGGTGCCCGTGCAGTTCCAGCCGCTGTCCGAAGACGCGATGCCGTAATGGAGCGCGGCCATGCCCACGAAGGCCTTGAACGTGGAGGCGGCCGGATAGGTTCCGGCGATGCAGCGGTTGATGAGGGGTTTGCGCGCCAGGTCCGCGTTGTAGCGATCCCAGTCGTCCTGGGAGATGCCGCCGATGAAGTTGGCAGGATCGTAATTGGGGAAGCTCGCCATGGCGAGCACGTCGCCGTTCGTCACGTCCATCGCGACGATGGCGCCCGCCGTGCCCGTGCCCCCGCCGATGACGCCTTCCGGCGCGATCATGCCGATGAGCGCGTTTTCCGCGGCCTGCTGGACGCGGGCGGCGATGGTCAGATGCACGTCGTTGCCCTGGGTCGGACGTGTCTCGCGTTCGACGGAATGCACCGTGCCGTCCACGTCGGCGACGACGACGCGCTCGCCATGCTCGCCGGACAGGACGTTCTCGAAGGCCGCTTCGACACCGGACTTCCCTACCTCGTCGCCGCTCTGGTAGTCGGTTCCCACGGGCATGCGTTCGAGCTCTTCGGCCGCGATGGTTCCCGAGTATCCGAGCAGCTGGCAGGCCAGAGCGCCGTATGGATAGGTGCGATGCGAGCGGTTCTCGATCGTGATGCCGGGAAATGCGTCCGGATGCTCCGAGATGAACGCGACATCGCGCTCGCGCGGGTGCGTGGCGACTTCGCGCTGGGCTTGCGCGCCTCCGGAGGCGTCTTGGATGCGCTGGCGCACGATGCTGTAAGGAATGCCGAGCAGGGCCGAAAGGCGCACGAGCACGTTGTGGTCGTTCGCGACCGAGGCATCGGCCAGGACCGTCGGCACCGTTTCGTTGCCGACGAGCTCGATGCCGTCGGCGTCGAAGATACGGCCGCGGGATGCCGGCGTCTTGATCGTGGTGAGCTGGTTGTCCTCGGATTGCGTGCGATAGCGGTCGGCGCTTAAGACCTGCATGATCCAGAGCTTGACCGCAAGCGACCCGAAGACGGCCGCGATGAGCACGCCGAGCGCGGCGAAGCGGTTCTTGATGCGGTCGTAGGGCGACCGGCCGCTCGCCGTTCCCGACGCCGTGGCGGTTTGGGCGTCCTTGCCGGTTTCCGCACCGCGCAGCGGCGCGGACGTGCCGATCGAGGCGACATCGCGCGAGACGGCGACGCGATCCTTGCCGGAACGGCGCATGGATACGATGACGAAGGCCGCGGCTGCCGCGACCAGCACGAGAACGAACGAGATAACCGCCGCTGCCACAACGATCCCTACCTGACGTTGCTGATGGTCGTCGAGCTGCTCGAGACATGCAGCGCCGTTCCCGACCCACCGCCTTTGCGACCGGAAGCGCCGCGGTAGAGCAAGGGGATGAGGATGAGCGTCATCGCGCAATCGTACAGGGCGCAGGGAAGCGCGCGCAAGACGACGGCTTCGCCGAATCCCAGATCGGCGCCCAACAGGACGTAGGCGACCGCGTACGCGCATTCGACCAGCGCCGCGCAGACCATGGACACGACCACGGGGACGATGGGCGAATCGTTGTCGAGCAAGGCGAAGGCGCGGGACGAGACGAATGTGGCAAGGAGCAGAATCCCGGCCATCAGGCCGAACGGATGCGTGCTCAACGCATCGGACGCGAGCCCGAGCACGAAGGCGAGCACCGTGACCGCGTCGCCGCGGTTGAAAAGAGACGCCGCGACGATGAAGACGAGGATGAAGTTCGGCTGCGCGCCGAGGATGGCGACGTTCGGCGCCAGGGCGACCTGCAGGATAAGGGCGACGATGCCGCCGATGATGAGCCCGAGATTCTCGCGCATATTTCTACCTGCCTCCCTTCTTGGTCGCATTCGCCTGGCCGTTGCTCGAAGAGGACGGCTCGGTCGCCTGGCTCTCGGACGTGGTCTGCACGATGACGCTCGCCTCTTGCAAGGCGGTGACATCGGAAAGCGGCGTGACGACGATCGTGCGGTCGGTCGTGCCCGCCCGCGTCTCGACGTTCGAGACGGTTCCGACGGGAAGGCCTCCGAAGTAGGCGCCGCCGAGGCCCGAGGTGACGAGCACGTCGCCCGCCTTGACCGCGACGGAGGGATCGACGTCTTCGAGATAGATCAGCCCGTCGAGCGATCCGCGCACGACGCCCGTCACGCGCGAACCCTGGATATAGACCGACACGCCGCTCTGGGGATCGGTGATCAAGCGCACGTCGCACGTGGATGTCGTGGCCGAAACGACCTGGCCGAGCAGCCCCGACGGCCCGATAACGGGAAGCCCCGCCTCGACGCCGTTGTCCGTGCCGACGTTCAGGGTGATGACCTGGTTCCACGCGCTCGGCTGCGTGCCGATGACACGTCCCGTCACCATCGTGAGCTCGTACTGGTCCTGCAGATCGAGCAGCCCCTGAAGGCGGTCGGCCTCCTGGCGGTACTCCTCCATCTCGATCACGGCCGCCCGCAGGCGGGCGTTCTCGTCTTTGAGCTCGGAATAGCTCGCGTCGTCGGCCGCGGCGTTCTCGAGCGCGTCAGATGCGGCGGATTCCCCGCCCGAGACGGCGCCGCCGAGCAGCGTCGCCGGAGAGAGGACGGCCGCGATGCCGCCGCGCACGGCATGCACCGGTCCCGCCGATCCTTCATGCACGTAGAGGCCGGCGATCAGGGCTGACGCGATAAGAAGCACGCCGAGCAGAGCGTTCCCGCGCGGCAGCTTCGAACGCTTGGGATCTTCAGGCGAAGCCATGGCGCGCGATTACTTGGAACGCATGAGCGTCTGTTTGAGGGCGGACGGCGTCTCGAGGACCTTCAGGCAGCCCATGGCCACGTTGGTCAGGGCGGTGTCGCTCGTCCAGACGGGAATCTCGAGGCGCTGCGTGAGGAAGCGGTCGAGGCCCGAAAGCAGGCCGCCGCCGCCCGTCAGCAGGATGCCGTTGGAGATGATGTCGCTGGCCAAGTCCGGGTTGGTCTTCTTGAAGGTTTCCTTGATATGGACGACCATCTCCTCGATGGGAGGCTGAAGGGCCGTGCGCACGTCTTCGGACTGGATGGTGACCTCGCGCGGCTGCTCGGTGACGACGTCCTGGCCGGAGATGATCATGTCCTTCTCACGGCCGTCTTCGAACGGGAGGATCGAACCGATCTTGATCTTGATGATTTCCGCCGTGCGCTCGCCCACCTTGATGCCGAGCAGGTCGCGCAGGTGCATGGCGATGGCCTCGTCCATCTTATTGCCGGCAAGGCGCAGGGAAGACGACGTCACGATACCGCCGAGCGAGATGACGGCGACTTCGGTGGTGCCGCCGCCGATGTCCACCACCATCGAGCCGGTCGGCTCGGTGACGGGCAGCTCGGCTCCCATGGCGGCCGCCATAGGCTCCTCGATCAGGTAGGCCTGGCGCGCACCGGCCTGGATGGCCGCTTCGAAGACCGCGCGCTTCTCGACCGAGGTGGCGCCGCAGGGGATGCAGATGACGATGCGGGGCTTGACCTGCCACGGATACCGACGGTCGATGGCCTTGTTGATGAAGGCGGAGAGCATGGCCTCGGTCACGTCGTAGTCGGCGATGACGCCGTCGCGCAGCGGGTGTTCGGCAGAGAACGCATCGGGCGTATGGTTGATCATCTGCTTCGCTTCATGGCCGACCGCGAGCACGCGATGGGTGCTGCGTTCGATTGCGACGACCGACGGCTCGTTCAGGACGACGCCTTCCCCGGTCACGGCCACGAGCGTATTGGCAGTGCCGAGGTCGATGGCGAGATCGCGCGACGTTGCTCCCCCGAAACTGCCCCCGAGGTTGCTGAAGATATCGGACAGCGGCATGTAGGCTTTCCTTTTGTAATATCTGATATATACGGGCAGTCATTCTAGCATACGGCGGTTGAAGCGCCCGATGCCTTGCGCGTATGCACACACAACTCCGATGCGGTCGAACGGCATGCGCGGGAATCCTCCGATACGGTCGGGCGGCACGCGCGAAAACCACGCGCGCCTCCCGGAAACGATGGCGCCGACGCGGATCAGGAAGCCTTCGCCGCAATGAGGACGCGCGACCTTCCTGCCAGGTCAGATGCTATGCGTACGCGTGCAAGACCCGCGCTTCGCGCAAGATCGGCCGCCTTGTCCAGGCAGTCCTCGTGCAGCTCGCAGGCAAGCACCCCCGGGAAGGACAGCAGGGGCACGGCTTCATCGATCAGACGCCGGAACGCATCGAGCCCGTCGCATCCCCCGTCAAGCGCGAGCGCGGGCTCGAAGACGGACACTTCGCGGGGCATATCGTTCAGAACAGCGGTCGGAACGTACGGCGGATTCGAGATGACGAGATCGAACGGCGCATCGGCGGCAAGCGGCGCGCAGAGGTCGCCTTCGCGCACGTCCACGCGATCGCCGAGGCCGAGCCGCGCGACGTTGCGCCGCGCGAGCGCGACGGCATCGGGCGAGATGTCGGTCGCGACGACGCGCGCGTCGGGATGTTCCGAAGCGATGGCGCAGGCGATGCAGCCCGAACCGGTGCAGACATCGGCGACGACGAGGCCGCCCGCGTGCGTGCCGTTCGCCTCTGCGGCGACGCCTGGGCGTGCCGACCCGGACGCCGCGGCGCCTTCCGAAGGCGGAAGCGACGGTTCTCCCGCATGAGGGCCCGGACGCCGCACCGCATACGCACCTAAGTTTTTGAGCTCGCGAAACGCCTCGTCGACGAGCACTTCCGTCTCGGGTCGCGGAATGAGCACGCCGGGCGCCACTTCGAGCTCGATAAAACGGAACGGGGCCGTGCCCTGGATGTATTGGAGCGGCTCCCCCGCAGCGCGCCTGCGCACGGCGTCGCGTAAGGTATCGCGCTCGTCGGGAGAAAGCGGGCGGTCGTGATGCGCGTAGAGCTCGATGCGGGAAAGCCCTGTGGCGAACGACAGCAGATGCTGCGCGGACACGCGCGGATTGACGTCCTGCGCGCGCGCAAGATAGCCCTCGCACCAATCGAGGGTCGCACGTATCGTCCAAACGTCGTTCACGAGGTTAGACGGCCTGTTCCAGCTTGCGGGCGCGATCGGCGGCCTGAAGCGCGACGATGAGGTCGGCCAGGCCGTCGGCGAGCAGCACGCCGTTGTATGTGCCGTTGTAGCCGATGCGATGATCGGTCACGCGGTCTTGAGGGGCGTTGTAGGTCCTGATCTTCTCGGCGCGATCGCCCGAGCCGATCTGCGCGAGGCGTTCGGCGCCTTCGGCGGCCTGCTGCTCGGCGAGCATCTTCTCATACAGGCGGGCACGCAGGACGGCCATGGCCGCGATCTTGTTCTGGAGCTGCGATTTCTGGTCCTGAGACTGCACGACCAGGCCGGACGGAAGATGCGTGATGCGCACGGCGGAGTCGGTCGTGTTGACGCACTGGCCGCCCGGGCCGCCTGCGCGATACACGTCGATGCGCAGGTCGCCTTCGTTGATCTCCACGTCGATCTCGTCGGCTTCGGGCAGGACCGCGACGGTGGCCGTCGAGGTCTGGATGCGCCCCTGGCTTTCGGTCTTGGGAACGCGCTGGACGCGATGGACGCCCGACTCGAACTTCATGAGCGAATAGACGTGGTCGCCCTTGACCTTGAACTCGATCTTCTTGAAGCCGCCCGCCTCGGATGCGGACGCGTCGAGATTCTCGACCTTCCACCCGCGCGACTCGCAGAAGCGCACGTACATCTTGTACAGATCGCCTGCGAAGATGGCCGCCTCGTCGCCGCCCGCCGCTCCGCGTATCTCGACGATGATGTCCTTCTCGTCGGCCGGGTCGTCGGGAATGAGCATGACCTTGATGGTCTCTGCGAGCGCAGGCAGCTTAGCTTCCGACTCCGCGATGGTTTCCTGGGCGAATTCGCGCATATCGGGGTCGCCGAGCATCTCCTTCGCGTCGTCGATGTCCCGGCATGCCTGCAGATAGTCGTTCGCCTTGCCCACGAGCGCCGCCTGATTCGCGAATTCCTTCGAGAGACGCGTGTATTCCCGCTGGTCGGCAAGCACGGCCGGATCGCCGAGCTTCTCCTCGATCTCCGCATAGCCCTCGATGATCTTCGTGAGCTTCTCTCTCAAATCTTCGTCCATGGTTCGTTCCCTCTTGAAAGGCGAAAGGCCGCGTCGCATGACGGGGCCCGTAGCTTCGGATGTCGTCGGTCGGCCGATGATGGTACCACGCCGCGCGAGCGCACGACGCGCCTGCGCGGCGCGGTACGTCAAAACTCTATCCGAGGGCTAGGAGAAGGCGCCGGTCGATTCGTCGTAGGCCATGGCCGACGACAGGTATCCCTTTTCGAGCATCCAGTCGAGCACGGGCTGGACCATGGCGGCCGCAGGCGTGCTCGCCTTCGGATACGTCGAGATGCGATACGTCTCGGCGACGGGCGCAGGCAGGTTCGCGCTTTCGACGAGCAGGCTGCGATAGGACTCGGGGTCGGCGTTCACGCGATCGACGGCGGCGTCCCACGCCGCCGATGCCTTGGAAAGCGCATCGGCCCCTTCGCCCGACGCCCAGTCCGCGCGCACGGCGAGGACCGACTGGCTGATGTTGTCGCCCTGGGAATCGTCCGCGAGAAGGACCATCCCCGACGACTCGCCGAGGGCGAGCAGGCTGCCAGGAAGGGCCGCTGCGGCGACCTGATTGTTCGTCATGGATTCGAAGCGGACCGGAAGCTTCTTGATCTCTTCCTTGACGATCTGGTCGTCCGGCACGCCGGCCTTCTCCATGAGACGGTCCATGACGTATTCGGGAACCGTGTTCGACCCGACGCCGATAGGCGTGCCTGCAAGGTCCGCCAGCGAGGTGATGCCGCTTTCAGGAGAGGTCATGATGCCGAAGCGGCCCTGACTCGCATCGGCGCCGAGCGTGACCCACGCAAGGCTCACGTCGGTTCCCGACGCCTTGAGCGTGGCCGCGGTCTGGACATCGGTCATGGCGGCATCGATATCGCCCGAGGCGAAGGCGGCCGAAAGCTCCTGGGCGCTCTGGAACGTGACGATGTCGACCGAAACGCCCTCGGCATCATAGAGGCCTTCCTGCTGCGCGATCCAGAACGGAAGCGCGTCTTCGGTCTGCATCGTGCCGATGCGCATCGCAGGCGCAGATCCGTCCTCGGCGGACGATGCGTTCGACGAGCATCCGGCCAACGCGCCGACGAGCGCGAACGCGCATACGGCGACGAATATCGATACGAGTTTCTTTCCCATGGCTGCCTCCGATTCATCGCAAGGATCCCCGCCGAAGCGAGGCGTTGACGTTAAAAGAGGGCGCCGCACCGCGACGCCCGAAGATTCCCTCTCCCGCAGCCGGTCCGCTGCGGGAGAGTACATTATACGGTTTTTATTCGAACGACAGGAACTCGAAGGCGGATGCCGCCGCATTCGCCCCGTCGCCCACGGCGGTGGCCACCTGGCGCAGCTGCTTGGTGCGCACGTCGCCGGCCGCGAATACGCCCGGAATGGAAGTCTTGCCGTCTTCGCCCGCAACGACGTAGCCGCGCTCGTCCAGCTCGATGCCCGTGTCGCGCAGGATGTCGCTTTTGGGCAGAGACCCCACGGCGACGAAGAGCGCGCTTGCGTCCAGGTCCGTGACCTCGCCGGTCGCAAGGTCGCGAATGAGCACGCCCGCGACCCGTCCGTCTTCCTCGCGCACGCCGTCCACGGCGGCGCTCATGTGCTTGGTAACGTTCTTGAGCTCGTCGAGCGGCTTGGCGTAGATCGCATCGGCGCGCAGCGTGTCGCGGCGATGGACCAGATGCACCTCGGTGCAGATATTCGCCAGGTACATGGCGTCTTCCACGGCGGTGTTCCCCCCGCCCACGACCACGGCGACCTTGTCTTTGAAGAACCCGCCGTCGCAGGTCGCGCAATAGGAGATGCCCTTGCCGCGCAGCTCGTCCTCATGCGGGATGCCGAGCGGGCGCGGGGCGGCGCCCATCGCGAGGATGACGGCGTCGGCGGCGTATTCCTCGCCCGAAGCCGTCACGATGCGCTTCGGCGCCGACGCGAGGTCGAGCCCGACAACCTCGTCGGTTTTGGCCTGCGCGCCGAAGCGGGCGGCCTGCGCGCTCATCGCGAACGAGAGCGCGAAGGGCTCCGCGCCTTCGGCGAATCCAGGATAGTTGTCGAGGGCGTCGGTGGTGGTCATCTGGCCGCCCGGCCCCATACGTTCGAACGATACGGTCGAAAGGCCGGCCCGACCCGCGTACAGCGCGGCGGTCATGCCTGCCGGACCCTGGCCGATGATGGCAACGTTGAAGCGGTTCGCTTCGCTCATGTTCGTTCCTCTCTAGAAAAAGGGGGCCGGCGACAACCGAACCCCCCGATACGTTGGACGCGCGTCCGGAGACGCGCCTTTCATGGGATGCCGCGCTGCCTTACGCGAGCAGGTCGAGCACCGCAGCCTTGGGCTGAGCGCCCAGCGTTTGCTTCTTGACCTGGCCATGCTCGAAAACAATGAGAGTCGGAATGCTCATGACCTGGTACTTCTGAGCGATGGACTGGTTCTCGTCGACGTCGATCTTGAAAACGTCGACGACGCCGGCCTTCTCGGCGGCGATCTCGTCGATGACGGGAGACATCATCTTGCACGGACCGCACCAGGTGGCGAAGAAGTCCACGAGGACGGGCTTGCTGTTCTTGAGGACCTTTTCCTCGAAATTCGCTGCATTGATGATCTCGGCCATGTCTGACCCCTTTCGTGTGCGCCCGCATGCGGGCTCGCGGCGCCGGGCTTCGTGCCGGCTCTCTCTTACGGCGTGAATACTATCATGCAATTACATTGTGCGCAACCTTTTATCGCGATTCTTGAAGAAGATGCGGAGAGCCCGCGCGTGCCGGCCGGCATGGCCCGCAACGACGTATGGGGCGGCGAATCGCATGCGATGCGGCGCTGACGGCCGCCCGCGCAACCTGCGGCCGCAGGTTCGCGACGCCGCCGTGCACGGCTTCTTGACGCGACGGCGGAATTGCCCGACGATGAGGCTTCTCTGACGAACGAAAGGGCTTTCCCATGTACGAGGCATATTCACCTGAAACCGTCGGCGATGCCGCGCCTGCATACGCCGGCAAGGAGCTTACGCGCGCGAACCTCGTCCTTGAAGGCGGCGCGATGCGCGGCCAGTTCACGGCGGGCGTGCTCGATTTCCTCATGGATCACGACGTCTGGTGCGAAAACGTCGTCGGCACGAGCGCCGGATCGCTCAACGGCTACGACTATCTGGCCGGCGAAGTCGGGCGCACCTGCTTCGTCAACGTCAAATACGGCCCCGATCCGCGCTACCTGTCCTTCAACAACTTCGCGCGTTACGGCACGGTGTTCGGCGACGGCTTCGTCTTCGAAGGCATCCTCGAGACCGATCCTTTCGACGTGGCCGCATTCGAATCGTCGCCCATGAACCTCTATGCCGTGTCGAGCAACATCGAGACCGGGCAGGCCGACTACCACCGCATCGAATCCATGGCAGATATCGATTACCTGAAGGCGTCCTGCAGCATGCCTCTCATGACCAAGATCGTGGAGGTGGACGGCAAGAAGCTGCTCGACGGCGGCACCTGCGACAGCGTGCCCCTGGGCTTTTCCATGACGCTCGGCGGATCGGGCAAGCATATCGTGGTCCTGACGCGCGACGCGTCGTTCGTGCGCAAGGAAGAAAAGCTTATGCGCCTGATGGAACGCGTGTATCGCGATCACCCGAAGTTCCTCGAGCGCGTGCGCCATCGCCATGTGGACTACAACTGCACGTATCGCTGGGCGCGCGAGCTGCACAAGGCGGGGCATGCATTCGTGATCCAGCCGCCCGAGCCCGTGACCATCGGCAATATCGAGCATGACCGGCAGAAGCTCTTCGACCTGTGGGAACAGGGATACCGCCAGGCCGCGCTGCAGTGGGAGGATTTGAAATCCTACCTTGGAGACGACCTCGGAAAACGCGTCGATTAAGCCGCGATGGGGCCGCAGGCCCTTCCTCCGCGGGTGCTGAACCGCGATGGGGCCGCATACCCTTCCTTCGGGAAACCCCTCTTCAGCGACAGCCCTCCCCTTTCGCGAGGGCTTTTCCCTATAACGACGGCTTTCCCTTTATTCCGTGCGACTCCGCGCGCGGCGAAGACGTGCGCATGCTTCCCGCGTATAATCCCGGAATCCGAGAATCCAATCCCGGAGCCTGGAAATCCGTGCGACTCCGCGCATACGAACGAAAAAGGATCGAGATCGCCATGAACATCAAGCCCGTCATCTTCGGTGGAGACATCCTCGCCTACTCCTACGCGCGCTGCATGCACGAGGCCTACGGCGTGCGCAGCCTTGTGATCTGCTCGAACGATGTCAAGATGGTCACCTCGTCGAAGTTCCTCGATGCGATCGTCGACCACGGGATCGAAGACACCGCCTATCTGCTCGGCCTGGCGAAGAAGACCGTCGCGCAGGTAGCGGCCGCAGGCGATATTCCCGTGCTGCTCGGGTCGGGCGACTGGTACGCGCGCTTTCTCTGCGAATACCAAGACGAACTCATCGCGGCATGCGGCGAAGACGCGCGATGCGTCGTGCCGTACCTGCCCTTGGAGAAGTTCGAAAGCATCATGCATAAAGACGAATTCTACGCCGCCTGCGATCGCGCCGGCGTCGATCGTCCGCTGACCTTCGAGCTGGACATGTCCACGGCGACCGAGCTGCCGTCCGACGAGGAGCTCGGACTCGGCGGCTATCCCATCATCTGCAAGCCTTCCGACTCCGCAGCCTGGCATTATGCGGAATTCCCCGGCAAAGAGAAGGTTGCCGAGATCGCCGATCGCGCCGGTCTCGAGAAGATGTTCGAGGCCATCAAAGGCTCGTCCTACAAAGGAGGGCTGCTCCTGCAGGACCGCATCCCCGGCGACGACACCGTCATCTACAGCATCACGGTCTTCTGCGACCGCGGCGACGTGCGCATCATCTGCGTCGGCCATGTGCTGCTTCAGGATCACGACCCCTCGGCGCTCGGCAATCCCGTCTGCATCATGAGCACCGTGGACGAGCCGTGCCACCGGCATCTGATCGATGCGGCGACACGCCTGGTCAAGGAATTCGATTATCACGGCTACGGCAATTTCGACGTCATGTACGACGCGCGCAGCGACACGTATCGGTTCCTCGAGATGAACGCCCGCCCCGGACGCAACTCCTACTACCTCACGCTTGCAGGGGAGAACTTCGTCAAGCCGATCGTCGAGCAGTTCGTGGAGGGAAAGACCGTCGCCAAGCGCGACCTCGACCGCCCGTTCCTGTTCAAGGTCGTGCCGACCAAGCTCGTGCGCGACTACGTGGACGAACCGCTCAAATCGAAGGCGCTCGCGCTCGTCGCGCGCAAGGCGCATGGCTGCCCTACCTTCGGCGCGCGCGACACCTTCGCGCACTGGCTCTGGAGCCATATCACGTATTTCCATTACCTGACGAAGTTCCCGAAGCACTACCTCAAGTAGCGGAGGGCGCGGTTTGGAAGAATCCGCACTTCGTAGTCCTCGAAAGGCGATCGGAAGCCCCGCCGAGCCCGTGGACCCCGCCGAAATCTAGGCGAGCTCGTCGGCTTTCCCCGACCGATCGGCTGCGCCGGTCCCGTCGGGCGCGTCGGATCCGCCTGCTCCATCGGCCGTATCGGCCGCGCCGGATTCGTCTGCTCCATCGGGCGCATCGGATTCGCCCGCTTCGCCGGACGCATCGGATTCGCCGGACGCATCCGCCCCGGCCTCTTCGTCGTCATGATGGTGGGCTATAGGGCCGCGACGCCGGTTGTAGTGATGGCGCAGCACCGGTTCGAAGATGCCGAGACGCAGCAGGATGGCGAACGATGCCGCCGCAAGCACGACGAAGACGATCAGCGCCTTGATGCCCGAGAGGTTGGAGATGACGAACGCGCCGAACGCGAGCATCGCCGTCCAGCCGTAGACGATCAGCACCGACTTACGCACCGAGTACCCTTCGCGCAGGAGCTTGTGGTGCAGGTGCTTCGCATCGGCCTGCTGGATAGGCTGATGGTTATGCACGCGCCTGATGATGGCGACGAGCGTATCCGCGATGGGAATGGCCGCGATGACGATGGTCGCGACCATGACCACGAGCGTGGACGAGCGGATGACGCCCAGAAGCGAGATGACGCCGAGCATGGCGCCGAGGAACAGCGATCCCGAATCCCCCATGAAGATGCTCGCGGGATTGAAGTTGTAACGCAAGAACCCGAGGCAGGCGCCCAGGAGCACGACAGCGAACATGGCGACTTCGAGGCGGAGCTTGCCCATACCGATGAAGAAGAGCGTGAGCGCGGCGATGCCGACGATGCCCGCGGCCAGACCATCGAGGCCATCCACGAGATTGATAACGTTCATGAACGCCACCAGGTAGAACACCGTCAGCGGATACGAAAGCCAACCGAATTCGATATAGCCCGCCCCGAGAGGGTTGTTGATCGACGAAAGCAGAACCCCGGACGCGGCGATGATGGAAGCACCGACGATCTGGCCGAGCAGCTTCGTCGAGGGCTTGAGGGACTTCACGTCGTCGACGGCGCCGACGAGCATCGTGACCGCGAGACCGACGAGCACGCCCTTGTAATTGACCGCAAGCACCCAGGACGAGCGCTCGAAACCATGCCAGTTCAGCAGATGCTCGGCGAAGACTTCGAATACGAGCGCCCCGATCACGCCGACGAACATGGCGACGCCGCCCATGCGCGCGACGGGAATCGTGTTGACGCGGCGCGCGCCTGGATAGTCGATCGCGTTCAGGCGGAACGCGAGCCGCTTGACGACGGGGACCATCAGCAGCGTCACCGCGAGGGAGATGACGCCCAACACCAGAAGGTGCCCGATATTTGCGCTGATAATCACCTAGTTGCGTTTCTCGTAGAATTCGACGGCGGCCTTGATGTCGCCCTCGAAGATGTTGCCGCCCTGCTCAAGCACGATGCCGCGCTTGCAGAATTCCTTTGCTGAGCTAGACGAATGCGTGACGAACAGCACCGTGACGCGCGAGTCCGAGATGATTTCGCGCACGCGTGCGAGGCACTTGCGCTGGAACCGGCGGTCGCCGACGGACAGCGCCTCGTCGACAACGAGGATGTCCGGTGCGATGGAGCTCGCGAACGCGAAGCCGAGACGCGCCTTCATGCCGCTCGAATACGTGCGCATAGGCTGGTCGATATAGTCGCCCAGCTCGGCGAACTCGATGATCTTAGGTTCGAGGTCGCGCAGATCCTGGTTGGAAAGCCCCCAGAGCTGCCCGCGCAGCGCGATGTTCTCGCGGCCGCTAAGCTGGTAATCGAAGCCGGCGGAAAGCTCGAGCAGGGCGCTTACGCGGCCATGCACGGTGACGCGGCCGTGCGTCGGATACGCGACGCCGGTGATGATCTTGAGCGCCGTCGACTTGCCGGCGCCGTTGCTGCCCAGAAACGCGACGGCCTCGCCGCGATGAATCGTGAACGAAAGGTCTTTGTTGGCGAGGATCTCCTTGTAGGGAATCCTCTTAGAGAACGTGGCCGCGAAGCGCGCCTTGTCGCTCGAGAACAGCTTGTACATCTTGGTGACGTGCTCGAACCGAATGGCCACATCGGCTGCGGAATCCTCGTCACGTACCGCAGAGGGGACGACGAATTCCTCGGGCACGGCGATGGCTGCTTCGTTAGAGGACATCGGCCACGTCCTTCCTGAGCTTCTTGTAGTTCCACAGCATGACGACGAGCGTCAGAGCGAATGCGATGAGGAAGGGCACGAGCAGCGACGGCTTGTCCCACAACCAGTACTTATCGCACAGGCAGGCGCGAAACGCCTCGCAGAAGAACGTGACGGGGTTGAATGCGAGGATCTTGGTGACCGTGTGATACGGAAGGTTGCTCAGATTGTAGATGACGCCCGAGATCCAGAAGAGCGGTTGGGTCGCGGCCTTCAGAAGATTGAGGAAGTCCTTGCTCAAGGCCGACAACCCCGAGACCATGACCGAGAACATCGTCCAGAACACGAGCATGAGCAGCGACACGGGCACGAGCTGCAACGCGTAGACGGACAGCGCATACCCCTTCACGACGCACGCGATCAGCAGCAGAGCCATGAGCATCAGGAAGATGATGAACTGCGAAAGCGCATAGAACAGCGATATGGACGAGAGCGGGAAATGGATGCGGTTCACGAGGAACGGATAGCGCCGGTATATGTTGGCGCCGGTGTTGAGCAGGTCGCTCATGAAGAACCAGGGAATGAGGCCGCAGGACAGCCAGAGGATGTACGGGTATTCCGTAACGCCGCTCGAGGCGCGTAGGCCCAGCTCAAGGGCGAACCAGAAGACCGCGATATACGTTACGGGCTTCACGAGCAGCCAAATCCAGCCCAGAACGGCGCCGCGCACGGTCTTGTGCAGGTCGATCACCGCGAGGTTCATGATTTGGTTGCGCCACTGCCAGTTCTCCTGCAGTATCTCACGCAATGTATTGAGCATATGCCGCCGTTCAAACGTGCCCAAGGCGCAAGGCGCCCCCGTCATTTCATAGCTTATGAATGATAGCATTACCGACGCGGAGCGTGAGCATTTGCAATGCATCTGCAATTCTGCCGTGCATGCGGAACGTATATTAGAATGAACCGTGCGCCCGGCGCCTCGTGCGCGGGCGATTCCTTCGAACGCCGCCGGAACGGAGCGTCATGCCAGATTTCATCTCTAAACTCAATCAAAGCGCATCGCAGCTCGCGCGGCAGGCCGCGGCCCTCAAAACCCAGGCCGGAGACCTCGCCGGAGCCGCATTCGAAGCCGCATCGCGCACCGAATCCGAACGCGGGGGCGAACCCGGCACGGACGCGCGCTACGCCTACGAGACCCCTCTGCCCGACATCCCCGTCGAAGCGTCGACGGCATCGACCATCCCCCAGCCGATCGACGGCGTCGCGACCGGCGCCGCCCCCGACGCGCGCGCCTGCACGAATTCCCACGGGGAGAACATCGCCTTCATCGTCGATTCGTGCTGCGACGTGGTGCCGGCCTATAAAGAGAAGTACCCGGTCTTCGTCGTCCCGATGCTCATCAACTACCGCGAGGAATCGTTCCTCGACCGCGAGACCATCTCGCCCGCCGAGGTCTTCGCGCGCTTCGACGAGGAGATCCCCAAGACGTCCACGCCGACGCCCGCCTACGTGCATCGGGCTTTCGAGCGGGTCGAAGCCGCCGGCTTCACGCACGTGATCTGTGTGACCATTTCGTCGGGCCTTTCGTCCACGCATGCGATCTTCGAAACGGTTTCGCTCAACTTTCCTCATCTGACGTGCGAAATCATCGACACGCTCAACATAGGCGTCGGTTCGGGCATGACGGCGATGCGCGCGATGGAGCTCTTCGAGCAGGACGTCGCGTTCGCCGATATCGCGCGACGGGCGCGCCGCGTCGCCGCCCAGACGCGCATATTCATCCTGCCCGACACCCTCGAATACCTGTACAAGGGAGGGCGTATCGGAAAGGCCGTCTATTCGCTCGGAAGCGCGCTCAACCTGCGCCCGCTTATCACCTGCACCCCGAACGACGGCACGTATGCGGTCATCGGGAAGGCGCGCGGACGCAAGAAATCCATCGCGAAGCTCGTCGAGCTTGCGCAGAAAGGCGTCGATGCGCCGCGGCGCTATCGCGTGGCCATGGCCGAAGGCATCGCGCGCGAGGAACTCGACGCCCTGCTCGCGCGCGCCCAGGAGTACTTCCCCGATGCGACCGAGGTCATCGATGCCGGAAGCCTCTCTCCCGCGCTCGTCGTGCATACCGGCCCGGGCCTGCTCGGCATCGTCGTGCAGAACCTCGACGAGCAGCCCGGCCTATAGAACCATCCATCCCGCAACGCACACCTGATAGAAAGGCGAACACCTCATGGCGGAATTCATCTACCAGATGTACCAGGCGCGCAAGGCGCACGGCGACAAGGTCATCCTGGACGACGTCACGATGGCGTTCTACCCCGGCGCCAAGATCGGCGTCGTAGGTCCGAACGGCATGGGCAAGTCCACGCTGCTCAAGATCATGGCGGGCATGGAAGAGGTCTCCAACGGAGACGCACGCCTCACCCCAGGCTACAGCGTGGGCATCCTCGAGCAGGAACCGCCGCTCGACGAGACGAAGAACGTCTACGAGAACGTCGAGGCCGCCTTCGGCGAGACGCTCGCCAAGGTCTCGCGCTTCAACGAGATCGGCATGCTCATGGGCGAGCCCGATGCCGACTTCGACGCGCTCATGGCCGAGATGGGCCGGCTCCAGGATGAAATCGACGCGGTGAACGGCTGGGATCTGGACAGCCAGATCACGCAGGCCATGGATGCGCTTCAGTGCCCCGACCCCGAAGCGCCCATCGATATCCTCTCGGGCGGGGAACGCCGCCGCGTCGCGCTCTGCAAGCTGCTGCTCGAAGCACCCGACCTGCTGCTGCTCGACGAGCCCACCAACCATCTGGACGCCGAATCGGTGCTGTGGCTCGAGCAGTTCCTGAAGAACTATCAGGGCGCCGTCCTCGCCGTCACGCACGACCGCTACTTCCTGGACAACGTCGCGGAATGGATCTGCGAAGTCGACCGCGGAACGCTCTACCCCTACAAGGGCAACTACTCGACCTACCTCGAGACGAAGGCCGCGCGCCTCGCCGCGCAGGGCCAGCAGGCCGAGAAGCGCGCGAAGAAGATGCGCTCCGAGCTCGAATGGGTGCGCAGCTCTCCGAAGGCCCGCCAGGCGAAGAACAAGGCCCGCCTCGAACGCTACGAGCAGATGGCGCGCGAAGCCGCGGCCGCGCAGCGCAACGTCGACTACACCGACATCCATATCCCCGCAGGCCCGCGTCTCGGCAACAAGGTCATCGTCGCGGAGCACCTGCATAAGGCGTTCGGCGACCGCGTGCTCATCGACGATCTGTCCTTCAATCTGCCGCGCAACGGCATCGTCGGCGTGATCGGCCCGAACGGCGTCGGCAAGTCGACCCTGTTCAAGATGATCGTCGGCAAGGAGGGCGTCACGGGCGGATCGCTCGAGATCGGCGAGACCGTCAAGATCTCGTACGTCGACCAGATGCGCGCCGGGCTCGACGCGAGCAAGAACGTCTGGGAAGTGGTTTCGGACGGCAACGACTACATGATCGTCGGCGAGTCCGAGATACCGAGCCGCGCCTATGTGAGCGCGTTCGGCTTCAAGGGATCCGACCAGCAGAAGCCTTCGGACGTCCTGTCCGGCGGCGAGCGGAACCGCCTGAACCTCGCGCTCACGCTCAAAGAGGGCGGCAATCTGCTGCTGCTCGACGAACCCACCAACGACCTGGATACCGAAACGCTCGAAGGCCTCGAGGAAGCGCTGCTCGCGTTCCCCGGCTGCGCGGTCATCACCTCGCACGACCGCTGGTTCCTCGATCGCATCGCCACGCATATCCTGGCCTGGGAAGGAACCGACGAGAACCCTGGAGCCTGGCATTGGTTCGAAGGCAATTTCGCCGATTACCAGGCAAACCGCACGGAACGCCTGGGCGTCGAGGCCGCCAAGCCCCACCGCTTGCACCGCAAGCTCACGCGCGACTGAGGCTGCAGGGGAATCCGTCCGTCAGGCGGCATGCCGCAAGAAGCAGGATAGGGCCAGGGCCGATCGTACGGGGCCGGCCCTTCGACGCTACGGCCGCATTGCCTACGCCTTGGGCTCGGTCGCCTCGACGAGGGCGACGAGCTCGTCGCGCGCATGGACGTCGAGCTTGCGATAGATATGCTTGATATGGGTCTTCACCGTATCCTTCGAGATGAAGAGCTCGTTTTGGATCTGCGGACCCGTCTTTCCCGAAGCGAGCATCGCAAGGATCTCGGCTTCCCGCGGAGAGAGCGCATGATCGGCCGCCGTCGTGGCGCATCGGCGCATGAGGTCTTCCTGGGCACCGACCTCCTCGATGTCTCCGTCGTCGCGCAGCGAGACTCCCCAGCGCGTGAAAAGGTCCTTCTCGCTTGCGAACAGGATGGTCGCAACGATGACCATGGCGACGGTGATGGAGCCTATGATCAGGCTCGCCGTCTCAGGATTGGCGATCAGGGCCTCGATGCCGACGGAGGCCTTGCGCCCTATGATCGTAGCCAAGGCACGCACGCCGCGCTCTATCCCGAACAGCCAGAGCGCCGACATACCGTAGCGATACGACATCGAAGCCATCAGCAGCATGATGAGCACCGAGAACGCCGCATAGCCTGCCATGGCGCAGAAGTTGGAGACCTGCGCGTTGAACCAGCCGAAGGCCGGAAGCACGAGAAACGCGCATGCCATCAGCGGCAATGCCACGCGATAGAGCGTGGCGAACTGGAAGCTGCGCCCCTGGCGATAGATGAGCAGGAACAGCAGGACCCCCATGGCCAACGTCCCGAACGCGGAATGGGGGCCGAACCCGCTCGAATACTGGCTCGATTCGCGCAGCCCGAACGCGAACGCATAGACGGCCATGAGCAGCGTCGGCTTCCACGGAAACGAGAAGCGTCTGTCGGAGGCATGGCTGCGCTCCTCGGGCGCAAGCGATATGTTCGCGATGGAAAGCATGAACAGCGACGCGAGCGGAAGCAGCATGCAGGTTCCGAACAGCCACGGCGCCTGCAGCCCTCGGCAGAAGTAGATCACGAGCGCCGCCGCGACGATGGAAGCGCAGTAATACAGACCGACGCGAAACGGGCTCAGGCACGCATAGAGCTCCGACCAAAGCAGGATGATGACCGCCGTGCCCATGCCGCCGACGATCGTCGCCGGAAGGGCCAGGGCCGATGCGAAGGAAGGATTGAAGACGGTCGTCCATCCAAACGCCGTGCCCGCAAGCATCAGCCCTGCCGCGGCCCCGTACGCCCAGCCTCGTTCGGACAGAGGCTCGAGGCGCCTATGGAAGGCGGCGCCGAGGAACAGCACGGCGATCATGGCCGCATCGTAGGCGTTATGCCCTGCGAAGGCATAGAAGGGAAAATCCACGAACGAGCCCACGAACACGAGCTCGATCCACGCTCGATACATGCCGAGCCCGATGAATGCGAGCGGGACATAGGGCAGCTTGTCGACGATCCACGCGCCAGGAAGCCTCGTTCCCGACGCAATCGCATACGATTCGAGCAGATCGGGATCGGCGATTTCGGTCGCATCCCTTCCCATCCCGCATCACCCTCTCGTGGCCAAGGTTCGAAGCATCCATTGAAACCCCATCGTCGTCCCATGTCAAGCGAGGGTGATAGGGAACGGGTGATGCAAATACCCCCTGGACGGACCCCGCAGGGGGAAAGACCGCGCATCCCCCGCGGCGTAGCATGGCAGGCATCGAAGCGCGGCGTCGCACATGGCATGAAGCCGTCTGGAGGGACGGCGGCGGCGCACGATGCTTCCGGATTCCGCGCCGATCGCGGATACGAGAAAGGGAATGGGTCATGGAACAGGGAATCAGCAGACGCAGCCTCTTCAAGTTCGGCGGCATCGCGGCCATCGGAGCGGCGGGAGCAGGCGCGCTGGCAGGATGCGGCACGACGGAATCGGTGCCTGCCGGGCAGGCGATGGCGGACGTCACCACCGCCGCCGGGCACAACCGGTCGGGGCTGCCTTCGTTCTTCGATAAGCCGGCGCCCATCAAGGATGTCGCCGAGACCAAGGATTACGACATCGTCGTCATCGGCGCCGGCGCCCCGGGCGTCCCCTGCGCGCTCGCCGCGGCCGAAGCAGGCGCCAAAGTCGCGCTTATCCAGAAAGAAGCGACGGCATCGGCCTACGGCAATTCAGGATCGGGCATCGATTACGAGAACAGCGATCCGGCCGACGTGGCCGCGCTCGTGAACGTCCTCATGAAAGACTCGCAGCATCGCCCCAACCGCAAGCTTCTCGAGATGTGGGCCCGCATGTCGGGCGAAGCGGTCAAATGGGTCGTCGATCGTGCGGCGGAAGGCGGCGCGCAGGTCATCGACCAGGGCAACGAGCAGCATAAGCCGCTGCTCGCCAAAACCGGCTACAACCTGAGCTTCGTGACCTCGTACTTCGGTCCCAAGCCCTACACGACGGCCGAAGGCATGGCCGCGCTCTGCACGGTGGCCGAGAAGGCCGGCGTCGAGATCTTCTACAGCACGCCCGCCGAGCAGCTCGTCCAAGACGACGCCGGCAAGGTGACGGGCGTCATCGCCAAGAGCGGGGATTCCCATATCCAGTTCAATGCGTCCAAGGGCGTCGTCATGGCGACCGGCGACTACCAGAACGACACCGAGATGCTCTACTACTACCTGCCCGACATGCGGTACATGGCTCCCAAGCAGTCAGGACGCACCGGCGACGGCCAGAAGATGGTCGTCTGGGCAGGCGGCTGCATGGAAAACCTCAACCACACCAAGATGCTCCACGACTTCGACGCCGGCCCCGCTTCGATGTGCGACATGCCCTTCCTGCGCACCAAGCTCGACGGCACGCGCTTCTGCAACGAAACCGTCGAGATGTCGCTCATGAACTGCTACCTGCTCGGTGAGAAAGACCAGGGCAGCTACACCCAGGTGTTCGACAGCGCCTATATGGACAAGGCCGCATCGTTCCCCGGCAAGCTCATCGATCCCGAGGCCATCCGGACCTGGATGCCCGAGGAAAACGTCGAGCGTACGGGCGTCATCGAAGGCTACCTCAACACTTACAAGGCCGACACGCTCGAAGAGCTGGCGAAGAAGCTCGAAGTCACCGATGCCGACGCGTTCGTGGCGACCGTCAAGCGCTTCAACGAGCTCTGCGACGCAGGCGCCGACGAGGACTTCGGCCTGCCCAAGGAATACCTGCAGAAGATCGACACCCCGCCCTACTACGGCATCCACCGTCACGTGCGCATGAGCGCCATCGCCTCCGGCGGCGTCGTCGTCGACGAGAACCTGCAGTGCCTCACGCCCGAAGGCGCCCCGATCGAGGGCCTCTACGCCATCGGCAACGTGGCGGGCGGCTTCTACGGCGGCGTCGATTATCCGCTCACGGTCTTCGGACTCAACCTGGGCCACAACTACACCCAGGGTTACGTGGTCGGAAAGGCCCTGGCCGCGAAGTAGGTACGCCTCGAAAGCCTTCCCTCCCCTCCTTCTTCCATGCGCGCCCCCGCCGGCTCATCCGAACCGCGGGGGCGCGCCCATGCCGAGCATGAGAGAATCGATAGAGACTTTTTCGCGCAAGGGCCGCACATTTCGAGCGGTCCTTGCGTTGTAGTAGGTAGAGGAGGTGATGGGATGCCGAGAAGCGATTCTGGACGCCTGGATCCGGAACGGGCGCGCACGATCGTGGAGGAATGCTACGGCGAGGTGCTGGCATACTGCAGGCGCCACGCGCCGGCGGGATGCGAGGCGGCCGATCTCGCGCAGGAGACGTTCCTTCGATTCGCGCGCTCGCATGGCTATCGCGAGCGCGGCAAGCCCATCGCATACCTCATGCGCATCGCACGAAGCACATGCGTGGACGCAAGCCGACGCAAGAGGCTCGAAACCGTGCGCCTCGACTTCGACGTGGCAGCGCGCGAAAGCGACGAACGGGAAGCGGCGCTCGACGAGGCGCTTGCGAAGCTGCCCGATGGCTTGCGTGAAGCGGTGGAGTTGCGATTCGGAGCGGGCCTCGGCGTGAACGACGTGGCACGCGGGCTTGGAATCAGCCGCTTTTCAGCCAGACGGCGCATCAACGCCGCGCTGAAGGCGCTGAGAAAAGAATTGGAAGAAGGTGACGCGCATGGTCGGAATTGACGAAAACGGGCTCGAAACCGAGCTCATGCGCCATTACGCCGCGCAACGAGAGGCTCCTGCGGCCGAGAGGCTCTATGAGCTCGCATGCCTGATGGCGAAGGAAGGCGCTCGCGTTTCCGAAGCCCCTGCGCGCCGCCTGGGCGATGCGGGCTTCGTCGCCGCCCAGGTTCGCTTCGTGCCTCCGTGGTCATGGGGCGCGCAGCTCGTCATCGTCACGCTCATGGTCTGGTCGGCGCTTTCCTGCGGAAACGCAGCGCCTGTACGCTGGGCGGTAGGGCTGATGTCGGCCGCCTCGGTGCTCGTGTGCGTGCCGCCGCTTTTTTCAAGCAGCCAGCATGGCGTGATCGAACTCGAATGCGCATGCCGCTACAACGCCGCCCGCGTGCTGGCCGCGCGGCTTATCGTCCTCGGATGCTCATGCGCGCTCGCCGTCGCGCTCATGGTGGCCGGCACATCCGTCGCGACGGGAATCGGAGCGCTTTCCGTCACCCTCTGGGCCTGTCCGCCCTACTTCTGCTCGTGCGCGGGAACCCTTGCCATCCTCCGTCGTGCGAGGACGCCGCATGCGGTCGTGTCTTCGATCGCCTGGATCGCCGTTATCTGTTCGGCATTGCTCGCGATATCGATCGCGTTCCCCGGCATATACGGCCCGGCTGCGCTCGCCATCTGGGGGCTTGCCGCCGCCGCCGCGCTCGCGTGGCTCGTGCGCGAGGCGCTTCTCGCCCTGCGATCGGCGGCGGGCGGGCTCGACTCCTTCGCGCCGCATATCGCATCGACTTGCAATTAGGGAAGGAGCATCCTCATGGAACTCACGTTGGACAGGCTGACCAAGCAGTTCGGGGCGCGCATCGCCGTGGACCGCGTGTCGGCCACGCTCTCTCCTGGCGTCATCGGACTGCTCGGAGCCAACGGCGCGGGCAAGACGACGCTCATGCGCATGATCTGCGATGTGCTCCGGCCGACGGGCGGACAGATCCTGCTCGATGGCCGCGATATCGCGGAGCTGGATGACGGATACCGGACCCTTCTCGGCTATCTGCCGCAAGACTTCGGATACTACCCGAACTTCACCGCCCTCGACTTCATGCGCTACATGGCGGCCCTTAAAGGTTTCGACGGCCGCGACGGGCGAAAGCGCGGCATGCTCCTTTTGGAAGAGGTCGGCCTTGGCGACGACGCGCGGCGCAAGGTGAAGACCTTCTCCGGCGGCATGAAGCAGCGCCTGGGAATAGCGCAGGCGATGATAAACGACCCTGCGATACTCGTGCTCGATGAACCGACAGCGGGCCTCGATCCCAAAGAGCGCGTACGCTTTCGAAACCTCATCGCCGGCTTTGCGCAGAACAAGATCGTGATCCTCTCCACCCATATCGTGAGCGACGTTGAATTCATCGCCAGTCGCATCCTGGTGATGCGAAAAGGCGCCTTCGTGCTCGACGGAACACCCGAGCAGATCGTCGCGCGGGCGCGGGGCAAAGTATGGGAATGCCACATCGGCGCGAGCCGCGTCGAACCCATGACCGAACGCATGGCCGTCGCCAATGTGCGCTACGCCGCCGACGGCCACGCCGTGGTGCGCGTGGTGGCCGATGCCGCGCCTGTACCGGACGCCCGGCTCGTGGAACCGACGCTCGAGGATCTGTATTTGGACGTATTCCGCGACGCAACGACGAGATAGGAAGATGACTGCGATGAGAACCCTCGTCACCTATGAGATCAAGAAGATTCTCGACAATCGCGCTGGCATGGCGGCATGCATCATCGTGTGGATCCTGCTCGTCGCGATCGCCGTGGCGAACATCATGACTGCGGGAGCACGCGACGGCGACACCGGCGCATGGATGGAAGGGATAGCGGCGCACCAGGCCGTTCGCGAGAACGAGCAGGCGAAGGCCGGAGTGCTCGACGACGCGCGGATATCCGCCGACCTCGCCGCCTACGACCAGGCGCTCGCCCGCTGGGATGAAATGGCCTCGGAACTGAACAGCATGAGCAGCGAAGAGATCATCGAGCGATACGGCATCGAATTCTGGCACGACGTGCATAAAGTGGTTGTAAGCTCCTATTACCAGCGGCTCGACACCGTTCTCGCCCTCGATGCCCAAGGCACGCGGGCACGCAGCCTCGAAGAAGGGTCGAAAACCGCGATCGAGCACGAGCTTTCGGGCAACTACCTCGGGTTCTTCCCCTATACCCAGGCCGAACACGACTACTGGACGGAAAAGGCCGAAAAAGTCTCCTGGCCCATTGAATACGGCTATGCCGGCGCATGGGACGGCATTTTCAACTGGATGAGCTTCTATGCGCTCGTCATCCTCGCCGCCGCCATCGCGGTATCGGGCGTGTACGCGGGAGAGTATCAGAATCGCACAGCGGCCGTCGTCTTGCCGACAAGAAACGGAACATGCATGCTGCCGCTAGCGAAGACGACCGCGGCTCTGGCGTTCGTATCGACGTACTATCTGCTGTGCGTCGGCAGCATATGCGGCATCTATCTCGCGATGCTCGGTCCGGACGGCGCAGGGCTGCCCTGCCAGATATTCGACTTCGCGAGTCCCTACCCGTATTCCGTCGGAGCGGTCTGCGGTCTCTGCCTGCTGGTCGGATACGTCGTCTGCCTGGGCGCGACCGCGTTCACGCTGTTGCTTTCCTCGAAGCTGCGCTCCGTCATGCCCGTGGCCGTGGTTCCTCTTGCCGTCACCCTCCTCGGTATTCTAGGCAAACTCATCACCCCCCTGGCCAAGATCGCAGACCTTACGCCTATGACCGGCTTCAACGATATGTTCTCCGCCATGGTGAGCTATGCCGTAGGCCCGATCGTATTCGATCTGCCTTCCATGCTGGCGCTGCTCTACGGCGCGCTGCTCGCGGCCTGCATGCCTCTATCCATACGCACGTTCAGGCGACATCAGGTGATGTAGATAACCGCCGCCGTGCGGATCTTTACGCGATTTCGGTCGGCCAGACGGCTCCGTCGGGCAAAGCGGCCGTGCCTTCCGCCACCGCGTGCGGTATGGAGGTGTCGGAGGCGAGCAGCTCCTGGATGCTCACCACCTTGTACCCGTCGTCGGTCAGGCTCTTCAGGATCTTCGGCAGGGCATCGAGGTCCTGGTCGCGCTTGCCGCCGCCGTCATGCATCAGGATGATGGAGCCCGGCCTGATGCCGGACAGGGCGTTATGCGCGATCGTGTCGGCTCCCGGCTGTTTCCAGTCGAGCGTGTCCTGCGTCCAAAGGATGCTCGAGGTCAGCAATCCTGCCGATTCCAGCCAGACCTGCTTGCTGAAATCGCCATAAGGCGGCCGAAGCATGGATGTGCGCACGTTCGTGGCGCCTTCGATCAGGTCGCGCGTGTGCGAAAGCTCATCTTTGACCTGGTCGGACGATTGCGTGGTCAGCGGCGGATGCGAATAGGTATGGCTTCCGATCGAGCAGCCGGCGGCGATGACCTTCGCCGGCAGATCGCCGCCGAGGGAATCGATGTTGCGCCCGATATTGAAAAACGTCGCCGTAGCGCCGAATTCCTTGAGGATGTCCAGGTAACGCTGCGTGTATTCGCTGGGGCCGTCGTCGAAGGAAAGGCCGACGATCTTCGCGTCGCCGTCTGGTTTCACGTTGATGGAGGTCACGATGCAGTCCTGGGCTTCGGACAGCATGTCGCCTTCGACGACCTCGCCCGACACCTTGCCGGTGCGGATCTCCTGCGTTCCCGCCACGCCCCACTGCGATACATACTGCACCGACTGCCCCGATCCGTCGTCTTTGAAGACGAGCTTGGGATCGATCTGCTTTTTATCGGTCGTGAAGTCCTCGGTCACGTCGGCGCCGTCGGAAACGGTCGCCGCATCGCCGCGCTTGAGCTCGCGGTCGAGCACGTCGTTGGGATCGGCTTCGTCCCCGTTCAGAGAGACCGTCATGGTCGTTCCGCCGCCTTCGGCGGCGATGGCGCCGCCCAGGGAAAGCAGGTTGCCCGGCTTGGGCGCGATGCCTGCGGATTCCATCGCCGCGCGCAGCGTCGTGCCGACGGGAAATGTAAGCTCCTGGCCGTTCAGCATCACGGCGATATCCCGATGCGCGTAGGCATACGCGCTTCCCACGCCTATGGTTCCGACGGCGACAACGCCTGCCGCCGCAAGGAAGCCGCGGCGCGAATAGATCCGCGAACCAGATGCCCCGTACGTCCCATAGGTTCCCGAGGATCTAGAGGCCCTCTGGACCCCATGCGCGCCGACCGCACGGGAAGACGCCGGTCGCGTCGGAGCCGAAGTGCGCGACGGCCGACGGTCGGCTGACGGACGCCGATACGTGGAGGCGCTTCTTCCTGCTGCTGCGCGAGCATGCGGACGCTCATGCGACGGACGATCGAAATCTCTCTGCGACATGGTCTTCTCTCTCCTCAGACACGCTTAATCCTTATGAGTATAGGCGCGAACCGCGGCTTTCGACCCTGCCAATATCGCCCGTTGACCGTGATCGGCGATTCGTTACCGAACCGTTATCGAATAGCGCATCGTCCGATGCGGCTCCGATGCGCTTCCTCATGGGGCGCAGACCTCGGCCCAAGTCGTCCAGCACGCTGGGATGCCGGCATATCGCTGCAGCAACCCTTCATGCTCTGCGGCAGAGCCGTCCAGCGCTCTGGAACGACGAACGGCTCTGCCGCCGACCCCCGTTCCACGAAACCGTCGAAGTTTTCCATTGCGCAACCGACGATGCTCGCGCATAATGCGCCCCAGGCATTTTTCGTTGAAGCCTTGAGGATCCCTGCAGGGGGAAACCGAAGGTGGAGAAAACTCTGGAGAATCTCTTAAATGGGTGCCGAAGGTGCAAGGCAGGTTTTCGACCGGCCGAATCTCTCAGGCAAACGGACAGAGGCGCCGCGAAGGAACTCATCTGCCGCGGCTTCGGTCAAGCTTTTCAGTACGGCCTTCTCTAGATCGTCAGTTCACGAGCAGAAGGAGGCCGCTCCCCTATGGACGCATTGCTTCATATCGTTCAAACCATCAACGAATACCTTTCGAATTACGTGCTCATCTTCCTGCTCATCGGAACGGGGCTGGTGTTCACTATCCGCACCCGGTTCGTGCAGGTGCGCTTCTTCGGCGAGGGCATGCGCCGCGTGTTCGGCGGGTTCTCTCTGAACGGAGGAAGGCATACAAGCGGCATGAGCTCGTTCCAGGCGCTCGCCACCGCCATCGCCGCCCAGGTCGGCACCGGCAACATCGTCGGCGCCTGCGGGGCCATCCTCGTCGGCGGCCCGGGCGCCATCTTCTGGATGTGGCTCATCGCCTTCCTCGGCATGTCGACGAACTACGCCGAGGCCGTGCTCGCGCAGAAGACCCGCACCGTGGACGCGGACGGATCCGTGCACGGCGGCCCGGTCTACTACATCCGCTCGGCCTTCAAGGGCGCAGGCGGAAAATTCCTGGCCGGATTCTTCTCCGTGGCCATCATCCTCGCGCTCGGATTCATGGGCAGCATGGTCCAATCCAATTCGATCGCATCGACGATCAACACCGCCTTCGGCATTCCTACCTGGGCAATCGGTGCGCTCATCGTGCTGGTCGCCGGGTTCATCCTCATCGGCGGCATCCAGCGCATCGCGTCGGTCACGGAAAAGCTCGTGCCCGTCATGGCGGTCATCTACCTGGTCGGCGGCCTGGTCGCGCTCATCATGAACGCGCACGAGATCCTTCCCGCCATCGGCCTCATCTTCGAATGCGCCTTCAACCCCGACGCCTCCATCGGCGGCGTCACCTTCGGAATCATCGCGGCCCTTTCGCAGGGCGCCAAGCGCGGCCTGTTCTCGAACGAGGCCGGCATGGGCTCCACCCCGCACGCGCACGCCATGGCGAACGTCAAAGATCCCCACGATCAAGGCGTCACGGCCATGGTCGGCGTCTTCGTCGACACCTTCGTCGTCGTCACGATGACCGCGCTCGTCGTCATCTCCGCGCTCTACGTGGGCGACGGCGCCCTGACCGTGGATGCCACGGGCCTTGCCGCCGGCATCAATAAGACCAACATGGCCCAGTACGCATTCAGCGAATTCTTCGGCACCGGCTTCGGAAACGCATTCGTCGCCATCTGCCTGCTGTTCTTCGCGTTCTCGACGATCCTGAGCTGGAACCTGTTCGCCCGCCTGAACGTCGAATACCTGTTCGGCAAGAAAGGCGTCATGCCGTTCTTCGTCATAGCGCTCGCCTTCATCTTCCTGGGATCGCTGCTCTCGAACGATCTGGTCTGGGAGCTTGCCGATATGTTCAACCAGCTCATGGTGCTGCCGAACGCCATCGCGCTCATCGCGCTGTCCGGCACCGTAGCCGCATGCGTCAACGGCCGGAAGTCGAAGAGCCTTGCGGAGATCCATGCGGAAGACGAGGAATAGCGCCTACTTCAAGCGATAGAGCCTTCGAATCCAGAACGCCAGCGCGCCGATCAGCAGGATAAGCATCGCAGGCAGCAGGAACCACGGCTGCCGAACCTCTTCCACCTGGATGAACGAAACGGCGGCAAGCCACAACGCGGAAACGGCCTCGATGGACGCGATCAGCCTGCCGAGCACGCGGTAGACGGCGTCGCGATTCTCTTCGGTCATGTTCACGCCCGTGTTCCACGAGCCGGGATGACGACTGGCGATGAAGAAGATCCCGAATATCAGAAGCATTGCACACGGGGCGACGAGGGTGGAACCTTTTCCGCCCCATGCGTCGGGCGTTCCGTCCAAGCCGTAGTGAGCGGGAATGGAATCGGGCATCGTGTCCCACGACACGGCCACATGAACGAAGGTCGCCACGACCAGCACGGCCGAAACGGCATGCCCGATGCATGCGAACGAATCCTTCTGCGCCTTCATGCGTTCACCTTCATATAATGAGATCCCCCGAAAGCAGAGCCTGCGATACGCGAGAGCAGCCCACCCCTCGCTCGTCTCCGACGAGATGCGCACGCGCCGGAATGGCGCCCACGCGTGCATGATAGCGCTTCCCTACCCCATCCAGGTTGCGAGCACGGGAATCCAGCCCGCCACGAACACGACGACGATCAGGGCAGGCACCACGAACTTCATATAGGCATACGCAGCCCTCGGGAACCGCGCGCCTTCGCCCGTATCGGCCTCGGCGATGAAGCTCTCCCAGCCCCAGCCGCGCTTCGATACGCAGAACAGCAGGAAGACGAGCGCGCCGACGAGCAGGATGTTGTTGGACAGCAGGAAGTCCTCGAGAGACTGGACGTTGCCGATGCCGGAAACTTCGAAGCCCGACCACAGGTTGAATCCGAGGATGCACGGCACCGACAGCACGAAGAGCGCGATGCCGTTGACGATGACGGCACGACGGCGCGAAAAGCCCCACTGGTCTATGGAGAACCCCATGATGTTCTCGAACACGGCGATGACGCTCGAGAGGGCCGCGAAGCTCATGAACAGGAAGAACAGCGTTCCCCAGAGCTGACCGCCCCACATCTGGTTGAAGACGCCCGGCAGCGTGACGAACACGAGGCCGGGGCCGCTGTCGGGCGTGACGCCGAACGCGAAGCAGGCCGGGAAGATGATGAGCCCGGCCACGAGCGCGACCGCGGTGTCCAGACCGCCGATGCGCAGGGCCTCGCCGAACAAGGAGCGGTCCTTGCCGATATAGCTGCCGAAGATGGACATGGAGCCGATGCCGATGGACAGCGTGAAGAACGCCTGGGCCATGGCCGCGTACACAGCTTCCGAGAAGGTCGAGAGCTGTGCGCCCAGACCGTCCCCTGCGAAGAGCTTGCCGAAGTCGGGCACCAGGTAGAACTCAAGGCCCGCCTCGGCGCCCGGCAGCGTGACCGCGCGCACGCAGAGCATGAGCAGCACGACGAAGAGCGCGCCCATCATGATCTTCGTCACGCGTTCGACGCCCCGCTGCAGCCCCGCTCCCGTGACGGCAAGGCCGATCCCCACGACCACGGCAAGCCAGAACACCTGCTCGAGGGGGCTGGCGAGCAGCTGGTTGAACACGGCGCCGACGCCCGCCGCGTCAAGGCCTTCGAAAGTGCCCGCCGCGCTGCGCCGCACATACGAGAGCATCCATCCCGCGACGACGGTATAGAACATCATGAGCAGGTAGTTTCCCGCAAGGCCGATCCACTTGAACGCATGCCACCTCGTGCCGGCGGGTTCGAGCACGTCGAAACTGCGCGCGATGCCCTTCCGGCTCGCGCGGCCGACGGAGAATTCCATGACCAGCAGCGGAAGGCTGAACATCACGAGGAACAGGATGTAGATGAGCACGAACGCCGCTCCGCCGTATTGGCCGGTGATATAGGGGAAACGCCAGACGTTGCCCAAGCCGATGGCGCAGCCTGCGCTGATGAGGATGAAGCCGAGACGGGAGCCGAAACGTTCCCTTTGAGATTCCATTGCACAACCCTTCGAACGCCCCGGGCGCACCCAGGGGGAATCGAACGTTTACCGATGCCGGCACCGATGCCGTCGCCGCCCGCGCAACTGCCGTTGCCGGCGCCACTGCCGAGACGGCGCCATTGCCGTTACCGGCACCACTCCACTGCCGATGCCGCGCGCGACGTTCCGTCGACCGACGCGATGCGGCCGCCGCGGCCCGGCATATCGTCGCCCGACGCGACGAAAGCCGCAGACGACGCAGCCGCATCTCTCATACCTGCGGTCCCGCCTGCGTCGTTGCCGCTGGCGAACGGAGCCGATGCTACGCCCCGACCCAAGCGCTCACCACGGGAATCCATCCCATGACGATCACGATAAGCACGAGCACGGGCACGAAATACTTCATGTACAGACGCAGCACCGCGGGAAACTTGACGCCCGCGCCCGTATCGGCCTCGGCGATGAACTTGCCCCAACCCCAGCCGCGCTTCCACGTGCAGAACGCGAGGAACACGAGCGCGCCGAGCGGCAGCAGGTTGTTGGAGACGATGAAGTCTTCGATGCCTTGGATGTTCCCCAGGCCCGGAACCTCGAAACCCGACCAGACGTTGAAGCCGAGCGCACAGGGCAGGCAGAGCACGGCGAGCAAGACGCCGTTGATCGCAACGGCCTTCCTGCGCGAGATGCCCCACTGATCGACGGTGAAGCTCATGATGTTCTCGAACACCGTGATGACGGTCGAAAGGGCCGCGAAGCTCATGAACACGAAGAAGAGCGCGCACCAGATCTGGCCGCCCCACATCTGGTTGAAGACGCTCGGCAGCGTGACGAACACGAGGCCGGGGCCGCTGTCGGGCGTGACGCCGAACGCGAAGCAGGCCGGGAAGATGATGAGCCCGGCCATGAGCGCGACGAACGTGTCGAGCCCGCCGATGCGCAGCGCCTCGCCGAACAGCGTATGGTCCTTGCCGATGTAGCTGCCGAAGATGGACATGGAGCCGAGCCCGACCGAAAGCGTGAAGAACGCTTGACCCAATGCTGCGTACGCAGCCTGGATGAACGTCGAGAACCGCTCCGGCGCCGTGTCGCCCGAGAAGAGCTTGCCGAAGTCGGGCACCAGGTAGAACTCAAGGCCCGCCTCGGCGCCCGGCAGCGTGACCGCGCGCACGCAGAGCACGGCGAGGACCACGAGCAACGCCACCATCATGACCTTCGTCACGCGCTCGACGCCGCCGCGCAGGCCGCCCGCGGTGCAGGCGACGCCGATGGCGACCACGACGAGCGTCCAGAAGACCAGCTCGACGGGGTTTGCGAGCATCGCATTGAAAACATCGCCGACGGCTTCGGCGGACTGTCCGGCGAACGCGCCCGAGCCGCTCTTGAAGATATAGGCGACCATCCAGCCGGCAACCGTCGAATAGAACATCATGAGCAGGTAGAACCCGACGATGCTCACCCACTTGAAGCGATGCCATGCGGAACCGGCCGGCTCGAGGGCGTCGAACGAGCGCGCCGTGCTCTTCTGGCTCGCGCGGCCGACGGCGAATTCCATGGCCATGATCGGCAAGCTCAGCATGATCAGGAAGAGCACGTACATCACGACGAATGCCGCGCCGCCGTACTGCCCCGTGATATAGGGGAAGCGCCAGACGTTGCCCAGGCCGATGGCGCAGCCTGCGCTGATGAGGATGAAGCCGAGCCTCGATCCGAACTGCTCCCGCTGCGTTCCGTCCACGTTCCCAACCCTTCGTCGTGTCATCGAAAAAAGCGCTCTGCCCACTTCGGGGCGGGCATAGCGCTTAAGTCTACTTGAACGACCGGTGGTTTTCTAGAAAACGTCGGTCAGCCGACGAAGCATTCCATGAACGTCTGCGTTTGCGACGTGGAAGGAGTCAGGGCGAGCTCTCCCGTGCCCGCGACCGTGAATCCGCATTTGGCGTACAGCGATTGCGCAGGCCTGTTGCCTTCGAATATATCCATGCGAATGACCGTCGCGCCCAGGATCTTCGCATACGTCTTGGCGTATTCGACCATGCGCAGGCCGTAGTGCTTGTGGGCTTGGGACGGCGGGATGCAGAGCGTGCGACTGACCAGGACCTCGTCGTCGGGAGCCGCGTGCTTCCACGGAACGTCCGCGTATTCGGGCGCCTGTGTGCGCGAGAACACCATGCTCGCGCAGATGGCGTCATCCTCTTCGAGCACGTACATATCCCCGTTCGCGATGACGTCGGATGCGTAGTCCCTGGTCGGATAGATGCCCTTCTCCCAATTCGAGAAGCTGCCGTGCTCGGCTTCATAGTCGAGCAGCTCGGCATAGGTAGCGACGATGGCGTCGAGGTCTTCAGCCGTAGCAGGCCTGATCATGATAGATGCCTTCCTTCGATGCTCAGCATGCGATGCCTTCAGGACGCCGCGCCCAGCTCCGTGCGAGCGAGCTCGAGGGCCGCAAGGACCGCCTTGTCCATATCGTAGTACTTGTATCCGCCCAAGCGTCCTGCGAAGACGACCTTGGGGTCGGCGTCCGCGCGATGCGCATACTTCTCGTGCAGCGCCGTGTTGCGCGCGTCGTTGATCGGATAGTACGGTTCGTCCCCCGGTTTCCATGAAGCAGGATACTCGCGCGTCACGACGGTCTTCGGCTGCCGGCCGAACTCGAAATGCTTGTGCTCGATCACGCGCGTGTGGGGAACCTCGCGGTCGGTGTAGTTGACCACGGCGACGCCTTGGTGGTTCTCTTCGTCGAGAACCTCCGTCTCGAAGCGCAGGGACCGGTACTCGAGCGTTCCCAGATCGAAGTCGTAGAACTCGTCGATGGGCCCGCAGTACACGATGCGTGCGGCGACGTCGGGCTCATCGCGCACGAGGTCGCGGTACTCGACGTTCAGCCGCACGTCGATGCCTTCGAGCATGCGCTCGACCATGCGCGTATAGCCGCCGATGGGAATGCCCTGGTAGCGATCGTTGAAGTAGTTGTTGTCGTACGTGAACCGGCACGGCAGGCGGCGGATGATGGATGCCGGCAGATCGCGGCAGTCGCGTCCCCACTGCTTCTCGGTGTAGCCGCGCACGAGCTTTTCGAAAATGTCGCGCCCGACGAGGGAAAGCGCCTGCTCCTCGAGGTTCTCGGGGTTCTCGATGCCTTCGTCGGCGATCTGCGCGGCGATCTTCGCCTTCGCCTCGTCGGGCGTGACCACGCCCCACATCCTCGAGAACGTGTTCATATTGAAGGGCATGTTGTAGACCTCGCCGCGGAAATACGCGATGGGGCTGTTCACATAGTTGTTGAACTCGGCGAACCTGTTCATGTAATCCCAAGCCTCGCGCGACGAGGTGTGGAAGATATGGGCGCCGAAGCGATGGACTTGAATGCCTTCGACCTCTTCGGTGCAGACGTTGCCGGCGACATGCGGACGACGGTCGATGACGAGCACGCGCTTGCCCGCGTCGGTCGCCTCGCGCGCGAACGTCGCGCCCGAAAGCCCGGCCCCTACGATCAGATAGTCATACGAAGGCATGCGCCTCCCCTTTCTTCCGGCGACGATCCTCGATTGCAACGCCTGCAAGCATACCCGCATTCCTTCCCGAGCGCGAATGCGACGCTCGGGCCCTTACGAAAGCGTTGATATGCCCGGGGCTCGTCCGCGGTCCGGGGCTCGTCCGAACTGCGAAGCCACGCGATCGTTCGCGCCTTGCGCATGCGTCATGCCTGCATCCCTCGTTCATTCGACAGACGCCGACGGGTGCGAACGAAACCGTTTCGCTCCTCACATACATGTCGCGCCTACGCGGCCGGACGGGCGCAGTTCCTGAGCCTGTGGCTCGCGTAGATGCCGACGACGATGGCCATGGCGGCGGACGCCAGCACGAAGAAGAGCGCATACGTGTCCATATAGCTGCCGGTCAGCTCTTTAAGCGCACCGGGAAACGTGTTCGCGATGAAGCCGCCGGCGGAATACGCGAGCTGGAAGTTCTTGATGGATCGCGCATAGTTCTTCGGATCGGCGAATTCGACCGACCATACCGACACGCCCACGGTTCCGAGAGCGGCGCCGGCACCGTAGAGCACCGCGGCAAGCACCATGACGGGTTCGAGATGCAGAGGGCTGAGCAGGCAGAGTCCCGGCCCGCAAACGAACGCCATGAAGAAGATGGTCGACCCGTGCGCCGTGCCGAACCGGTCGAACACCTTCCCCGAAACGAACTTCGCCATGGTCAGGCTCACGCCGAGCGCAGAGAGCACGGCGGCGGCGAAGACCGAATCGAAACCGCATTCCCCCATGAGGATGGAAAGGTAGCTGGGGCCACCCACGCAGAGCATGCCGACGAAGGTGACCGCGACCAGCAGCAGCTTCCGCGTGCGCGGCGACACGTTGCGTCCGGCGCCCGACATGCCGCGCTTCGCCGTGCCGGTGCCGTCGTCGCGTTCGAACGGCTTGATACCCATGTCCGCCGGACGGTTGCGCATGGCCAGGAACACGATGACGCCGATAACGAGGGCGACGAAGGCCTGGATGCGAAACGAGATAGAAAGCGACAAGCCCTCGATCAGGTGCACCGCGCAGATAGGGACGACCACCGAGGCGACGCCGCTTCCCACCGACGCCAAGCCGATGGCGCCGCTGAAGCCCGATGCGTACCAGCGGCGAATAAGCATGGTCACGCCCACCATACCGCCCAGACCGTAACCGAGGCCCGTGATCACGCCTCCGGCAAGGAAGACGGGAAGGGTGGAGGCGAAGCCGTACACGGCGAACCCCGTAGCTGTGAACGCGAACCCGAGCGCAAGCCCGACCCGCAGGTCGAACAGATGGAAATACCGATCGACGACGATGACCGCACCCATGGAGGCAAGGGTGCGCAATGCAAGGACGAGCGAGCCGCCGACGTCGCCCACCTCGCCGACCACATAGGGCATGTAGACGTTGAACGAGGTGCTCGGAAAACCGATGTTCACGAAGAGCGTCAGAAACGCGCAGGCGACGATGACCTTCTCATAGTGTGCGTTCATGGATGCGCCGGCCTATTCCACGGTCCCGTAGACGTATCCCCAGGCATGCCCCGCGATCGACGAGTTCAGCTGCACGCAGAGCGCATCGCGCGTGAACGATCCGGGAGGAAGCAGCTCGCAGATGGACATGAGGTCGGGATGGATGTCGTGGATCTCCGCGGCGATGATGACGTCAAGGCGGCGCACGACGCGCGCATCGCGGAACAGGTAATCGACGACCTTCTGCAGTTCGCCGTAGGATTCGCTTCGTTCGAGCAGCGCCATGGCGATGCCTACCGGACCGACTGCGCGCCGGCGCAGACGACGGCGAGCGCGCCCGTGTAGGCGGGCGTGGCCTCGCCGACCGCACGCAGGAATTGGGCCCCGGCCGCACGCAGGGCGACGGCGACATCGGCGAGGCTGTCGGGATCGGGGTAGGGATTCCCTTCGATCGTACGTCCGAGCTTGCGCATGCGGCGTTCGGCCTCCGTCGGCTGGGCGACGTCGATCTGCACGAGAAGAGGCTGGGTGCAGACGCGCGCGAGCGTTGCGACGGCATCCGTCAAGGCGTCGATGCCGAGCGACGAGCGTATGCCGACGACGTCGGCGGCGGCCATGCATGAAGCGGCGTTTTCCAGAGGCGCCCCGTCGAACGTTCCGTCCGCACCGAGCGTGACCGACGCGAGCACGGGCCGATCCGTCGCACGGCGCGCTCCTTCGATGGCGCAGGCCATATCGTGGACGGTGCGCATGCCGTCGAGCAGGATAGCGTCGAAGGGAGCGCCGCCGAACGCCCTGACCGCGCCTTCGTATTGGGCGCGCGTGCGTTCGAGAGACGCTTCGTCAGATGGATCGAGCGGAAGGCCGCAAGGTCCGATAGCGCAGATGACGTGCTGAGGGGCAAGTCCTGTTGCGGCGGCGAGCGCGCTCGAAGCGATATCCGCGGCCGCATCTTCCATGCGGCGATGGGCAAGGCGTGCGCGGCAGATTCCCTCGGTGTTCGTGACCAGGCATGCGGCGCCTGCGATCTGCTCCATGGACAGGAGATCGGACACGGTGTCGTCTTCGAAAAGGCTCATGAACTCCATGTCGGCGTCCACGTCCACCCCGCGCTCGGCCAGACGATAGTCGATCGGAGCGGAAAGGACCAGCATATCGCGATGGAATCTGAACTCGATGTCTGCCATGCGGCCTCCTCTGTTGCACGTGCCGACGTCATATCGAATGCGTGCGGATGCAACGCAGGGTCTGGAACCGGTCGGGATTCGATTGTATCCCAGCCGTCCGGACGCGAGCGGCGGGACGCGTCTTCACTTCATGACGAAACCGCTTCCATGAGACGTCCACAGGCGGTTCATACGGTCTTGAAACCCGACGTTTATACTACGTGCTGCAAGCGGGATTCCCTCCCTCCTTTTCAAATCCCTTTATCCCCTTGCCTGCTTTCCCAAGCAGAAGCGGCGGCATGACCGCCGTACACCCCTCCCTTCGAGGCCCGACTCCCTATCGGGCCTCAACTTTTTTCTAAGGAAGATTCATCTTAGAAATCACTTTTCAGGCTGAGATGCAGAAGTCGAGCCCGGTCGAAGCCTGTATTTCTGAACCATGTCTATGAGCTCCTGCTTGCCATGGGCGCCGCATTTCGCATAAATATGCCGTATGTGGGTTTTCACGGTGTTCGTAGAGACCACCAGCTCTTCGGCTATGTAAGACATGCTTCTTCCGGTAACGAACAGGCCGAGTATCTCCGTCTCGCGTTCGGTCAGGCCATACGCCCCTGCGAAGGCACGGATGCCGTCGTCGGCCCGATTCGCATTCGGCGCCGAGTCATCCGACTGCTCACCTTGCACCATCAACATCCACAGACGCGACCCATATTCCGTAAATCCTAGAAGGGCGGCCACGGCCGCCAGGTTCATTCCCGTCAGAATCGCCATCCGAACCCCCGAAGACACGTCGAGAAGAGATAGAGCCGCCCCGACGGAAGCGCCCGCAAGTATGCCTGCCTGCTCGGCAATCATGGCGATGCAGATAATTCTCCAGGGAGCATGCCTCGAGCTGCGCCCATGCGCTGCGATCATGGTCCAGACAAGTATGTCGAAGCTGCAATACCCTGCGGCTATGGCAATACTGCCGAGCCTGTTCGCGTGCGGGGTGAAAACACCGACGACCATCGCTGCAAGACCTACGATAAGCGCGAAGCTGCAAGCCTTGAACAGAAGATGCATTCTGTCGCGCAAAGGGCCCAGATACAAGGCAAGCACGAACAGGGCCATGCACCCGCGCGTCACGACGGCATCGAATCCGCGGATGCTGAAAAAAACGTCGGCCGAAACGACGATCTGGGAATAATACATGATGCCGAACGCCGCGCAGAATGCGCAGATGAGCATGAGAAGGCGGCTGTCGAAGCCATGGTCGGCCTTGGACCTTCCAGGGTTCTTAGGCACGATGATCCTGCACGTCGGGTCATCCCGTCGAGCTGCAAGCATGCGATACACGCCGTACGAAGCGATCGGCAGCAGGGAAAGCACGAATGCCGAAGCGAAAGGCTGCAAGAGCCCGATAGCAAGATTGACGACCAGTCCTACAGACCAGGCAGACGAAATATGCAGCAAGGCCTTCCGATGCCCCTCTGCAATGCAAATTTCACCCCACGCTATAACATAACCGGAAAAACAGGCTCCCGTAAGCAAGGACGCGCATACGAGAAGCACGACGCTTCCGCCGCTCAGGAACGACACGAGACTTCCCGCCACTCCTCCCACGCCCAGAAGAAACAGAAGCCTGTTGCCCCCTCCAACGAGAAAACCCGAGAAGCGAGAGCTGAGCGCGAACAAGCCGAGAATCAGGATGCTGCACGCGCACACAGAAAGAAAGCTGAGCGCGAAAATTCCCGATCCGCCGTCTTCAACGAAGCTGTTCGTGAACGCGACGTGGTCCACCCAAGCCCAATAGAGACTTGCACCCGATACGGCCAACGGAGATGCCGAACCGGTGAACGCCTTCTTGATGTCTGCGATGCGCGATTCCACCTCGCCTCCTCCCTTGCGGCTGAACGAACAGTATAGGCTTCGGCGGGAACGGTCGATGGCTCGTCCAGGACATTGCAGGCGAAGCGCCTGGTGAATGCCATGTAACTACTTATGGGTGATTTTTTCCTCGCGGCCATTCTCATCATTTAGGCATGTTTTCCGCCCCTGCACGCCTCGATAGGCTTCTCTCGACAGGGCGTCGAGGCGATTCGGACGACGGCTGACAGCTCCGCCGCGCATAGGAGAAACGCCTCGCACGCATCCGACACAAAGGGAGGAACATCATGGGATTCGAATTGACACGACGTAATTTCCTCGCCACGGGAGCGTTCGGGCTCGCCGGGGCGACGATGGCCGGCATGGGGCTGCAATCCTGCGCGAAATCGGAAAGCGCCGCACCGGAAACGAATGGCGCGAAGGCAGACGGAGCATCCGTCGATACCATCAACAGTTCGGGGATAGTGGTCGACCCGAACAACGTGACCGAAACCATCGACTGCGGCGTCCTCGTGGTCGGATGCGGGCTTTCCGGCCTTGCAGCCTCGGTACAGGCCGCCATGAACGGAGACCGCGTCATCGCGCTCGAGGGCCAATCGGTCGTCGGCGGAAACGGACAGGGCGTGGAAGGAACCTTTGCCGTCGACAGCCGTTTCCAGAAGGAACAGGGCATCGAAGTCGACAAATCGGTCGTCATGCAGGAAGAGCTCGGCAAGCCGCAATGGTATGTGGATGGGTTGTTCTACAAAGACCTGATCAACAATTCCGCAGGAAACCTCGAATGGCTCGCCGACGAGTGCGGCGTCGAATACTCGGGTCTCATCGATAATTATCCTTTCGGCGCTGGCGGCGGCAAGGTGGACACCTTCCATTGGTACAAAGACGGAGCCGCAGCCGTCGGCTACCTCGTCCCCATGGAGGCCAAAGCACGCGAGCTCGGCGTAGACATCCGTCTGAATAGTCGCGCACTCGAGTTCTACTATGACGAAAACGGCGATGTGAACGGCGTCTATGCACAGGACGCCTTCGGCGACCTGGTGGTTTTCCGCGCTCCTGCCGTCATCGTCGCGACCGGCGGTTTCGCAAATGACGAGAAGAGGCTGCTCAAGCACGGCTTCAACCTCGACATGCTTGAGCTCATCGGCACACCCGGGCATTGGGGCGACGGCATCAATATGATCCTTGCAGCGGGCGGCATGGAATACACCGGGGTCTGCTACCTGAAATACAACCGCATCGGCAGGCTTGCCGACATCGCGACGTTCGGTCCCTTCTACGGTGCCTTCTGCTCCGGCGGAAAGGGCATATGGGTCAACAAAGATATGGAACGATTCGTAGATGAAAGCTGCGCGCGCCGCACGGGCAACAACATCACGCAGTCTGCACCCATCCATCTGCAGGACGGCTACGCCTATCTGGTGTGCGACGCCGACATCATCACCTCGCTCAGCAAGGAATTCGCCGACCAGGCGGCCGAATGGGGGGTCGACCTCGATGAGCAGTGGAAGGCCCTCTACGAGAAAGGCGAAGATGCCTGGCAGGCCGACTCAATCGCAGAGCTCGCCGAGAAAGCAGGCGTCGACGCCAAGGCGCTGCAGGCAGCCGTCGACGAATACAATGCCGACTGCGAAAAAGGCAAGGACGCATGGTTCGGAAAAGACGCGGAATACCTCGACCCCATCGTCACCCCTCCCTTCACCTTGGCCCGCATCCACGAAGCCATGGAAGGGCCTCTCGGCGGCGTGACCATCGATCGCAGCTTCCGACCCGTCAAAACCGATGGCGACCGAATGGAAAACGTCTTCTGCATCGGCCTCGACTCCATGATGCTGTACCGCGACGTGTATCCGATCGATGTACCCGGAACCGCTTCGGCCGAATGTATCAACGGAGGCAGGACCGCCGCGAAGCACGCGCATGACATCGTGCAGGAGAAGGGCGTGCATGAGACCGAAGAGGTCGAGGCCGACACCCGCATGAAGGCGAAAAGGGTCATCATGGCTGCAATCGACCTGTTCGCCACCATGGATCTGGGACTGACCGACCAAGACAGCCCTGCGACCATCAGCATGGACGACCCCAAGTTCGGCGAGTTCTTCGATGCCCTCAAGGGAAGCGAACAGCTTTCCGGCATGGAGCTGAGCTCGTGCAGCTTCGAGGCACGCATCGCCGCAGTGCACGTTGCCACCGCCCGCGAAGACAGCCAGCAGAAAAACTACCGATACACGCTTGCGAGCGCGGACATGACGGTCGACGGTGCGCATGCAAGCTACAACTCGAAAGACGGCCTGAGCGTCGACTAGTTGAGAGCCTCATAGGTTCCGATCGCCCCCTCCCTGTTCGGAACCTATGCCCCAGCAGCCAATGCACAGGTCGATCGATAGAAAGCGTCGCGCCGGGATTCTTCTCGATGCGACGCTTTCTTCTGCCTTTCGCCAGCGCTTCGATACGCGAGGGATCACGCCTTCTCAAGCAGCTCGCGCGCGTGCGCAAGAGACGCCGCGCTCGCACCTCCCGAAAGCATGCGGGCGATCTCGAAGGCGCGTGCATCGCCCTCCACGGCAGACAGGCTGGTAACGGGAAGTCCGTCGTCGCCTTCGCTCTTGCGCACCACGTAATGCGAATCGGCACGTACGGCCACCTGCGCAAGATGGGTGACGACGATGACCTGATGGGTCTTCGCAAGGCGGGCGAGCACATCGGCCAGAGCAGTCGCCACCGACCCTCCGACGCCTGCATCGACCTCGTCGAACACGAGCGTTTCCCGATCGTCTACGGCACCGAGCGCCACTTTGCAGGCAAGCATGACGCGGCTGATCTCGCCGCCGGACGCGATGCGGGACAGAGGCCGGGGCGTCATGGATTCGGACGCACGGTAAAGGAATTCGATCGATGTCGAACCCGAGCCGGTCCAGCGCGCACGATCAAGCCGCACGACGCGGCAGACGAGCTGCGCCCCCGACATTTCGAGCCTGGAGAGCTGCTCGTTGACGCGCGCTTCGAAGAGAGGCGCGGCCGCCTCGCGAGCCTCATCGAGTGCATGGGCCGCCGAGACGAGCGCGGATTCGGCCTCGTCGACGTCGGCCTGCGCGCGGGCGACGAGCTCCGCACCGTGATCCACGGATGACACGATCTCCTCCGCTCGCGCTCGGGCGGCGAAGACGTCTTCCATGCGCGGGCCGTACGCCCGCATCAGCCCCTGGAGCGCCGAGGCTCGTTCCTGCAGGTCGATAAGCAACTGCGGGTCCCTGTCGATCGCATCGCGGTATGCGCGCACGTCGCGTTCGACGTCTTCGATGAGATACGCCGCCTCGCGCAACGACTCCGCGCTTCCCGCCAAGGCGGGATCGGCTCCGGCCATGGCCTCGAGCGCGCCTGCAGCCTCGTTGATGAGCTCGAGCGCACCGCCCTCCGAGGCGATGCGGTCATACGCCACGGCGGATGCGCGCGCAAGCTCCTCGGCGTTTTCCGCACGCGGAAGCTGATCCATGACCTCTTCGTATTCTCCCGACAGGGGCGCCACCTCATCGATGCGCCTCAGGATGAAGCGGGCCTCTTCCACTTGCGCAGACGTTACCCTACTGCGTTCGCGCAGGTCTTCGAGCCGCGCAACGGCGGCTTCGGCTTCACGGAAACGACTCCGGTATTCGGAGAGAACGGGTGCGATCGTCGACGCGCCCCAGGCGTCGAGCATGGCCGCATGGTTCGCGGCGCGCATGAGATGCTGATGCTCGTGCTGCCCGCACAGATCGACGGTGACGCCGAATCGCTCGGACAGCTCGCGCACGCTCGCCATGGAACCGTCGACGGATACGCGGCTGCGTCCGTCAGCGCCGAGGCGGCGCGCGACGACGTGCCCGTCGGGAGCGACGGCTTCGCCCTTCAAAAAGAACCGACCTTCCACCTGGGCAGACGGTGCCCCTTCGCGAACCGTTGCGGTATCGGCCCGCTCCCCTACCAGCAGCTTCAGCGCGGACAGGAGGGCGGACTTGCCCGAACCGGTCTCGCCCGTGACGACGGTCAGCCCCTCGCTCGGACGGAAATCGGCGTCTTCGATGAGGGCTATGTTTCGAACATGCAGTTCATCAAGCATGGGCCACGACCTTTGAAACACGATCATGCGGAAGAAGGCGGCGGAAAACGGAACCGCGCCTCTCGCGCTCGCAAAGCATTCTTACGCAACCATTCTATATGCCTCGCGATGCCTGCGCGCACCGAAGCTTCATGCATGCTGAAACCTTCCGAAAATCCGACCATAGCCTGTCCGCCCGCTCAGGCTTTATCATGGATGACTGCATCATGGAGAAGAGAATCTCGTAGAAGGAGCTCTGCATGCCCGCCGCGCAGGACGTCACGCATCCGTTCGAACCCGTGTTCGACGAACAGTCGCAAGTACTCGTGCTGGGAACGATGCCCTCGCCCCGGTCGCGCAAGGAAGGCTTCTACTACGCGCATCCGCGCAACCGGTTCTGGCGCGTGATCGCGCAGCTCTTCGACGAACCGTTGGCGCGCACGAACGAGGAACGGATCGACCAGCTGCTCCGCCACCATATCGCGCTGTGGGACGTGCTCGCCTCATGCCGCATCGCAGGCGCGAAGGATGCGAGCATCCGCGACGCCGTGCCGAACGACCTTGCGCGCATCATGGATGCGGCGCCCGTCGCGGCCGTCTTCTGCACCGGTACCGCCGCTGCTCAAGCCTATCGTCGCTTCAGCGAACCGAAAACGGGAATCGCCTGCGTGCAGCTTCCCTCCACGAGCCCCGCGAACGCCGCCATGGGGCTTGATGCGCTCGTGGACGCATACCGGCCGCTGGCTGCGGCCGCAGCCGCATCGGAGGCTCCCCTTCTCGACGTGCCCGATGTCGTGAGGCTCGAGCAGGCGATCGCCAACGCAGGCACGCCGCTTTCAACCCTCATGGATCGAGCGGGGGCATGGATCGCACATCGCGCCATCGCGAGGATAGAAGCGTTGCGCGACGACGCGAAGGAACCGACCGAGACTAACAAGACGAGCGAAACGACCGGGACGAACGAAACGAACGATCGCTCCTGTCCGCACCCTTCGGACGAACCCCGCGCCGGACATGACGGTGCTCGCCGTCGGGCGTGCGACGCATCCAAGATCGTCGTGCTCTGCGGCAACGGCAACAACGGAGGAGACGGATGGGTCGCGGCGCGCATATTGGCCGATGCCGGCCTGCCTGTAAGCGTCATCTGCGCGAAAGAGCCGCACGACCTGCGCGCCCAGCCGGCACGCAATGCCGCGATCGAAGCGCTGACAGCGCTCGAGGAGCATGGCGCACGCGTCCTCGTCTCCCCCGATCCCGCTGCGCTTGAATCCGAGTTGGAAAGCGCTGCCGTCATCATCGATGCCATCCTCGGCACCGGGTTTTCGGGCGGCTCCGTCGCCGCGCCTTTCGACGCGTGGATCGAAGCGGCCGTGCGCGCGCGGAACGCGGGCGCCTTCATCATCGCCGCCGACGTGCCGAGCGGCCTTTCCGCCCAGACGGGACGCGCGGTGCGTCCCTGCATCAAGGCCGATGAGACCGTGACCATGCTCGCGATGAAGCCGGGTCTTTCGACGCCTTTCGCCTTCGCATGGGCCGGTACGGTGCGCATCGGCGCTATTGCCTACGTCGAACCCTTGCTCGAACGGATGGCCTGCGAGGACAACGCACCTGCGACCGGCAAAGACGGAAAACCGGACTTCGCTGGTTCTCGTGGCAAGAAAACGCCGGGCAAACCCCTGCATGCCAAAGCCGGGGACGAAGACAGGGCCGGCGCAGCTGACGACCAGGCGGATCATGCGGAGGAATCCAGACGACGGGACATCGGCGCGGAAGAACCCCGGCGATCCCGCACGCGCACGGAACAGACCGCAAATCCCTCCGCCGTCTGCAGCGCCCTCCGGCAGGATCCCTTCGCGCGCGCAGAGCAGGAAGACGACGACGGCTACGATCCCTACTCCGACCGGCCGCCCATGCCCGAGCCTGTCTTCCAGCGCGACCCCTGGGCCTAGCCTCTTCCTGCCTGCAAGCCGGCCTATCGCCTGCGAAGCCATTCCCTGCCCTCTGCGCCACAGCCGGCCTTGTCCGAACGGCGCCCCTCGTCTACAGGGCTGCACGTGCGAAACCAATAGGCGCGTTGTCGGTGAATATGCGCCCCCCTTCGTCTACAGGGCCGCAAGGGCCACGCGATCGACCTCGCCATCCGGCGTCATGGGGAGCGCGTCGTGGAAGACGATTTTGCGGGGGATCATGTAGGGCGGGAGATTCGTCTTGAGCGCCCCTTTGAGCTTCAATCCTTCGCGGAAGTCGGATTCGACGCGCGCCTCGGCGGACACCACATGCGCGACGAGGTGCGTGACGCGCCCGTCCCGCATCGCAGGCACGACCGCAGCCGTCTCGACAGCATCGAGCCTCCGAAGATTCTCTTCGATATCGCCCAGCTCGATGCGGAAGCCGTCGAGCTTCACCTGCAGGTCAAGACGCCCGCGATAATGCAGCATTCCCTCGGCGTCCAGCCAGCCTTCGTCGCCCGTGCGGTACGTGCGCACGGGCCTTCCGTCGAGATCCGCAATGCCGAAGGCCTTCGCCGTCAGATCCTCACGACCGAAATACCCCTTGGCCACCGTGTCGCCTTCGACGACGATCTCGCCATGCCGGCCGGCAGGCACGTCCGATCCGTGCGCGTCCACGACGCGGATGCGCGTGCCCGGCTTCGGCAGCCCGACGGCGAGGGGCGCATCGGCCTCGGCCATCTCGGGCGTCACCGTGACGCTCGTCACGGCGACCGTCGATTCCGCGGGTCCGTAGGTGTTCACGATGACCGCCTTCGGAAAGCGTTTCAGCAAACGACAGGCCGTCGCATTCGTCAATGTCTCGCCGCTGAACAGGAAGAGCTTGAGGTTCTTGAGCAGCGCGCCGTCGAACGTCTTCTCGGCGAGGCACGCGTCGACGAACGAGGGCGTCGACACCCACACGTCCACCTTCGATTCCATGAACGCCCGGAACTGCTTCACGAAATCGTCTTGTGCGGACTTCGTCAGGCTATAGAGCGTTCCGCCCGCCTGAAACGACATGACCTGGCCGAAGATCGAGAGATCGAACGAGAAGGATGCCTTGTTCAAGAAGGTCAGGCCCTCCTTGCCGATACCGCCCAAGGTCAGCGCCCACCGTGCGAAGCTATCCACGCAATCGGCCGTGACCTGCACGCCCTTGGGCGCGCCGGTCGCATCGCTCGTGAACAGGATGTAGCAGAGATCCTCTCCGGAAACCCAGGCGGATTCATCGGATACGGCACCTGCGCGCACGCCGTCGGCCACGATGCGCTCAAGCTCCGCGCGAGGAATGACAAGGCCCCGGGTCGCGACGGTGGGAAAATCCTCGACCGCAAGCACGGTCGGGCTCCCGATCTGGCCGACGATATTGGCGACGCGATCGCTCGGAACCGTATGGCAGTCGAGAGGAACGTAGGGATGACCGCTCTTCATGCAGGCATGGAAGCACTCGGTCATAAGAGGCGATGTATGCCCGTAGACCACGACGGGCTCATGGGCGGCGATATCGGCCGTGCGCAGGAAGGCGGCGATGGCTTCGGAGGCGCTCCAATGCGCACGATACGTGGCGAATTCCCCATCGGACGTCTTCACCGCAAGCGCATCGGGGATGTCCTGAGAATGGCGGCGCATGCGTTCGAGCAGTTCCATCTTCACTCCCTTTCTTCCTCGCCATGGCGGGGGAAGCCGGCGAGGACGATATCCGCAAGCTCGTCGAAGGTGTCGCAGATCGCATCGGGATGCTCGGCCTCAAGCCTCTCATGGGAGAATGACCCCCAGCTCACAGCTATGGTCGCGGCGTGAGCGGCCCGCCCCGCCTGCACGTCGAAGGGGCTATCGCCCGCATAGACGCACCGACGAGGATCGATGCCGAGAAGCGTCGCGCCGTACGCGACCGGCTCGGGATCGGGCTTATGCCGCGCCGTGTCTTCCCTTCCCACCAGCGCGGAGAAGAAGCCGTCCAGACCCAGGATCTTGAAACCGCGTTGCGCGAGCCAATGCGTCTTGGACGTGACGACGCCCAGGGATATGCCCGCATCCGCAAGGCGCGCCAGCCCCTCGCGCACGCCGGGAAAGGCGGAGACCGCGGCGTCGTGGTGCGCATGGTTATGCGCGCGGTATGAGTCGAGGAGCAGGCGTTGAATCTCAGGGTCGTCGCTCAGATGCGTCATCTGCACGTCGAGCGGCTGACCCTGGTTGCTCATGAGCTCATCCTCCGGAAGCTCGACGCCCAGCACCTCGCGGGTACAGTGGCGAAAGCTCGCGAGAATCAAATCGTAGGTATCGACGAGGGTGCCGTCGTTGTCGAACAGCACGGCTTCTGGTCGTTGCATGCGCGAACCTCCTTGGTCATACCGAGCAGAGTATCATGTTCAAGAAATCACGAAGACGGCTGCACGCCGCCGTTGCTTGCCGGTAAGGAGGAGCACATGAGGGCTCTTATCCAGCGCGTCTCGCACGCACGCATCACGATCGACCGCGATGTCGAACGCTCCATCGGGCGCGGCTACGTCATCCTGCTCGGTATCGGGCATGAAGACGACGCAGCCTGCGTCGGCGTGCTCTGGAACAAGATCGCGCGGCTGCGCATCTTCGACGACGGGAACGGCAAAGCCAACCTCTCCCTTGCCGACATCGGAGGAGACGTCCTGATCGTCAGCCAGTTCACCCTGTACGCGAACTGCCGGCGCGGTGCGCGCCCCTCGTTTTCCAACGCTGCGCGTCCGGATGCGGCCATCCCGCTCTACGAGACGTTCGTCGCCGCGGCCCGCGCCGACGTCGACCACGTGGAAACCGGCGAGTTCGGTGCGGACATGCAGGTCGAACTGGAAAACGACGGACCTTTCACCATCTGGCTCGACACCGACGACCTCGCAATCGGACGCCGATGATTTCAGAGAACATTCTTAAACGTCTGGGAGGATCGCTCGCGCTCAACCGCGCACGCACCATCGCCGCGCGCGGCTATCCCATCTTCAACCGACGCCTTTCCTACCGCAAGCATCTCACCGTCCTGCATGCTTCGATCGACGACGCGACGACGTCGACGGGGTCGGTGGACGCATCCATCACCGTGGATGAATCGAACGGATCGGTCGCGGGATACGCATGCGGATGCGCGGAGGCGGCCCGCGCCGACAGGACCGGCCCCTGCAAGCACTGCATGGCCGTCGCGCTCGACTACAACCGCAACATGAGATCGTACGAAGGCTACGACCCCACCCGCTTCATCAAGACGTCGTCGTGCATCGCCGACTATCTCGACCGCGCGACACCCGCCCTGCGCGTGCGCGCCGGCACGGACGGAGACGATCGGGGCAGCATCGACTTCTCTCTCGAACTTGCCTACGACCTCGGCGCATGGAACGCGCGCTTCAAGATCCGCGGCGCGCACGGATCCTATATCCTGCCGAGCATCTCCGATGTGCTCGACAACGTGAAGGCGGGCGAGTACGTCTCGTACGGCAAGAAGCTCGGATTCGTCCATGCGCCCGACGCGTTCTCGGCACACGGACGGGACGTGCTCGCGTTCCTCGACCGTGCGCTTGCATCCCGCCGCACGATGGATGCGCACGCCCAATGGGGTTTCGGCCTGCGCCGCATCGAGCGCGACCTGCACATCTCCCCGCCTGAGATAGACGAGCTCGTGCGGCTCTTCGAAGAAGAGGGCTTCCGGCTGCGCGACGGATCGAAGGAAACCTCGCGCGGACGGGCCATGCACGTCGTCGAAGCCGATCCGCCCCTTTCCATCGTCGTCAAACCCCTTGGCGAAAACGGTTTCGAGCTCGTCCGTTCCGGCCAGGTGCGTTTCGTGGACTGCGGCCGAACGCTCTACGCCTGGAAGGGCGACGCGTTCTACCGCTGCTCGCCCGCCATGCGTGCAGCTGCAGACTTCCTGCTCGACGTGTACGCAAGCCCCGTGCGCCAGCTCCTGTTGACCGAAGACGACGCCGAACGCTTCGTCCCCCTCGTCGCCGCCTCGCTCGACGGAGCCATCGACGTGCACCTTCCGCCTCAACTCGAAGAGCTCCGCCCGCGCCCTTGCACGCTCGAGTTCTATATCGATCGCGGAGCCGGCGGCGTGGAATGCCGCCCCGTCGCAGCATACGGATCGCAGTCCCATGGGCTCTTCGCCACGCTCGGACGGCAGGATTACGCCGATGAGACGGCAGAGGCTCCCGCGCGCGACATCGTTCGCCGCTACTTCCCCGAGATCAGGGAAGACGGCGTCTGCATCATCCCCGACGACGAGACGGACGCGCTCGGCCGCCTGGCCTTCGAGGGCGTCTCCGAGCTGCAACGCATCGGCGAGGTGTTCGCCACACCCGAATTCAACCGCCTGGCCTCGTCCGCCCGCCCGAGCGTATCGGTCGGCCTCTCGCTGAAGTCGTCGCTCATCGACGTCAGCTTCGAGGTAGAAGGCATGCCCGCCGACGAGCTTTCCGCCCTGCTTGCAAGCTATCGCAGGCGCAAGGACTACCATCGCCTCAAGGACGGCACGCTCATCCGCATCGCCGGCGTGGACCTGGCGCGCATCGACGAGGCCGCGAGTCTCATCAACGCCTCGAAGGCGCAGCTCGACGCCGGACGCGCGACGGCACCGGCCTTCGATGCGTTCGCGCTCGACGCGCTTGCCGACGACGACGCGAAGGATGCCTCGTTCGTCGCGTGGGTGGACGCCTTCAAGACCATAGACGAAGACGCCTACCGCGTGCCCGTCGGGCTTGCCGCGACGCTGCGCCCCTACCAAGAGGCCGGATTCCGATGGATGTCCCACCTCATAGACCTCGGGTTCGGCGGCATCCTCGCCGACGAGATGGGCCTCGGCAAGACGCTCCAGCTCATCTGCCTGCTGCTTGCGCGCCGCGACGAGGCGCGGACGACAGGACCGAGCCTCGTCGTCTGCCCCGCGTCGCTCGTGTACAACTGGGCGGCGGAATTCGAACGGTTCGCCCCGGATCTGCGCGTCGCGGTCGTAGCGGGGGACGCCGACGCGCGGGCGGAAGCGCGCCGCCGCGCGGACGCCGATGTATTCATCACATCATACGATCTGCTCAAGCGCGATATCGAAGACTATGCGGGCATGCGCTTCTGGTGCGAGGCGCTCGACGAGGCCCAGTACGTCAAGAACCACGAGACGCAGGCGGCCGCATCCGTGAAGGCCATAGATGCCGCGCATCGCATCGCGCTGACGGGAACGCCGATCGAAAACCGCGTCTCCGAAGTCTGGAGCATCTTCGACTACCTGATGCCGGGGCTGCTCGGATCGTACACGCGCTTCCGCGACCGGTTCGAGACGCCCATCATGGGCGGCGACGAAGAGGCGGCCGCACGGCTGTCCGCCCTCGTAGGCCCGTTCATCCTGCGGCGCCGGAAGGCGGACGTCCTGACCGATTTGCCCGAAAAATGGGAGTCGGTCGTCTATGCCCGGCTCGAAGGCGAGCAACGCGCGCTCTATCAGGCGCACGAGCAGTTGCTTCGCACGAAGATCGCGCACGAGGGCGAAGAGGGGGACGACGGCCGAAGCAAGGTGGAGATACTCGCCGAACTCACGCGCCTGCGCCAGATCGCGCTCGACCCGAGCCTGCTCTATGCCGACTACCGCGGCGGCGGCGCGAAGGAGCAGGCGATCATGGACACCATCGCGTCCTGCATCGCCTCAGGCGAGAAGGTGCTCGTATTCTCGCAGTTCACCAGTTATCTGGATATCATCGGAGCGAAGCTTTCCGAGCAAGGCGTGAAGCATTACGTTATCACGGGATCGACGCCCAAGAAGAAGCGCCTCGCGCTCGTCGACGCCTTCAACGCCGATGACACGCCGGTTTTCCTCATCTCGCTCAAGGCGGGCGGAACGGGGCTCAATCTGACCGGCGCCTCGGTGGTGCTGCACGCGGATCCCTGGTGGAATGCCGCGGCGCAGAACCAAGCGACCGACCGCGCGCACCGCATGGGACAGACGCGCATCGTCAACGTGTACCGGGTGATCGCGAAGGACACAATCGAGGAACGCATCCTGAAGCTTCAGGATGCGAAATCCGACCTGGCCGACCGCATCGTCGGCAGCGGCGGCGGAACGTCGCTCGCATCCCTTACGAAGGAAGACCTGCTCGACCTGCTAGGCTAGGAGAGGCGTTCCTCTAATACACCATGCCCATGGCCTCGCGGACCTCCGCGAGCGTCTGTTCGGCGATGGCGCAGGCCGCCTTGTTGCCCTCATGGATGACGTCCTTGATGTAGTCGAGGTCGCCCTCGAACGCGCGCCGGCGCTCACGGTGCGGAGCGAGGAATTCGTTCACGCTTTCGGTGACATAACGCTTGAGCTGCCCCGACCCGCCTTCTCCGATCTCTTCGGCGATGTCCGCCTCGGTGCGGCCGGTGCAGAGCGCCGCCGTGGTCAGCAGCGCGGACACGCCCGGACGCCCTTCCTTGTCGAAGGTGATCATGCGCTCGGAATCGGTCTTGGACTTCTTGACGAGCTTCGCCGTTTCCTCCGCCGTGGCGCCGAGCATGATGGAGTTGCCGTAGCTCTTCGACATCTTGCGGCCGTCAAGCCCGGGAATCTCGATCGCGTCGGACAAGATGCCTTCGGGTTCCGGGAACACCTTGCCGTAGCGCTTGTTGAATCGACGGGCGATCTGGCGCGTGACCTCGATATGGGGTAGCTGATCTTTGCCGACGGGCACGATGTTGGCCTTGCAGAACAGGATGTCGCAGGCCTGATGGACGGGATAGGTGAGCAGCAGCCCCGTGAGCTCGTGGCCCGAGGCTTCCATCTCGGATTTCACCGTGGGATTGCGCTGGAGCTCCGCCTCGCTCACGAGCGAGAGGAACGGCAGCATGAGCTGGTTTTCGGCGGGCACGGCGGAATGCGTGAAGATGGGCGTGCGCGCAGGGTCGATGCCGGCGGCCACGTAGTCCATCACCATGTTGTAGACGTTGTCCTGGATGTGCTCGGTCGTATCTCGGTCGGTGATGACCTGGTAGTCGGCGATGAGGATCATGCAATTCACGCCGGCATCCTGCATGGCGACGCGGTTCTGGATGCTGCCGAAGTAGTGCCCCAGGTGCAGACGACCCGTCGGGCGGTCGCCCGTGAGCATGCGATAGTTGCCGGGATTGACCTTGATGTCTGCGCGAATCTCGTTGCTGCGTTTGAGGCTCGCGTCGAAGCTGCCTTCGTTGGGCATGCGCGTATCCAATCTACTGTGCGCTCGAAGGCGCGATGGTCTGGGAAGATGGCGGGCGTGAAGGACGTGCGCCGCACGCTATGGTACCACGTATCACGTTCTGCACGAGAATCGATGCGGCCTCGTTCGCGGGGATGCTGAGGAACGGCACGACGCATGTCTGCGCTGCAGATTGCGTCGAACTGCCGCCGGTGCGCTATAGTACCGCATATGCACGCATACGCCACCATATCCGGTCGTTCCACGGCCGAGGTCGAGATCAAGAAGAGCCGCTTCATCGCGAGCCTCGCGCACGTCGCGGCCGAAGAGGAAGCCCTCGCGTTCATCGAGGAGGTGCGTGCCGCGAACCGCATGGCGCGCCACAACGTCTACGCCTACGTGATGCGCGATGCGAACGGAGGGCCTGGACGGACGCGCTATTCCGACGACGGGGAGCCTCAGAAGACCGCAGGGCTTCCCACGCTTTCGGTCCTGCAGGGTGCCGGGCTCCAGGACGTGGTCTGCGTGACCACGCGTTACTTCGGCGGGGTGCTGCTCGGCACGGGCGGGCTCGTGCGCGCCTATTCCCAAGCGGCCCAGGAAGCCGTCGCGCGGGCCGAGATCATGACGATCTCGCGCTGCGTGGACGCGACCTGCCGCGTTCCCTATGCCCTTTACGACCAGTTCGCGAAGCTCGTGGAAGAATCCGGCGCGAAGATGCAGGACGCCGCCTGGACGGATGCCGTCACCTGCCGCGTGCGCATGCTCGACGGGACGCAGGACGCGTTCTCCGTCGCCGTGTCCGAGCTTTCCCGCGGAACCGTGATGCCCGAGGTCGGCGAGCCGTTCGACGCCGCATTCTAGCGGAGGCACTGCGGTCGGCCACTCTGCGGTCGCGCGTGGCCGTGCGGGCCGTGCAGGCGTGTGGGTCATGCGGGCTGCATGGGCCGTGCCGACCGCGCAGGTCGTGCGGGTCGTGCGTGGGCCGTGCGGATCGCGCAGGTCGTGCGGGTCGTGCGGATCGTATGCGGTCATGCGCCGAAGGCCGTAAGTCAAACCCTTCCTCGATGCCAAAAAATCGAAGCTTAGTATACCCTATAGGGGTATATTTTCAGTCCATATGTTGTTATTGCAACGAAGTGACGCTTGATTAAGGGCAGTTTCGTTGTGGGTACAACAGAAATGATGCGCGAGATTCTCTAAACAGCGATTTTTTGACATCGGCGTCGAATTCGATGGTCGAAAAGGGGCTATACCCCCCTTTTTTTCATCCATGGATGGTACTGCACAGTCATCACAGTCATCACAGTCATCACAGTCATCACAGTCATCAAGGCTATCTCAGCCATCACGTTCATCCTGTGCATCCTGGCTATACCCTTTTTATCCATGGATGGCACATTCAGAATTGCCGATCAGCTACGCTTGCGTCTTACGCCCCGCCCCATCCATGGATGGAACTGCGAGCCCTCTCCACTCTGCCCGTCTCAAAATCTTATACCCATCCATGGATGGAACCGTCCGGCGGACAACAGGCTCAACAGGCGCGCTCGGTGTCGAGGCTATACCCCTGCCCATAGATAGAAAACTGAACAACATACCGCGAGGCGGCGGCAGGAATCATGCGGAAACGCCTCGGATATTCAACGGTTGAACGCATGCGGAAACGCCCCGCGCAACTCGCTCGACCCCGCATGCGGAAACGCCCGGGGCATTCAGCGATTGAACGCGTGGCGGAACTGGAACATCATCCAATACGCGACGCCGGCGACGGGCCAGATGATCCACGTGATCTCCCAATGCATCGTGACGAAGCTCGAAAGCAGATAGAGCACCAGGACGACCGACCAGTACGGTCCCGCCACGCTTCTGTTGAACCTTTTCACGGAGCGACGGTAGTCCTCCTCTTCGAGCAGGGCGTCGAAACCGCCCCAGATGATCGACGCATGGACTATGAGAGCGACGCCCAAAGAAACGATGATCAAAAGAACGACCATGGAAAACAGGCCGTTCGCTTCGGACTCCTCGAGAGCGTTCACGGCAATCACGGGAACGGCCGCCGCGATGCATAGGGCGACGCCCGTCACCATCTCGCGCAGATGCGTTCCGGAAAAGGCGTTCTTGCGCTCGCGAACCATACCCTCGACGCCGTATGCCGTGTCGATAGGATTCTTCTTGATGCGCTCGAACCGCTTCAACGCATGCCCCGATACGATGAACAATCCCACAGCAACTGCAACAACAGGCAGAAGGACGGCGATGCCGATGGAACCAGCCTGGTCTTCGGTCAGGGCGATGCTGCCGTTCGCGCTCGCGCCCACAAGGAGGAACATGGGGACGAAGGCGAGGATGCACAGGCAGACGCCGAAGGCCACGCGAGACGCCGCACGAGCCGTCGCGTCGATAAATGCATTGCCTCGTCGAACGAAACGGAGATAGGCGCATCGTCCGCATCGGAGGTGGCGGCATCTGTGGAAACGGAAGGCGCTTCGACTCCATCCTCCACATCGAGATCGTCGCGGATGAGGGAATCAAGACTCAACCCGAAGAGGTCGGCCAGCTTGACGGCCTTGTCCATGTCGGGCATCGACTGGGATCCTTCCCATTTAGAAACCGACTGGCGAGAAACGCCGAGACGCTCGGCCAGCTGCTCCTGAGACATGCCGGCCTTCTTGCGCAACATGATGATCTTATCCGCGAGGATCATGGCAATCGTTCCCTTTCATTTCATCTTCCCATAGCGCCGTTTCTCCCGAAGCGATGCTTCGCACCTGCCCGCAGCATCGCTTCGTACGATGCGGATCCTTCGGCGCCTTCGATGGTCTGAATGTAGGAAAACATGCGGTTGCAGACTACCAATCCGACCGTTCAATTTCGCATCCAGTGGTTGCGGCAGCTTTTTACCTGGTATGATGCATGTTCTGCATCAGGCTTGAATCTCATGGACGATCGCCGTGCTCGAATCCCATGTCGGTGAATCGTCGGATGGTCCTTCTCGCGTACGGATCTCGCAGACGATCGCCGTGCCCGAATCTCATGTCTCGCCGAGCGCATCGGCAACTTCCAGCCATTCGTCTTCCAGGGCCTCTTTATCGGCAGCACGCGCGTCGAGCTCAGCCTGCAGTTTGCCCAGAAGAACGAAATCGGTCGGATCGGCGGCACTCATCTCCGCGCGTTTGGCATCCACCTTGTTCGACGCGGTATTGATGCGGCGCTGCAGGCTTGAAAGCCGTTTCTTCAGCTCGCGCATCTCGGCGTTCGAGAGACGCGGAGACGCAGGCGCACCCGATGATGCGGCCATGCCCGAAGACGCGAATGCATCCAAGGACGCACGTGCACCCGAAGGCGCAGAAGCCCCTGAAGACACAGACATATCCGAGAATGCGCGCACCCCTGACGTACTCGAGGACACGGATGCGTCAGACGATGCGAAGGCCCCTGGGAACGGGCGTGCACCCGAAGATGCAGCCTCATCCGAACCCGCACACGCCGCACCCAAAGAGGCGGATCCCGATCCGATCACGTCTGCGAACGAGACGCCGCGCGACGAATCGCGCTCTTCGAGCATCTGCAGGTATTCGTCCACGCCGCGCGGGCAATGCACGACCTTTCCGCCGATGAGCGCATACTGGTCATCGGTCACGCGCTCCATCAGATGCCGGTCATGCGTCACCATGATAAGCGTGCCCGCCCAGGTATCCAGCACGTCTTCGAGCATCGCGAGCATGTCGGTATCAAGGTCGTTGCCCGGCTCGTCTAAGATGAGCACGTTGGGTTCCTGAATGAGCGTGAGCATGAGCTGCAGGCGCCGCTTCTGACCGCCCGAAAGATCGCCCACGCGCGAGAACAGGGCCTTCGACGAGAACCCGAGCCTCTCCAGCAGCTTGGCGGGCGTGGTCTCCTTGCCGTCTACCACGACGCGCGCCGGATAGCGCGAAAGCACCTCGGTCACACGATACGCATCCTGTTCGGCAAGCTCGTCCAGGCGCTGCGAGAGCACGGCGAACTTCACCGTCTTGCCGATCTTCACGAAGCCCGCGTCGGGGCGCTGCAAACGCTGCACGACGCGCAGGAGCGTCGTCTTGCCCGCGCCGTTCTCGCCGAGGATGCCGACGCGGTCGCCGGGGCCGACCGACCAGTCGACGCCGTTGAGGACCGTACGTCCCCCGAACGACACGCTCACGCCCGTCAGGTCGATGACCTGCTTGCCCAGACGCTGCATCGCAAGCGTCTTGAGCTCTAGAGGATCGCGCATCGGCGGCACGTCGTTGATCAGGGCCTCGGCGGCTTCGACGTGGAACTTGGGCTTGGTCGAGCGGGCGCGGGCGCCGCGAGAGAGCCAGGCGAGCTCCTTGCGCGCAAGGTTCTGGCGACGCTGCTCGGTCACGCGCTCCACGCGGTCGCGCTCGACGCGCTGCAGCATGTAGGCGGAATACCCGCCTTCGAAGGGGATGACGCGCCCCGCGTGCACTTCCCACATACGCGTGCAGACCTCGTCGAGGAACCAGCGGTCGTGCGTCACCACGAGCAGGGCGCCGGAACCGCGCGGCCAACGGCGCGCCAGATGGGCGGCGAGCCAGGATATGGCCCGCATGTCCAGATGATTCGTCGGCTCGTCCAGAAGCAGGACGTCGTCGTCGCCCACGAGCAGCCGCGCCAGATCGACGCGGCGGCGCTGTCCGCCTGAAAGCGTGCTCACCTGGGTATTCCACGGAATATCGGCGACAAGGCTCGACACGACCTCGCGAATGCGCGCGTCGGAGGCCCAGACGTATTCGGGCGCGCCGCCGACGATCGATTCCCTCACGGTGGACGCATCGTCGAGCGCATCGGTCTGGTCGAGCACGCCCATGCGCAGCCCACGCGTGCGCGTCGCTGCGCCTTCGTCAGGCTCGATCGAGCGCGCGAGCAGCTTCAGCAGGGACGACTTCCCTTCGCCGTTCTGACCGACGACGCCGATCCTGTCGCCTTCGTGCACGCCGAGCGTCACGCCGTCGAGGACCTTCTTCGTCGGATATTCCAGATGGACGCCTTCGCATCCGAACATGAACTCCACGCGCGCCTCTTACATCTCGGCCAGGTCGTAGGGCGTGGTCTGGTAGACGTAGTAGTTCAGCCAGTTGGAATACAGCAGCTGGCCTTCTGCGCGCCACGATACGACGGGGCGCTTGGTCGGATCGTCGTCGGGATAGTAGTTGACGGGCACCGCGATGTCTTTGCCGGCCGCCACATCGCGATCGTATTCGAGCTTCAGCGTGTCGCGGTCGTACTCGGGATGGCCGAACACGAAGATGTGCTTGCTGTTCGTGCTCTTCGCGATGGACACGCCGCATGCGTCCGAGAACGCGACGACCTCGAGGTCCTGGTTGGCGACGATGTCCTCGTAGTGCACCTCGGTATGGCGCGAATGAGGCATGCGGGAGATATCGTTGAACCCGCGCACGAGCGGAGACGAAGGCTTGAGCAGACGGTTTTCGAACACGCCGAAGCATTTCCCATCGAGCATGTACTTCGGCACGCCGTAGAAATGCTTCATGGCAGCCTGGGCGCCCCAGCAGATGAAGAGGCAGCAGTGCACGTGGTCGACCGACCAGTCGAACACCTCGCAGAGCTCGTCCCAGTAATCGACCTGCTCGAAATCGTACGTCTCGATGGGGGCGCCGGTGATGATCAGGCCGTCGTAGCGTTCGTCGCGTACCTCGTCGAAGGTGCGGTAGAAAGTCTCCAGATGCTCGGCGGACACGTTCTTGGACGCGTGGCTCTTCATGCGCATGAGGTCGATATGGACCTGAAGCGGCGTGTTGGAAAGCTTGCGCATGATCTGCGTTTCGGTGGTGACCTTGGTGGGCATGAGATTGAGCAGAAGAACGCGCAACGGGCGGATGTCCTGATGCATGGCCCGATGCTCGGTCATGACGAAGATGTTCTCGCTCTCGAGGATGGACGTCGCCGGAAGGGCGTCGGGAATGCGGATGGGCATGGCATGTCCTTTCGAATGATGCATCGCGCCTGCTGCACCGCACATCGAGGAGCGGCGGGCACGGCCCGGACGCGCGGCCGAGCCATTGCGGCACATTGTAGTCCAACCGTCGGCGATGGCGCGCACATGCCCGGCAGCGCGCGTATAATGCGCGTATTCATGAACCGGACCTGCAGGCGGCACGCGCCCATCGCGTCGCAACCCGCTCGAATCGATAGGAGACCGTATGACCGCATCAATCCAGACGACCTGCGTCCAGGGCGGCTACACACCCGGCAACGGGGAACCGCGCCAGATTCCCATCGTCCAGTCGACCACCTTCAAGTACGATACGTCCGACCAGATGGGACGCTTGTTCGATCTTGAAGAAGCCGGCTACTTCTACACCCGCCTGCAGAATCCCACGAACGATGCCGTGGCGGCCAAGATCTGCGCGCTCGAGGGCGGCAGCGCGGCGATGCTCACAAGCTCGGGACAGGCGGCGAATTTCTTCGCGCTGTTCAATATCGCTGAAGCCGGCGATCACGTGGTGGCAAGCTCCACCATCTACGGCGGCACGTTCAACCTGATCGCCCATACGATGCGCAAGATGGGCATCGAATGCACCTTCGTCGCGCCGAATGCATCGCTCGAAGAGCTGGACGCGGCCTTCCGGCCCAACACCAAGGCCGTCTTCGGCGAAACGATCGCGAACCCTGCGCTCGCCGTGCTCGACATCGAGACGTTCGCGCAGGCCGCGCATGACCACGGCGTGCCGCTCATCGTCGACAACACCTTCCCCACGCCTGTGAACTGTCGCCCGATCGAATGGGGCGCCGATATCGTGACGCACTCCACCACCAAGTACATGGACGGGCACGGCTGCGGCGTGGGCGGCGCCATCGTGGACGCCGGACGATTCGACTGGATGGCGCAGGGCGACAGGTTCCCCGGCCTCACGCAGCCGGACGAGTCGTACCACGGCATCGTGTATGCAGAGAAGTTCGGTTTGGCAGGCGCCTTCATCACGAAGGCGACATCGCAGCTCATGCGCGATTTCGGATCCATCCAGAGCCCTCAGAACGCATTCTATCTGAACCTCGGGCTGGAAAGCCTGCACGTGCGCATGCCGCAGCACTGCAGAAACGGCCTGGCCGTCGCACGGTTCCTCGAGGCATCCGACAAGGTGTCCGTCGTGCGTTACCCCGGGCTTGAGAGCGACCCGGACTACGCGCTCGTGCAGAAGTACCTTCCCAACGGAACGTGCGGCGTCGTGAGCTTCGATGTCGCGGGCGGACGCGCCGATGCGGAACGGTTCATGGCCGCGCTCAAGCTGTGCGCGATCGAGACGCACGTGGCCGATGCGCGCAGCTGCTGCTTGCATCCTGCCAGCTCGACGCATCGCCAGATGACCGACGGCGAGCTCGTGCGCGCCGGCATCTCGCCTTCGATGGTGCGTCTGAGCTGTGGCATCGAAGGAACCGACGATTTGGTGGCCGACGTCGCCCAGGCGCTCGAGGCGATGTAGGGGGCGCGGTGCTTGAATCCATAACGCCCTGGGACGCGATCGTCCTGCACGCCATCCATGATGCGTTCGCGAACCCGACGCTCGATGCGATCATGGCATTCTTCACGCACATCGGAAGCGCCGGTGCCGTCTGGGCCGCGATCGCGCTCGTACTCGCCGCACGGAAGAACACGAGGATCTGGGGAATCGGCATGCTCGTGACGCTTGCGGCCGTAGGCGTTCTCGGAGAGATCGCCTTGAAGCACCTCGTCATGAGGCCGCGGCCGCCGCTATTCGATTCCGCACTCGCCACGAGCGTGGTGAGGATTCCCGCATCGCCGTCGTTTCCGTCCATGCATGCGGGATCGTCGTTCGCGGGAGCCGCGTTCCTGGCTCTCGTGCCGATCGGCCTCGACGTGCCGAACGACGCGAAGGTGCGCGCGGCTGTGCGTGCCGCGCTTCGCGTCGCGCCGTTCGCGCTTGCGGCCGTCATCGCATTTTCAAGGCTATATTTCGCCGTCCATTTCCCCACCGACGTCGCGGCAGGCATCGTGCTCGGCATCGCGGTCGGCCTTGCCGGCGGATTCGCGACGCGAGCGGTTCTGGAAAGGCGGGAAGCGAGTTAAAAGCCCTTCGAATATGTTCAACCATATCGTTCGGATTCGCGGAAGAGGCAAACGTTGCAGACTGCAAGAGCAGCCACGAGGCTCACCTCCGCCTTTCGAGGAATTCGCGGAAATACGGGAGGTCGAACCCGACCACGCCGCGCCTCCGACCCCCGATGACCCCCGCATCGATGAGCCTGCGACGATACTGCGCGGCAAGAGAGGTCGAGATGCCGAGGCGGGCGGCCACATCGCCCGTTTTGCTGTCTCCCTCATCCTCCAGCATGGCGTTCACGTATGCGATATCCCCGTCCGAAAGCTCGTTGTATGTGGCGCCGAGAATCCTCGATTCCATCTCGCTGCGCGCGGCCGCAATGCCCCGCTCGACGTCATTATCCGAAATGGCCTGGCTTTCGATGCTCTCATCCCAAATCCGATATCCGACGAGCTGAAGCATGAAGGGAAATCCGTCCACCGCTTCAACCGCACGTTCGAGGCCAAAACCTCCGATCGTCCTGCCGTTCTCTTCAATGGTCTTCTTGAGAGCGTCTCTGACCTCGAAATCGTCGATCCTGCCGAGCGTTTCTCGTTGAGCGCGACGGAGAAATGAAACGGTCTTGTCTTTGATCAGGGACGATACGTTGTGCGGCAACCCCGCCATCACGAGCGAGACCTTGCGTCCCTCCCTCACGAAGTGCTGATAGACCGTCGCGAGGCGAATCATCTCGTCCAGGCTGCCGTTGACTTCGTCGACCGTGATGAGAAGGCCCGTTTCCGTCTTGTCCAGATCGTCGAGGATCAATTCCATGCGACGGCGCCAGTTGTCCTTGTCGGGAACGAACTCGAAACCCACGGACGCGACATCGGATACGCCGAAGCTCGTTATGCGAACGCGATCGGGCGAAGGCACGAGATGCGCCGCCGCACGCCTTGAACGAATCTCGATGTCGTCGAGCATCCCTTCCCCGCACGTCACTTCCGCGCATACCCAACCCGACGACTCCGCCCTACGGGCGATGCAGGAAAGCAGCGTGGTCTTGCCCGTGCCGCGAGCTCCCGTAAGGATGGTCGTGAGCTCGGGACGACGGAGGCGGGCCGAGAACGCGCGATCGAAACGCCGCACGATATCGTGCCGTCCTGCCAGATGATCGGGAACTTCGCCGAAGCTGGGCGTGAATGGGTTCTCGAGATATGTCATGAGAGCTCCGCTCTTTCCTGCGCGTTTCTTTATGCAAAGAACAGAGAACTAAGCAGTTCTAAGTCTGTATGAGCAAGTATACGGAGGTCCCTCGATCGGCGCAAATAGTGAATCTAGCTCGCAAATTTGAGAGCTTATCTCGCAAATTTGCGAGCTAGGAGTACAATGCAGGCATGAACCCAGAAGGCAGGGGGTACGCCATGCCGCATTACGAACGCGAAATAGTATCGACCATAGCCTCACGCATGAACGAACCCCGCCGTTTCATGCAGATCGTCATGGGGCCTCGTCAAACGGGCAAAAGCACGGCGATTTGGCAAGCTCTTGCGCATGCGGATATTCCCCGTATCGTCGAAGAGGTGACGTTTCGAGGCGAATCACCTGATTGGGTGCGCGCACACTGGCAACGGGCACGCAACCTCATTCAGGGAGACCAGAAGCGCGCCGTACTCGTGCTGGATGAAATTCAGTATGTTTCGAATTGGTCCGCGGTCGTAAAGGAGCTGTGGGATGAAGACGCCCGTGCAGGCATAGACCTTCGCGTGGTGCTGTCGGGTTCATCGGCAACGCTCATACAGAATGGCCTCAGCGAATCCCTTGCAGGCCGCTTCGAACTCATCCACTGTCCGCACTGGACCTATCAAGAATGTCGGGAAGCCTTCGGCTACTCTCTTGACGAATTCCTATATTTCGGCGGCTATCCGGGAACGTCATCGTTCATCGGAGATGAGCCCCGATGGTATTCCTATATGAATGGATCGATCATCGATCCTGCCATCGCGAATGACGTCATCGGTTTAGCCGATGTTCGCAACCCAGCGCTGATGCGCCGGCTTTTTTACCTCGGCGCTCCGTATTCTGCGCAGGAGGTCGCTTATCGCAAGATACTGGGACAGCTTGATGACAAGGGGAACACATCGACGATTGCACACTATCTCGACCTTCTTTCCGATGCAGGCCTGCTGTGCGGCCTACAGAAATACGACCCTAAGCTTGTTCGTCAAAAGGCGAGTTCACCGCGTCTTGCCGTCTATGACACCGGTCTTATGACGGCAACGTACGGTCATAAGAGGAAGACTCTTCTCACCGATCCGAGCGCTCGGGGCCATCTTGTCGAAAGCGCCGTCGGTGCCTATCTCCTCAACCGATCGAAGTCGGAGAACTTCGATGTCAACTGGTGGCGCGAAGGGAATCATGAGGTCGATTTCGTGGTGTCCTTCGGTGGAGAAACGCTGGCGATAGAGGTGAAGAGCGGACGCGTTAAAAAGACGGGCGGAATCGTCGAGTTCATGAATCGCTTTCCGCATGCGCGCGCCATGGTGGTCGGTTCTGCAGCAACGAATCTTGAGGACTTCCTCTCGGGCGATGTGCCGTTGTTCTAAAACGGTTTTCGGCACGCTTCTTGCGAAGCCTTATTTCCTTGCCTTTCGAATGGCCAGCAAAGCACGATGGGCGAATTGATCGTAAATAGCTCAACCATCTTCCTTGCTGCGCGGAAAGCGGCAGTCGTTGCGGAATCAGCCTCTCGCCACCGAATCGCCCTCGAAGCCCCACATGCGGACTTCGGGTTCCAGACGCACGCCGGAATCGGCTTCCACCGCGTCCTGCACCTCGCCGATAAGCGCTCGCACGTCGGACGCCGTCGCGCCGCCTGCATTCACGACGAATCCCGAGTGCTTCTCGGACACCTGCGCCCCGCCATGCGCATATCCCTTGAGGCCCGCATCCTGGATGAGTTTGCCTGCGAAATATCCTTTGGGGCGCTTGAACGTCGACCCTGCGCTCGGCATGTCGAGCGGCTGCTTGTCCGCGCGCCTCTGCTGCAGATCGTCCATGCGCGCACGAATCGCATCCGTATCGCCTTCCTTGAGCGCAAGCATCGCGGACACCACCACATAGCCGCGATCGTCCATCATGCTGTGGCGGTACCCCCATTGGCTTTCCCCGCGCGGGACCGGCACGACCTCGCCTTCCGGCGTCACGCAGATGACCTGCTCGCACACATCCATGAACTCGCCGTCGTACGCGCCGGCGTTCATGATGGCCGCGCCTCCGACGGTTCCCGGAATTCCACATGCGAATTCATAGCCGGCAAGGCCCGCCTCAAGCGCGGCCTGAGCGACCTCTTCGTTCGTGGCGCCCGCTTTGGCGAAGATGCGGTTCTTCGTCACCAGGATATCCGAAAGGTTCTCCGCGATGCGCATGACGACGCAGTCGAGCCCCTCATCCGCCACGAGCAGGTCGCTTCCCCGCCCGACGACGCGCAGCTCGACGCCCGCATCGCGACATGCGCGCACGACGTCGGCGACCTCGTTGATCTCATGCGGGACGACCATGCAGCGCGCCGGACCGCCGATTCCGAACGTCGTATGCGCGTTCATAGGCTCGTCGATCAGGACGTTGTCGTCCCCGACGATGGCCTTCAGGCTCTTGACCAGCTCATCCATGGGTGCCAATCCCTTCGCGTCGTCTTTGGTCGTCTTTGGTCGTCGTCGCCCGGCGTCCATGCCTGACGCCAGATGCGCCCGCATCTATCCTTCCGCATACTGCGCGATCACGGCTTCCGCCGCGCGCATGCCGTCGACCGCCGCAGACATGATACCGCCTGCGTAGCCGGCTCCCTCTCCCGCAGGGAAAAGTCCTGTGCGTCCTACCTCTGTGCGCCCTGCGAAAGATACTTCTGCTGCCTCTGACTCGGCGCGGTCGGCGGCAACGCCAACCGCACAGCCGCTTGCACCTTGCGTATCGCGCAAGCGCGCCTGGAGCGTAGCGCGATCGCGCACGATGCGCACGGGGCTCGAGCTGCGCGCCTCGACGGCCGTCAGAACGGCGTCCGGATCGCCGAATCCGCGCATCTTCGCATCGAGCAGAGGCATGGCCTCTCTGATGGCGTCGACAATGAATTCCGGCAGCACGTCATGCAGGTCGCACCACGCAACGCCGCGCGCGTACGTCGGCACGACCGTCTGAGGTGGATCCGCCGCGCCTTTTCCTTCCAGGAAATCGCCCAGGGTCTGCGCAGGCGCGCGATAGTCTCCGCCGCCGGCACGGTACGCCGCCGCCTCGACGCGCCGCTGCAGCTCGATGCCCGCGAACACGTCATCGCCCGGCAGATCGCCCGGCTTCACCTCCACGAGCAAGGCCGCATTCGCGTTGGCGCCGTCGCGCGCGAAGCGGCTCATGCCGTTCACGCACACGCCGCCCTCCTCGGATGCCGCGCATACCACCTGGCCGCCCGGGCACATGCAGAACGTGTACACGCCGCGGCCGCTCGGCAGGTGCACCGCAAGCTTGTAATCGGCCGCACCGAGCGCCGGATGCCCGGCCGCAGGCCCGTATTGGATCGAATCCACGAGCTTCTGCGGATGCTCGAGGCGTACGCCCATGGCGAACGGCTTGCGCTCGAATACGAATCCCCGGCCGTGAATCATCCGGAAGGTATCGCGCGCGGAATGCCCGCATGCCACGATCACGTCGCGCGCGGGAATCGTGCATTCCTCTCCCGTCCGCCCGTCGCGCACGCCCACGCCGCAGACCGCGCCATCGCGCATCGGCAGCTTCGTCATGCGCGCGCGGAAGCGCACCTCTCCGCCCAGCGACTCGATGCGGAACCGCAGGTTCGCCACGATATCGGGCAGCAGGTCGGTGCCGATATGGGGCTTCGCCTTCCATAGAATCTCTTCGGGCGCGCCCGCCGCGGCGAACGCCTCCAGCACGGTGCGACACCGCGGGTCCTTGATATTGGTCGTGAGCTTGCCGTCCGAAAACGTGCCCGCCCCGCCTTCTCCGAACTGGACGTTCGACTCGGCATCCAGCGCGCCGCCCTCCTCGAACGCGCGCACCGCCTTCGTGCGCGCATGGGCGTCGTCGCCCCGTTCGAGCACGATCGGACGCATCCCCGCCTGGGCAAGCACAAGCGCGGCGAACATCCCTGCAGGCCCGAAGCCGACCACGATCGGACGAGGAGCGTCCGTATTCGAAACGTCGGCCACGCGATACGGCGTCGGTTCCTCGTACGCGGATATGCGCGCCGGACCCTTCGATGGACGGGCGAGCACCCGACGCTCGACCGCGTCCGGAACATCGACCGCGAACGTGCCTACGAAGCGCACATGCGCCTTCTTCCGCGCATCGACGCTGCGACGCATAAGCCTCACGCCTCCGAGAGCCGCAGGCTTCACGCCCAGCACCCGTGCGATGGCCGCACGCGCGATTCCTTCCCCGCCTTCAAGACCGAAATCGAGAGGCAGCGCAAGATTGCGTATCTCCAGCATGGCGGTTCCGCGCTATTCGAAGAGAAGCTGCGCACCGGCGGCGGCACTGCCTGCCAGCATGCCGCTCGTCCAGGCCCAATGCAGGTTGTACCCGCCGCAGCGCCCATCCACGTCAAGAGCTTCGCCCGTCACGTAGAGACCGGGATGCAGCGCGCATTCCATCGTCAGCGGATTGAAGTCCTTGACGTTGTATCCGCCACGTGTGACTTGCGATTTCTTAGGATCGGCGATGCCTTTGACCTTCAAGCCGAACGATTCGGACACCATGGCGAGCACCACGGCCTCCTGCTCGGCGATGATCGGCTCGTCGGGGTTAAGCCCTGCCGCCGAGACCACGGCCCGCGCGACATGCGACGGCAAAAGCCCGCCCATGACCTGGACGGCCGTGCGCGTCGGATGCGCCTGCGCCTGTCCGAAGACGAAATCGACCTTGTCCTGCGGTTCCATATCGGGAAGGAAATCGATGAAGACCGTCTGGCCGGGGCGGACGTAGCGCGACATGTCGAAGGCCGCGATGCCCGAGATGCCGTAGTCGCGGAAAAGCACTTCGCCGTAGGTTTCAGGACCGTGATAATCGCTCTTGAAATCCGGATCGACGACATCCATCCAAGCGTCGCGCAAATCCGTCGGATCATCGTCGATATACAGGCGCGCCCGGACACGGATGCCCGACAGCCCCTTGATATTGGTCGTGTCGGTCTTGAGGGCGGCAAGGACCGGCTGGCATTTCTTGACGCGGATATCGTTCGGCACGAGCCCGGCTGCAGGGCCGCCTCCTACGGCGACGATGGCGGAATCGAAGGATTCCCTGCCGCCATCGGCCGAAACCACATCCCAGCGGCCGTCCTCGCGCGGCACGGCGCAACGCACGGGCAGCCCGCACCTGATGCGCACGCCCGCCTCGTCGAGGCAGAGGCGCAGCACGTCAAGCACGCTCGCCGCCTTGTGCGTATAAGGATAGATGCGCCCTTCGTCCTCTTGGATGGCCAGAAGCCCCGCATCCGAGAAGAAGAGCTGCACCTCTTCGGGCGGGAGCGCGTCCATGGCGGCCTGCACGAAATCCGGACGGTTGTAATCCGAGCTCATGATGTCGGCATTGCTCAGGTTGCAGCGCCCGTTGCCCGTCGCGAGGATGGTCTTGCCGATGCGGTCGGCCGCCTCGAAGACGGTGACCTGGGCGCCCTGCCTGCCGGCGCAGATCGCGGCCATGATGCCCGATGCACCTCCGCCGATGACTGCGACTTGATCCATGAACGTCACTCCTTGCATGAAAACGAGGGCCTGGCGGCCCTCGTTGCGGACTATGCCGACATCAATGGCGGATAGGGGCCCAGACGCCCTCGAGCTCGGGCATGCCTTCGCCGCGCGCGGATACCGCCCCGCTTCCCACCTTGGGACCGTGATTGATGAAGAACATGCACGAACGGCACTGCTCCTTCACGGGAATGCTGCGATCGACGTCGGGGTTGTCGAGTATCTCGAAACCGACGGCCACGCGATGCTGCGGAAGCTTGCATGCGGCATATTTGCAGTCGGCCGGGCAATAATCGTGTCCCAGGCAATGGGGGCAGTAGCTCTGCATGTCCGCGTCGCATCCGCGCTCATCCCAACATGCCATGCGAATCACCTCGCGAACATCGTGTTTCCCCATTAAGAACGTCAATCATACGCATGCATGCGCGCCCTCGGGCGTCCATGGCGCAGGAATGCCGATCGGATACGCCGCACGCGCTGCCTTGACGGCCCGTTCGATTCGCACGAAACCCGAAAAGGGCTCCGCAACGAAAAACGGGCCGAACGCATGGCGCCGGCCCGCAAACTGTATCAAAACGCAGTCGAAATTAAATGGAGATGACCTTCGCAACCTCGGGAACGTGCTCTTTCAGGATGCGTTCGACACCGTTGGCGATAGTCAGCGAGCTGAGCGCGCAGCCGTTGCACGCGCCTTGCAGGCGAACGCGCACGATGCCGTCATCGGTGATGTCGACGAGTTCGAGGTCGCCGCCGTCGGCCTGAAGGCTCGGGCGCACCATGTCCAGCACGCGAGACACGCGCTTCTTATCGATTTCCATGATCGTCTCCAGTCTGATTCATGCGCCGTGCGCGAAGCCTTCGCGGGGCGCCGCATTATTTCGTGGGCAACTGTATCACACTTGCGAACGTGCGCCCCCATCCCCGCATGCCGCACACAAACCATCGACAGCGAAGCGGCGCGGGAAAAGAAGTCTCTCGGCCCTTACGCCTCCGTCATGCCCGCGTCTTCCGCCGGCTGCGGCGCCCCCTGCTGCGGAAGGCGCATGCGCGCAGACCACGCGAGCAGCGCCACGCCCGCGACCAGCACCGGCAGAGAGAGCAGCTGCCCCATCGTGAACCAATCGCCCAGCAGATAGCCGATCTGCACGTCAGGCTGGCGGATGAATTCGATCGAGAAGCGGAAGGAGCCGTAGAGCACCATGAATGCGCCCAGATACGTGCCGCGGAACAGCGGCGGATTCCTGCGCGCGAGGATCATGAGCACGATGAAGATGACGACGCCTTCGAGCAACGCTTCGTAGAGCTGGGACGGATGGCGCGGCATGCTGCCCGCCGCGCCGCCGAAGACGACGCCCCAGGGCAGATCGGTCACCGATCCCCAAAGCTCGCCGTTGACGAAATTGGCGCAACGCCCGAAGAACAGGCCGATCGGCGCGGCGATGGCTCCAAGGTCGGCAAGGGTCATGAACGGGATATGCGTCAGGTGCGCCGCCACCGCGCCGCCGAGAAGCACGCCTACCATGCCGCCGTGGAAGCTCATGCCGCCCTCGTTGACCGCGAGGATCTTGATCGGGTTGCGCAGGTATTCGCCGTCGCCGTAGAAGAGGCAGTATCCGAGGCGCGCGCCGACGTAGAGGCCCACGAACACGCAGAGGATGATCGTGTACAGGGATTCTTCGCCGATAGCGACGCGCCAGCGCTTGGAGATGCGCGAGACGACGACCGCGGCGAAGAGGAACCCGAGGATGTACGCGATGCCGTACCACCTGACCTGCAGGGGGCCGATCGCAAAGGCGACGGGATCGAGCGCCTGGTAGATATCGTTCAGCATAAGACTCCTATGCGGATGCCGCAGCCTGGTCGGCACCGGGATTCCAATCCTTGCCGATGACGGCAAGGATATCGGTCGAGAAGGAATAGTACACGGGGTCGTAGACGGCGCGCCCCACGCCCAGCGCCGCGACCACGGCCGCGGCTTCTTCGGCATTGTCCTTGTTCTGGTACACGACGAGCGTCTCGTCGTACACCGCCTGCGACGCGTTGCCGACGGATTCCACCTTGAACCCGTTGGATTCGAGAACGGAGCGCGCCTCGGCGGCCGCGCCTTCGATGCCGCTGCCGTTGTTCACCGTGACGGTGAACAACGAGACGTCGACCGAGGCGATCACGTCCTTGGCATCGAGCACGGGCTTCTGCCCCCGGTCGATGCGCGAGCGCATGTCGTCCCATGAGGACGATTTCAACGTGGAGGCACCCTCTGCGGCGGATGCGGAGACGGGAAGCGTCGCCTCGTAGACGGTCGCATCGCGCAGGCCGCGCAGGTCGGCATGGAGGGCGCGCAGATCCTTGCTGTTCATGTCCGACGTCAGGCTGTGCCCGACCGTGTCGAGCTTCATGACGAATCCGAACGACGATTCATCGGCAAACGCGCGGAAGAGCCCCATGGCCACGGCATCGATGCTGCCCGCCTGCGCCGCCTGGTCGCGACCGACATCGAGGGCCCGACAGACGGAAACGGCCTCTTGGCCGCTCAGATGCTTGGTCTCGGTGCGCGCGACCGCCATGCCGGCTCCGTCGGCCGCAGCCTTCGCACCGGCGTCTTCCATGACCGGCAGATCGGCATCGATGCCGCCCATCTCATCGATCAGGGACGCAAGCCCTGCATCGTCGGCATGCATGTAGTGCGCGATCTCGACGCCCGTCAGATTCTCGACGGCATCCACCAGGCCCGCATCGCCATCGGCGGCGCGCACCGCGCTCATGGTCGACGTGGATCCGTCGGCCAAGGTCGCCTGGACATTCGTCGGGATGTTGACAAGCGTGATCGTGGAGGATGCCCGGTCGATGCGCGCAAGCACGAGGGCGCGCGTCGCATCCTCGGATTCGCCCGAAGCGAAGTCGGCGGCGATCAACGTGTAGAACGGAGCGCCGTCCTCGGCGGCCGCACCGTCCGCGGAAAGCGCCGCGGAAAGAGACTCGGCGTCCTGGGCCTTCAAATCGGCATCGACGGAGCGCAGGTAGGTGAAGGATCCGACGACGGACGCGACGATCAGGGCCGCGATCACCGCAGCCGCGGCTCCCAGCACCCGGCGGCGCGTACGTCCGGCGCTTTCGCGCTCGTAGTATTCGCGACGAGACATGCGTTCGGCGTAGTCGCGCGACGACTCGCGCGATGTGACGCGCGGCAGCATCTGATTGATTTCCCCGCGCTGGGCCACGCGGGCGCGCCGCTCGTTGCGAAAGACGCGATCGCCCGGCAGCATCGACGGACGGCTGCGTGCGCGCGGAATCTTGGTGTTGTCGACCGTCGCATTCTGAACCAGGCGCGACGTGCGCTTGAAATCTGAGCTCGAGGGACGTTTCATCGGAGGACCCGGCCCGGCCTATTCTTCGAACTCGTCGTCGGGCTCGCGGCGCAGACGGGCGCCGAGCGCTGCGAGCTTGCCCACGTAGTCTTCGTATCCGCGATCGATATGGTGGATGTTATGCACCTGCGTCGCGCCTTCGGCGAAGACGCCGGCCAGCACGAGCGCCGCGCCGCACCGCAGGTCGGTCGCTTTCACACCTGTGCCTTGGAGCCTGCTCACGCCTTCCACCACCGCATGATGGTCCTCGATCGTGACATTGGCGCCCATGCGGACGATCTCCGCAGCGAACATGAAACGGTTCTCGAACACGTTCTCGGTGATGACGGAACTGCCTTCGGCAACGGCGGCGAGCAGCATGAACTGCGCCTGGAGGTCGGTCGGGAAACCCGGATGCGGCAGCGTCTGGATTTCGACCGCCCGCAGCGGACGGGTGCGCCCGACGCTGATCCAGTCGTCGCCGATATCCACCGCGCAACCCATTGCGCCGAACTTCATGAGCGCCATGCGCAGGAAGCTCGGATCGATGCCGCGCGCGACGACGGGGCCGCCCATGAGCGCTCCTCCCATGAGGAAGGTTCCCGCTTCGATACGGTCGCCCACCGTCGTGTGCTCGCAGGGATGCAAGGACGAAAGCGTCACACCTTCCACCGTGATCGTGGACGATCCGGCACCGAAGACGCGCGCGCCCATGGCGTTGAGCATGTCGGCCAAATCGACGATCTCAGGTTCGCGGGCAGCGTTTTCTATGACCGTCTCGCCTTCTGCGGTGACGGCGGCCATCATCGTGTTCTCAGTCGCTCCGACGCTCGGGAAGTCGAGCGCGATGTAGGCGCCATGCAGCCCGTTCGGCGTCGTGGCTTCGATATCGCCGTGAACGGTCTCGAAATGGACGCCGAGCGCCTCGAGGCCGGCCATGTGCATGTCGATCTTGCGGGCGCCCAGGTTGCAGCCGCCTGGCATGGCGACGCGCGCCCGTCCGAAACGCGCGAGCAGCGGACCGAGGACCGCGATGGATGCACGCATCTTGGAGACCAGCTCGTACGGGGTCTTCCACGTGTCGACGTCCTCGGTGTCGATGACCAGGGTGTGGCCTTCGCGCGTCACCGACGCGCCCAGGTGCTCGAGCACCTTCGACATGACGGAGATATCGGATATGAGCGGAACGTTATGGATGATGGATTCGCCCTGGCCGAGAATGGAGGCGGCCACGAGCTTGAGCGCGGAGTTCTTCGCGCCGGAAATCTCGACTTCGCCGGAAAGCGGGGTACCGCCCTCGACGACGATCATCTCTTTCGACATGACCTTCCTATCTTCTAGGTATTCCCTTTTCGCACGCAACGAGCTCGCGAGATGGTCGGCCCATCGCCGCATCGCCCCGATGAGGCCGCATGGCCTTCTGCGCACGGATAGGATGATTGTACGAGAAAAGAAACGAGGGCCGACCCAGACGGTCGACCCTCGCCAAAAACAACAGCGACGATGCGCCGGCGAAGAAACCTAGGCGGTTTCCCCAAGCGTGAAGCGCTTGAAGCCGGTAACCTTGATGGAACCGCCGAGCTGCTTGGCGACGGCGGCGGTGTAGGACGCGATCGTCTGATCGGAATCCTTCACGAACTCCTGCTCGGTCAGGCACTGCTCCTTGTAGAACTTCTCCATGCGACCGGTGGCGATCTTCTCCTGGATGGCCTCGGGCTTGCCGGATTCGGCCGCCTGGGCCTTGTAGATGCCCATCTCATGCTCGACGACGTCGGCGGGGACGTCTTCGCGGGAGACGGAAATCGGGTTGACGGCAGCGACCTGCATCGCAACGTCGCGGCCGTACTGGGCGAACTCGGCGGAGGAGGCGTCGATGCCGTCCACGTCGAAGGAGACGAGAACGCCCATCTTGCCGCCCATGTGGATATAGGAGGCGACCACGCCGCCTTCGAGGACGGCGAAGCGGGTGAGCTGCGTGTTCTCGCCCATGATGTGGATGCATTCGGTGACGATGGCTTCGACGGTCTCGCCTTCGAGCTCGGCGGCCTTGAGGGCCTCGAGGTCGGCGGGCTTGGCGGCGATGGCAGCGCGGGCGATCTTCTCGGCGAACGCCTTGAACTTGTCGTTCATGCCGACGAAGTCGGTCTCGCAGTTGAGCTCGACCAGGGCGCCGACCTTTGCGTCATCGGACACGAGCGCCATGACGGTGCCTTCGTTGGTGGCGCGCCCGGCCTTCTTGGCCACGGCGGCCAGGCCGCGGGTACGCAGGACGTCGACGGCCTTTTCCATGTCGCCTTCAGCTTCGACCAGGGCCTTCTTGCACTCCATCATGGCGGCGTCGGTCATTTCGCGGAGCTCTTTGACCATAGCGGCGGTAATAGTTGCCATTTTCATCCTTTCAGAGGGAGACGCGCCCCGAGGCTCGGGGCGCGATTTCGAACGTACGGACGTGCAGGGCGCCGCAGGATTATTCGGCGGCAGGGGCGTCGGCCGCAGGGGCGGCTTCCGCGGCAGCGGGAGCCTCGGGCTCGGCTGCGGCGGTCATCTGCTCTTCGATGCCCGTGATGCCCGTGGCGTCGACGATGGCGTCGGCCACGAAGGTGGACAGCAGGTTGACCGAGCGGATGGCGTCGTCGTTCGCGGGGATGCCGTATTCGACGTCGTCGGGATCGCAGTTGGTGTCGAGCGTGCCGACCACGGGGATGCCGAGGCGCTTGGCCTCATGGATGGCGAGCTGCTCGCGGTTGGTATCCACGACGAAGATGGCGTCGGGAAGCTTGGCCATGTTGCGGATGCCGTTGAGGTTGGTCTGCAGCTTGGCGAGCTCCTTGCGCAGCAGGGTCTGCTCCTTCTTGGGCAGAAGCGCCATGGTGCCGTCGGCTTCCTTGGCTTCGAGCTCTTCCATGCGCTTGACGCGGGAGCGGATGGTCACGAAGTTCGTGAGCATGCCGCCGAGCCAGCGGGAGTTGACGTAGGGCATGCCGCAGCGGTCGGCCTGCGTGGCGATGGATTCCTGGGCCTGCTTCTTGGTGCCGACGAAGAGGATGGTGCCGCCCTTGGATGCGGTCTTGGACACGAACGTGTACGCGTTGTCCAAGCCGACGAGGGTCTGCTTGAGATCGATGATGTAGATATCGCCGCGATGGCCGAAGATGTACGGCTTCATCTTGGGGTTCCAGCGACGGGTCTGATGCCCGAAGTGCGCGCCTGCGTCGAGCAGGGTCTTGATGCCGACTTTCGTCATAGCTCTCTCCATTCGTTAAGCCTCTGCCCAAGGTCTTCCCCGCTCCGCAGCCTTTTTCGGGTGGCCACTCGCGGATGGCGGGTCGCTCGGACATGTGAAATATAGAAACTCAAGCAGTATACCCTTCCCGGAAGGAAAGACAACCGCGCCCCGCCGTTCGGGCACGGTTGTTCCACAGGACGCGCATGCAGGCGCGGCGCCTACGCGAAGCGGCCGGGATGCGGCTGCGCGGTCGCAGGGCGCATGCGGGCGCGATGCCGTTTCCGCTTCGAGCCCGCCCTGCTTCAAGCGGCTTCTAGCTCACCCATTCGGGAAGCCGGCCCGCATCCACGGCGGCCAGCGCGCGCACGACGTTGCGACGGCTGATGGATCCGACGAAGCGCCCGGCCGAGATGACGGGGAGCTTCTTGATGCGGCGCTCGGCCAGGATCTTGCAGGCGTCTTCCAGCGCCATGCCCGCATCGACCGCGATCACGCGCTTGGTGGCGATTTCCATGACGTTCAGGCTGCGCATCGCATCCAGACGATCCTGGAACGTGCGATCCTCGCCGACGCGGAAGACCGTCGAGCCGTCGGAGAACGTGAAGTCCTCGCTGCCCAGATACTTCATCACATCGCCGTCGGAGATGAAGCCGACGACCGCGCCGGCGCCGTCCGTGACGGGCAGGCCGCTCGTGCCGCTCTGGGCGAAGATCGCCAGGGCATCGCCCACCGTGCCATCCTCAGGGACGTTCGCGCAGGCGCGGTCCATGACGTCGGAAACGACCCATTCGAGCGCCGGCTTGGAGCGGAGATCGGCGACGGGCGCCTCGTCTGAGAAGGCGGCGGAAGGAGCTTCGCCCTTCGCATCCTTCACGAGAAGCAGGATGATGAGGAAGACGACGACCATGAGCGCGGATACGCCGATGAACGCCATGCGGTCGCCCGCGAACGTCTGCATGGCCGCGTCGGATGCGGACATGACCGTCGCGCCCAAAGCCGTCAAGCTCACGATGAACGCCGTTCCGAACGAGATGCCCACCTGATTGATCGTGGAGGAGATCGCGTTGCCGTGCGGGACCATGTCGTTGGGCAGCGCATTGATGCCCCAGGTGTTGATCGGCATCATGACGCACTGCACGCCGATGACCATGAGCGTGTAGGGCACGGCGACGATGATGATCGAGGTGTCGATGCCGCACGCGGCAAGACCGCAGGCCGCAAGCGCGGCGACGGCGCCTCCCGAAAGCGCGATGGCGCGCGCGCCGTAATTGTCGAACAGACGGCCGGCAACGACGCTCATACCAGCGCCGATGGCAGCACCCGGAAGCATGACCAGGCCTGATACGGTGGCTGATTCACCAAGCACGCCTTGGATGTAGAGCGGCACGACGACCGAGCAGCCTCCGAACACGGCGGCCTGGAGCAGCGCGACCGCGATGACGCCGATACGGTATTCGCGGGTCTTCAGCACGCCCACGCGCAGCATCGGCGACTCGAGCGCGAGCTGACGACGCGCGAACACGCCGAGAAGCGCCAAGCCTACGATCATGAGCAGGGCGGACACGACAGGGTTGCCCGAGGCGAACGTGGAAAGCCCGTAGAGCAGCCCCACCATGCCGCAGGCGAGCAGGATGATGGAAGGAACGTCGAACGATGCGCGTTCGAAGCCTTTCCGGTTTTCGAGGAAGAACCCGGCGACGATGACGACGGCGATGGCGAGCACGACCACGATCACGAAGAGCGCACGCCAGCCGACCGAATCGATGAGAATGCCCGAGATCGAGGGGCCGACGGCAGGAGCGAAGCTGATGACCAGGCCGACGATGCCCATGGCCGAACCGCGGCGCTCGCGCGGGAAGAGCAGGATGATGAGCGTGAAGACCATCGGCATGACCACGCCGGTTCCGCACGCCTGCATCACGCGCCCGAGCAGCAGCACGGGAAACGCCGGGGCGGCAGCCGCGACGAGGGAGCCGAGGGCGAACATCGACAGCCCTCCCATGAACAGCCTGCGTGTGCTGAACCGACCGACGAAGAATGCGTTCAGGGGAATGACGACGGCCTCAACCAGAGCATATCCCGATGTCAGCCACTGAACCGTCGTCGCATCGACAGCCAAGTCGGCCATGATCGTCGGCAGCGCCGGCGACAGGAACGTCTGATTGAGGACCACGAGCAGCGTGCCGGCAAGCAGCACGATGACCATGACCTTCTCGTTGCGAGAAAGACCCATGCGAATTACCTCTTCTGTTAGGAGTGGTTGGCCCGACCATAGTAGGAACATTCCGGCCGAAAGAACGGGAACGCGGCGGCCATACATCGAATGAACGTCTTTCATCCATCATTCATCTGGGATTATGAAGGAATCGTCTCCCAGGATCGAACGAATGCGCAGGCCGGTTCCCGCCGTTTCGCGAAACGCCGCCCGTCGCGCGCGGAACGTTGCCCTGCGGTCGCCCCGCCCCGCTCAGGCGCGCGTGTTGATATGCACGTGAGGCGCGTCGACATACCCATGCATGGCGCCCATATAGACGAAGTAATCCGCGACCTCGTCCGCGAGGCTTTGATCGTGCGTCGCGATGACGAGCGTCTTGCCGGCCGCCTTCAGCTCCTTGAAGAACCCGAGCAGCCACCGGCGCGTTTTCCGATCGAGCCCGTTGAGAGGCTCATCGAAGCAGTATGCGTCGGGATTCATGCTCATGATGCAGGCGATCGCGACCTTCTTCTTCTCGCCGCCGGACAGATGGTACGGCGCGCGCGAACGCAGGCGGTCGAGACCCATCATCGAGCAGGCATCGTCGACCCTGCGCGCGGTCTCGGCCTCGGAAAGCCCCATCTGACGAGGGCCGAACGCGATCTCATCCTCGACGCTCGAACAGAAGAGCTGAGCGTCGGAATCCTGGAAAACGAACCCTACGCGCTGGTGGAGCCGCTTGGCGAAGGACGCGTCCTTCATCGCGCGCGCATCCACCTCGACGCCGTCGAACCGATAGCTTCCGCGTTGCGCGAACACGAGCCCGTTCATCGCGCGCAGAAGCGTGGACTTCCCGCTGCCGTTGTCCCCCATCAGCACCGCGCTGTCACCGATGGCGATCGACAGGTCGATGTGCGAGAGGACGGGCTCGTCATCGTAGGCGAAGCAGAAATCGCGGAATTCCATGAGCGGCGTGCGCGATGCATGGGGCGCATCGTGGTCGTGGGCGGGCGGCTCTCTGTCCGCATCGGGACGGGTCGAGCGCACCGGCGCCGATTCCTTCCACGCGATCGGCGGCTCCGCGTCCGCGTCGGGATAGGTTCCGGAAATCATCGGGGCATCAGTCCTTGAAGGTACATGAACGCGGCCGCAAGGCACGCGATCAGACAGATCCAGCATGCATCGACCGCAGGCCGCGCAGGGCCCTTGGCGTGCGTCTCGTATTCCCCGTCGAATCCTCGGCAGCGCATGGCATCGAAGGTGACGTCGGCGGATTCCTTCGATTTCAGGAACACGACCCCTGAGACGCCGCCCACCGCATCGCCCTTGCGCGCGTTACGGCCCACGCTGCGCAGCTTCAGCGCGGTGAGGACTTCGAGCGCGACTTCCCCGAGACGCACGATGTTCTTGAGCGCCAGATCCATGGTCAGGATGAAGAGGCTCGGCACGCGAAACGTACGCAAAGCGGATGTGAGCTGGTTATAGGGCGTGGTCACGGCCATCGTCAACGCGATGGAGACCGATACGAGCACCTTGACGGACAGCAGAACGGCCGAGTGGGGCTGCCCGAAGAAGGCGGCGGGGGCCATGAGCGCGAAGGTGAGCGCCGATGAAACGAGCGCGACGCCCACGACGCGCTTGAGATGCGCCGCCGGCAGCAGGCAGAGACGCGCGAGCACGCCCGCAAGCACGATGAGCGTGAACACGAAGTTCGTCGAAAGCGATGTCATGAGAATGCAGGCGAAAGCGACGAAGAGCTTCACGGGCGCCGTCGGAGAAAACGGAGCCGATGCGCCGTCATCAAGCCTGAACTGGGAAAGCACCGTCGCGATGGACGACATGCTTCCCGAGATGTAGCGATCGCGGTCATGCGGAGGCACGAAGTCCTCGGACGCAAGAAGCCATGGCGGCAGGGCGTTCCGCATACGCGGCGCGCCGCAGACGGCCTCGGCCCCGCCTTCCCTCATATCTTTCACGATTCCCCCTGCGCATCCGTATCCGAGCGTGAGGCCGGACTATGCCGCGCCTCACGCTCGGATTGTACCTACGCCGCGCGGGCACGGCGCGTCCATACGCGAAAAACCCGCGAGCCGCTATGCGCGGCTCGAAGGGCCGTCGAAATCGACCGTGGGCTTCGACGCGAACGCGAACAGGCGGAATGCGATCACAAGCAGCGCAACGCCGATGATGGCGCTCAATATGTATCCGACGGCTTCGGGCATGGCGCCGATGGAATAATCGGGCATGGCGGCCGCCCATTCCCAACCCTCGAAGCCGGCGGGCGTGTAGCCGACAAGATCCGCGAGGTCTTCCGCACCCCATTCCCCCCAGGCATCGCCCGTGGCGATAAGCCCGAGCGGGGTCAGCACCACGAGGGCGGCGATCAGCGCGAACGCCGGCGCGAGCGCGCGCCCGGACGGCGTGGCGGCATCTTCGAGGCCGAATCCGGGAACCGTGCGGCGCAGAAACGCGAGAATGCCCGCCGTGAAGATGACTTCGACCGGACCCCAGACGGCGAGGTGCCCGATGAGCATGGCCGGAACCGAAACCGAAAGGGGGTACGGGCAGTACAGGGCCGCGCCGGCGGCATCGGTGAAAAGAATGGGCTGGATGCCGAACTCCAGCGCGGCGCACAAAGCGGCGCAATTGATGCCGACGTATGCGCCGATGCCTGCGGCGACGAGCTCGCGCTTCAGGTCGGAGGAACCGCCGCGAACGAGCGAGTAGACGCCGTAGCCCACGAACGGCATGACGACGGCCATGTTGAAGCAGTTGGCGCCCAGGGCCAGAATGCCGCCGTCGCCGAAAAGCACGGCCTGGATGATGAGCGCGATGGATACCGCGATCGTGGCGGCCCAGGGGCCGAACAGCACGGCGACCAACGTCGCGCAGACGGCATGGCCCGTCGATCCGCCCGGAATGGGAATATTGAACATCATGGAGAGGAAGCAGAACGCCGCCGCGATGCCGAGCAGGGGCATCTTTTCGCGCGGCACCGTCTCGCGCACCTTCTTGATGGCGAATCCCCAAATGGGGACCATTACGGCGCCGAAAACGCCGCAGGTGGACGGACTCAGGTAGTTCTCTGGAATATGCATGGCGCATCCCTTTCCGGTCGGGAAGGCCTCGCGCAATGAGGGAGCGCCGTCGGAGATGCGCACGCACGCGGCCCTTCCCTGACCGAGCGCCTATGCATCCCTCTGACCATCCCTTTCTCCGCTTGGCCTCAAGTATTACGTTATTTCAAATCGTAGCACTTTTTCGCATGAAAACGATGCGTAACGAAATGAGAAGAATCGCAACGGACGCCCTGCGCAGGCGAACGCGCATTATATAATGCTCCTCCAAACCACGCGCCGCTGCGCGCACGGCACCTTCCGATAGACGTGCTCATCAACGCCATGCCTTCGATGACCCCTGATGAACCCGCCGATCGGGGATCGTCCGCCGCAGGCGACGCACCCTTTGCACGAACGAAAGAAGATGACCCATGTCTGATTTCATCGCCCCTGAATACGATTCCGTGCGCCGTGACCTCAAGACGATCGAAGACATCGAGGCCTCGACCCTGCGCCCGCTGGCCCCGAAGCAGATCAGCGGCATCTATCGCAGGGCCGAGCTGCCGGTGCCCGAAGTCATCGACCGCTGCGCAGGCATATCCATCTTCGGCCGCACGCTCAAGTCCTGGATCTTCTCAACCGACATCGCCGTCATCCGCAACTGCGACGCCGATGCCGTGCTGTCCGTCTACCCGTTCACCTGTCAGCCCATCATCACCAAAGCGCTGATCGCGACATCGGAGCGTCCGGTCTTCACCGGCGTGTCCGGCGGAAAGACCACGGGCACGCGCTCGGTCGAGCTCGCGCTCGAATCCGACATGCAGGGGGCGGCGGGCGTCGTCGTGAACTCTCCCACCCCCGTCGCGGTCATCAGCAGCATCTCGCGGCTGATCGACATCCCCGTCATCGCGACGGTCACCGACTTCGACGACATCGTCCTCGAGAAAATCGAGGCCGGGGCCCGCATCATCAACGTCGCCGCCGGCGTGCGCACGGCCGATGTGGTGCGCGAGCTGCGCGCCGTATTGCCCGATGTGCCTATCATCGCATCGGGCGGCAAGACCGACGAAAGCATCCTGACGACCATCGAAGCCGGCGCCGACGCCATCTCCTGGACCCCGCCGAACATCCAGGAGATCCAGCACATCGTCATGGAGCACTATCGTTCCATGTAGCACCCCGTGCGACGAGGCGCCGGCCCGATCGAAGAGCCTCGGACGCGCCGGCCTTCGCCGCATTCGTTCGCACCATCGACCGTCCGTATTCCCTACCAGAAGAAACGAGCATACGATGTTCAATGAGAAGCTCGACGGAATCGTCGACCAGATCGCCCGGAAATACGACGTGCAGGAAATCTCCTTCACCGATCCCCAGCGTCACTTCCCCAGCCGCACCGCCATCATCGACATCGTGAAGAACGTCCGGCGCGTCATGTTCCCCCGCTATTTCGGAGACGAGGTCCCGTGCGGCTCGGGTCCCAAGTACTTCATCGGCGACACGCTGTCGAAGGTGGAATGCGCGCTGCACGAACAGGTGCGGGAGGCGCTGCTCTTCCGCGACGGCGATGCGATCGGCTACCACGACGCCGACACGCGCGCGAGCGAGATCTGCTCGACGTTCTTCTACCGCCTGCCCGCGTTGCAGGACCTGCTTCTGAAGGACGTGCAGGCGGCCTTCGACGGCGATCCGGCGGCGCAGAGCAAGGAAGAGATCATCTTCTCGTATCCGGGATTCTTCGCCATCTACGTCTACCGCCTCGCGCATGAGCTGTATCTGCAGAACGTGCCCCTGATTCCGCGCATCATGAGCGAGTACGCGCACAGCGGCACCGGCGTGGACATCAACGCGGGCGCCACGATCGGCGAATACTTCTTCATCGACCATGCAACCGGCGTCGTCATCGGCGAGACCACCGTGGTGGGCGATCACGTGAAGATCTACCAGGGCGTCACGCTCGGCGCGCTTTCGACGCGCGCAGGGCAGAAGCTCAAGGGCATCAAGCGCCATCCCACCATCGAAGACCATGTGACCATCTATTCGGGCGCGAGCATCCTCGGCGGAGAAACGGTGATCGGCGAGGGATCGGTCATTGCGGGCAACGCCTTCGTCACCTCGTCGGTGCCGAAGAATTCGCGCGTGGCGCTCAAGAACCAGGAAGTGCGCGTGCGCCAGCCCGGCGAGCAGGAAGACCCCTGGTTCTACGTCATCTAAGATCGGTCGGCACGGCCGCCTGCACGGCTTCGGCGGCCTTCAGTCGGCTTCAGGATCGAGGGAAGGCGGCATCGATGGCGATGGCGGCGCCTGTTTCAGCCGCGCCGTTCTCTATGCAGCGCCCTCGATGCCGCTGGCATGGCCATCGGTCTCGCTTCCTTCGATAACCCGCACAGACTACCCGTTCGAACCTGCCGCGCTACACGGCGAACGTCGCGCGCACCAGGTATTCGATATTTCCCTTCGTGCCGGTGATGGGGCTTTCGACGACGCCCGAGACGGTGAAGCCCGCCTTCGCGAGCGCCGCTTTCACCTCTTCGACCGTGCGCAGGCGCACCGCCTCGTCGGTGACGATGCCATGGTCGGTCTCGCCGTGCGCGCTTTCGAACTGGGGCTTGACGAGCGCGATAAGGACGCTGCCCGCATGGCACAGCCGGGCGAACACCCCGGCGAGCGACGCGAGCCCGATGAACGAGAGGTCGGCCACGAGCACATCGAACGGAGCGCCGAGATCGGCAGGGTCGGCCGTGCGGATATTGGTGCGCTCGAAGACGCGCGTGCGCGGGTCGGTGCGCACCTGCCAGGCAAGCATGCCGTAGTTCACGTCCACGCAGGCGACGCCCTTCGCGCCGCGCTGCAGGAGGCAGTCGCTGAATCCGCCGGTCGAGCTGCCGATATCGATGCAGGAGCATCCTTCGACCGCCTGCTCGAAAGCATCGAGCGCCCCTTCGAGCTTATAGCCTCCGCGCGATACGTACTTGCGCCGGCCCTTGACCGATAGGTCGGCATCGGGAGCGACCGGAACCGCGGCGCTCGCGGCGAACGCATCGTTCACCTTGACCTCGCGGGCGAGCACCGCGCGCAGGACGGCTTCCCTGTCGGGAAACATGCCGCGATCGACGAGCTCGTCATCCAGCCGGCGCTTCTTCGCCTTGCGCGCAGCGCTCTGCGCGCCCGATGCATGCGGCGACATCGCAGGAGCCTTATGCGAGCGTGACCGACAGGCGTTCGGCGACCGATCGCGCGATGCCTTCGGCATCGATGCCTATCGCATGATGCAGCAGCGGCACCTTGCCCTGCTGAACGAACTCGTCAGGAATGCCGATGGTCATCATGTCGGGAATGCGCGCCAGGTCGCGTGCGTGATCGACGACCTCGTGGATGACCGCCTCGCCGACGCCGCCCTGGATGACGCCTTCCTCGAGGGTCACGATAAGCCTGCAGTCGCGCGCGGCGGACATGACGGCCTCCATATCGAGCGGCTTCACCCAACGCATATCCACGACGCGCACCGAAAGCCCTGCGGCCTCGAGCGCGTCGGCCGCGCCCTCGGCCTCCTGCACCATGCGTCCGAACGCGAGCAGCGCGACATCGGAGCCTTCCCGCACCAGACGCGACACGCCCGGCTCGAAGGTTTCGGGCTCGGAAGGAAGCGCGACGCCGCGGCCGGCCCCGCGCGGATAGCGCAGGGCGACGGGACCGTCCAACGCCAGGGCCGTATGCAGGGCGGATACGAGTTCCGCCTCGTCTGAAGGCGCGAGCACGCGCATATGGGGAACCATGCGCGTATAGACCAGATCGAAAACGCCATGATGCGTGGGGCCGTCGTCGCCGACGAGCCCGCCGCGATCGATGGCGAAGACCACGTGCAGGTCGGGCAAGGCGTTGTCGATGATCATCTGGTCGATGGCGCGCTGCAGGAATGTGGAATAGAGCGCAACGACCGGAAGCTTGCCGCTCGCGGCAAGACCGCTCGCAAGACCGACGGCATGCTCCTCGGCGATGCCCACGTCGATGAACCGATCGGGGAATTCGGACGAGAACTTCGCCAGGCCGGTGCCGTCCTTCATCGCGGCCGTGATGGCCACGACGTCTTCGTTGTCCTTCGCTTCGCGCACGAGCGCATCGGAAAACACGTTCGTGTACTTCGGGGCGGCATTATTGGATGCAAGGGGCTTGCCGGTGCGTATGTCGAACGGGCTGATGCCATGGAATATGCTGGGGTTCTTCTCGGCCGGGCCGTAGCCGCGGCCCTTCTTCGTGACCACGTGGATGAGCACGGGGACGTCCGAATCCAGCACGGCGGAAAGGATGCTCTTGAGCGCCGGGATGTCATGGCCGTCGATAGGAGCGGTGCACACGAGCCCGAGCTGCTCGAACAGCATCTCGTCGGGAATGATGAACTGCTTGATGGAGTCTTTCAGGCCGCGGCTGATGTTCAGGAAGCCGCGCGACGCCTTCCCGCCCGATTCCAGACGCTCTTGCAGCTGGTCCTTGCGCGTGGTGTAGGCGCGCGAGGCGCGCATGCGGCCGAGGTAGTTGGCCATGGCGCCGACGCTGCGTGAAATGGACATCTCATTGTCGTTCAGAATGACGGCCATCTGGGTCTGCGTCTGGCCGATGTGGTTCAAGGCTTCGAAGGCCATACCGCCCGACAGCGCGGCATCGCCGATGATAGCCGCTACCTTCTCATGGCTTCCGCGCAGGTCGCGGGCCATCGCGCAGCCGAGCGCGACCGAAAGCGAATCGGATGCGTGACCCGAGGGATGCACGTCGTAGGGGCTTTCGGACGGCTTCGGAAAGCCAGAGATGCCTCCGAGAGTCCTGAGCGTATCGAAGTCCTTTGCGCGACCGGTGACGAGCTTATGCGCATAAGCCTGATGCCCCACGTCGAAGACGAGCTTGTCGGTCGGACAATCCATGACGGCGTGGCACGCGAGGATGAGCTCGACCACGCCGAGGCTCGGGCCGATGTGGCCGCCGTTGTTCGACGTGGTGTAGATGATCTGCTCGCGAATCTCATGGGCGAGACGTGCGAGCTGATCGTCCGTGAGCGTCTTAAGATCGGCCGGAGACTCGATCGAGTCAAGCAAGCGAATAACCATAGGCGGAAGGTTCGGCAGGTCTACAGGCCCGCGTCGCCGTCCCTCCTCTCGGATTGACCGGACGCCGTATCGTCGCCGATGGCTTCGGACGACGCGGGGGAAGGATTCCCGGCGACAGCATCATCATCGGTGCTGGTCAGCTGTTCAAGAAGATCAGTTGCCTGCATGCCGAGCTTCACGGCCTCGTCATAGAGCGCAAGCGCTTCGTCAAGAGTCACGCCCTCTTCCCTGACCTGGCCGTCGATCGCCGTCAGACGATCGCGTATCTCCGTGAACCCACGCTGATCTTCCATGGGAAACGTCCTTAGTCCTCGACCGAAAGCGCAACGGCGGCGACCTCGGGAGCAGCCGGAGCTGCGCCGTCGGCGACGAAAGCCGCCGATACCTCGGGTTCGGCAGTTGCAGCGGTTCCTTTGACCGTTTCGATGGGTTCGGATTCGACCGCATCTTCAGACCCGTCGGCCGCAGGGGATTCCGCCGGCTCGGCGGACGCGGCATCATCGGGCGCGGACGCCGCATCGGAATCGGAGCCGGAACCGGATGCCTGCTCGTCCAGATCGCGCGCGACGCGACCGAGCAGGCCGTTGATGAAGCGGTAGGAATCGTCTCCGCCGAATTCCTTGGCGATTTCGACGGCTTCGTTGATGGATACGGGAATCGGCACCGCGTCGACGTACTTCATCTCGTACACGGTGATGCGCAGAAGCTCGCGATCGACCATGGGCATGCGGTTGACGGCCCAATTCGCAGAGCGTTCGCTGATGATGCGGTCGATTTCCGCACGATGGGCGGAAAAGCCCAGCAGCAGAAGACGGCCGTATTCATTGAGACCGGCTTCCTCGGGGATATCGCCTTCTTCGAGGATCCGGTCCACCGGCTTACCGATGATTTCGCTCTGATACAGCACCGAGGCGGCCGAACGGCGGCCGAAGGTGTGTTCTTGACGCTTGGCTTTTCCCATGTGGCGCTGACCCTATTCTCCGAAGACGATGCCGTCGACGAAGACGTCGACCGACGCGACGGCGAAGCCGATCTGCGTTGCGACCGCATCCACGACCGCCGTGCGGACCTTTTCGGCCACCTCGGGGATGACCTTGCCGTATTCGACGTCGATATGGACGGCCACGTTGATCTGCTGCGCGTCATCCATCGTGACGTCGACCGCAGGAGCAGGCTGGGCGCTCTTGGGCGCGAAGCGCGAACGAAGCCCGGAAAGGGACGACGCGCCGACGCTGGCCACGCCTTCAATGTCTTTCGCCGCGAGGGAAACGATGGTTTCCATGACGCCCGGCGCGAGGCCGAGGCCGTCGATATACAGTTCTTCGCTCATGGCTGGTCCTTTCATGGAGCCCGTATATACGCAGTTGCCCATTGTACCGCACGCGGCCGCTCGCAATCGAAGGCGCGCCTGTTCGATGAAGAAAGACCATGAGGAGCCGGATCGCCTGAACCGCATAAGGCCGAATCGCCCGGACCGAGGCCATGCCCGCCCGCAGCCATGCCCGGGCCGAACGAAGCCACGCCCGGGCCACGGCCACGCTCTGACCGCAGCCATGCCCTGACCGCGACCATACTCGGACCGCAACCATGAACGCAGAGCCGCGACCATGCCTGGACCGCGGCCGTGAATGCAAAGCCGCCCCGCATCCTCTTCTTTTCGAAGGATACGGGGCGACCTGGAAACGGACTATCCGTCCGAAGATGCCGCTTCGACGCGCATGCGCGCTAGAACGCGATGTCGATGAAGTCGGTGCGCGCTTCCCCGGCCTGGAAGATGGCCGTATCGAGCACGCGCTTGTGGAACGGGATCGTGGTCGGGATGCCCTCGATGGCGAATTCGTCGAGCGCGCGGCGGGCGCGCTGGAGCGCCTCTTCGCGATCGGATCCCCAGACGATGAGCTTGGCGACCATGGAATCGTAGTAGGGCGAGATCTTCGCGCCTTGGGTGAGGTATGTCTCGATGCGCACGCCGGGACCGGTCGGCACCTCGAAACGCGTGATGGTGCCGGGGCTCGGACGGAAATCGTTGTCCGGATCCTCGGCGTTGATGCGGAACTCGATGGCATGTCCGTTCGGCGAGAACGGCGCGCGCGACGCGCACCGCATCGGTTCGCCCGCAGCGATACGCAGCTGCTCCTTGATGATGTCCACGCCGGTGATCTGCTCGGTGACGGGATGCTCCACCTGCACGCGCGTGTTCATCTCCATGAAGTAGAATTTGCCGGACTCGTCGAGCAGGAACTCGATCGTGCCGGCATTGCGGTAGTCGACCGCGCGCACGGCCTTGATGGCGGCGACGCCCATCGCGCGACGCAGCTCGGGCGTGAGCGCCGGCGACGGCGCTTCCTCGAGCAGCTTCTGATGGCGACGCTGGATGGAGCAGTCGCGTTCGCAGAGCGAGATATGGTTGCCGAAGTCGTCGGCCAGAACCTGGATTTCCACGTGGCGCGGGCGCAGCACAAGCTTTTCCAGGTAGACGTCTCCGTTGCCGAACGCCGCTTGGGCCTCGGCCTTGGCAGCCGAGAACGCGCCGTCCAGATCCTTCGGATCGTGCACCTCGCGCATGCCCTTGCCGCCGCCGCCGGCCGATGCCTTGATGAGCACCGGGTAGCCGACGCGATCGGCGAAGGCGCGGGCATCCTCGACGTCTTCGATCACGCCATCGGAGCCGGGAACGGTGGGGACGCCGCAAGCGGTCATCGTCTCGCGGGCGGCCGCCTTGTTGCCCATGCGTTCGATGCAGTCGGGCGACGGGCCGATGAAGACGAGATCGTTGTCGGCGCAGGCGCGAGCGAAGTCGGCGTTTTCAGCGAGGAAGCCGTAACCGGGGTGCACGGCTTCGCAGCCGGTGGTGTTCGCCGCCGCAATGATATTCGACATGACCAGGTACGACTTGCCGGCAGGCGCAGGTCCGATGCAGACCGCCTCGTCGGCGTAGCGAACGGGCAGCGTGTCGCGGTCGGCCTCGGAATACACCGCGACCGTCTTCACGCCCAGCTCGCGGGCCGCGCGCATGATGCGCAGGGCCACTTCGCCGCGATTGGCGATGAGAATCTTCTTGAACATGGGATCTACGCTCCCTCGCCCGCGTCGGCCTCGCGATACGGTTCGATATAGAAGAGCGCCGTGCCGTATTCGACCGGCGAGGCGTCTTCGACGCAGATCTCGCGCACGATGCCCATCTGGGGCGCGCCGATTTCGTTCATGAGCTTCATGGCTTCGACGATGCAAAGCGTCTCGCCGGCAGCGACCTCGTCGCCCACCTTGACGAAGGCAGGCTCGCCGGGAGCGGGGGCGGCGTAGAAGGTGCCGACCATCGGGGCGGAAACCTTCACCCAGTTGGCAGGACGGGAATCTTCCTCGGCAGCAGGCGCGGCCGCAGGGGCTGCGGCAGGCTGGGCGGCAGGAGCCGCTGCTGCGACGGGAGCTGCGGCAGCGGAAGCCGCGGGAGCCGCGCCGGGCATCCTGATGCTGATGCGCATGCCGTCCTCTTCGACGGTGATTTCGCCTACGCCGGAATCCTCGACGACCTTCGCGAGCTCGCGAATCTGGCTGATATCCACGTAATCGTCCTCCTTGGTCTGGTTGGACTCGTTTTCGAGCAGGAACTCCACCTTCTCGGTGGCGCGATGCTTGGACAGGTAGTTGCGCGCCTCGTTCGGGAAGAGGGCGTACATGAGCACGTCTTCCTCGGATTGGGCGAGGTCGCCGATCTCTTCCGCGACCTCATCGTAGGTAGTGGTGACGAGTGCGGCGGGAGACACGTCGGGAGGCAGCACGCTGTCGGATGCGCCGACGACCTTCTTGAAGACGTCGGGGTCGATCGGACCGGGCGCCTTGCCGTAGTATCCGCACAGGTAGTCCTTCATTTCCTTGGAGACGATGCTCCAGCGGGAGCCGGTGAGCACGTTGAGGACGGCCTGCGTGCCGACGATCTGGCTCATGGGCGTGACGAGCGGCGGATAGCCGACCTCGGCGCGCACCTTCGGGATTTCGACCAGCACCTCGTCCAGGCGATCGGTCGCCTTCTGGATTTCCAGCTGGGCCACGAGGTTCGACATCATGCCGCCGGGCACCTGATGGCTGAAGACCTTCATGTGCGCGAGCGACGTCACGCCGCGGTTATAGTGGCCGCGCTTGCGGACCTCTTCCCAGTAATCGGCGATTTCGAACAGGAGATCGATGTCGTAGCCTGTGTCGTACTTGCTTTCGCGCAGCGCGGCGACGACGGTTTCGACCGCGGGATGGCTGTTGCCGAAGGCGAGCGGGGCGGACGCGGTGTCGGCCACGGCGACGCCGGCTTCGGCGGCCTTGAGGATGTTGGTGGGCGCCATGCCGCCGACGTAGTGGCAATGCAGATGAACCGGCAGGCCGACTTCGGCATTCAAGACGCTGACCAGGCGTTCCGTGCGATATGGCGTGAGCATGCCCGCCATGTCCTTGATGGCGATGGAGTCGGCACCAAGATCTTTGAGCTGCTGGGCGTATTCGATATAGGCATCCAGCGTGTGCACCGGCGAGACGGTGTAGGAGATGGCCGGTTCGAACCAGCCGCCGCAGGCCTTGACCGCCTCGGCGCTGTCGATGACGTTGCGGATGTCGTTCAGGGCGTCGAAGACGCGGAAGACCTGCACGCCGTTCTTCTTGGCGCACGCCGTGAAGCGGTTGATGATGTCTTTGGAATAGTGCTTGTAGCCGACCAGGTTCTGACCGCGCGTCAGCATGGAGAGATCGGTGTTGGGGGTCAGGCGCTTGATGGAACGCAGGCGTTCCCAGGGGTTTTCGTCCAGGAACCTCAGGCAGGTGTCGAACGTGGCGCCGCCCCAGGCCTCGATGGCCCAGTAGCCGACCTTGTCCATCTTCGGCAGGATGGGCAGCATATCGCCCAACTGCATACGCGTCGCCCAAAGGCTCTGCTGGCCGTCACGGATGGTGGTATCCATGAGCTGCAAACCTGGCATGCTTCACCTCTTCGGAGTCGATTCGCCGCGCTTCCCCGCGCAGTCGATAGCTGATCATTATACGCAGCGCGTCGGAAACGCCCCGCGTCAGCTTGGTGAACATCAGGTAAAAGGCAGAGCTGGTGTGAGCGGGCGACTGAGGGGATCGCGCGACTGCAAGGCTCGGCGATCAGACGATGCGAACCGCCCGTGCCCGACGACGCGAACCGCCCGTGCGCTAGAGATACTTCGATGCGATGTCGGCAGCGGAGATGGTTTCGGGATCGGCATCGAACGCGGCCTTAGCGGCTTCCCACGCCTGAAGGTCGAGCTCGTCTTCGATGCACTCGAGAGCTGCATTGCCCGCGGAATCAATGCCTAGGGAACCGATAGCCATCTTGGAGCCCTCGGCGGAAACCTTCTTTTTTTCAAAGCGCATAGCCATACGGACCTCCCTCCACGTTTCAGCATCCTAGCATGGAATCCATCCCGTCCGATCAGCATCTGTTGGAGGCTTTACTTTGAGCCACGTCTTCATACTGTCTTCGGATGGAGACAGGATAAGCAAAACGAAGACCCATACTCCGTTCTCCTCGTGTCGTTGACAAAGAGTTAGCCCGCACATACACTCTGGAAAACGCAGTTCCGAAAGACGGAGCCTTGCCATGGATGATGCGCAGATGCGGGGAAGCACTCTGACTCCCGAACAAGAAGCCGAATTGCACGACAAGGATGTCAAACGCGCGAATTTCTGCTTGAACCTATGCCCAGGGTGCAGGGCGGCTCGCAAGAAGCAGCATGGGTTCTGGTATCAGGCGGTACGCGCGAGTGACGACAAGCTGTGCCCCTGGTGCTCCTCATACGCTCGGGCAGTGGGCAAACGCGCCTACGAACCCGTTTCCGATGAAGAGATCGACGCCATTCCTGGACTCGAGAAGACCAGATGACCCGCCTCGAAGACCACTATCGGCTGCATCCCTTCCCCTTCTTCGTCGTCCATATGGCGGGAATCGTCGTATTCTTGGCTTCCATCATCTCCGGCATCATGCTCATGACGAACCCGAGTCTGGACAACACCGCGCACATGGTGCACCGCATCTCCAGCGCGGCGCTGCTTCTCCTGTTCGTCGCGGGCATGGCGGAGGCCGTCATCGTGAAAGCAAGGAATGCGGACAGGTCCAACCCTCCGTTCGGATACCGCTATCACGCGCTCGCTGATTCGGGATTCAAACGCGACGCCGCCATCTACGCTGCCCACAGCGTTATTTCGTGGATCGTTTTGCCTTTGGCGCTCGTCGTCATGATCCTGTCGGGATTCCCGTTCGCAGGCTGCCTGCACAGTGCGCATCCGGTTCTCGGCGCTGCCTTCGTGATCCTCGTGGCGGCACACACGGTTCTCAGCGTCCCTGCGCGGCGCATCCGGGAGGAGATGGACAGGCGTCACGGACCGGCTGCATGACCGCCAGCCAGGCCCGGCCTCCTCTCAGAGGCCGATCGAGAAATGTCGCCGACGTCCATGAATACGAACGCGACTCCGTATCCGATGTCCGTTCTGATTGAAGAATGAATAGAAGGAGCGTCTTCCTTGTCGTCATGCCGTGCGCGAATTTCCATCGTTGCATCGATCGTCATCATGTAGGTTCGTCTTTCATGTCTAACCTAATCCCTATCTAACCTGCTCCCGGGTCGCGCGGGTCGTGTGCCGAAGGCTGCAAGTCAAACCCTCCCTCAATGCCAAAAAATCAGAGTTTTGTATACCCTGTAGGGGTATATTTTCGATACATAAGTTGTAATTACAACTAAATAGTGCATCGCATAAGGCAGTTTCGTTGTAGTTACGACAAAAATAAGGTTCGAGATTCTCTAAACAGCCATATTTTGACACCGGCATCGGATTTCTCGTCGAAAAAGGGGCTATACCCCCTCCCCTATTTTGCTCTCTCTTTGATGCAAGCAGAACGCCGTTGGCAGGTAGATTGATGGAATGGAACCGATAAAATGAAGCCTTGCTCCTGCCCCAACCCGCTATGCTCCCATATCAACCCACTATGAAAAAGGGAAATGGACGCGAATCCGCAATCAGGCGGCATGCACAGGATACGCGCGTAGAAGTCTTACCACGTGCGAAGAAAACCGCCCGACTCGCTTTGAACCGCACCTTCGAAATCCGTCTCAGTTTCCTCAGTCTGAATATCGAAGACGCAGCTCGCGTGGAGCCGGGCGGTGTGGTATCACCGTCGTGCTGGGACGCGGCGATGTATGCGACGGTTGCGCAGCAGGTTGCGCGACAGCCTTACAACGATCCGCGCGGCGGTCCTACATACGCTTGACGAAGCGACCGTCGCGCGTGTCGATCTGGAGAACGTCGCCGACGTTCACGTACATCGGGACCTTCACCTCGGCGCCGGTCTCGAGCGTGGCGGGCTTGGTGGAACCCTGGACGGTATCGCCCTTGAAGCCCGGCTCGGTGTCGGCGACCGTGAGCTCGACGAACATCTGCGGCTCGACGCCGAGCAGCTCGCCGTCGGCGTATTCGAGCGTGACCTCGTCGTTTTCCTTCAGCCACTGGGCGTTTTCGCCCACCTGGTCGGCCGGCAGGGAAATCTGCTCGTAGCTCTGCGGATCCATGAAGTAGAAATCCACGCCGTCGTTGTAGAGGTACTGCATCGTGGACTGCTCGAGACGGACGGTCTCGAACTTGAAGCCGGCGTTCACCGTGTCGGAAAGCACGCGGCCGTTGCGGATGTCGCGCATCTTCATGCGCACGAACGCGCTGCCCTTGCCCGGCTTGACGTGCTGGAATTCAACGATCTTGCACTTCTTGCCGTTGTAGACGATGCACATGCCGTTCTTGAAATCGGCGGTGGAGATGGTTGCCATGGGCTGTTCCCTTCCTATACGCCAGGCGCGCGCCTGGAAGACCTGCATTCCGCCAAGTCGTCCTACCCGGCTGGATTCACGGCGCTAAATTATAACCAGTTCGTGGGTCGATGCGGTGAAAACCTCAAAACCATCGGCAGTTACCACGCCGAAGTCCTCGAGCCGGCATCCCGCTTCCCCGCTCAGGTACACGCCCGGCTCCACGGTCACGACGTTGCCGGCCTCGAGCGGCGCCTCGTTTCGCGGAGAGAGCACCGGGAGCTCGTGGATGTCGATGCCGACCCCATGCCCGAGCCCATGTCCCATCTTGCCGGCGAATCCATGCTCTGCCAGCACGTATTCCGCGCGCTCATGCGCAGCGCGCCCGGTCACGCCGGGGCGCAGCATGGCCTCGACCGTCTCGTTCGCCGCCCGCACGGCATCGAAGATCGCCCGCGTCCGCTCGGTCGCATGGCCCACGGCGACGGTACGCGTCATGTCGGAGCAGTAGCCGCGCGCCCGCGCGCCAAAGTCCATGACCACAAGATCGCCGTCCTCCAAGCGCTTATCGCCCGGAATGCTGTGCGGTGACGCCCCGTTGGCGCCCGATGCGACGATGGATGCGAACGCGAGGTCTTCCGCGCCCATCTTGCGCATCGTCTGCTCAAGCTCGAAAGCCACCTCGCGCTCGGTCATGCCCGCACGCATGAAGCCGACGATGTATTCGAACGCCGCGTCGGTGATGGCCTGGGCCGCACGCAGACGCTCGATCTCGGCTCCATCCTTCACGGCGCGCAGCCGTTTGACGGCATCGGTCGTCTCCACAAGCGTCGGCGACCAGTCCACCGCGGCGAACGCTTCTTCAAGACGGCGGAATTCACCCAGTTCCATGCTGTCTTCGATGCCGAAGCCGCACAGATCACGCCCGCGTTGCGCGCCCCGCGCCTCATGGAAGGCCGCGAACGACGCGGCCGCCCAGCGCGCATGCGTCATGCGTTCCTCGTCGACGGTCCACTCCTCCGCATCGGCCGCCACGCGGCAGGCATCCGCATAGCGCGAGTCGGTATGCAGAACCGCCGTCTTCGGCGTGACGAAGGCAAGGTGCGCCGGCTCGTCGTCGAAGACGTCCTCCCACCCGGTCAGCCACTTCACGTTCGACAGATCGCGGCAGTAGAAGTCGGCGACCCCTTCGGCCGCCATCATCGCGCGCATGCGTTCCAATCTGGTCATCGGCAAGCTCCTTCGAATCGTCGGCAGCGCCGTGCGGCGCTCCGTCTTGCATATACAGAAACAGACGCGAGTCAACGAACGACCGCGCATGGTCGTCGCGAGGCGTGGCCGCCTGGGCTGACGCCGCATCCGCGCGCTCTCCGCAACGGATCTGCCCGTCGAGGCGTGGCCGCCTGGGCTGACGCCGCATCCGCGCGCTCTCGCGCGAATCTGCCCGTCGAAGCACGGTCGTCTTCGTGCCGAAGGGAAAACGTTTGGAACAACAACCGCCTCTCTTCGGCTACTTCACGTAGATGCCCCGTCCTTTCAGAACCGCCGTCACACGGGCGCAGGCCTCGGTCGTCGACAGCCCTTCGACGTCGACGCAGGCGCAGGCCACCTCCTCGAGCATCGGACGACGCGCGTCCATGATCGAATGCGCGTCGCATCCTTGCGCGAGCAGCGGACGCGTGCGCAGACTCCTGATGCGCTTCATCGCGCCGTCGCACGAAGAATCGAGGAAGATGGCGAAGCCGCGCTCCGTCAGGATGCGCCTGCCTTCGGGCGTGGCGACGGCGCCTTCGCTGCATGACACGATGGCCGGTCCCAGATCGGCGCACGCCGCAAGCGCATGCACCTCGCATGCGCGAAACTTTTCTTCACCCATGTCTTTGAACAGGCGCGACGAATCCCGGTGATACATATTGCGCATATAGGAATCGACGTCGACGGCGGCCACGCCCAGCATGCGGGCCAATCGCCGTGCGATCGTGGTCTTGCCGACCCCCATGATGCCGACGAGAAAGACATTGGTCTTGAGCGTTGGCATGCCGCTCACCTCGACGCCGTCTTGATGCGCGCACGATAGGCATCCAACGCGCGCGCGACATCGGAAAGGGGCCCTTCGCCGAACGTGCGCACGTAGGCTTCGGCCAACACGCAGGCGACCGCGGATTCCGCGCATACGGAAGAGAACGGCGCAAGGCACGCGATGCCGAGGGCATCGGGCGACGCCGCTTGCTCGAGCGTGGTCAGATCGATGCTCGAAAGAATATGCTCTCCCTGATAGCAAGGTAAAACGGTAGAGATGCAGACGATCGGGGCGCCGGTGGACATGCCGCCCGCCACGCCTCCCTGCACGTTGCGCGCGTAGGTGAAGCCGCGCGTGCGATCGACCTGCACGCGATCGGGAAACGCGCCGTCCGATGCATGCGCGGATGCATCGCCGAACGCGACCGACGACACCGAAGGCGCGCCCATGACGGCCGCGGCGATGAGCGCCGCAAGGCCGCGGACGGGATCGGTCGCGGATCCCAGGCCGGGCACGCAGCCTGTCGCCACGACGCAGAACGCGCCGGGAAGAGGCTCGCCTGCCGTGCGTGCGGCGTCGAGCGCCTCGACCATGAGGCGCGAAGCCTGCGGATCGGGGCAGCGCACGGCGGACGTCTCGATATCGAGCGGCGCGAACAGCGCCGCCTTCTGCGCGTCCAGGTCGCGAAGCTCGACCGAGCCTATGCGCGAAGAGAACGAGCGCACATCGACGCCCAGCTCGGCCAGAAACGCCCGGGCGGCGAACGCGGCGGCCGCGCGCACGATCGCATGGCGCAGCGTGACGGCCTGCAGAGCGGACGCGCAGTCGTCTTCGTTCATGCGCAGGAAGAATGCCAGGTCGGCCGTGCCGAAGCGCGGTGTCTGCGAGCCGTGGGCATCGAGGGCCTCGGAAAAGACGGTGCCGGCGAAATCGACTTCGAGCAGAAGCGGCGCGGCGGAAGACCGATCGCGGGCAAGCCCCGACAGCACGGTTGCGCGCGGAAGGACCTGGGGCGCATCGGGTGCGGAGCAGAAAAGCAGAGCTTCGGCCGCGCGATCGAGATCGGTCTGCGCATCGGAGCGCTGCAGGGCGATGCCCGCAGGCATTCCCTCGATAACGGCTATGTAGCGGTCCGCCGAATGTCGCGTGACGTCGATGCGCATGCCCTCTCCCACTCCCACGTTCGCGAGCGATTGTAGCACGGGGAAAACGTGCATCTAAGACGCAGCATAGGCTGGAACAGCATCGACACAGAGCGCTCGGACGGCGGCTACGACTCGGCGTCCATGCCGGCAAGGATACGGCGGTCGACGGCGCGCAGCACGTGCATATAGGCGAGGTCGGCTGTGCAGAGAGGATCGACGTAGAACGCGCGCATGCCGTGCAGATGCGCGCCCAGCACGTCGGTCGCAAGCTGGTCTCCTATACCGACGGTCGCTTCCTTGTAGGTTCCCATCAGGCGCAACGCGCGCCCGTAGGAAAACGGCAGCGGCTTGCATGCCTTCGCCACGATAGGAAGTCCGAGATCGCGCGCATGGTCGTACGCGCTCGCATGGCAGTTGTTCGAAAGGATGCAGGCACGCACGCCGTAGGCGCCGAGCCCTTCGAGCCACGCCCTCACGTCGTCAGGCGCCGCGTGGGTATCGCGCGCGACGAGCGTGTTATCCATGTCGAGCAGCACGCAGGAGATGCCGGCATCCTTCAGGTCGCGCGCTGGATCGATGGCGGTCACACGCGTGAAATGCCTGTCGGGACGGAAGAGATGCATGCGAAACGGGGGACGGCGGAACTACGACGCCTTCGAGGCCGTGTACTCCTGGTACTTGGCGATGGCGGCGTTATGCTCGTCGAGCGTCTTCGAGAACGCGTGGTCGGAATACCCCTTCTCATTCACGATGAAGAAGTACAGGTAATCGGTCGTCGCGGGATTGCAGGCGGCCTTGAGCGATTCGATGCTCGGATTGCAGATAGGCCCTGCCGGAAGACCCTTGTTGAGATACGTGTTGTACGGGCTTTCGGTCTGAAGATCCTCGGGCGTGACCTCCCCGCCCGTCACATAGCCCATCGTGGCGTCGGACTGCAGCGCCATATCGGCCGCAAGGCGGTTGTAGAAGACGGAAGAGACCTGCGCGCGTTCATCGGGATGGTTGGCATCGGGCGCCGCCTCCTTCTCGATGACGGACGCCATCACGAGCACTTGGTAGGCGCTTAAGCCCTTCGAAGTGGGATACGAATAGTCGAGCGAGGCGACCTCGGTCGCATACTGATCGAGCATCATGCGGATGACGTCGTCGGCCGTCTTCGCCCCTGAAAGATCGTAGGTCTTCGGAAAGAGGAATCCTTCGAGGGAATCGTCATAGGCGTCGGAAAGAAACGGGTAATCGGACACGTAGTTGGATGCGACGGCCTGCTTCGTGAAATCGTCCGCCGTGATCGAGCCGGAAGTCGACTTCTCGACGGCGGACGCGATCTGCGCGACCGTATAGCCTTCCGGGATGGTGAGCGTGTCGGCGCTCGAGGCGCCCGACACGATGGTCTTGGCGACCTGCTCGAGCGTCATGCCCGCGGTGAACGTGTACACGCCCGACTTGAACCGGGAATCCAGCCCGGCGCCCTTCGCATAGGCCAGAAACTCGTCGGCATCGGGAACGACCCCGGACGACTCCAGAAGCTTCGCGGTATTGGAGGCCGTCGACCCGTCGGGAATGGTGACCTTGACGTCGGCGGCGACAGCGACCTGCGAGCCGTCGATGTCCTCGGCTTCCGCAGAGCATCCGCGCAGAAGCGACGTGGCGGCGAACGCGGCGATGGCCAGGACGACGATGGCGATGATGGCGCCTACCGCGTAGGGGACCTTGCTCTTGCGCGGCCGGATGTGAGACGTGTCGTAGGTTTTGAATTGGCGCTCGCCTTGGGCATGCACCGCACGGGCACGATGGTTCGGATGGTTGCTGTACGTAATCTGCCTACGGGGCATGCCAGATCCTAACGTTGTTCGGAAGCGTCGTGACCCTGCGCAGGAGCTGCGCCCTTCGAAGCCGGGTTCGAATCAAGCCACGACTGGAGAAATATACTCGCTGCGATCATGTCCACTTTACCGCGCATCGCCCGCTCGTCATAGCCCCCTTCACGCAAAAATCTCTTGGCCTCAGACGAGCTCAAGCGTTCATCGGAAAAATAAAGGGGCAGGTCGCAGGCTTTCGCAATGCGCTGAGCACGCTCTTTGAGGGAAGCGGCCTGGGGCCCCTGCTCTCCGGCGAGGGTGAAGGGAAGCCCGCAGACCAGAGCATCGGGCATCCAATCTTCGACGAGCATGCGGAAGGATGCCGCGTGCCCGAGGACCTCGGCCGCGGGAAGGACCTTGAGCGGCGACGCGACGCGACCGGCGGGATCGCTGATCGCGATGCCGATGCGCGCGTCGCCGATATCGAGGGCCATGTACCTCACGTGCGCGACTTTCCTAGGCGCCGAGGAACGCGCGGGCCGCCTCAAGCGCGGCATCCATGCCGGATGCGTCCTTGCCGCCGGCCTGAGCCATCGTCGGCTTGCCGCCGCCGCCTCCCTTGATGTGGGAGGACGCCTGCTTGATGACGTCCTTGGCATTGAAGCCCGCAGCCACGGCCTCGTCGGAGGCGGCGGCCATGATGATCGGCTTGCCGTCGGTCACGGCGCCGAGCACGAGCGCGCCGGGCTTCGGCATACGTGCGCGGACGACGTCCCAGACGTTGCGCATGGCGCCGCCGTCGAGCCCGTCCACACGGATCACGATCAGCGGATACCCCACATCGACCATCGCGTCCAGATACGCCGACGCATCGGATTCGGCGGCCGCCTGCTTGGCGCGGCGCGCCTCGGCTTCGAATTCCTTGATAGTCGCCAGGTTCGCGGCGACGCGTGCGGCGACGTCGAGCGGAGCGGACTTGAGCGCGGACGCCGCGGCGTCCAGCTCGGCGGCGCGGGTGTTCAGATAGTCGAGCGCGGCATAGCTGGTCACCGCCTCGATTCGGCGCGTGTTGGCGGCGACGCTCGTCTCGGCGACGACCTTCAGCAGGCCGATTTCGGCCGTATTGCGCACATGGCAGCCGCCGCAGAGCTCGCGGGAGAAGCCGCCGGCCTCGACGACGCGTACCGTGTCGCCGTACTTCTCGCCGAACAGCGCCGTCACGCCGGATGCGCGCGCCTCATCGAGCGAGGTCTCGTAGATATTCATATCGGTGGCGGACATGATGACCGCATTCGCGAGGTCTTCGACCTGCTTGATCTCGTCGGCCGTCATCGGCGCGAAATGCGCGAAGTCGAATCGCAGGCGGTCGGGACCGACATAGCTGCCGGCTTGGTTGACGTGATCGCCCAAGACCTGGCGCAACGCGGCATGCAGGATGTGCGTCGCGGTATGGTTGCGCGTGATGCGCGCGCGACGGTCGGCGTCCACGGCGGCGGCGACGTCCTCTCCCACCGACAGAGACCCCTTGACGACCTTCACGCGATGGCAGATGAGGCCCGCTTCGGGAGCCTTGGTGTCTTCGACCTGCGCGTAGCCGCCGGCGCCTTCGATGGTGCCCGTGTCGCCGACCTCGCCGCCCATCTCGGCGTAGAATGGAGTCTTCGCAAGCACGAGCTCGGCCTCTTCGCCCTGCTCGATGCGGGCGACGCGCGCGCCGTCCTTGATGAGGGCGACGATGGAAGAGGCGGCTTCGGTATGCTCGTAGCCCACGAAGATGTTGGCGCCGACTTCCTTCAGGGTCTCGGCGTGCACGCCGCCGTAGGTGCTCCACGCGGCCTCGGCGTCGCCCTTGGTGGCGGCGCGGGCGCGGGAACGCTGCTCTTCCATGCAGGCGTCGAAGCCCGCATGATCGACCGTGACGCCGCTTTCGGAGCAGATCTCCTCGGTCAGCTCGATCGGGAACCCGTAGGTGTCATGAAGCGTGAAGGCCGTCTGGCCGGGAAGGACGGAGCCGTCCAGCGCAGAAAGCTCGTCGACCAGATAGGCCTGGCCCGTGCGCAGCGTGCGGCCGAAGCGCTCCTCCTCGGAGAGGATGATGCGCTCGACGAGCTCGCGGTTGTCGACGATTTCGGGATAGACGTCGCCCATGAGCTCGATGATCTTCGCAAGGTATTCGCCGAGGAACGGGCCTTCGATGCCGAGCTTATGGCCGTGCATGACGGCGCGGCGCAGCAGGCGGCGCAGCACGTAGCCGCGGCCTTCGTTGGACGGCAGGATGCCGTCGGCGATCATGAAGGCGACGCTGCGGCTGTGATCGGCGCAGATGCGCAACGAAAGATCCACCTTGGCCTGCGCGCCGTCGCCGGCGGTCGCGTTCGTGCCGCCCCGATAGGACGCGCCGGAGAGGCGCTCTCCGACGGCGACCAGGTCGCGCAGCACGTCGGTCTCGTAGTTGGACTGGACGCCCTGCATGATGGCGGCCATGCGTTCAAGGCCCATGCCCGTATCGATGTTCTTCGTGGGAAGCGGCGCGAGCGTGCCGTCCTCCTGACCGTCGAACTGGGTGAAGACGCAGTTCCAGAACTCGAGGAAGCGGTCGCCGTCGTCGCCGGGGGCATCTCCCTCGAAATCGGGACCCTGATCGAAATAGATCTCGGAGCAGGGGCCGCACGGGCCGGTGGGGCCGGCGCGCCAGAAATTGTCGTCCTCGCCCAGACGGGTGATATGGCTTTCGAGAACGCCGAGGGATTTCCAGATCTCGATGGTCTCGTCGTCGTCTTCGAACACGGTGAAGTAGAGGCGGTCCTTGGGAAGCTCGAGCACCTCGGTCGAGAACTCATAGGCCCAGGTGCACATCTCGTGCTTGAAGTAGACGCCGAAGCTGAAGTTGCCGAGCATCTCGAAGAAGCTCAGATGACGGCCCGTCGTGCCGATGATGTCGATATCGTTGGTGCGCACGCACTTCTGGACGGTGGTGGCGCCGATGTAGTTCGGGTCGAATTCCTTGACGTGCAGGAAGTAGGGCTTGAACTGGACCATGCCGGCGCTCGTGAGCAGAAGGCTCGGGTCATCGGGGATCAGCGACGAGGAAGGCAGGCGCTTGCAGCCCTTTTCCTCGAAGAATCGCAGATACTTCTCGCGAATTTCCGCGGTGGTCATGTATTTCATGCGGGTAATCTCACTCTCCCCTACGCGCCCGAAGGCGTACTGCCGTCTGGTCATTCGGGCATTGTATCGCAGCGCCTTGCGCGCCTGCGCCTAGACGTGCGCGTTTGCACGGAGCGGACACGAGCATCCATAGATTCTTTATGCAAAGAGAAAAGACGGCCCTCCCTCCGGTTTCATGCGGAAAGGAGCGCCGCTTCCGGCTTCATGCGAGCGGGAACGTCCGCCCTGCCGCCTGCGTCATGCGGGAAGGGACGACGCCCTACTTCTGGCGGCGCGACACCGAGACATCGAGCCCGACGTCGGTGCGGTCGGGATTCGCTTCGGCACGTCCCTGCGCCGAAGCGTCGGCGCCGGCATCGGCGTCGCCGCGCTCATGGCGGTAGGATGCGCTCGAACGACCGGCCTTGCGCGCGGAGCCTTTGCCGTCGCCGCCGAGCTTGCCCGTGAGGGCGGGCGAGATGGACGTCGTCAGCCATGCCGCGGCGCCCGTCGGCTTCTTAGGCTTGGGGGCGGGGGCGATGGCGTCGGCCACGGCGTCCGGCTTCGTGCCGGGAACCTCCTGCGACGAGGGCGAGCCTTTGAAGAAGACGCCGTCCTCGGCCACGACCTGCAGACCCGTGCCGCGCTCGTAGTAGTAGACGAACAGGGCCTTCGCAAGCGCCGCCACGGGGATGGAGATGAGCATGCCCACGACGCTTCCGAACAGACCTTGGACGGCCGATCCGGCCGCGCTGCCGATGAACAGGGCCAAGATGACGAGCACCGGATGCACGTCGACCGAGTTGGCCATAAGCTTGGGCTGCACGAAGGTATAGACCGCTTCTTGGATGACGATCGTGCCGATGAACACGACGAGCGCAAGCACGGGATTCGTGAACGCGGCGATGACCACGACCAGGATGAGGCCGATCCAATGCCCGATGACGGGGATGACGTTGAAGACGCCCACGATGATGGCGAGGATGCCCGCGTTCGGAACGCCTGCGACGATGTAGAGGATGCCGCACGCGATGCCGACGATCGTGCAGACCGCGAGCGTGGCGAGCAGATAGCCGTCGATGATGCGCGTCGTGGTGCGGCGCAGCATGTCGAAGCCTTCCCTGCGCGATTCGGGCACGAGGCGCGCCATCTCGCGGCTGAGGGCCGGCAGCTCCATGAGCAGCCAGAACGCCACGACAAGCGCGAAGCCGATGATCATGAGCGAATTCGCGAGGCCGGCGCCGAACTCGACGATGCCGGTGGCCGAAGATGCCGCGAAATCGTTCGCCCAGGAGATGAGCGACGACGACATGGAATCGACCCATTCGGACACGCGCGTGTTCTGCATGATGTCGGCGTAGCGGGCCGAGAAATCGTTCCACATGCGGGTCGCTTCCTGCACATACGACGGCACGGATGCGATGAGGCTGCTCAGCTGATCGCCCAGACCGAAGGCCGGCGAGAACATAACGATGCCCAAAAGCCCCAGCACAAGCGCGAAGAGCAGGTACGACAGGGCCGTGCCCAGAACGCGCGGGATGCCGTGCGCTTCGAAGAATGCGACGGGCTTGCGCAGGATGAGCACGAAGATCGCCGCCCACACGACGATGGCGATCGGCGTCGACAGCACGCCCGACACATACCCTGCGGCAGCGATGATGAGCACGATGCCGATAATGGACCAGACCTGATAGAAATGACGCTTGGCGGTATCCGTCCTGATAGACGAGGGCAGCTGGCGGTCCATAGGATCTTATGCACGCTCGCTTTCGACGTCGGAGGCACGGCCCGCGGAGGGCGCCAGGGGAACCTGGACGTACTTGGATGCCTGATCCTTGGCGGCCTTGGGCCCTTCGCGATCGACCGTTGGCGCGCACGCCTCGGAAGCCGCGGCCGCCTCGGCGGCGAACCCGACCGATTCGTCCGACGCCTTCTTCGCGCCGACCGCGCCGCGCACCGCCTCGACCACGTTGTTGACCATGCGGGAAGGCGTCGTGGCGACATCGTCCACCGCGGAAGCGGCGTTGGCGACATGCCCGGTGATGGCATCCACGTTCTCAAGGATCCCGTCGACGCGCATGAGCTCGAGGTTGGCGGCATCCACCGTGAGGTTCACGCGCTCGAGCATCGGATCGATGCGCTTGGCGGCAGGAGCCGCGTCGGCCACCATGTCGTTGACGCGCCCCATGAGGGGGGCGACGTTCGCGTTCGTGTCTTCCACCATGCCGCGCATGCTGCGCAAAAGCCGGACGAGCTCGATCAAGGCCCAGATGAGAGCGACGCCCACCAAGGCGTAAACGATGGGAAGCAGGTAGTCCATGGAAATCTCCTCAGTTCGTGTCCACCGAGTGTATCACGCGTCGGATGAGAATCTATCGCGCCTGACGGCATCCACGCGATATGCTTCCCAACCCGATTCGCCAGGTTCGAAGAAGCAGCCGCGCTCGAGGCCCTCGGGCAGATAGCGCTGGTCGACCCAATGCCCGGAATAGTCGTGCGGATAGCGGTAGGCATCGTAGGATTCGGACCCGGGGCGATGGCGGTCGCGCAGATGGCTGGGCACGTCGCGCCGCGGACCGCGGCGCACCTCGGCGAGGGCCGCGTCGATGCCCGCCTCGGCGGCGTTGCTCTTGGGCGCGAGCGCCATATAGATGGCCGCCTGCGCCAGATTGATACGGCATTCGGGCAGGCCGACGACCTCGACCGCGCGGAAGGCGGCCTCGGCCACGAGCAGCGCCTGAGGATCCGCGTTGCCGATGTCTTCGCTCGCCAGGATATAGATGCGCCGCGCGATGAACTTCGGGTCTTCGCCGCCTTCCAGCATGCGCGCCATCCAATAGAGGGCTGCATCCGGATCGCCGCCGCGCATGGATTTGATGAATGCGCTGACCACGTCGTAGTGCATGTCCTTGCCCTTGTCGTAAGGAAGCGCGCGGCGCGGTGTGACGACGGCGACCATATCCGGCGTGACCAGGTACGGCGCATCGGCGCCCGCCTTCCGTCCCTCGGATTCCGCCAGCTGGCTCGCAAGCTCGAGCGTGGTGAGCGCCCCGCGCGCATCGCCTCCCGAAAGATCGACGATGGCACGGGCGGCGCCGTCCGCGAACGCGAAACGGCCGCGCAGCCCGCGTTCGTCGGCGAGGGCCGCATCCAGGATGGACGCGATGTCGGCATCCGACAGGGCATGCAGCTCCACGATGCGCGAACGCGAGATGAGCGCCGAATTCACTTCGAAGAACGGGTTCTCGGTCGTGGCGCCCACGAGGATGACGACGCGGTTCTCGACCGCATGCAGGAGCGCGTCCTGCTGGCTGCGGCTGAAACGGTGGATCTCGTCCACGAAGAGGATCGTCTTCGTCCCCGCAGACGCGAGCCTGCGCTCCGCCGCGGAGATTTCCCTGCGCAGATCGGCGACCGTGCCGCCGATCGCGGAAACTTCCACGAACGCGGAGCGCGTCGTCTCGGCGATGATGCGGGCGATGCTGGTCTTGCCGGTGCCCGCCGGCCCGAACAGGATCACGGACGAAAGCGCGTCGGCCGTGATGGCGAGGGCGAGCCAGCTGCCCGGGCCGACCGCGTCCTTCTGCCCGCGCAGCTCGGAAAGCGAGCGCGGACGCATGCGCACCGCAAGCGGCGCGACGGCGTATTTCGCACGGTTGTCGATATCGGTGAAGAGCGTGTCCATGAGGCTTCCTATCCGCGCGGGCGGCGATGGATGTTCCAGATGATGTAGATGCTCAAGAACGCGGCGCCGAGAAAGCCGAGGAATCCGATGACGGGCACGCCGAACAGCTGCGGCTCGAGGCCCGTCGCATAGATGATGGACGACCCGATGAACAGCCCCGCCGTGATCATGGACAGGCTCATGCGATCGATGATGTAGCTGAGCAGGCGCATCGGCTCGGACGCGTCGGAGAAGTCCATGCTCATGCGCAAACGGCCCTTCTCCACCATATCGAGCACGTTGGACACGCGCACGGGCAGCTCGACGATGCGCTCGCCCGCCTTGGACGCCTCGCGGACGCGGCGCGTGACGTCGGAGAAGGGATCGAACGATCGGAACGCGTAGGAGCGCACGTAGCGGTCCACCACGGCGAGGATGCTGATCTCGGGCGTGAGCGTGATGAGCATGCCTTGGAGCGTCGCCAGGCCGCGCACGAGCATGACGAAGCTCTGAGGCATGCTGACGTGGGCGGATTCGAGGATCTTCATGATGTCGTTGAGCAGGGCCGCAAGATCCATGCTGTTGACGTCTTCGGCGCTGTAGCGGTCGACCAGGCGCGTGAGGTCTTGGAGCAGCTGCCCGTAGTTCAGGCGCCTGCCCGGCGCGTCGGACACGCTTCCCCACTCGATGAACAGATCGGTCAGGCGATGCTCGTCGCGATAGACCATCGCCTTCATCATCTCGAGGAAGAGCGTGCGTTCGTGCGGGGACAGCTCGCCCATCATGCCGCAGTCGATCCAGACGACCTCGCCTGGATCATGCGCGTTCGCATCGGGCCGATCGGGGTCGCACGCATCGCCGGCGCGATCGCGCAGCGCCGGGCGCACGATCAGGTTCGCCGAATGCGGGTCGGCGTGGTAGAAGCCTTCCTCCACCATCTGGCGCATGTAGCTGCCGGCGATGCGGTCGCCGAGTTCCTTGAGGTCGTAGCCGCAGGCGCGCAACGAGCCCACGTCCTCGACCGACACGCCGCGGACGAATTCCATGACAAGGACGGTGTCGCCCGAATACTCGCGGTAGACGCGCGGACAGGTGATGCCGTCGTCCTTGCCGACGAATGATCCGAAGCGCTGCAGGTTGCGCGCCTCGGCGCCGAAGTCGATTTCCTCGCGCACCGTGCGGTCGAACTCATCGATGACCGCGTCCATGTCCATGCCGTCCATGACCGAGCCCATCATAGGCACGCCGGTCAGGTTGAGCAGGTCGGCGGCGCGGCGCATGAGCTGGATGTCGCGCAGCATGTCCTCGCGCACGTGATGACGGCGCACCTTGACGGCCACCTCGCGGCCGTTCTTGCGCAGAACGGCGCGATGGACCTGGGCGATGGAGGCCGACCCGAGCGGTTCTTCGTCGATGGATGCGAACACCTCGCGGTAGTCGCCGCCGTAGGCGTCGTTCAGACGGGCGGCGATGGCCTCGAAAGGCTCGGGCGTGGTGGAGGATCGAAGCGATTGGAGCGCCGTGCAGTATTCCTGGGGAAGCATGTCCGACCGCGCAGAGAGGATCTGGCCGAGCTTGATGAAGGTGGGACCCAGATCTTCGAGCAGGGCGACGAGCTTGCCGGGCGTCATGCCGCGACCGACCTCGTTGCGTCGGAACGTTTTGACGATCTCGGCCAAGCGCGCGGCAGACGTCTTGTCGCGCATGCCTTCGCGCACGAAACGCGCCACATCCTTTGCGTTCGGCATCGCTTTCCCCTTCCGCCGGTTCGGTTCGAAAATCATTGTAGTCCAAAGAGTTCAAGGGTTTATTTTCCCCATAGACTCGATTATGCTCTTTGCAGAGCCTTGCTTCCGATTGCCGCATTTGCGATGGACCGATGCAAATTTAGAGGGAGCTCTAGATTGCGGGTGAACAAGGGATTCGCGTCCGTTGACGCGAAAGCTTTGAAGCTCGCTGCGAGCACCCACCTTACGAGGTGGGTTCATCCTAGGCCGGAGGCGGGGCTCGCTTTCTTGCCGCAAGCCCTCGCCTTCCTCGATGCCACTATATCGAAGTTCTGGGAGAAATCGAAGAAGCCCCTGGTTGTGTACCGAAAGTTGGTATCGGGAGACCCCATCGGGCGGGCCGCCTTCTTGGGAATCGGATCCGAGACGGCCGGTCCCTCAGTCCCAAGGCCGAACGAATGCCCTCACCTGTGCTTCGAATCTGCCGTTCAGCACCATGAAGAGCATAGCCTCGAGCACGATGAGCGGGCCTATGGTCGCAGCCATGCGCACGAAGATGTGCGCGCTCGCCGCCTCGACGCTCATGAGGAACGCCATCGCGAAGCCCGTCAGCACGACCGCGAAGCCGATCGGCAGCGAGAAGAGCACCTGAAGCTGGCGTTTCTGGATGCGCAGCACCTGTGCGACGGACAGCCCCATGCGGTTCAGGTTGCGCATGACGGGCAGGCTTTCGCGCACGTCGGACAGAAGCCGGAAGTAGATGAGGCTGATCGACGCCACGATGAAGACGATGGAGAGCATGAACGAGATGTACGTGTATATCTCGTATGAGTATTCCTGCAGGACGATGGTCTCGATACGCGGGATGAAGAGGAAATCCTCCCCCCCGCTCAGGCCGAATCCGATGGTCTCGCGCACGCTTTCGCAGGCCGTGCGCACCTCTTGGGCCTGACCCTCGTCGTCCACATCGAATATGAAGGCCCGCACGTTCACAAGCCCGCCCGCCTCATGCAGCCGCTGCCAGTCGGCATCGGTCACCACGTAGCTGCCGAAACGCTTCGCATCGTCGAGCACGGGCGCGGACGTGCCGACGACCTTGAACGAAACGCCGTTCAGCGCCTCGACCGAATCCTCGGAATCAGGCGTGCCCGAGATGCCGACCGCCTGGCCGTCGTCGAGCGCAAGCGTCGTGCCCGATTGCCTCTCGTAGGCGCTCTGGGCGATGAATTTGGTGCCGAAGATCGTCTTCTCGGTCTGCAGCATGTCGTATGAATCCTCCGTATACGCCACGCCGTTGGCATCGAGCTGCGTTTCGATCTCGTCGATATCCGACGATTCGCGCGCGTTGTCGCCATACGAGAAGTACCCGATGCCGAAGGGGATGTCCTGCGAGACGTCCGCACGAACCGTCGTGACGAACGCCAGCGACACGATGATGGCGCTGAACGACATCGCGAGCATGACGGTGGACACGAACATCGTCATGACCGACCCTTTGATCCGATCGCGCAGGCCGGACATCCAGATGGCGTTACCTTCCTCGAGGTAGTAGCGCGAACGCGCGAGCCACGAAAGCACGAGGAACGAGAACTGGCGATAGACAAGGAAGATTCCGGCGAACGTGCATCCGACGATGAACCAGGGGATGATGCCGGCAAGCTCGTCATGCGGTTCCAGGAATGCGCGCACAGGCGGGATGACGCCGAACAGGCAGGCGCCGCAGCCGCACGCGAGCAAAGCGATGCCGAGGACGGCAAGGGGCTTCGAGAACCGCATGCCGCGGCTCTCGTCGACCTTGGAGGCAAGCAGCTCGACGATGGGGCGCCTGCATATCCCACGCGCCTGCACCGCGCTCGCCACCAGGAAGATGACGACGAACGTCGCCGCAGTCTGCACGATGGATACGATCGGGAACTGGTACGCGACATCTTCAATGCGGATGATCCGCGCCATAAGCATGACCATGAGATGCCCGAAGACGAGGCCGACGATCAGGCCGACGGCGATGGCGCTCGCGCCGATCAACAGGCTTTCGAGCATGATGGATAGCGCGACCTGGCGCTTCGTCATGCCCATCGTGCGAAGCGCCCCGTACAGGCGGCGCTTGCGCTTCAAGAAGGCATTGAGCGAAAGCCCGAGGAACCCGAGCGAATACACGGCGATGAAGGCGGCCGCGACCCGCATGATATCTTGTATGCTTTCGCTCTGCGCAAGCTGGGGATGGTTCATGTTGGCCGAGAACACGAAGAAGACCACGATCGAGAACACGCTGCTCAGCCAGAATGCGACGTAGCTTTCCTTATCGCGCAGGACGTTGTTGAGAGAGAACGTGAAGAAATCCATCTTATTTCGCCCCCATGAACTTGAGCACGTTCAGGATCTCGTCGTAGAACGCGAGCCTATCCCCTTCGCGGTACAGCTCCTCCAGAATGCGCCCGTCCTTGATGAAGACCGCGCGCGTGCAGAAGCTCGCCGTCTTCGCGTCGTGCGTGACGACGATCGTGGAGGTCTTCCTCCTCGCATTGAGATCGGAGAAGATGCGCATGACGCTCTCGGCCGCCGCCGAGTCGAGATTTCCCGTAGGCTCGTCCGCCAGAAGCAGGCGGGGGTGATGGATGATCGCGCGGGCGATGGCGGCCCGCTGGGCCTGACCGCCCGAAACTTCAAACGTCCGCTTGTCGAGGACCGCCGCGATGCCGAGGCTTTCGGCCACGGCGACCGCCTCCGCCTTCATGCGAGCCGGCGGCACGCGACGCATCATGAGCGGAAGCATGATGTTCTCGCGAACGGTCAGCGTATCGACCAGATTGAAATCTTGGAAGACGAAGCCGAGCTCGTTGCGACGGAACTCGGCGGCCTGCGATTCTCCTAGACAGGATATGTCGCGTCCGTCGATGCGAATCTCGCCCGAGCTGAGAGGGAGGATGCCGGATATGAGGTTGAGCAGCGTGGACTTGCCTGACCCCGAGGCGCCCATGATGGCGACGAACTCGCCTTCCTCCATGTTCATGGACAGGTCGTTCACGGCGCGTACCTGAACGTCGGTGCCGTATATCTTGCTTGCATGGTCGATAGTGAGGATCGCCATATCTGAACTCCTTTCCGATCCGATGCAAGAAGCGTATGGAACCGCGCGCCGAGCCGCCATCGAATGGCGTGACGAAAGGTGACGCGACATGTCATATGCGAGCGGGGCGTCGCATCGCAATGCCGTCAGAGCGTGATGCGCATGCACGTTCCCGCTCCGAGCTTGGATTCAACCTCGATGCCATGGCCGAGCTCGTCGAGCACGTGCTTCGCGACGTACAGCCCGATGCCCGACGACTGGTCGTGGTCGCGCCCGTTGCTGCCCGTGAAATACAGATCGAAGATGCGCGGCAGGTCGCGCTCTCGAATGCCGATGCCGTGATCGGCGATGGAAAGCGTCACGCCGGCATCCGACGCCGTCGCGCCGACCTCGATCGTCGACGCGGCGTCCGAATACTTCACCGCGTTATGCAGCATCTGTTCGATGACGAAGGCGAGCCATTTCCCATCGGTGCGCACGCGCAGGCCGGCATCGATATCCACGACGGGAAAGACCTCTTTCTGGACGAAGAGGCGTCGCTCCTTGGCGATGACGGCATCGACCGTCCGTTTGAGAGGCACGTCTTCGATGGCGAGATCGGCCTGCATGCGCTCCATGCGCACGAAGCTCAAGACCAGATCGAGCTGTCCCTGCATGCGGTCGAGCTCGCACAGCGCGTCGAACGAATCGATGCGTCCCGGATCCTTCTGCACCATGAGGCGCAGGACGCTGACCGGCGTCTTCATCTGGTGAACCCACTGCATGACGTGCGTCCGCCACCGCAGCATCTCCTCGTCCCGTTCGTTCAGGCGACGCTGATAGCTGTGATATGCATCACGCCCGCGCGCGACGTACGCCGCGGTCACGGGATCGGACCCATGGCGCTCGAGCAGCTTTTCCATGGCATCCGCACCCGCTTCCAGGCTTTCATAGAACGCGCGCTTGCGCATGAAACGCACGATCAGGAACGCAGCCAGGACGAAGACCGAGACGAACAGGAAGTAAGCGACGCCCGCGGCCGATGCGAAGCCGTCGACGAAGCGGAATGCGAGCGCGATGGCGACGGATTCGAAGAGGAACAGCGCGATGACATCCAGATGGTCCTTCAGGAAAAGCCTCATGACCCGTCTCCGTCGATGGAGAGGCGGTAGCCTACGGTGCGCACGACCTTGATCTCGACAGGAATGCCCGCACGCGCGAAGCAGTCGCGCAGGCGCCGGATGTTGACGTTCAAGGTGTTGGCTTCGACGTAGCTCTCGTCATCCCAGGCGGCCATGTAGAGATCGCTGCGCGACGCCGTTTCCGGATACACCTTCATCAAACAGGCGAAGAGGCTCGACTCGACCGCCGAAAGCTCGACGACGCGACCATCCCATTCGACGCGCTGGAGCCCCGGATAGAACGTGATGCCATCGCGCTCCACCGATGCGAGCCCATGCGCGGAAACCCCGAGCTCGCCGTAGTTCCTGCGCATCTGAGCCTGGACCTTGGCAAGCAGGACATCGAGATCGAAGGGCTTGGTCATATAGTCGTCGGCACCCGCCTCCATGCCGCGCACCTGATCGGATACGGCGTCGCGCGCCGAGACCATGAGGATGGGCACGTGCGACGATTCTCGGATACGCCGGCACCAGTAGAACCCGTCGTATCGAGGCAGGTTCACATCGAGGAGAACCAAGGCCGGATCCAGCGTTGCGACCTGAACATCCACATCGTCGAATGAATCGATCGCGCGGCAGGCGTATCGATAGCGTTCGAACAGATCGACGATCTGCTTCGCAAGGGCGGCATCGTCTTCGACGATGAGGATGGGTTGCATGGCATGCCTTTCGTCCGGTCCCGACTTGTCGATTCTCCCCGCTCCGCACGCATCGATCAAGCGTCGCGACGGCTCGACCCGAGAGCTTCCATGACCTCGGAGATGGAATAGAGCGATCCGAAGCAGCAGACGACATCGTCAGGCGACGCCTCGGCGCGCGCGCGATGCACGCCGTCCGCGATGGATGCGCAGGCCACGGTATCGGCGACGCCGGCGCGGACGAACTCTTGAGCAAGGTCGGCCGCCGGCAGCGCGCGCTCGGGCTCGGGCGGCTCCACACAGTAGACCTTCGCCGCGAGCGGCGCGACGAGAGCGACCATATCGCGATACCGCTTGTCCTTCAGCATGCCCGCCACGAACGTGACCGTGCGGTGCGGAAAATACGCCCTGAGGGAAGATGCGAGCATGGCCGCGCCCTGCTCGTTATGGCCGCCGTCGACGATGGTCGTCGGCGAAGCGGCCACGAGTTCGAAGCGTCCGGGCCAGCGCGTCGTTTCGAGGCCCCGCTTGATGGCGTCGTCGGAGATGGCGAGGCCCCGCGTGCGCAGGACGCGCGCGACCTCGATCGCCATGACGGCGTTGCAAGGCTGGTAGGTTCCCAGAAGCGAAAGGCGCACATCGGCGATGCCATCGTAGGAGAACACCTGGGAAAACCCCTCCTGGCGCACATGGATGCGTCCGAAGCGCGGGAAGACGAGCACGGAGCCCGCCGCGCGGCAGGCGTCTTCGATGACGGCCTGCGCCTCGGGCGCCTGACGATACGACACCACCGGCACGCCCGGCTTCACGATGCCTGCCTTCTCGGCGGCGATCTGCGCGAGCGTATCGCCCAGGATGCGCATATGGTCGAAGGCGATGGACGTGATGGCGCAGGCCGCAGGCACGACGACGTTCGTGGCGTCGAGCCTGCCGCCGAGCCCCACCTCCAGCACGACCGCGTCGCACCCGCGGCGTCGGAAGTGTTCCAGCGCGACCGCGGTGATGAGCTCGAAGGCCGTCGGATGCACGTCGATCGATGCGGCCGCATCGCGCACGGCGCGCGCGACCTCATCAAGCTCCCCGTCGGAGATGTCGACGCGGTTCACCTGGATGCGCTCGTTGAAACGCAGAATGAACGGCGAGGTGAAAAGCCCCGTATCGTAGCCGGCCGCCTGCAGGATGCCGGCTATGAAGGCGCTGGTGGAACCTTTGCCGTTCGTACCGGCGACATGCACGATAGGATAGGCGTCCTGCGGGTTGCCGAGCGCGGCGAGCAACGCGCGCGTGCGGTCGAGTCCGAGGTCCATGTCGCGCCACGACCCCTGCTGCAGATAGGCCTTGGCGTCGAATCCGTCATCGGGCGCGGCGCCTTCCGTCTGCGACGCCGCGCGTTCCTTCCTCGCCATGCTACTCCGCACCCCGAAGAGGCTCGATGGGTTCGTTGCCCAGCAGGCGTCCGAGCGCGCGGAAGTCGGCTTCCAAGACATCCCGCTTGCTGCGATCGTAGATGGCCGCCGCCGGATGGAAGACGGGAAACACCTTGAACGGCCCCGTGACATGGACCGACCCGCGCAGTCCCGTGATGCCGCGCTCGGTACGCAGGACGAACTTCGTGGAGAAGTTGCCCATCGTCACAAGGTATTCCGGTTCGATGGTGCGTACCTGGTCGCGCAGAAACGGCGTGCAGACCTCGATTTCCTCGGGACGGGGATTGCGATTGGAAGGCGGCCGGCACTTCAGCACGTTCGCGATGAAGACCTCTTCGCGCGTAAGCCCCGCATAGCCCAGAAGCTCGGTCAGGTACTTCCCCGCCGCGCCGACGAAGGGCTTGCCCTGCAGGTCCTCGTTGCGACCGGGAGCCTCGCCCACCAGCATGATGCGCGCGCTTGCATTGCCGAAGCCGGGCACGGCGTTCGTGCGGCCTTCGGCGAGCTCGCAGCGACGGCAGGCCCACACGGCATCGGAGATTTCCTCGAGCAGCTGCTGAGGAACCTCGGTTCCCACGGGCCGGATGGTCTTGAAATGGTCGTAATGGATGCTCATCGGACGTACACCTTCGGCATGCGCATCGCAAGCGCGCAGCAGACCTCGTACGGGATGGTGCCCAGCACATCGCAGAGCTCCTCGACGCCGACCGAAAGGCCATCCTTCTCGCCGATGACGACGACCTCATCCCCCACCTGGGGATCGAGGCGCGGACGCGTGCCGAGCGAGCGCATGTCGACCTCGAACATGCTCTGGTCCATGCAGATGTTGCCCACCTGATGGCAGCGGCGGCCGCCGTAGATGAAATCGGTGCGGCCCGAAAGCGCGCGGGCGAAGCCGTCGGCGTACCCGACCGGCACCGTGCAGATGCGCACGCTGCCCGTGCTGCGATAGTGCAGGCCGTAACCCACCCCTTCGGAAAGCTGCGGCGCGTTGACCGCGGTGATGCGTGCATGCACGCTCATCGCCGGCTTCAGCACGGCCGCGCCGCGCGTCTCGGGGCACGGATGGAAGCCGTACAGGGAAATGCCCATGCGCACCATGTCCATGTGCGTTTCGGGATACCGCAGGAGCGCGGCGGAATTCGCGCAATGCACGATGCCGGGGTCGATGCCTGCGACCCGCATGCCCTCGATGGCATCTGCGAAGCGGCGGAACTGCAGGTTGAAGTCGAGCGTCTCGGCACAGTCGGCCGTGGCGAAATGCGTGAACGTGCCGACCTGGTCGAGCGCGCGGTGGAAGGAGATCTGGCGGGCGAATTCGACGGCCTCGTCGTGGCGCACGCCGATGCGGTTCATGCCGGTATTGAGCGCCAGATGGTACGGCGCGCGCATCCCGTGCGCATCGGCGAGCTCCGCATAGGCGATGGCGAATTCGGGCGTGTAGACGGACGGCATGATGTCGTGCTGAAGCAGGAGAGGCGCGGCAGAGGCGGGCGGCTCCGACAGGATGAGGATCGGGGCCGCAATGCCCGCGCGACGAAGCTCGATGCCCTCGTCCACCGTGGCGACGGCCAGCTGGCTCGCACCGGCGGAAAGCGCCGTCCGCGCCACCTGCACGGCGCCGTGCCCGTAGCCATCGGCCTTCACGACGGCCATCAGGCGCGTGCCCGGCTTCAGGCAGCGCTTGTTCGCATACGTGTTATGCCTGATGGCACCAAGATCGATCTCGACCCAGGACCAGCGACGCTCGTCGGATTCGATATCGGCCAGACGATCGGCGCCGAACGATTCGACGAAGGCGGCGCGCAGGGCGCCGTCGGTCGCACCGTCCGCGCGCATGGGGCCGTCGGTCGGAGCGGACGCCTTGACCTTGCGCGGACGCGTGCCGAACGCGTTGAAATTATCCAGATCGATGCTCATGGATGCATGCATCCCCTCCGTCGGGCGCCTGGCTGCATGGACAGGCTCCGACCTCGTAAAACCATCGTTATGCGCAGTCGCCCCGACGCGCGAGCATGGCGGCGTTCGCGGCGACCCAGGATTCCACCGTCCCCGTATCGTAGCCTTGCTCAGGCGAAATGACCACCGCATACATCTCCTCTTCGGCGAGCACGGCATCGAGCGCGTCGGTAAGCTGGATTTCGCCGCCCACCGACGGCTTCGCGTCGGCCAGAAGCTCCATGACCCGAGGACTGAGCAGGTAGCGGCCGAAGACCGCGAGGTTCGAAGGGGCCTCGTCACGATGCGGCTTTTCCACCAGGGAATCGACGCGCCATACGCCATCGCCGACGGCCGATCCCGCGATGATGCCGAAACGGCTCACCTCGTCATCGGGAACGGGGACGACGGCGATCACGCCCGCACCGCCATGCGCGCGCGACACGTCGAGCAGGCGCGGGCAGATGTCGTTTCCCGGCACGACGACGTCGCCGAGCATCACGAAGAAGGGCTCGCCGCCGCAGGCCGCGGCCGCGCAGCGCACCGCATGCCCGAGCCCGAGCGGAGCGTCCTGGTATGCGAACGACACGTTCAGCGCTCCCGCATGGGAGACGGCCTCGGCCAAAGCATGTTTGCCCGCCGCGCGCAGCGTGCCTTCGAGCGCCGCATCGGGCGAGAAATGCCGCTCGATGGACATCTTGCTCCGATTGCTGATGACCACGACCTCGTCGGCGCCGGAGGCCAGGCCTTCTTCCACCACGTACTGGATGACGGGCTTGTCGAGCACGGGCAGCATCTCTTTGGGCTGCGCCTTCGTGGCCGGCAGGAAACGGGTTCCCAGGCCTGCCGCAGGTATCAGGGCCTTCATCGGTCCATCCTTTCGCACGTGACGGAAACGCCGGAACGCCCCGAGCCTGCCGGACGCGTCCGACGGGGCGCAGGGCGTGAAACGCGGCTGTCGGATGCTAGCGGTCGTCGTCGGACGAACCGATCCCCAGATGCTCCTCAAGGGCGGAAAGCTTCTTCTCCGTGTTCTTGAGCTTCGCCAGGACATAGGCCACATATCCCAACATGACTAGGAACATCAGGCCGTATGCAGCGATGACGAACGGCGCGGCGGGCAGAACCGTCGAATAGATCTCTTCCAATACCGGGTCCATGCTAGTCCTCCAGCCTCTCGTTGATTTCTTCGATCGAATCTTCCATGACCTGCACACGCAGGCGGAAGCGGAACAGCCCGTACGCGACCATGGCCATGCCGAACACCGAAAGCAAAAACGGCAGCAGCATCTCGGGAGACAATCCGGAATCGGTGCGGAACACCACCGGATGCAGGCTCGACGGCACGAGGCGCGTGATGGCGAAGCTGACCGGCACGTCCGCGAACGCGAGCAGCCCGAAGACGGCCGCATAGCGCGCGCGGCGTTCGGGATCTTCGACGGCGTTGCGCAGGATGAAGTACGCGAAGATGAGCATCATCAGAATGAAGTACGTGGTCAGACGCGGCTCCCACGTCCACCAGACGCCCCATTCGAAACGCGTCCAGAAGATGCCCGAGACCATCGTGCAGACCACGAAGACGAGGCCGACCTCCATGGCGACCTTCGCCCGCGCATCGAAGGCGCGTGCGTGCGTCATGAGGACGCGCACGGAGCAGTACGCCATGAACACGAGCATGAGCGCGCTCGCCACGGCGACGGGCACGTGCCAATAGAAGATCTTCTGCGACAGCAGGAGCTTGTTGGTCACGACCACGCCGTTGATGACCGCAGGTTCGTTCACTCCCGCACCGTTGACCAGCGGGGCCGATGTGAAGGCGAGCACGAATCCCGCCGCGGCCAGAAGCGCGCCCACGCCGAGCACCGCCGGCGCGATCGCATCCCGCACGCCGCCGATTCCCGGCGCGCGCCTTGTCGTTTCGCTCATAGAGCACCTCCTTGGAGCCTGCGCTCCCCCATCGTTCCTACGCGCTTACGACGAAATCGTAGAGCGCCCAGGACAACAGCGTCATCACGACATCGTATCCGCCCGCGAGCGCAAGGGACGTCGCGAACGTATGCATATACCCCGCCTGTCCGACCATGACGCACGTCGTCGCGGCGACGCAGGCCCACAGCAGGGGAAACGCCAGCGGGATGAACAGGACGGCGAGCATGACGTCCTTGCCTCGCGTGTTGACGGTCACCGTGGACAGCAGCGTGCCCACGCCGGCGATGCCGATCGTCCCCACGATGAGCGGCACGGCCATGAGAGGCCAGCTCGATGCCGCGGTTACCGTGCTCAGGAAGAAGAAAAAGAAGAGCGGCACGCAGATGAGCTCGATCGCGAGCAGGAACAGCAGGTTGGCCGTCGCCTTCGCGAGGAAGATGACCGAACGGTCCATCGGCACGAGCAGCATGCCTTCGAGCGCGCCCTGCTCCTTCTCGTAGGAGAACGAACGGTTGAGGCCGAGCAGGCTCGTGAACAGGATAACCGCCCAGAGAAGCCCCCCGGAAAGCTGGAGCACGTCAAGGCGGCTGGTCGACTGCGCGAGCGCCGCGCCGTACACGACGAGCACGAGCAGCGCATAGAGCCCCATCGACGTGAGCATTTCCTTGGTATGCATCTCCTGGCGCAGATCCTTGGCCAGAAGCGTGCGGTATTGGCGCCAGGCGGATGGACGCGCGACGGAAACGGAAGATGCCATCAGGCCACCCCCATCCCGACGGTCGAGCGATAGAGCTCCGAGAACTCACCGAGGTCGAGGTCTTCTCGCGGAGAGAACGAAACGATGCGGCCGCGGGCCATGACGAGCGCGTGCGTGCATGCATCGAAGCCCTTCTGCAGGTCGTGGCTCACCATGACGAATGTGCGGCCTTCGCGCAACCGCGCGATCAGAGAGTCGAAGATCTCGACCGCATGCGGGTCGAGGCCAGCGTACGGCTCGTCCAAAAAGACGACCGACGGATCGTTGAGCAGGGCGCGAGCGATCGACAGACGCTGGGTCATGCCGCGCGAGAACGTGCGCGCCGCATCGAAGCGGCGATGATCCAGCTCGACGGCCGCAAGCATCGTTCGCACCTGAGCCTCGGCGTCATCGATGCCGTAGAGGCGCGCGACGAACATGAGGTTCTCGAACGCCGTGAGGTCCGGATACAGCATCGGCCGGTGCGAGATCATGCCGATGGAGCCGCGCACGCGATCGGGGTCTTCCTTGATATCGAAGCCGTGGATCGTCGCGGTGCCGCCCGTCGGCTTCGTCAACGTGGCGAGCGTGCGCAGAAGCGTGGACTTGCCGGCGCCGTTCGGGCCGAAGATCGACACGAACGCGCCTTCGGGCACATCGAACGAGACGCCGTCGAGCGCGCGACGGCGTCCGTACGCTTTGGTGAGCTTATGTGCGACGATGGCTTCGGTCATGCGCGTAGTCTACCCTACCGAAGGGCCTTTCGCGTCCGGGTCCTTCGCGCCCGCGTCCCGCCCCTTCCCGGTCGAGTCCTTCGCTGCGGCGGCCCCATCCTCTTTCGTGACGGGCGCCTTCACCGGTGCGTCGACGACCTGGACGAGCGTGTCTTCATCCACGTCGGTGGACGATCCGTCGTTGCGCCCGCGCCTGCGATGCCCGAACAGCGCGATGGCCGTGCCCAGCATGAGCAGGAAGAAGCCGACCCACACGAACCCGATGAGCGGGTTGATCTTGACATCGATCGCCAGCTCGCCCGAATTGCTGACGCCGCGGTAGACGACGAAGAGGTCTTCGGTCGGCATATGGATGATCGAGGCGTTGAGCTTGGTTTCCATCGTCGCGAGGTTCATGTCGATGGACGGGCTCACCTCGCCGAGGTCCTTGCCGGTCTTCTCGTCGGTCACGTCGAAGACGACGGTGTAGGTGGCCGTGTCGCCCGCCTCGTTCTGCTCGACCGAGCTCGTCACGTAATGGAGCCCGTAGTTCGAGACCGTCACGTCTTCAGCCGTATCGGCATCCTGATCGAACGCGAGGTACTGGGAGGTTTCGGTGACGAACATGTTGGAACCGACGAGGCCGACCAGGATGAGCGCCATCGCGAAATGCGACAGGAAGCCGCCGTATTTGGACGGGTTGGTTCGGAAGAGGCCGAAGAACGCGGCGATCGGATGGGCGCCCGTCGCCTTGGCGCGGCCGGAAGCGGAGCGCACGACCATCATGAGCGTCGTGCAGAACAGCAGCGCCGCGACTGCGAAGCCGACGACGGCGAGCCCGTTGTAATACCACGCGGGACCTTCCTGCGCGAGCTTGTTGCCGATCGACCCGCCGCCGGCGACCGTGGCGACATAGGCCGGATGCAGGCGCGCGACGAAATACGCGAGCAGCGCGACGAATATGGCCGTCGCGGCGATGGCGGGAATCTTGATCTGGGATGCGAACCGCGCACGGTCGGTGATGCCCCAGGCAAGCAACGGGCAGACGGCGATGATCAGGCAGTAGAAGATGCCGACCGGACGCGCGACCGCATTGTACGTCTGGGCGGCGAGGCTCTGGCCGCCGAAAGGCAGCCAGGACGGAAGCGCGCTCGAGACGGTCATGTAGGTCAGCATGAGCGTGAAGACGATCATGATCACGTTATTGAAATAGTACGCCGCGTTCTTCGACATCATGGACTGGATGTCGTCGTCGGATTCGAAGCGCTTCCAGCGCAGACCGACGCCCGCGAGCGAGACGGCGACCGAAACGGCGATGATCAGGCCGAAGATGACGAGCGAGACCGGATCCTGCGCGAAGGAATGGACGGATTGCACCACGCCGGACCGCGTGATGAAGGTGCCGACGACGACGAACGAGAACGCGAGCGTCGCGCACATGACGCTCCAGCGCTTGAAGCCGCCGCGACGGCGATACACGGTGAAGCAGTGGACGAGGGCGAGGGCGACCATCCAGGACAGGAGGCTCGCATTCTCGACCGGATCCCATGCCCAGTAACCGCCCCAGCCGAGCACGACGTAGGCCCATATCGCGCCGAGCCCGATGCCGATGCCGAGGAACAGCCAGCTGAAGACCGCATAGCCGTTGGAACGCACGACCCATTTCTTGCCGGAATCGCCCAGGATGAGCGCCGCGATGGCGTATGCGAACGGAATGGTGAGGCCCGCGTAGCCCACGAAGAGCGTCGGCGGATGAATGGCCTGCGCCCAATGCTCGAGCAGAGGCGACATGCCGGCCGCGTTCGCCGCCGACGTCAGGTTGCCCGCCTCATCCACGTAGGGGGCGGCCGTCACCGTGAAGGGCATGTTGCTTTCGGAGAACAGCGAAAGGGATACGAACGCGAGCAGGACGACCTGCGAGGTCATGAGCGCCATGTGATCCATGGAGTCGGGATGGCGCAGCGCACGTGCGGCGATCGTCACGTTATAGAGTGAGATCAGCCAGGTCCAGAATAGAAGCGAACCCTCGCGGCCCGCCCACAGGCCGCTGATGTCGTAGAGCAGCCTCATGGATCCGGAGGCCTTGCTGCGTTCGAGCAAGACGTACTTGATGGAATAGTCCCCTGTGAGGAAGCAGAAGACGAGAATGCCGCAGCAGACGGTAAGGGCGATGGCCGTCAGGACGACGGCGACGCAGCCCGCCCACGAGACGGTTTCGGCGGCTTCCGCCTTGCCGCGCACCTCGAGCACGCGGCCGGCGATGAGGCAGATGATGGAGATGGCCGCAGCCATCAAGGCCACGACCAGGCCGATAAGACCGAACGTTGACATGCGTGCCTAAGCCTCCTGTGCGATATCGGTGCAGGCGAACGTGCCGTCCTTCGACAGCGAGCCGGTCAGGACGACGGACGTGCCCTCGCCGATCCCCTCGGGAATGCCGCCGTCGAACTTGACGGAGACTTCGGAGGTCTGATCGTCGGCATCGAGCAGGGAGAAGCGGATATCGGATTCGCCCGCCTTCTTCAACGTGCCGGGTTTGACGACGCCGGCCACCTTGACGGGCTTGTCGAGGATGCTGTCCCGGTAGTAATCCAGACGCGAGACGGTCAGGGCTTCGGATGCGTTCTCGTATTTCGAGGGACATTTGGTGACGAGCTCGGTGCAGACGACCGTCGGGGTGCCGCCTTCGTCCGTAAGCTCGCCGGTGCAGATGGCCTGGACGCCGTTGCCGAACGTGGATGCGGCCGAGCCGTCGTAGGATACATGCACGGTCGCGCCGTCGTTCGCGTCGGCATCGTAGATATCGAAGGCGAGCACGCCGTTGTCGATGCTGTACGAGTTGTCGACGACGGAGCCGGTGACTTCCACGCGCGTGCCGACGAGCGATCCGTCCGCCGCTTCGGCGACAGAGACCGTCTTGGCCGCGGAGCTGCTCCCGATATAGGCGAGAATGACCGCGAGCACGGCGACGATGACCAGCGTCACCACGATAAGACGTCGTTTGGCCTGGGTGTTCATATGCCCCCTTTTTCTCGTGCGCCCGGAAGAGAAATCCCCGGCGCCATCTGCGCGATACGGGAAGCCCTGCGCATCCTCGGCGCGTCGCGAACGATTCCGGCTCGCGACGGCTTCGACGATACCGGACGCCCCTGCCGCGTTCTCGATAGTATCAGGTGCCCCTCGCATTGGCACGCGGAGCCTTCTTCTTTTCTTCTTTCTTAGATTCTATTCACAACAAAAGGAAAGCCCGCCGAAGCGGGCCTCCCTTGCGAACCGAAACGCTATCGGAAAGCTCTTAGAGCTTGGTCTTCGCGGCGTAGTCGGACACGGACAGCCAACCATCCGGAATCGGCGCGTCGCTGTGGCACTGGCTGCACGCGTTGACGGACTGGCTGTGCGCGTTGTGGCACTCGCTGCAGGCGACTTCGCCGTGCTGGGCGAGATGCGGGTTGCGCGTGTCGCTCAGGCCGGCGGTCAGCGCGACGAGCTCGTCGCGCGTCATGGTGCCATGATCGCCGGAGCCGCTGTGGCACTTGGAGTTCGAGCAGAACTCGTTGCCGGAATCAAGGTTGCGCGCCTTGACCAGATCGTCGGTCGAGCGCTCGGCCAGGATGGTGTCGCCCACCTTGTTCTGGCCCAGGACTTCGTAGTTGCCGGTGATCCAGTGCATGCCTTCGGTGACCTGCTCGCCGATCGTCGGAACGTGGCAGTCGAGGCAGTTGGCGAGCTTGTACTTGCCGTGCATGTACGCCATCATCGAGTTCTTCTCCTGATCGGAGGCGAGCTCGTTGCCGTACGCGTCGGTGGAGCCGTCGACGTAGGTTTCGACGTACGCATCCATCGGCGTATGGCAGATCGCGTTGCAGAACGTCGGCTGCTCGTGCCAGACCATGAAGCCGGCACCGGCCGCGACGAGAACCACGGCCACGACGCCGACGATGATGAATTTCTTCTTCTTCGGCATCTTCGCCTTCTTGGTACCCGTTTCCGTGCCCGCATCGGTCTGCTCGACCTTCTTCTCTTCGGCCATCGGATACCCCCTTTCTATGAAGCTTTTTCTCCCCTTGCGCTCCAGCCCCTGCGGTTCAGAGGGGGACATGTCGGGCATGCCATGCGAACCGCGGCGATGGATCGTGGTCATTGTAGCATTGCGCGGAACGAATGCCATACGGTATTTCCCCATCGCGGAAAAACATGCCCGATACCCGTGCAAACACCCCCGCAAACCTGATAGGTTTCTTTAAAACCACCAGATGGAACACGTACGGCACGACCAAGCGACCTTGCGAGGAAGCCGAAGCGAACTCATAGGCTTTTCGTGAGAGGATTCCGTGCCGCCGATGCTCGGATCCCTTGCGGCATCTTCGGAATGCCGGTGCGGAAACGGTCGTGCGCGCATTGTTTTCAGAGCTTGGCGCGCGTGTCCCGAACGGGGCAGGCGCGTCCGATGCGGCATGCCGGCGTTGCATGGCGTCGCGGACGGACCCGTGCGCCCGTCGACGCGAACCGTCGCTCCGCAGCCTTGCGGGGTTATGGATTTACGGTTGCGCGCAACGTATCCGTTGACAACGACGCAGCCGAGCGCAAGAATACTGTCTTGCCGATTTCTGGGGATGTAGCTCAGCTGGGAGAGCATCACGTTCGCAACGTGGGGGTCGTGGGTTCGAATCCCATCATCTCCACCAGAAATGCTCAAGGCCCCGGAACGATCGTCCCGGGGCCTTTTTCGTATGCGATATGTCGAGAATGGGGTGCGCCGCGCACGACCGCCTCTCGCCATGCGCAATCGGGGTATGCTGCATACAGCTCTTCGATCTATAAGGGGGATGCAGACCGCGTTCGCATCGCAGCCTGCAAGAAGGAAGGCTTCCCATGGCTTCTCGTCGCACGCTTGTCGGCATATCCGCCGTCGTCTGGCTCGCCGCAGGGCTCATGGTCCTGCGCTTCGGCGTCCAGGAATACCCGTCGCACCTCTCGGCGCTGCTCGTTGCGCTCACGCTTATCGTGTTCGTGCCCTTCGGCATGATGTTCCAGAAGATGACCGTGAAGAACCGTCGCCGCATCGTGCGCATGGGAACCGACGACAACAACCCGCTGTCCTTCTTCACGCCGAAGACCTACGCGATCATAGCGTTCATGATGGCTTTGGGAGCGTCCCTGCGCGCCTGCGACGCCGTTCCCCGCTTCTTCATCGCATTCTTCTACGTAGGGCTTGGCAGCGCGCTCTTCCTCGCCGGCCTGCGCTATGCGGAGAATTTCATCCGGTACGGGCGCTACGAGTCGGCCGATGCGCACGAACCCGCCGACGAAAAGACCGTGGGGGCCGCCGTCTAAACCATGCTCCATCAAGCCGCTTGACGGGAATTTCGTTGGCGTGCGCCGCATGGTTTCGGTATCATCGTCGCGTTCCTGAAGGAAGGGCGCGAAGGGCCGCGTCCTCGTGCAAGAAAGGCATCGGCATGGCAAACCCTGACGAAGAGCGCGAGATCGCTCAGCTTCCCCTCAAATACCAACCCCTGAGCATGTGGGCGTACCTCGGCTACACGCTTCTTTTCCAATGCGTGCCCTTGGTCGGCATCATCATGGCGTTCGTCTTCGCATTCAACGACTCGAACATCGCGCGCCGCAACTTCGCGCGTTCCTTCGTGCTCGTCTTCGCCATCGAGGTCGTGCTCGGGATAATCCTCGGCCTGACCGGCATGGCCGCGCTCCTTGCCGCAGGCTCGATGAGCACCGGAACGATGCAGGCCTAGGGCATGCCCGTCCGGCATCCGCAAGAATGCGAGCCGCCTTCCGTCCCCTCCGATGAGGGTGGAAGGCGGCTCGTTTGATTTCAGGACCGCATCTTGAACGTGCGTGATCGCCTCGAACGGCGGACGCGTACGGGTCGGCGTCGTTCGCGAACGCTACTCGTCGTCTTCGTCGTCGGCGGCGTCGGACGCATCCTCGAGCGACGCATCTTCGCGCCCGAGGGTGAAGATCGGCATGCCCGTCTCGGTGTCGAACAGCTCGACCATGCCGGTCAGAACGTCAACGTACTGGTACGACTGGCGTGCGGTGCGGCCGCGCCTGCGATCGACCTCGAGAACGAAGAGCGAGGGATGCGCCTGAATGAGCAGGCCTTCGCTTTCGACGATCTTCGAGCGTCCCATATTCGCGCGTACCTTCACGCGCGTTTCAGTGCGGGAAACGAGTTCGCCGCGAATGTCATCGATGACATGAACCTGCTTTTCAAGCTCCATATAGACGGTTTCCTTCAAGCGAATAGGGCAATGTGAAGTGAAATTTTACTACGCTCAGCAGGCGTTGTCCGCGTTTCACAAGGTTAAACCACATATGGCCTTATTCCCAGCCGCCGCAGGACGCGCATGCGCGTCCCAAGGCGATGAACTCGTCCAACGACAGCGTCTCCCCCCGCCTGCGCGCGTCTATGCCCGCCGTTTCAAGCGCATGCACGATATCCGCCGCCTCGAGATGCCGCGATCCCGGACGCGAGAAATAGGCCTTCATAGAATTCGCGATCGTCTTGCGCCGCGCGGCGAACGCCGCATCCGCCGCGACGGATGCGAGCGCGACATCGTCAGGCGCATGGTCCTGCACTCTATCGAGCCTGATGACGGCGGATGATACGTGCGGCGCCGGCATGAAGTTCGAGGGTGCGACCTCGAAACGCCCGGTCGCCTGCGCACGCAGGGCGAGCTTCACCGAATACGCGGCGTAATCCTTCGTGCCGAGAGACGCCGCCATGCGGTCGGCCACTTCGCTCTGCACCATGACCGTCATGCTGCGCATCGACGGGAATCGATCGAAGAAATCGAGCACGAGCGTGGCCGCGACGGCATACGGAAGATTGGCCACGAGCTTCGTGGGCGCGAAGCCGCCCAGATCATCGCTGCCGACCTGCAACGCATCGCCCATATGGAGCGTGAAGTTATCGAAGTTCCAACAGCTTTCCTCGAGCACAGGGGCAAGATCCCGATCGCGCTCTATCGCATGCACCGCCCGCGCGCGTGCGCACAGCGCGACCGTCAGCGTGCCGATGCCCGGCCCGACCTCGAGCACGTCATCTCCCGCATCCACCTGCGCAAGCTCGCAGATCTTCCCGACGATCGCATCGTGTATGAGGAAGTTCTGCCCGAGAGCCTTCTTGGCCGCCAAGCCATGGCGCGCGAGCGCGGCGCGCGTGGCGGAAGGAGTCGCAAGCGGGGAGAACCTGGTCATGAGACGATACCTTTCATACGGGACGAACGATCGCGTGCGCAAGGCGCGACAACGGCCGCATCTCCTGCGCAGGGATCCATGTCGGGAATGCCTGCATCGGCCTGCCCCCAGCCGACGGCGTCGATGACGTCGACGAGCCTGAATCCTGCCGATCCGAATGCCGAGCGCACGATGGTCGCGAGCGGATCGAAGCCATGGGGATCGCCGCCGCTTCCGATGACGTGCAGCCGCACCGGCCGCTTCACTTCGGCAGGGTCTGCGCTGCCCGCAGGGCCGATACGGCGCTCCCATAGCGGCTGGAACCGATCGAGCACGGCCTTGAACTGGGCTGTCGGACCGGAGAAGAACACCGGGGCGATCACCTCGACCGCATCGCAGGATGCAAGCTCCTCGAACAGGCCGTCCATGGCATCGCGCCGGAAGCAGCGGAACGGCCCTCGGCACCGCTCGCAGGCGATGCACCCTTCGACCGGATGGTCTGCGACATTCCACATGCGAACGTCCGATCCGACGCTCTTCGCCTCAGGGACGACCGCTTCGCGCGCATACCGTGCGCTCACGCCGTGCGCCCGCGCCGAACCGACTATGACGAGGACGCGCTTCCGCTCATGCATGGTTCGCCCCCTGCGACAGCTGCCAGGAGGTCGGGCCGCGATCCTCGAAGCCGAGCGTCGTCTCATGCACCTCGGACAGGAAGCGCGCGCGGGACGCGCCGGAATCCGCGCCCACGACCGCGGCGGCCCGATGCGCCGTGAACACGATATGGTCGGGGCCGTTCTCCTGGCCGCGGAACGGCACCGGGGTCATGTAGGGAGCGTCGGTCTCGAACAGCAGGCGTCCGCGGGGCACGATCGCGCATGACGCACGGATCGCATCGGCGTTCTTGAACGTGAGCGCGCCGCCGAACGCGGCGAACGCGCCGCGTTCGATCCATGGTCCCAATTCGTCCGGACCGACGCTGCAGCAATGGATGAGCACGCCTGCCGCAGGCCATCCCGTCGACTCGAGGATATCGAACGCGTCTTCGTGGGCGCTGCGCTCGTGCCGGCCCGTCTGAGCCGCATCGCGCAGATGGAGCATGAGCGGCAGGCCCGTGATGCGGGCGATTTCCACCTGACGGCGGAACACCTCGCGCTGCATGTCGCGCGGCGACAGGTCGTAATAATAGTCGAGGCCTGCTTCCCCGAGCACCGAGGTCTCGGGGCGCGCAAGCAGGCGGAGGAGCTCCGCCTCAAGGGAAGCCGACCACGCATGCGCGTTATGCGGATGCACGCCGCAGGCCACGCGCACGCGAGGAACGGCCACGTCGCAGGGGCAGCGTTGGGACGCGGCCTCGTCGGCCGAAAGGTCGTCGCTGCCGGGAATCGTCTCGACGCCAAGCGCCTGCGGGTCGGATGCCGCCTCTTGCCTCGCGCGCTCGATGGAGCGTCGCGTGGCGGCGAATACATCCGGCAGGCGCCTGAGCGCTTCCGAGCGCCACAGTGGAAGACTCTCGTAGGTGCGGCGGGCGTCCTCGGACGGATCGCACACCGTGCAGATGAAATCCACCCGCCCGACCGCGCAGCGCGCCAGCGCGAGCGCCGGGTCGGACAGCATATCGAGATGCGTATGGGAATCGGCGACGGGGCCTTCGAGCGCAGGCCGCGCCACGACGCGATGCCCCCGGCGGCGCTTCTTGCGGAACAGCGCGTCGCCATAAGCCAGATGCCCGGCCTCGCCTTCGGGATCGATGGGATCGGCATGCGCCGGCGGCGCGCCGGCGGGCGCGTCCGGACCGCACGACGCCGATGCGCTGGCCGAGGAGCGCGCATCGCACGGTTCCGGCGCGCTGGAAGGTAGGTTCGAACCGCGCGACGCCGATGCGCTGCCGACCGGATTCGAGCCGCATATCCCCGCCGCGCCGTCGGGCGCGTCCGGGCACGCGTTCTGCACAGGTTCGTTCGCCATGAGCTAGAGCTGGATGTCTTCGACTTTGAGACGCGGGAAGAGCGGATCGCCCTTCTCGACCTCGTTGCCGGCAGGCAGCTGGCCCCAGGCGGTCGCGGCCTCGATGTCGTCGACGGCGGCGATGTCGCCCAGCCCCAAGCGACGGAACACCTCGGCGGACGTGCGCGGCATGAACGGCGCGAAGTAGAGCGCCAGGATACGGCAGGCCTCAAGCGCGTTGTACAGCACGAATGCCAGCTCGCCTGCCGTTTCTTCGGACTTCGCCAGATTCCACGGCGCGCTCTGTTCGACATAGAGGTTCACGCGGCTCGCCAATTCCTGAACGGCCGCGCACGCATCGGTGAAGTTCACGTCGGCCATGCAGGAATCGAACGTCTCGTACAGTCCGTCCGCGATATCGCGCAGCGGGTTTTCCACATGGGTGAATCCCGAGGGAACCTGCGGCACCGTGCCGTCGAAGTACTTCCCCACCATGTTGAAGACGCGGCTGCAGAGATTGCCCCAGGTATTCGCCAAATCGGCGTTGTAGACCTGGGTCATGCGCTCGACAGAGACGTTGCCGTCGGCGCCGAAGCGCACGTCGGAGAGGAAATAGTAGCGATAGGCGTCGGATCCGTACACGGACACGAGATCGGCGGGCCTGATGCCGTTGCCCTTGGATTTGCTCATCTTCTCGCCGCCCACCATGAGGAAGCCGTGGCCGAAGACCGTATGCGTGACAGGCAGGCCGGCGGCCATGAGCATCGCAGGCCAGATGACGCAATGGAAGCGCGTGATGTCTTTGCCGACGAAGTGATACTGCATGGGCCAGCGCGCATCGAATTCGCCGGGGCGGTCGGGGTCGGCGTAGCCGATGCCGGTCAGGTATGCAAGCAGGGCATCCGCCCAGACGTAGCAGACATGGCCCTCGTCGAAAGTCAGCGGAATGCCCCAGTCGAAGGTGGAACGCGAGATGGACAGATCCTGCAGGCCGCCCTTGACGAACGCGACGACTTCGTTGCGACGCGTCTCGGGGCGGATGAAATCGGGATGGGCCTCGTAGAACTCGAGGAGGCGGTCCTGGAATTCCGAAAGCTTGAAGAACCAGTTCTCCTCGCCCGACGACATGCGACGCACCGGACGCTTGCAATCCGGGCAGATGAACGCGCCCGCATCGTCGGTCTCCAGGTCGCTTTCGGCATAGTAGGTTTCTTCATGGACGCAGTACCAGCCCTCGTAGGCGCCCTTGTAGAGGTAGCCTTTCTCGTAGAGGTCGTTCCAGAACGTCTGCACGGTGCGCGTCTGGCGATCGGAGCTCGTGCGCACGAAGTCGGTGAAGGCGATATCGAGCATCTTCCAGGCGTCCATGAAGGCGGGCACCATGGAATCGCACCATTCCTGCGGGGTCATGCCGTGCTTCTCGGCGGTTTCGGCGACCTTCTGGCCGTGCTCGTCAAGACCGGTGACGAACGCGACGTCATGGCCGTTCATGCGCTGGTAGCGGGCAACCGCGTCCGCGGCGACGGTCGTGTAGGCCGTGCCCAGATGAGGCGCAGCGTTCACGTAGTAGATCGGCGTGGTGAAGGAATAGGTGGGCTTGGACATAGAGACGCCTCTTTCCACCGGAGCGACTGATGGCGCCCCTCCGGTATCGTGCGCGTCGCGGCTGATGGCACCGCCTGCGCGATCGAATGAAACCTAGGTATTGTACCGCAGGCGATGCGCCCATCGGACCCGTCCACGTGAAGGGCGGACTCCCGATGGCGCATCTCCCGACGGCGCGATCCCCGACGGCGCGATCCCCGACGGCGCGCCGATGCGTTCGCATGCGCGACGTTCTCAGAATGCGGAGCGGTAGATGGCGCGGACGTCGTCGGCATAGAGCCTCTTGAAGGCACCGAACGGTTCGCCCTTCGCGGCGATGACCTTCGCCGTGAGATCGTCCACGCATTCCTCGGAAAGCCCGAAGCCGCCTAGGCGCACGGACATCCCCATGCTGGCGAAGAACGAGGCCAGCAGGTCGATGCAGGCCTCGACGGCGTCTTCGACCGCCTGCGTTTCGCTCACGAAGCCCTCGTCGCCTTCCTGAACCGGTTCGATATCGAACACTTCGCGCGCGAAGAGCAGGAAACGGTCCGGATCGTCGCGCCAGACATAGCGCATCCACGCCGGCATCATGACGGCGAGGCCCGCCCCATGCGTGATGGTCGTATCGAAGGCGGAAAGCGCATGCTCGAGCGCGTGGCTTTCCCATCCGCCCGCGCGCTGCCCGCATGCGAGGGCGCGACCGCATCCTGCAAGACCGTTGTGGGCGAGCATGCCCGCCCACATGATGTTGGCGCGCGCATCGTAGTCATCGGGGTTCGCCAGCGCGCGCGGCGTCTCGTCCATCAGCGCGCGGATGAGCCCGCACGCGATGTTGTCGGTCACGGGCACGGCGCCCACGCCGCTGAAGAAGCGCTCGCAGATGTGCGCGATCATGTCGGTCACGCCCGCAGCCGTCTGATACGGAGGGAGCGAGAACGTGACCTGCGGATCCATGAACGCGACGAAAGGACGGAAGAGGGCGCAGTTCACGCCGTTCTTCGCACCGAGCGCATCGTTGCTGATGACGCACGAATCCGAGGCTTCCGAACCGGCGGCCGGGATGGTGAGCACCGCGGCTACGGGCAGGGCGGATCCGATCTGCGCCTTCTTGCAGAAGAAATCCCAGACGTCGCCTTCGTACGGAACGCCGAACGCGATGGCCTTCGCCGCATCGATGACGCTGCCGCCTCCGACGGCGAGCACGACGTCGATCTTGGCTTCCCGCGCGACGCGGATTCCCTCGCGCACGAATGCGACCTCGGGGTTAGGGCGCGCTCCGCCCTGCTCGGTCACGGCGATGCCCGCCAAAGCGAGCTGCGTGCGCATGCGGTCGAGGATGCCGGACCGTTCGGCCGAACCGCGGCCGTACACGACGAGCGCATGCGAGAACCCGCGCTCAGCTAGAGCGTCCCCCACCTGGTCGAGGGCCTGCCGGCCGAAGACGAACCGCGTGGGACACTGGAACGTGAAATCGTTCATGGATTCCCTCCGGACTATTCGAGGGACGCGAGGTACGCGACGATGTCGCCCGATTCGTACATCGGCGTACCGTCGACGAACAGGCACGGCACCTGGCGTTTGCCGCCGACCCGCACGAGTTCCTCGGCCGCGGCGGGCTCGGTGACGATGTCGCGATACGCAATGGGCGCGCGTCCGGCCCATTCGGCATCGATCCAGCGCATGACCCTCTGGCAGTACGGGCAGGAATCCTTCTTGTACAAGACGAGCTCAGGCATGACGGCTCCCATCTCGAATGCTTCGAAGCGACATACGCCGCCCGAAACGACGACTGTTTCAGGCGGCATTATATCGATGCCGTATGGAGGTTCATTGGGTGCATCGGCGGGATGCGCGGACGTTCCCGCCTCTGCTAATCGGTGCGTTTTGCACCTGTATACATCGCGCATATCATGCATACGAGAGCCGCGACGGCCCAGAATTTGTGGGAACCCATGGGAAACCTCCTTGACGTCGTTTCGTGACGGAGCGCCCCCGCGCTTCGCGTCACGCGAGACCTTCGCGTCGCACGACGCGAAACGATCGCGATTCGCGTGCCGTCGCGCGGCCGCGCGATGCGAGCCCGCATGATCGCGAGGCGAAGCGGCTGCGATTCGTGCGTCGTCGCATGACCGTACGATGCAAGCCCGCATGGCCGCGAGGCGAAGCCCCGTATCGTTGGACCCAGTGTAGCAGGAACGAGGCGAAGCCCCGGTTAACTCTTCCGAGGCGTCACGATCCACGTCAGCGATGGCTTCTTACCCATGACCGCGCGCTGCTCGGATGCACTGCGCGCGGCGGGATGGACGTTGCCTGCCGTCGTCGGCACTTCGGTTGCCCGACCCGGCATGCATCGAGATGACGACGTCGCACCCGTTGCGACGTGACGGCAACGCGCGCAATGGATCCCAAGCGCCTAAACGCGCGGGATCAGAGCGCGTGCACGAGCTCGTACGCTTCGTTCCGCCCCATGCCGAACTCCGATTTCAGCATGCGCACGATGTCTTTCTTCGAGACGGAAGGGTCGGACAGGAGCTCACGGGCGCGGTCGACGGCGGCATGCCGGAGCTCTTCTTGGTCCCGATCGGCCTCGTCCGGAGTCGGCGGGCCGACGACCAGAGCGATTTCCCCCCTGATGGCGCCATGCGCCTCGCGCTCGGAGAATTCGCGCAGCACGTCCTGCGCGGGACCCTTGAACACTTCCTCGTGCAGCTTCGTGAGTTCGCGACAGACCGCGACGTCGCGTTCGGGAAAGACATGAGCGACGGCATCGAGCGCGGCGACCACGCGATGCGGACTTTCATAGAAGACGAGCGCGGCATCGAGCGCGGCGAGCGCCTTGAGCGCGTCGCGACGTTCTCCCTGTTTACGAGGGAAGAACCCGCCGAAATAGTAGCGGGGCGCGGCGATGCCGCTCGCCACGTAGGCGGTCGCGGCCGCGGAAGCGCCGGGCAGCACGACGCAGGGAACGCCTCGGGCCTGCGCTTCGGCGATGAGCCGCGCGCCCGGGTCGGACACGCCCGGCATGCCGGCGTCGCTGCAGAACGCGATGGTTTCGCCCGCCTCGACGCGTTCGACGATACGAGGGGCCCTTTGCGCGATGACCGCCTCGTCCAGACGCTCGACGCGCTTCTCGATGCCGAAATGGGCGAGCAGCCTGCCCGTCACGCGCGTGTCTTCGGCGCAGACGACGTCGGCGTCGCGCAGGGCATCGAGCGTGCGCAGCGTGATGTCGCCGAGATTGCCGATGGGCGTAGGGCAGATGTAGATGGTTCCGGGCATGCGGCCATTATACGCATCGGGTCGACGAACGCTCGCTCGTCTCCCGAAGTCCGCCTTCGTTTATAGTGAGGCCCTGCGATCATAGTGAGACCTGTGATCGAGAGAATCACAACCAACGAGCGGAGGACGGCATGCTGAGGCTTCATGTGCTTGCGAGCGGCAGCCATGGCAACGCTTCCGTCGTGGAGGATGCGGAAACCGGACGCGCGCTGCTCATAGATTGCGGCATCTCGAAGAAGGCGTTCCTGCAGCGTTGCTCAGAGACGGGCTTCGATCCCCTTCGTATCGAGGGAGTCCTGGTCACGCACGAGCATACCGACCATACGAAGGGACTCGGCGTGGTGTTGCGCGGTCTCGCGAAGATGGGTGCGCATCCGCAGGTCTTCGCCGATCCATCCGTCGTGTGCGCAAGCCGGGACATCGCAGACGCGCTCGCAAGCCTTGATGCCCAGGCACGGCCGTTCGACGATTCGAGCGAGCTCACATTGGCGGGTATCGACGTGTTTCCATTCCTCACCTCGCATGATGCCGTCGCATCCTATGGGTTCCGCTTCGAGACGAGCTCGGGCGAAGTCGGCAGGGAAAGAGGTCCGCTCAATGCGCACGAGCGCATCGCCGACGAATGCGGCAGGAACGCGCGCGCTTCGATCGTTCGGGACGATTCACCTGCATGCACCATACCCATGCGTGGCGCCGATAGATTGACCGCATTCGGTGCCGGCAATCCAGATATATGCGACAACATCGGATTCGCCTCGCAGGACAATGCGCCTTCTGCGCGCATCGGCGCCGCGACCGCCACGTGCGTCGATGCCGCGGCCGCTACGTGCATCGATGCCGCGGCCGCTACGCACGACGTGCTCGGATTCATGACCGATACCGGCATCGTGACCTCGGCAGCACATGTCCATCTGCAAGGATGTCGCATTCTTGCGATCGAAGGAAACCACGATCTCCACATGCTCGAAAAAGGGCCGTACCCGTATTCGGTCATCGCCCGTATCGGCTCGGATCGCGGGCATCTGTCCAACGAACAGGGGGCCTGCGAACTCAGGAGCCTTCTGCACAATGGGCTCGAACGAGTCGTCGCCCTGCACGTATCGCAAAACACCAATACCTACGATTTGCCGAAACGCGCTTTTCAAGAGGTGCTTTTTCAGGAAAGGCACGACGCCCGCGCCGACGTCGGATTCCAGGAACGAGCGATCACCGTCGAGTAGCGCGCCTTGATGCAGCCGAGCGGCCGCCTTTGACGAGCTGCGCCCGCAGGAACGCCCTTGCCTATCGAGAGCCCCTACCTGTCAAAAAATCGTCGTTGAACGAAAATTCGCGTGCGATTCCTGCCCAACTGCCAAAATCGAGGAGCTTAGGGGGTTCGAAGACGGGATTTCGAATCACAGCACCGATCTAGCTCATTTTGTATATACAATATATTGTTGTAGAAGTATTCTAATAACAATATATCGATTTGCGAGAAGCAGATAGAGGAGAATGCCACTCGAAAAATCCCACTAAGCTCCTCGATTTTGGCAGTTGGACGGTAAAGCACATACAACTCGTCATAACAAAGCACATACGTCCCGTCATGGGTCGCATGTCCCGTCATGGGTCACATGCAGCCCGTCATAAGCCGACCAAGGCCGCCCGACGGAAGCGGATCCGCAACGTCTTGACCTGCGGTAACACCTCAGTCTGAAGCAATGTCTTAACCTGCGGCAACACCTCGGTCTGAAGCAACGCTTCGACCTGCAGCCGCATATATCCCTCGATCTGTGCATCCGTGCACCCTATGACCGAAGAGGCATCTCGGCCCACATGGTCTATGGCCGAAGAGATACCTCGGCCCGCAGCAGCGCCTCGGCTCGCAGCGCCTCTGTCTGCAGCGCTTCGGCATGCAGGACCTCGATCCGCAGCTCATCGGTCCACAGCGCCTCGGCCTGCAGCGAAGCCCCAGTCAACAACGCCTTGACCTGCAGCAACACCTCGGTCAGCAACGCCTCGGCCTGCAGCAACACCTCGGTCTGCCGCAACGCCCTGACCTGCAGCAACGCCTCATCCTGCCGAAACGTCTCGACCCGCAACGCCTAAGGCTGAGAATCAAACGACCCTGCCCGCACCAACCTCCTTGTCGTCATAGGCTTCGTGAGCAGCACCCTCGAGCGCAAGCTCATCCGCTTCGCAAGCGGCGTCCTCGCGCGCAAGCTCCTCGGCCACGCGCCGGCTGATGGCATCTACGTCGAGCACGACGCCGCACCCCTGGGTCGTCGACACGTCGAACGAATCCTGCAGCTCGACGGTCGCAGCTTCGCGCTCGGCCCGCGCATAGACCGGGGCCTCGCCGCGTTCTTCGGCCAGATTCGCCTTCGCGACGCTGATCATGAGCTTGATGCGGTTGAGCTGGTTGACCTCGGACGCTCCCGGATCGTAGTCGACCGCGACGATGTTGCTCTGGCTGTAGCGGCGACGCAGCTCCTTGATGACGGCCTTGCCCACCACGTGATTCGGCAGGCACGCGAACGGCTGCGCGCACACGATATTGGGCGCGCCGCTACGGATGAGCTCCACCATCTCGGCCGTGAGCAGCCATCCCTCGCCCATGGAGTTGCACAGGCTCAGGATGTCGCTCGCGTAATCGGCAAGCGTGTAGATGTCGGTCGGGCGTTCGAAACGCGCCGATGCGTCAAGCGCGTCGAAAAGCGGCTTGCGGATGCGGTCGACGACGCGCAACGCGATGCGGCTTCCGACGGCACCCTTGGCCGAGCGTCCCAGCGGATCCTTCTGGAAGATGGCGCCTGCGATGCCGAACAGGAAGAACTCGGTCAGCCCCGGCACCACGGCCTCGCATCCTTCGGCCTCGATCACATCCACGACCTGGTTGTTCGCCGTCGGATGAAACTTCACGAGGATCTCGCCCACCACGCCCACGCGCGGCTTGGTGCCCTCGCCCGCAAGCGGCAGCGTGTCGAAATCCTCCACGATGCGCCGGATCGTGCGCTTGTAGGTCTTGTACGTCACGCCCTCGAGCATCTGCGCCTTGCACGTGGCCATCCAGGTGTCGAACAGATGCTGGGCCGAGCCCTTCTCGATCTCGTAGGGGCGCGTGCGGTAGAGGCACTGCATGAGCAGGTCGCCGTAGACGATGGCGTAGATGGCCTGGAGCAGCATCTTCGGCGTGACCTTGAAGCCCGGATTGCTCTCGTCGAGCTTCTTGAAGGCGAGCGAGATGACGGGCACGTGCCCGAGCCCCGCCGCCTTGAGCGCCTTGCGGATGAGCGCTATGTAGTTGGTCGCGCGGCATCCGCCGCCGGTCTGCGAAATGAGCACGGCAAGCTTGTCGGTATCGTAGCGGCCGCTCGTGACGGCTTCCATGATCTGGCCTGTGACCAGGATCGATGGATAGCAGATATCGTTATTGACGTACTTCAGGCCCGCGTCCACCGCACCGGTGTCCACGCTCGGCAGAAGCTCCAGGTTGTATCCGAAGCGCGTGAAGATAGGCTGCAGGATCTCGAAGTGATATGGCGCCATCTGCGGCGCGAGAATCGTATAGCCCGCCTCCTTCATCTCCTCGGTGAACGAGACCTTGGCGAACTCGGTGGATTCGGCCTCGCGCTGCTTGAGACGGAAGTCGGCGAAGGCTCCTTGGGACTGCGCGATCTCCGCCGCCGCGGCAGCCTCGGTCGCGCCGGTCTTGCCCGCCATGCGCTCCTTCGCATGCGCCGCATGCCGACGCATCTCGGCATCCGAGACCTCGACGTCGGTCGGGTACGCGCCGTGCTCGCCCACCGTCGGGCAGCCCAGCGCGCCCGGACGCGCGGCGGCTTCTTCGGCGCGGCGATCGGCCTGGTCCTTCAGGGCCGCAAGCAGCGAGCGGATGCGGATGCGGATCGCGCCCAGGTTCGACACCTGATCGATCTTGAGCACGGTGGCGATCTTGCCGGATTCCTCGAGAATCTCCTGCACCTCGTCGGTCGTGAGCGCATCGAGACCGCAGCCGAAGCTCACAAGCTGCACCAGATCAAGGTCGTTGCGCTGCGTGCACACCTTGGCGGCGGCATAGAGACGCGTATGGTACATCCACTGGTCGACGACGCGGATCGGACGCTCGAGCTCGCCAAGATGGGCGACCGAATCCTCGGTCAGAACCGCCAGGCCGAAGCCCGTCAGAAGCTCGGGGATGGCATGGTTGATCTCGGGGTCGTTGTGGTACGGGCGGCCGGCGAGCACGATGCCGTGCGTCCCGGTCTCTTCCATCCACGCGAGGGTCTCGACGCCCTTGGCATGCATGTCTTCCTTGAACGCCTCGTCCTCGGCCCATGCGGCCTCGACGGCGGCGGCCACGTCGGCCCGCGAGGGTGCGGACGCATGGCGGCAGGTCGCATCGGGGAAATTCTCGTACAGCTCGACGAACAGGCGGTCTTTGAGCTTCTCCTTCTGATCGTAGGGAAGCCACGGATTCAGGAACGCCGTCTCGCTTTCGTCGAGCTCGTCGATATTCAGGCGCAGGGCCTCGGAATACGATGCGACGATCGGGCAGTTGTAATGATTGCCCGCGCCGGCGTCTTCCTGGCGCTCCCACTTTGCGCAGGGCATCCAGATGAAGTCGAGGCCCTTCGCGAGCAGGTTCATCACATGGCCGTGCGAAAGCTTCGCCGGATAGCACACGCTTTCGGAAGGCATGGACTCGATGCCTTCCTCGTAGGTGGCCGGCGTCGTGTCGTCCGAGATCACGACGCGATAGCCCAGCTGCGTGAAGAACGTGAACCAGAACGGGTAGTTCTCGTACATATTGAGCGCGCGCGGAATGCCCACGGTGCCGCGCGGAGCGGCGTCGGCAGGAAGCGGCTCGTAGTCGAAGAGGCGATGGTTCTTGTATTCGTAGAGGTTCGGCGCGCTCGAACGCTTCGTGGCAAGGCCGATGCCCTTTTCGCAGCGGTTGCCCGTGATGAAGCGGCGATGCTTGCCGGTGGCGGCGTCGCGGCCGAAGTCGTTGATCGTGAGCAGGCAGTTGTTGGAACAACCCTTGCAGCGCGCCGACTTCTGCGCGGGGCGCAGCGATTCGATTTCGGAAAGCGACAGCATCTTCGTGCGTGCATCTTCGCCTGCGGCGCGATCCCGGGCCAGAAGCGCGGCGCCGTAGGCTCCCATGAGGCCTGCGATGTCGGGGCGCACGGCCCTGACCTCGGCGAGCTGCTCGAACGCGCGCAGCACGGCGTCGTTCAAGAACGTGCCGCCCTGCACGATGACCTTCGTGCCGACCTCGTGGGGGTCGCGGATCTTGATGACTTTGAACAGAGCGTTCTTCACGACCGAGATGGCCAGGCCCGCCGCGATGTCGCCGACGGTGGCGCCTTCCTTCTGCGCCTGCTTGACGCGGCTGTTCATGAAGACGGTGCAGCGGCTGCCCAGATCGACCGGATGCTTGGCCGCGTTCGCCGTCTGCGCGAACGACATGATGTCGAGGTTCAGGCTGGTCGCGAAGCTTTCGATGAAGCTTCCGCAACCCGACGAGCATGCCTCGTTGAGCATGATGTGCTCGATGACGCCGTCCTTGACGCGCAGGCACTTCATGTCCTGGCCGCCGATGTCGAGGATGAATTCGACGCCCGGCAGCATCTCCTGCGAGCCGCGCAGGTGCGCGACCGTCTCGATTTCCCCGGAGTCGAGGTTCAACGCCTCGAGCAGAAGGCCTTCGCCGTATCCCGTGACCGTGACGTGGCCGATCCGCACGAGCGGCTCGCCCGTCTCGGCATCGACCGGCATGTCGCCGTAGAGCATCGCGACGGTCTGCTTGGCGGTTCCGAGCACGTCGCCGCGGTTGTTCGTGTAGTGGCTCCACAGAAGCTCGCCGTCGCGGCCGATGAGCGCCGCCTTGAACGTGGTCGATCCGGCATCGATGCCCAGATACGCCGTGCCCGAATAGCGCATGAGAGCGCCGCGCTTGACGCGTTCCCGGTCGTGACGGTCTTTGAACTCCCGGTACTCGTCTTCGCTCGCGAACAGCGGAGGCAGACGCACGACTTCGCTGCCCTGGATGTCGCCCAGGTTGCGCAGACGGTCGAGCACGCAGGCGATGCGCTCGGGAGCGTTCGGCGTGCCGCAGATGGCGGCGCCCGATGCAACGAAGAGATGGGCGTTCTTCGGACGCAGCGCGTGTTCGTCGTCCAGATCGAGCGTTTCGCAGAAGCGCTTGTCGAGTTCGGAGAGATACTGGAGAGGACCGCCGAGGAAGGCGACGGTGCCGCGGATCGGACGACCGCATGCCAGGCCGGAGATGGTCTGCGTCACGACGGCCTGGAAGATGGATGCCGCGATGTCTTCGCGATGGGCACCCTCGTTGATGAGCGGCTGCACGTCGGTCTTGGCGAACACGCCGCAGCGGCTTGCGATCGGATAGATGGTCCTGCAGCCCTTCGCGAGCTCGTTCAGGCCGGTCGCATCGGTGTTGAGCAGGGTCGCCATCTGATCGATGAAAGCGCCCGTGCCGCCGGCGCACGTGCCGTTCATGCGCTGCTCGATGCCCTCGTCGAAATAGATGATCTTGGCGTCCTCGCCGCCGAGCTCGATGACGACGTCGGTCTGCGGGATGTAGGTGGACACGGCGGTTTTGGAGGCGATGACTTCCTGGACGAATTCGATGCCGAGCCACTGCGCGAGCAGAAGGCCGCCCGAGCCGGTGATCGCCATGGTCATGGGCGTATCGGGATACTTCTCGGCGGCTTCCTCGAGCACTTCGACGATGGTCGCGCGGATGTCGGCATGGTGGCGGCGGTAGCACGAATGCTCGATGGCGAACGCATCGTCGAGCACGGCCACCTTCACCGTGGTGGAGCCGACGTCGATGCCGATGTGGCGCACGGACGAGGCGGCAGAGGAGCCTGCAGCATCCGCGGCGGCCGACGGTTCAATAACCTGCGATCCGTCCGACGAGGGGCTTGCGGCCTGCACGTCCGCCACGACCGCACCTGTCGCAGGCAGATCCGCAGCCTGCGCGCCGGCCGACGATTCCTCGGCCCGCACGGCAGCCGACGTCGAACCCGCAGCCTGCGCGGCGGCCGTCGCTGGATCCGCGGCCTGCGGTTCGACCGTTGTTCGACCTGCGATCCGCAGTTCGGTCGTATCCGGCATGTTCTCTTCCGTATCGTTCATGAAAGCTCCTTGGTGGCAGCGATGCTTACAGCTTGATGGATTCGCCAGGCTTGATGAAGAGCAGCCGCACCGCGATGCGCGCCATCTCCTCGGATGATTCCTCCATGCCGGTTTCTATCCAGCGGCAGATGACGCCCAGGTACGCATTGGCGTAGAACGCGACGTAGTAGTCCACGAAGGCGGTGCGGTCGGCGCGGTAGCGCGCATGCAGCAGCGCGAGGATGAAGTTGTCGCACACGTAGGTGCGCAGGCGGCCGCCGAACGACGGGTCGCCGCCCTCGCCCATGACAGCCTGGAGGAACTCCGCCTGGCCGCGCAGGTAGTCGAAGAGCTCGACGAGCACGGGCAGCGGGCGGCGCGTAAGCGCATAGCGCCCGACCGATATGACCGACAGGCTCTTGAGATGGGGCTGCAGGCAGCTCAAGCCCTCAAGGACCTCGTCTTCAAGGGAGCGGAGCAGGTCGTCTTTATCCTTGTAGTGGTTGTAGAACGTGCCGCGATTGAGGTCGGCCTTCGCGCAGAGGTCGTTGATGGTGAACCCGTCGAGCCCACGTTCGTTCATAAGCGCGATCAAGGCATCGCGCAACGCCGCCTTGGTGCGTGCGATGCGCCGATCCTCGGCGTTCGACGTGTTCGACGTGCTCGACGACATTCCCCCACCGCCTTCCGCATTCCGTCCAATCTGTTAGACAAAGTGACTAATTTTGAACACCGTGTCTAATAACGTAAGATTGTAGAAAGCGGCGCGCAGGAAGGCAAGCGCCTGCGCGGCGAATCCTTATTTATCCGCGTGCTGGGGAATCTCGTCGGTGGAGGCCTCGTCCAGGTTGCCGCTGTAGACATAGTGGTGCGTCTCGCGGGCGATCAGGCCCGACAGCAACAGCACGACGATGATGTTGGGCACTGCCATCAGCGCGTTCGCCACATCGGACGCGTTCCAGACGACATTGGCGACGCCAAGCGATCCCACGAAGGCCGCGAGCACATACAGCACCTGATACGGTCGCACGGCATGCTTGCCGAAGAGGTAGGCCGCGCAGCGGTTGCCGTAATAGCTCCAGCCGAGAATCGTCGAATACGAGAACAGGATCATGCCGACGACCAGGATGGGGGTTCCCACGTACGGGATGGACGCGAAGGCCGCGCTCGTCAGCTGCGCGCCCGCGGTAATCGAGCCGGAGGCGATCTGGTCGACGACCTCGGAATGCGCGAGCATCGTGGACACGAGCACGATGCCCGTGAGCGCGCAGATGACGACGGTGTCCCAGAAGGTGCCGGTCATGGACACGAGCGCCTGACGCGCAGGATTGCGCGTGGAAGCGGCCGATGCCACGATGGGCGCCGAACCCAGGCCCGATTCGTTGGAGAACAGACCGCGGGCGCAGCCGAACTGGATGGCCGCCATGACGCCGGAGCCGAGCAGGCCGCCGAACGCCGAGCGCGGATCCAAGGCCGCCGTGAAGATGAGCTTGATGGCGGGCCATACGAAATCCCAGTTCATACCGATGATCATGATGCAGCCCCATGCATAGGCGATCGCCATGAACGGCACGAGCTTCTCGCACACCTTCGAAATCACGGTCACGCCGCCGAAGATGACGATGGAAACCATGATCACGATGCCGAGCCCGATGCCCCAGACGGGAATGCCCGGCGCATTCGCGAGGATGACCGTCGTCATGGAATTCGACTGCACGGCCGAGCCGATGCCGAACGACGCGATGGCGGCGAACAGCGCGAAAAGCACCGCGCCCGCCTTCGCCCATGCCGGAACGGAACCGTCGGGACGCGTGAACGCGCGCTCCCATGCGTACATGGCGCCGCCGAGCATCTTGCCCTCGTGGTCCTTCACGCGGTACTTGACCGCCGCATAGGTTTCGGAATACTTCGTCGCGATGCCGAAGACGCCGGTCAGCCACATCCAGAGCACGGCCCCGGGGCCGCCCGCGAGGATGGCCGTCGCCACGCCGACGATGTTGCCCGTGCCGATGGTGGCCGAAAGCGCCGTGGTCAGCGCACCGAACTGGCTGATGTCCCCTTCGGCATCGGGATCCTTCGTGATGGAGAGCTTGATGGCGAGCGGCAGCTTGCGCTGGATGAATCCCGTGCGCGCCGTCAGGAACAGATGGCTTCCCAGGAGAAGCACGATCATGGGAACGCCCCAGACGAACCCGTCAACCGCATCGATGATTCCGACGATATCCATGTGCTTCCCTTCTTCGCATGGCCGCATCGAATCCACGCCGCGCGTACGCGCGTGCAAAGCCCGAACCACGTTTCGTATCGGCTCAAATCGCGTTGCATCGTTATTGAACTGCGCATACGTCTTACGACGATGTTTCGGGAAGTATAGGGAGCCTGCATTTCGGCAAGGTTTCGTTCTCGGGAAAAGAAGGCGAACTATTCCGTGAGCGGCGTTCGAAGGCGGCTGAGGCATATGCGGCGGCATCCGCCGTGCCCATCGAATCGAAACGCATCCTCTCCCTGCGTGCGGAGGCGCCGCTCAACGCATGCCCGCGATGCGGCCGGGCGCCCGCGCATTCATCCCAACTACCCGCGCATAGCTCAGGAGAATCGCTCGTCGGGCTCGGCGCGGCGGCATCCGCCGCACCCATCCCCGCATCTCAGAAAAATGCCGGCTAGGCAAGCCGACCGTACGGTGCTAGTATCGGGACGCTGTTTCAGGGCGAGGTGAAATTCCTCACTGGCGGTAACGGAGAAGATCGGGCAGACGGCCCGCCTCCGAAGTCCGCGACCCTCGGCTCGTTGGTTCGAGTCCCGAGGTTGACCCGGTGCGAATCCGGGACCAACGGTTAAAGTCCGGATGGAAGAGGCAGGTGATGCAATCATGTCCGAACAGTCTCGTATCGCGTCCATCAAGAACACCAACAGGTGGGACACCCGGCAATTGGTGACGATGGGACTCATGACCGCGCTCGCGGCGCTCCTCTCGTTCGTCCAGTTCCCGATCTTTCCCGGCGCGGACTTCCTCAAATACGACCCGTCGCTCGCGGCGTCGATGGTCGTCGGATTCGCGTACGGCGCCGGTCCCGGCATGGTCGTCGCGCTGCTTGCGGCCACGATCCAGGGCTTGATCATGGGCAACTGGGTCGGTGCGCTCATGAACTACGTCGCGGCTCTCTGCTTCATCCTTCCCGCATCCCTCATCTACAAGCGCTTCCACACGTTCAAAGGCGCGATCGGAGGCCTGCTCGTCTCGATCGTCGTGGTGGTGGTCGGCAACTGCGCCTCCAACCTGACGCTCGGCGTGTGGTTCTTCTACGGATCGGCCGACGCCATCCTGCCGCTCATGCTGCCGGCCGTCATCCCGTTCAACATCATGAAGGCAGGCCTCAACTCCCTCTTGGCGCTCGCGGTGTACAAGACGGTATCGAACCTGATCACACCTAAGAAAGACCAGGTGAAGGGACGCGAATGAGGACCATGCCCGAACCCTCGGCCCGAAGCTTCGCCCTCGCAAGGAAGCAATCATGATCGACTGCACAGACGTCATATTCACCTACGACGGAGCGGAGCATGCGCTCGACGGCGTCAGCCTGCATGTGGATGCCGGCGAATTCGTCTGCGTGCTCGGCGGGAACGGATCGGGCAAATCCACGCTCGCGAAGCACCTGAACGCGCTGCTCGTCCCCGATGAGGGCACGGTGCGTATCGACGGGCACGACACGTCCGATGCGGACGCCACCTTCCTCATCCGTTCGACCGCGGGCATGGTGTTCCAGAATCCCGACGACCAGATCGTGGCGTCGCTCGTGGAGAACGACATCGCGTTCGGCCCCGAGAACCTCGGGGTCGCGCCCGCCGAAATCAGACGACGCGTGGGAGACGCCTTGGCCGAAGTCGGGCTCATCGGTTTCGAAGACCGCGAGACCACCGCGCTTTCCGGCGGGCAGAAGCAGCGCGTCGCCATCGCCGGCGTGCTTGCCATGGATCCGAAGATCCTGATCCTGGACGAGGCGACCGCGATGCTCGATCCGCGCGGCCGCGCAGGGCTCATGCGCGTCTGCAAAGACCTCAACGCGCGCGGCATGACCATCGTCATGATCACCCATTTCATGGACGAGGCCGCCGAGGCCGACCGCATCGTCGTCATGAACCGAGGGCGCATCGTCGCGCAGGGCGCGCCCGAAGATATTCTGACCCAAGCGGACATGCTGGCCGAACTGAACCTGGAGATGCCGTTCGCGAGCACGCTTTCGCTCGACCTCGCGCGCCGCGGCATCGATGTCGGCATGCACGTGCATGCGCCTGCGCTCGAGCGCGCCCTCATGGATAAGGCACACGCCGAGGGATGGTGCGAGGGCACCGCCCGCATAGGCCAGCCTGCATCTTACGATACGGAGGGCGCCCCGGACGTCGCCGGCATCGCCGCAGCAGCCGGCATCACCGCCGCCGATACCACTACCGCCGGCGTCGCCGCAGCCGACCTCCCTTCATCCACCGCTGCGCGCGAAAACGCGGCCCGCGAAGCCGACGCGGGCGCACCGGATGCGGCTGGCGAGGCTTCGACTGCCGCGGCCGAGACGGACGCCCTCGTCCGCATCGAAAACGTGTCGTTCACCTATATCGCCTCGAAACGCGCACGCGCGCAGATCGAACGGGAGATGCGCCATTCCTCCAAACCTGCGAAATGGGGCAACGACCCGTCCGAGACCTGGGCGCTGCGCGATATCGATCTGACCGTCGCGCCCGGGGAATTCTTCGGCATCGCGGGACATACCGGGTCGGGAAAATCAACGCTTATCCAGCACTTGAACGGCATCGCTCACCCGACGATCGGACGCGTGCTCGTGCACGGGCTCGACATCGCCGACAAGAGGAACGCACGCACCGTGCGCGGCGAGGTCGGTGTCGTGTTCCAATACCCCGAGCACCAGCTCTTCGCGGCCACCGTGCATGACGACGTGGCCTTCGGCCCGCGCAACCTGGGACTGGACGCGGACGAAGTCGAGCGCCGCATCGTCGATGCGCTTGCGCGCGTCGGACTCGATGCGGCGGAAATCGGCACGGCGAGCCCGTTCGAGCTTTCCGGAGGACAGCAGCGCCGCGTCGCCTTCGCCGGCGTGCTGGCCATGCGACCGCATATGCTCGTGCTGGATGAGCCCGCCGCCGGGCTCGACCCGAAGGCGCGTGCGGAGTTCCTCGAGCTCATCCGCGCCTTCCACGACCAGGACGGGATGTCCGTCGTCATGGTCTCGCACAGCATGGACGATCTGGCGCGGCTCTGCGACCGCATCGCCGTGATGAACGAAGGGCGCCTGTTCGCCGTCGGCAGGCCTGCCGAAATATTCCTGCGCGGCCCCGAACTCAAATCCATCGGCCTGGGCCGCCCTGCAGCCCAACGTCTTGCGGAAACCCTGCAGGCTCAAGGCCTGCCGCTCGATGCGGACGTGCTCTATGACGAACCGACGCTTGCCCGCGCCATCGCGGATGTGCGTGCGCGGGCGAAGGCGGTCACCCGATGAAGGCCGCATTCTCCTTCGGAAGCCCCTATCCGGGAACGAGTTTCATCCATAGGCTCGACCCGCGCGCGAAGCTTCTGTTCGGCTGCATCTACATGGGAATCATCCTGGCGGCGCAGGACTTCGCGCAGCTCGGCGTCATCGCGGCATTCGGCGTGCTCATGTATGCGGTCTCGCGGATACCCGTCGGCAACGCCTTGAAATCGCTAGCGCCGCTGCTGGTCATCGCGCTGCTCGCCGCCGTGCTGAACCTCTTCACCGTGCAGACGGGAAGTCTACTGGTCGACGTCGGATTCATCCACATCACGACCGGCGGGGCGCGGTCGTGCGCCTTCATCGCCTGCCGCATCACGCTCATGATGCTGGGAATGAGCCTTATCACGATGACCACGATGACGCTCGATCTGACCGAAGGAATCGAGAAGATCCTCGGGCACTTCAAGCGCTTCGGCATGCCGGCGCACGAGATCGGCATGATCTTCGGCATCGCGCTGCGATTTCTGCCTCAGTTCGCAACCGAATTCGTGCTGATCCGCCAGGCACAGATCAGCCGCGGGGCAGACCTCGCAGGAAGCCCGGTCAAGGGCGTGCGCATGGTCTCTTCGCTGCTCATTCCCCTGTTCACGAGCGTGTTCCGCCATGCCGAGACGCTCTCGGCCGCCATGGATGCACGCTGCTACCACGGAGCCGACGGGCGCACCGAGATGCATCCGCTCTCCTATTCGCGCCGCGATGCCCTAGCGCTTGCATGCCTGATCGCGCTCGGTATCGCCATCGGCGCCATGAACGTGCTGCGGTGAAAGGAGTCCTCATGGACGATCAAGGCATGCAGACCGTGCTCGACTATCTGACGCACGTCCCGGCATGGTATCTGGCAACGACCGACGAGCATGACGGCGGCCAGCCGCGCGTCCGGCCGTTCAGCTTCGCCGCCATCGAGAACGGCAGGCTCTGGTTCAGCACGTCCAAGGACAAAGACGTCTACCGCGAGCTTCTGGCCAATCCGAAGTTCGAACTGTGTTCCTGGTGGGTCGGGCATGGATGGCTCGTCATGTCAGGGGTGGCGAACATGACGGATGCCGTGAGCGACGAGGTGCGCACGGCGGGCTTCGAGCACATGGTCGCCCTCGGCGAAGGCCACGACTCCCCCGACGACGGCCGCCTGACCTACTTCAGCGTGAAGAGCGCACGCGCCCGCATCGACGACATCGACGGCTCGTCGCGCGAAATCGCGTGGGAATAAACCGAATGCGCGAGCGCATCGCGCCAGACGATCGTCCCTCGCACCAAGTACTTCCCGAGCAAGCCTTCCCGCTGTTTCTCCGGACGTAATTCAGCAACCGCCTCAGACGCGTCGTATGGGATGTCGGACAACGGTTCTCAGCTTTTCGGGTACGACTTTGCGGACATCGCCGAGATAGATTTCGTGATGATGCCCGGCTTCTTGGAAGGCAGATAGAGCTCCTTGCATTCCTTCTTGAAGTCGTACGCCATGCGACATCTCTTTCCCCTCATGAAGAAGGAAGGGACCGAGGCATGCCCTCGATCCCTTCCGCGCATCCGTTCATTCGAAACGGTAGATATCCTTCGTGGCTCCGACGAAATCCGCATAGACCTCGGCGAGAATGCCTTCGTCGCACACGAGTTCGAACTCGGACGGTTGGCCGTCTTCGTCGAAGGCGACGGCCTCGAGGATCATGACCTCACCGGACGACTTGGCAGGATGGCCCTCGTCCACGGAAAAGAAGAACCCATAGCTGCGCCCTTCGTGGATGAGCAGGCCCAGGAATTCGAGATCCATCGGATCGCCATGCTCGTCCTCGAACGAGAAGACCTGGCCCTCCTCGACGGGCGGCGCGAAGTTCGGAGCGCTCCCTTTGCGTGCCTCTGCCATAGGATTACCTGCCTTTCCTGCGGTAATGATGATTCGAGGTGCGCGAGGCGCCCTTGGAGGAAGACGTCTTGCCGGACGAGGCCTTCTTCGACCCTGCGCGCTTCGAGGGCGCGTCGGATCCGGCCGTTCCGGCCGCCTCGGTCGCGACAGCGCCGGACACAGGCGCGCCTTCGGTCGCAGCGGCAGGCGCCGCGACGTTCACGGCCGCCGCGATCTTCGCCGCCTCTTCGGGAAGACGGTTGAGCACGAAACGCTGGACCTCGTCGCCATGCTTCTTGCGCAGGCGTGCGAAGCGCTCTTCGGTCGTCTTCCAGACGGCATACAGCGGCGTGGCGATCGCATAGGACGAATACGCGCCGGCGACCAGGCCGATCGTCATGGCGAGCGCGAAGTCTTTCAGCGTCTCGCCGCCGAAGAGGAGCATCGCGACGACGGGGATGAGCGAGGTGATCGATGTGTTCATCGAACGCATCAGGACCTCGTTGATCGAATGGTTCGCCATGGACATGAAGGTGCACTTGATGGATTCGTCCTTCATGTTCTCGTTGATGCGGTGGAACACGACCACCGTGTCGTAGAGCGAATAGCCCAGGATCGTCAGGATGGCCGCAATGGTATTCGGCGTGACCTCGCGCCCGAGCAGGGCGTAGATGCCGAACACGAGGATCAGGTCGTGCAGCAGCGCCACGACGGCGGTGACGCCCATCTTGTAGTCGCGGAAGCGCAGCGAGATGTAGATGATGATGAGCACGAGCGAAACCAGGAAGGCGAGCACCGAGGCCTTGATGACCGACGTGCCCCAGTCAGGACCGATGGTCGTGACCTCGAAGCTGTCGGTCGACCAGCCGAACGAGCCGGCGACCTGGTTGGCGACGGCCGTGGCATCCTCGGCCGACGTGGTGGTGGTGCGCACGAGGAAGCCTTCGGCGCCATCGGCGGATGTCGTCTGGATGACGGCATCGCCCTCGCCCGCATCGGCGAACGCGTCGCGCAGCTGCTCGGTGGTCACGTCGCCCGTGTCATGGAACGAAACCGAGGTGCCGCCCACGAATTCGATGCCGAATTCGATGCCGCGGATGCCGATGAGGCCCACGACCGCCACGATGGCGACGGCTGCAAGCGCGAGCGTGACCTTGCGGTACTTGAGAATCGCGAAGTCGCGCTTGATGAAGCGGCCGGGAATCTTATACCCCTCGGGCGCAACGGAGGACCCTTCGAAATACGGAGCCGCGTTCTCGCAGTCCTTCACGCCCCAGAAGCCCGGATGGCGCGCGATGAGGCGCGGCGCGAGCAGACGGATGATAGGCGCCTTGAACAGCAGCATCATGACGATGTCGCAGAAGATGCCGAGCGCGAGCGTCAACCCGAAGCCCTTGACCGACGCGGAAGCCAGGAAGAACAGCGTGAGCGCGGACACGAGCGTGACGAGGTCGGCGTCGATCGAGGTCAGAATGCCGTGACGCACGCCGGTCATGGATGCGGCGCGCACGCTTCTGCCCATGCGGATCTCTTCGCGGAACCGCTCCAGCGTAAGGATCGACGAGTCGGCGGCCATGCCGATGGTGAGCACGATGCCCGCGATGCCGGCCAGCGACAGCGAGAACAGGCCGAGACGCGAAAGCCCCGCGAGAATACCCAGGTAGAGCGCTGCGAACACGAGCATGGCGGCAGCGGTGATGAAGCCGAGCCCGCGATAGAACACAAGGAGGTACAGCATGACGAGCAGCAGGCCGACGGCGGCGACGAGCACGCCGGAATGCAGGGCGTCCTGACCGAGGGTCGGGCCGACGGTCTGCGCCTGCTCGAATTCGAAATCGATGGGCAGCGAGCCGGACTCGAGCACGGTCTGCAGCGACTTCGCCTCGTCGAGCGTGTAGTTGCCGGTGATGGACACCCTGCCGTCGGGAATCGCCGACTGGACGGCCGGCGCGCTCTGCACCACGCCGTCGAGGATGATGACGATCTTGCCCTTGGTGGGCGCGAGGTCGGTGGACGCCTCGGCGAAGGCCTTGCCGCCTTCGCTGTTCAAAGCGAGGTTGACCGCATAGTCCGCAGACGTTTCGCTTGCGCGGTCGACCGTGATGCGCTCGATGTCGTCGCCCGTGACGATGGGCGTGTAGGTGCCCGGCTCGACGGTCATGCCCGCAAGCTCGCTTTCGCCGGTCGGCAGCGTGGTGCCGTACGCGTCGGTCGCGGTCTTCTGCGTCATGTATTCGCCGGCATCGATCTTCTTGGCCACATCGGCGTCGGTGAAGGAGTCGAGGCGCGCGAACTCAAGCTTGCCGGTCTTGCCGATCGTGTTGAGCGCCTCCTGGGTGTCGGAGATGCCCGGGATCTGCACGAGGATCTGGTTATCGCCCTGAAGCTGGACGACCGCCTCGGACGCGCCGAGGGCGTTCACGCGGCTTTCGATGATGGAACGCGACTTCTCCATATCGTCCGACGAGACATCGGAGCCATCGGTGCTGTTCGCGCTCAAGACGACCGACAGGCCGCCCTGGATGTCGAGGCCTTGGTTGATGCGGTCTTGGGGCGGCATGAACAGGAAGATGGAGCCGAGGACCAGAACGATCGTGGCGATGAGCAGCCATAGGTTGCGACGGGCGGGAGCGCTTTGGGCGCTGCGGTTCTTCGACGATGAGATATCGCTCATATCTGCTTCTAACTCCTCGCTATGAGCTGTGAGACGGTTTCCCTGCACGCCGCGATCGAAAAACCGCGGCGAACTTTACGAGTATACCAGTAAAAAACGATGTGCCGCCCGACCCTCGGCAGCCATTCGCTGCTGAACCGACGGCCGTTCGCGGCCGCCCGCCGACTGGTGCGCGATCGGATCAGTAGTCGTTCGCGGCCGGAGAGGCCATCCAAGCGCGATAGAACTCCTCGTAGGTTCCGCCAAGGATCGCTTCGCGTGCGCGACCCATCAGGCTGATCAGGAAATGCAGGTTATGGACGGACAGCAGGATTCCGCCGAGCATCTCTTTCTGCATGACGAGATGCCGCAGGTAGGCGCGCGTGTACTGCCGGCAGACCGGACAGTCGCAGGCATGATCGAGCGGCGTGAAGTCGCGCTTGTATTTGGCGTTGCGCATGTTCATACGGCCTTGGCTGGAAAACGCCGTGCCCATGCGTCCCGTGCGCGTCGGCAGCACGCAGTCGAACATATCCACGCCCTCGCGCACGGCGCGCACGAGGGTCGTCGGGTTGCCGACGCCCATCAGGTAGCGCGGGCGGTCATCGGGCAGCGCGCGCGTGACCTGGCCGAGCGTTTCGAACATCACGTCGTGGGGCTCGCCGACGGAATACCCGCCTATGCCGAAGCCCTGGAAGCCCCGGCCGCCCGACGAACGGCTTTCCGCATCGATCTCGAGCAGGCGACGCACGCTTTCAAGACGCAGGTCGAGGTGCATGCCCCCTTGCACGATGGCAAAGAGCGCCTGGTCGATGCGCGTATGAGCGTCGCAGCAGCGCTTCGCCCATTCCCACGAGAGCGCAGTCGACGCCGCGACGTCCTCCTTCTCGCACGGATAGCCGATGCACTGGTCGAGCTGCATGCAGATATCGGCGCCGATGCGCTGTTGGATGTCCATGTTGGATTCGGGCGTCCAGCGGTGCGCGCTGCCGTCGTAGTCGCGCGCGTGGAACGTGACGCCGTCCGCGTCGGCCTTCATCATGTGGTCGAGGCTGAACAGCTGGAAGCCGCCCGAATCGGTGAGCATCGGCCCGTCGTAGTTCATGAACCGCTGGATCCCGCCGGCCTCTTCCACGACGTCGACGCCGGGACGCATGTAGAGATGGTACGTGTTCGCGAGCACGATCTGGCTGTTCAGGGCATGCAGCTGGTCAGGCGTGATGCCCTTGACCGTAGCATGCGTGCCCACCGGCATGAACATCGGCGTGCGCACCGTGCCGTGCGCCGTTTCGAACGAAAGCGCACGGGCGGCGCCGCAGGACGCTTCCACCGTGACGTCGAAAAGCGACATCGATCCTCCTCTGATCTTCTTGATGCATCCCGATCGTCCCGCTCGGACCACGCGGAATGCGATGCGGTTACCGACCGGAAAGGCATGCCGGCGCGCGCCCTAGATGAACAGCATGGCATCGCCGAACGACAGCATGCGGTAGCCGGATTCGATGGCGTGCCGATAGGCCGCACGCACGTTTTCGCACGTGGAAAAGGCGCTGACCAGCATCATGAGCGTGGAGCGCGGCACGTGGAAGTTCGTGATGAGGCCGTCCACGACGCCGAATTCGAAGCCGGGAAGAATATAGAGAGACGTCGCCTCATGGTCGCGCGCGTGCAGGCGGCCCGTCTCGCGGTCAAATGCGCTTTCGAGCGACCGGACGCTCGTCGTGCCCACGGCGAAGACGCGCCCGCCGCGCGCATGGCAGGCATCGCACGCATCCACGACCTCCTGCGATACCGTGTAATGCTCGGTGTGCATCGTGTGCTGCGTCGGGTCGTCCTCGTCCACGATGCGGAAGGTGTCGAGCCCGACCTCGAGCTCGACGGTCTTCCATGCGACGCCCTTGGCGCGCAGGCGTTCGATGAGCTCGGGCGTGAAGTGGAGCCCGGCCGTCGGGGCGGCGGCGCTCTTCTCGTCGTGGGAATAGACGGTCTGGTACATCTCCTCGTCGCCGGCGTAGTGCTTGATGTAGGGCGGCAACGGCGTGCGCCCGACGGCATGCAGCGCCTCGTCGAGCGAGGGGCGTTCGGTGGAGAGGCGCGCGATGCGCTCCCCCTTGCCGCCTTCCAAGCCCCAGTCGATGATCTCGGCGGAAAGCGCCACGGCCCCTTCGCCGTCGACGAAATCCACGATGGCGCCCGGCTTCAGGCGTTTGCCGGGACGCACGAGCACGTCCCATACGGCCGATGCGTCGGCCTTGGGCTCCACGTCGAAGCGCTCGCGCAGAAGGAAGACCTCGGCTTCGCCGCCCGTCGTGCGCTTGTGTCCCAGAAGGCGCGCCGGCATGACGCGCGTGCTATTGGCGACCAGCAGGTCGCCGGGGTTCAGATAGCCTTCGATATCGCGGAAGATGCGGTCGGCGAGCGCGCCGGTCTCGCGGTCCATGACCAGCAGCCTGCAGGCGTCGCGCACGGGCGCGGGTTCCTGCGCGATGCAGCGTTCAGGCAGGTCGTAATCGAAATCATCGGTTCGCATGCGTCTTCTTGTACTCCTTCAGCGCGGCCCTCTGGCGCGCGCGGCGCGAGGCGTATTCCTGCTTCTCCGCCCGCCTGGCCGCCAGCTCCCGTTCCTTCTGCGCCTTGATCGGCGCGAGGCGTATCTCGCGCTCGGCCTTCGCGCGGGCGCGCTCCGCCGCGCGCATGGCGCGTTCGTCGTCGGCCTCCACCTTGGAAAAGCCGCAGCCGCAGTAGTCCTGGCGATACATGCCCATCTCGCGGCTGCGGCGCGTGGCCTCCGCGTAGTTCTCGCGATAGTCGTGGAACACCGGCGCGAGTCCGTGCGCAGCGCACACATCGGCGAGCTCTTCGCCGATGACGGTCGTGTATTGGTACGGGCTCACGGTCAGCGTGGTGGCGAGCCCGTCGAATCCGTGCGCGGCCGCATAGGCGGCGGCTTCTTCCAGGCGCAGCCGATAGCAGGCGCGGCAGCGGTCGGGACGCGTTTCGGAGCTCGGGCCGTACGATCCGACGCGCGTCGCCCACGCATGCGCGTCGTAGACGCCTTCGATGACTTCGATTCCCTGATCCCGCGCGAATGCGAGCAACGTCTCCAACCGATGGTCGTATTCGGTTTTCGGCTGGATGTTGGAATTCATGTACGCGATGGAGATCTTATGCCCCTCTTCGAGGAGCAGACGCAGGGGCTCGAGAGTGCAGGGGCCGCAGCATGCATGCAGAAGAAGCTTCATGACCTGGCCTCGCCTTCCTGATTCGAATCTGTGGATGCCGCAATGGGCGGTTTTGCGTTTCTTCCCCGCGATCGCACGGGCGCGCCCCGCCTGTCCGAGAGACGGCCGTCGCCATGCCTCGATTCAGCTTTTCGCAGGTCGTCTTCGCCCGCTCAACCTGAATATGGTATCACGCGATACGGGACGGCCGACACCTTCGCGCACACATCTAGAGAATTGCCGCACATGGATGCATGGCGGGTGCGGCATCCGGCGAGGAGTCCTATGCTCGAGAAAACGATGGGCACGAGATTGGATGCATATGAACGACATCGCGAGAGAACAAGCCACGGTTTCCGCGGCACCTACGGCACCTGCGGCTTCTGCGGCTTCGAATGCTACCCCTGCAGCTTCTGTCCACTCGAATCCTGTGCATGCACCCTCCGCCTCTGCGAGCGCGGACTGCACGAGTCCGACCCGGTCGACCTCGACCTATTCGACGGTCTTCTTCGACTTGGATGGAACGCTGCTCCCGATGGAGCTCGACGAATTCCTCGGCGGATACGCCCAAGCCTTGGACGCGTTTTTCGAGCGCAAGGGACTTGATGCGAAATCGCTGGTCGAAGATATATTCGCGTCGACGGGCGACATGGGGCGTTCGGGGACGGACGTGCTGAACGCCGATGCGTTCTGGAAGGCGTTCGAGGCCCGCGGGCACGCACGCGTGGATTTCGAACCGCTGCTCGAGGAATACTACCTGCATGGATTCGACGCCCTAGGTGCGAACGTCGCGCCGAACCCGCGTATCGTCGCCGCCGTGAAAACCTTGAAAGACAAGGGCTATCGCCTGGCCGTCACGACGATGCCGCTCTTTCCGCTGCCGGCCGTCGAAGCCCGCGTGAGGTGGGCGGGGCTTGATCCCGACGACTTCGGGTTCATGACGACCTACGACACGGCGCACGCCGTGAAGCCGCAGCTCGCGTTCTACGCCGAGGCGCTCGAACGCGCCGGCGCCCAAGCGCGCGAGGTGCTCATGGTCGGCAATAACACGCTTGAAGACGGCATTGCGACGAAGCTTGGATGCGATCTGTTCCTCATCGAGGATTTCCTGATCGAACGCGAGGGTGGCGTGCGCCTCGACGACGTGAAGCACGGGTCGTCCGCCGACTTCCTGGCCTTCTGCGAGCGCTTGGGCGAAGCGAAGCGGTCGTACCACTCGCTTGATGCGTGATATGTGCCCTGATGCAAGCGCGGACAATAGGCATCTATCGATTTCAGTCCCGAAAAACGGGAATGCCGCCCCAGGACGTCCGGGACGACATTCCTGATCGGCGGCGTGTGCCGTCGATCAACATCTATGATGGTCGCGTAAGAAGACTTACAGAGGAGAGACGTTGCTCGCCTGGAGCTTGCCGTTAGAGCCGGTCGTGACCTCGAACTGAACGCGAGCGCCCTCTTCGAGGGTCTTGTAACCGTCCATCTTGATCTCAGAGAAATGAACGAAGAGATCTTCGCCATCCGCCTGAGAGATGAACCCGTAGCCCTTCTCGGGGCTGAACCATTTGACGGTACCTTCTGCCATCTTCGGCCTCTTTCTCTTCCCGTCTCCGAGAAGCATTCAATGTGGCTTGACGCCATTCTTACCTCTACGCCGCCACACAAGAGATGCCTCAAAGCGACCACATGCTGCAACGGACGTCTATACGGATTCGATTATCCTTGAAGACCTCGCGCAATCCAGCGATGCGGATGACGAAAGGCTCATCCGCGCTCGTAAGCGGCACTATGAACTATACCCCAGTTTTCGCCGCGCACACGGGCGATATCGAGTCTGCAGGAAAGTTTTTCGTTCCGGACGATCGAATGGGGCATACGGGACGATGCGGCCTACGGAAACGAGACGCGCCTATCTTTCGAGATCGGCTTCCTCGATGCCGTCGGCGCGGAGCATGTCGCGCATCTGAGATTCGAGATCTTCCACGGGCAGGGCCTCGTGATCGATGCGGTCGATATCGAAGGCGTCGGCCAAGGCGTCGGATTGCCGGCGACGAAGGTCGGCGATCGAACCCTTCCCGGCCTCGTCCAGATACGTCGCTTCAAGAGACAGTGACCGCACAAGGTATTCCACGACGCGCGGATCGGTGCCGGATACCGATGCGATCGAGGCGAAGCTCGTCGGTTCAAGCCCCAGCATCACGTTGGCATCCATGTCGATGGCTTCGGACATCGCATTCTCGAGCGCCTCGGCGGCTTCGTCGGGGCGGCGCTTGTTGCCCTCTTCCATGGCGCGCGTGACGGCCTGGAAGAACTGGATGAGCATGCGCATCAGGTAGTCTTGCTGAAGCATCAGGACCTCTTGATTCCCATGTGCTCGTACGCGCGATCGGTGGCCAGACGGCCTTTGGGCGTACGAATGATCAGACCTTGCTGGATAAGGAACGGCTCGTAGACATCTTCCACCGTATCCTGATCCTCGGACAGGGCGGACGCCAACGTGGAAAGCCCCACGGCGCGGCCTCCGAACGAAACGCAGAGCAGTTCGAGGATGCGGTTGTCCAGAGCATCGAGCCCGAGGGAGTCGACCTCGAAGAAGCTTAAGGCCTGCGCCGCCACGTCTTCGTCGATGATGCCCGTCCCCCGTACCTGCGCCCAATCGCGCACTCGTTTGAGCAGGCGGTTCGCAAGTCGCGGCGTCCCTCGGCTGCGGCGGGCGATTTCAATGGCGCCGTCGGCGTCGATAGGGACGTCCAGAATACCGGCGGAGCGCGCGACGATATCGCTCAGCTCCTCGGGCGTGTAGTAGTTCAGGCGAAACGCGATGCCGAAACGATCGCGCAGCGGGCCCGTCAGAAGCCCGGTGCGCGTCGTGGCGCCGACAAGCGTGAAGCGCGGAAGATCCAGCCTGATGCTGCGGGCCGCAGGACCCTTCCCCACGACGATATCGAGCACGTAATCTTCAAGTGCGGGGTAGAGCACCTCTTCGACCTGGCGATTCAGTCGATGGATCTCGTCGATGAAGAGCACATCGCCGTCTTCGAGGTTGGTGAGGATGGCCGCAAGATCCCCTGGACGGGCGATGGCAGGGCCGCTTGTCGTGCGGATATTGGCATCCAGCTCATTGGCGACCACGGTTGCAAGCGTCGTCTTGCCGAGGCCCGGAGGTCCGCTGAACAAGACATGATCCATGCATTCGCCCCGTTGGCGCGCAGCCTGGATAAGAATGGAAAGGCTTTCCTTGATGCGCGTCTGCCCCAGATAGTCGATCAGGCGCTTCGGGCGAAGAGAGCGGTCGAGGGCGAGGTCGTCTTCGGTCAGCTCAGGCGCGACGACGCGCGGACCGGAGACGGACGCGTCGGCGCGTGAAGCCGAGGAAGCGCCCTGGCCAGACGCCTCGAACAGCAGGCCCTCTATGCCTTCGGCGAATCCCCTGTCGTCCGATGCAACCACAGCGCGAACCCTTCCTCACCTTGTCCATCATCATCTATCCGCACGGTACCCCGCATGGAGCGAGCGTCGCCGTCGCGCGGACCCGAAACCACGATTCGATCGAAACGAACCGCCGCCCGACGCTCTCCGAACGCCGCGCCGCATGCGTCGGCGCGCCCAAGCGCCTCACACGATCGTCCAAGCAAAACCGATCTGCCGGAGCCTCGCGCCGCACGCTTCGATGCACCCAAGCGCCCAGGGCCCCGATGCCGAAAACCTCTGCGTTCGGGCGCCGATCGCCTAATCGCCCAGACGACGCAGCGCATATTGTAGCAAGGCGCTGTCCGTGACGAGCGTTTCCGGGGCATCCTTGAGCGCGACATCGGCCTCGGCGGACGTGAACCCCATGGCGAGCAGGGCTTCTTTCGCACCTTGCAAACGGGCCGCCTGCTCTCCGGCCTTCGTCGAGAACAGGTCGTCCACCGACGCATCGGCAAGGGAGCCCTTCAGCTCCAGAATGATGCGCTGGGCCATCTTCTTCCCGATTCCAGGAACTTTGGACACGGCCGCCGCATCTCCGGAAAGCACCGCGGCGATGAATTCCGAGGCCTTGAACGTGGAAAGAGCCGCCAGCGCGATCTTGGGGCCGACGCTTGAGACCCCGATGAGCTTTTCGAAGAGCGATTTGGATTCCAGGGACAGGAAACCGTAGAGCGTCATGGCGTCTTCACGCACGGCGAAATACGTATGGATGAGCACGCGCTCCCCCGTCGGAGGCAGACGGGAAAGATCGTTCGCGGACATGCCGACCGCGAACCCCACGCCTCCCACATCGACGAAGGCGGTGCTCTGGTTCTTTCCGGCGACGACGCCGTTCAGGAATGCGATCATCGGAAACGACCCTTCTCAACGTAGGAAAGCTCATGCGTGACGAAGCAAATGGCCGCGGCAAGCGCATCGGCCGCATGGTCGGGGCGGGGAGGCTCGGGCAATGAGAGCAGCTGTTGAACCATATATTCCACCTGGTCTTTCTCCGCGCTGCCTTCGCCCGTTACGGCCTTCTTGATCTGCGAAGGAGAGAACTCCCCCACCTTCGCATCGAACCGCGCGACGGCCGCGAGCGCGGCGCCGCGCGCCTGCCCCGTGGCGAATGCGCTCTGCACATTGGCGCCGAACCAGACCGTTTCGATACCGAGGCAGTTCGGTTCGTAGCGCTGCACGATAAGGGCCATCTGGTCGTATATCTTGCGAAGGCGCTGGGAGAGGTCGGTATTCGGCGACGTCGAGATGCAGCCGTACGCGAGGCAGGCGAGACGCCCGCCCGTCTGGCGAACGATCCCCCAGCCCGTGTTCGCAAGGCCCGGATCTATCCCGAGAATCACGCGGGATGCGCAATCCGTCACGAACAAGCCTCCTTTCTCCGAACGAATATCAAACATTTGTTCGCTATACTACCATACCGACGGCGAGCGCGCGCACGAAAAAGCGGCGGACGATAGCTCGCCCGCCGCCTTGCGCCATATCGAATCTGCGCAGCCGTTACTCCTCGTCAAGAGCTGCGGCGACTTCATCGGTGATGTCCATCGTGTGATAGACGTTCTGAAGGTCTTCGAGCTCTTCGAGCCTGTCGATGAGGCGCATGACCTTCTTGGCATCGGCGACGCCGACCTCGGCGGGGTTCTGCGGAATCATCGTGAGCTCGGCGCCCTTCGTTTCGATGCCGGCTTCGTTCAGGGCGTTCTTGACGGCCATGAGCTCGGTCGGCGCGGTATAGACGATCCATTCCTCGCCCGCGTCCTCGTAGTCCTGCCCGCCCGCTTCGGCGACGGCCATCATGAACTCGTCTTCGTCGACGGCGTTTTCCTTGTCGGCGACCTTCTTCTCTTCGCTCTTGATGACCTTGTCGACCATGATCTGGCCCTTGCGATCGAACTGGAACGCGACGGAGCCGGGAGTGCCCAGGTTGCCGCCCGCATGGCGGAATGCGGCGGAGACATCGGCAGCGGTGCGATTGCGGTTGTCGGTCAGGGCTTCGCAGAGGATGGCGACGCCGGCCGGACCGTAGCCTTCGTAGGTCAGGGTCTCGTAGGTCGCGGCATCTTTGCCGGTGCCGAACGCCTTGTCGATGGCGGTCTTGATCTTGTCCTTGGGCAGCGAATAGCCCTTGGCCTTGTCGATGGCGGCGGCGAGGGACGCGTTGTTCTCAGGGTTCGGGTCGCCGCCTTCCTTAGCGGCAACGGTGATGTTGCGGGAAAGCTTGCTGAACAAGGCCGAGCGCTTCGCGTCCTGCGCGGCCTTACGATGCTTGGTGGTAGCCCATTTGGAATGCCCTGACATATTCGCCTCTTCCTATGCATGCAGATAGAGCCTGGAAATAACCGACACAAGATGGTACCACACTTGCGTCGGCTCATTTATCAGGAGCTATCCGCACCATACCACGTTCACGCAGCGCGTCCTCAGGAACGCACGCCTCTTGACTGACGCCGGAGAGATGCCGGGAAGCCCTCGGGCAGATATCGGACGGGCAACTGAACCCGCGCCCCGCGGCGACGGAGTGGTACCATGGTTTCAGCAAGGCATCCGAAAGAAAGGATGGAGCCTATGAACATCAAGGTCACCGGTCGTCGCATCACCGTCACCGATTCTCTGCGCGACTACGCGATCGAGAAAATCGGCAACTCGATGAAGGTCCTCGACGATTATTCGATCGAAGCCGAAGTCATACTCCGTATTGAGAAATCCCATGTCGTTCCCTGCATCTGCGAAGTAACCCTGCGCCCGAAGGGCCATGTCATCCGCGTCGAAGAGCGCGACACCGACATGTACGCCGCCATCGATATCGCCGCCGCCAAGGTCGTGCGCCAGCTGCGCAAGTACAAGACCCGCGTGATCGACCACCGCATGCGCGAGACGCTGAAGGGCGCCGAAGGCACGCCCGTCGAACCGACCGATTTCGACAAGCTCATGGAGGAGCTTTCGGATGACGAGATCGTCCGCGTGAAGGAAGTCGAATACTCGCCGATGACCGAAGAGGAGGCGCTCATCCAGATCGATCTTCTGGGCCACGACTTCTTCGTCTACACCGACCGCGACAGCAACGACGTGCAGGTGGTCTACCGTCGCAGCAACGGCGGCTACGGCATGCTGAAGCCGAAGGAATGACGAGACCGGCGTTTTCCGCACCTTGCACCACCGAAGAGGCCCGCATTGCGCGGGCCTCTTCTTTCAGGGGGCCGGCGATGCCGGATCGCCTATTCGCTCAAACGCGAGAGGAACGCCTTGGTGCGTTCATGTTTCGGATTGTTGATCAGGTCTTCGGACGCGCCTTCTTCGACGATGACGCCGCCGTCCATGAACACGATGCGATCGGCCACATCGCGGGCGAACTGCATCTCGTGCGTGACGATGACCATCGTCATCTTCTCGGCCGCAAGGTTCTTGATGACCTTGAGCACCTCGCCCGTGAGCTCCGGATCGAGCGCGCTCGTCGGTTCGTCGAAGAACACGATGTCAGGATCCATGCAGAGGGCGCGCGCGATGCTGACGCGCTGCTGCTGACCCCCCGAAAGCTCGCAGGGAACCTTGGATTCGCTGCCCTGAAGCCCCATCTTCGCGATAAGCTCGCGCGCATGCGCCTCGACCTCCGCCCGATCGCGCTTGAGCACGTGAATCGGCGCGTCGGAGATGTTCTTCATGACCGTGTAGTGGGGAAACAGGTTGTAATTCTGGAAGACCAGACCGAAACGGGACTTCGCCTGCTTCAAGACGTCCTTGCCCGCATACGAGGCGCGTCCGTCGCGCGTGACGGCCACCTCGAGGTCGCCGTAGGAAAGCTCGCCCGAATCGAACGTTTCGAGCAGCGTCGCGCAACGCAGGAGCGTCGACTTGCCGCCGCCCGACGGGCCGATGATGGCAACGACCTCGCCGTTTTCGACGTCAATCGAGATGTCCTTCAGAACCTCGACGCCGCCGAAGCTCTTCTTGACATGTCCAAGATGCAGGACCGGGCGATTCTCAGGCATTACGGTGCTCCTTTACGCTTCAAGACGAAAGACGGGCTCGCCGTCCTTATCCGACAAGCCCCATGCGCGGCCGGCACGGGCGACGAACCGCATCCGCCGTGCCGACGCGACGCATCGACGAGCCGTAGCCGTCAGGCCGGCGCGCCGATCGCGCGAGCTAGTCGTGGTAGTAGTCGAGCTTCTTTTCGATGCGTCCCATGACGAATTCGATGATCAGGCAGAAAGCCCAGTAGAACGCCGCGGCGAACGCGAACGGAAGCATGTTGACCTGAGAGGCCGCGATGGCCTTCGCCGAGGAGAACATCTCCATGACGCCGATGGAGAACGCGAGCGACGTGTCTTTCACCAGCGTAACGACCTCGTTGCCCATTGCGGGAAGGATACGCTTGATGACCTGGGGAAGCACGATCTTCATGAACGTTTGGGCGCGCGAATAGCCCAAGACCGCGGCCGCCTCGTACTGGCCGCGCGGAACGGACTGGATGCCGCTGCGATAGATTTCCGCGAAATACGCCGCGTAGTTGACGACGAACGCGACGATGGTGGCCGTGAACTTCGAGCCTGGGGAAAGCTCGATGCCGAAGACGTAGTACGGCGCGAAGTAGATGGCGAACATCTGCAGCATCAGCGGGGTGCCGCGCATGATGGAGATGTAGAACTTCGTGATCCAGGAAATCGGCTTGATCCTGCTCATGCGCGCAAGCGCGACCACGATGCCGAGCGGCAGCGATCCGATCAGCGTCAGGAAGAATATCTCAAGCGTTATGACGAAGCCCTGCCCAAGTATGGACAGCATGGTCGAAATCGCCATGGACGCCCCTTTCCCTCGAATTCCAAGTCGCGCTGCGATGCGCGTGCCGCGTCCGCGCCCGAACGCACGAATCGCGGGCGACGCATCGCCGCCCGCGATTCTACCGTATCGGTGCCGTGCCTACTTCAGCGTCCAGTTCTCATAGGAAATGCCATATTCGGCATATTTGTCGCAGAGCGCCTTGACCGTGCCGTCGGCGTTCATTTCGCGCAGCGTTTCGGTGACGGCGTCGGCGAGCTCCGTGTTGCCCTTGGCGAAACCGACCGCATAGTGCTCGTCGGACAGCGTATCCTTGAGCACCGCGTATGCGCCGGGATTCGCGGACATCTGATACTCGGCGATAGAGAGGTCGCAGGCCACAGCGTCACACGCGCCGCTCTGAAGATCCATGAACGCGGCGTTGTAGTCGCTGACCTGGTTCACGGCGCCGCCGGCGAAGGAGGCGTTCAGGTCGGCCTTGGCGCCCTGCAGAACCTCGAGGGCGGAGGAATCGACCTGGGTCACGACCGTCTTGCCCGCAAGCGCGTCAAGCGTGCCGTATTCGGAGGCCTTATCGGCTTTCACGACTACGACCTGGCCATTCAGCATATACGGCTCGGAAAACGTATAGTTCTTCTCACGGCCTTCCTTCGTGAACCCGTTCCATAGGCATGTGACGGCGCCGCCGTTGAGCTCGGCGTCCTTCGCATCCCAGTTAACCGGCTGGGCCTTGAAGTTCCAGCCGTTGCGCGCGCAGACCTCTTTGGCGAGCTCGAGATCGAAGCCCGTGTACTGGCCGTCGTCGCCGACGAACCCGTAGGGCGGGTATTCCTGGTCGAACCCGACGATGAAGTCCATGCCTTCGGTCGGCCCGACGGCGACCGAAGCGTTTTCCGCCTTCGAGCCGCATCCTGACAGCGCGAAAAGCGCGAGCGCGAGCGTCGCGGCGCACGCGACGATCCAAGTGATCCTCTTCATTGCATCCTCCATGCGATAGCGGTCCCTGCACCACGCGTGAGCTTGCCTTCTTCAATGCTCTAGCGTGCTAAAGTGCGGCAAGTATACCATATGTCCGCGGCAGTGCAAGACGCCCATCGCGCACGCACGTCAGAATCCGACCGAAAGGTACGCATCGTAGAAGGGGAATCGGACGATGAGCGATGCAGCGATGACGAGCAGCCATCCGACAAGAGAGAATACGATGCCGCGCGCTCGCGAGACCTTGAGGCTCAGCCCTGCCGTCTGAAGGCAGAGCCCCACCCCTCCGACGACGGCGTGCACGGCGATGATCAGGGGAAGGTCGTCTACAAGGGAAAGCGCGCCGATCACGTTGTTGCGGGCTTCGGAAAGAAACGTCAGGTACGAAAGCAGCAGCGCCGTCCCCACGACGAGCGCGACGGCCGAGATCGCGATCAGCACACGCGGCCACATCCTCGAATCGACCTCGGCGACGAGCAGGACCGCAGACGCAAGGGCAGGTCCCGAGAACGCGGCCGTCGCCAGCAGGTTCGCCGGCGTATGCCAGGTATGCCACGACACGACCGTATCCACGCCGTACGCAAGCGCCATGCACGCAAGCATGAGCACCGCAGATGCCATCGCGGCGGCAAGCAGGACGAGCGAAAGCGCATGGGCATGCCCGATACGGTACATGTACAGCCAGAAGACGCCTGAGAAGAAAAGGAATGCGATAACGGCCGCGACCTCGTTCGAGAGCGGCGAGCGCCCGATGCCGAAGACGACGTACAAGGCGTTCGACGGCATGCCGAGATGCGTCGCGGAAGCTATGAACCCCGCCCACACGACGGCGATGGGCACGAAAAGCCATTTCCCCAGCCGATCGAACTGCCCTCCGTCGAGCGCAGGACGTCGCACGAGCAGAAACGTCGCGAGACACAGGAACGCGACGGCGCCTGCGGGCGCGAGAGCCGTGAACACGGCAAGCGTCTGTCCGTTGAAACCACCGTTCACCTGGATGTCCTATCGATACAGCCGGAAGCGGGCCGGCGCGATGCCGAGAAGCGCGCATGCATCGTCGAGCGTGGCCTGGGCAAGCACGCCCAAACCCTTGAACGTCGAGGTGCGCATGTCACCGAGAAAGAGCTCGAAGAAGCGCGGCGCCCAAGGCATGAGATGACGTCCCAGGAATTCGGGGATGAGGGCGGAATCGCGGGACGCAAGCGCGGCGCACAGCAGCAGCATACGCCCGATCTGGTCTTCCGGCTCGTTTTCACAAGAGGCGCATTCGATGCCGTGCATACGCATCCATGCGCGAAGCTCCATCCAGGTCCAGCCGTACATAACCTGGTCGCGATCGGTGTAAACCGACCCGAACGGCGCGGCGGCGCGCATGCCCGTCCCGCGGAAGAGCCTTTGGAATTCCAGGTCGAGCGTCCGCTCGTCTTCTTCGGCGCCGCACGCGACGAGGTCGACGGCGAGCGCGAGGGCATCGGAACCGCCCAAGGGCCAATCCCGCGCCACGTCCACGGATCGGATGGCCGACCGCGCACGCGATGCCTCCTTCTCGATCGGGCGCTGCGACAGGCAGATCCCCAGAAGCGTGCACGCCGAACCGAATGCTTCGAGAAATCCCCGATCGGAAAGCAAATCATCGGATGCGTCCCGATCTTCGAGCCGATAGTCTTCGATGCATCCATGGGAATTCTTCGGCATTCCGATTCCTTTCTTCTATCAGCAGACCGCCGCATTGCGGGCGCAGGTCTTAGAATCCCAGTTCATCAACATTCGCGATGGCAAGATCGCCTTCTTGGGCGCGGCGCGCCGCCGCCGATGCATGGATCGTCAGATTGGGATACGTATAGGAGGAGGGCGGCAGAGGCAGGACGGCATAGGTCAGGTCTTCGCCCGCATGCGCGGCAGCGAGATCCGTGCGTTCGCCCCATCCAAGCGCGCGCAAAGGGCAGGCATCCACGCAGATCGGATTCTTCCCCGCCTCCACGCGCGACGTGCATCCGTCGCACTTGGAACTCTGATGCAAGGCGGGATCTATCGAAGGGGCATGGTATGGGCAGGCGATCGTGCAGTAGCCGCATCCGATGCAACGCATATGGTCGACCTGGACCAAGCCGAGCCCATCCTTATGCATGGCGCCCGTCGGACACACCTCCATGCAGGCCGGCTGGTCGCAATGGTTGCAGGCGAGCGACACGTGGTAGGCGAACGCATCGGTCGTGCACGTGCCGTCGGCGCCGCATGCGGTTTCGCCGCCTTCGCAGTCGATGACGCGCCGATACAGATGCCCGGCCTCAAGCGCATGGAAATCCATGCAGGCCATCACGCAGGTGCGGCACCCGGTGCAGCGCGCGTTATCGAAATAGAAGCCAAGCCCCACGTCTCCCCCGTTCTGTCGCGCGATGCGCGAACGCCGCCTCGCGCGGTGCGATCGTCTGCGGGAACCGCGACGCGACGGCGCCTTCCATTGTACCCGTCCCGCACGGGACGCCTCAACATCGGGAAGGAATGTGCATGCCTCGCACGCGATCGAGCGATCGATCCGCCCTATGCACGTGCGGACCGCCCAGCTACGCGAGAAGGAGCGCCCACGTCACCGCCAGTTCGCCCCATGCGCGTGCAGGGGCCGCCATGACGACGGCCCCTGCACCGACCGAAATGCACCCGAGGAGAAAACGTCTCGGCCGTTTCGCATCCTGGCAGGATGGCGCTACTTCATCGCCATCGTGATCTCGCGCGCCTCCACGTAGGTGACCTCCGGCTCGTTCGTCACGGAGCCGGTCGCGTCGCCGACCGGCTTGGCCGCGGCGCTCGCGTTGATCGCAAGGCTCGGCGTGGTCTGAGATGGATCGGGCAAGGGCGCGATGCCGTCGAGCGCATCGGGATGCGCGGCGCGCAGATCGTCGATCGGGCCGAACTCGAGCGCGCGCAAAGGGCAGGCGTCCACGCAGATCGGATTCTTCCCCTCCTTCACGCGATCGATGCAGCCGTCGCACTTGTAGGCCTTGTTGTCTTCCTTGGACAGGATGGGGACGCCGTAGGGACAGGCGTCCACGCAGGCTCCGAAACCCTTGCATGCGTCCTGGTTCACGAAGACCAGACGGGTATCGGAATCCTTCTCGATAGCCCCGGCCGGGCAGGCTTCCATGCACGCAGGATTGGCGCAGTGGTTGCACGCCGCCGATACGTGATAGGCATACGACGTCGTGCTCAAAGTGCCGTCGCCGTTGTCCTTCCAATCGCCGCCCTCGTAGTCGAAGATGCGACGGAACGCCATGGTCTCGGACAGATCCTTGAAGTCCTTGCATGCCATCTCGCAGGTGCGGCAGCCGGTGCAGCGGGCGTTGTCGAAGTAGAAGCCGTACTGAGTCATTGCTGATCCCCCTTTCGTTTCCGGATGCCTACGCCTTGACCTTGGTCACTTCGGCGATGATGGAGTCGGACTGGCCGTTGCCGTGGGCAAGCGGCGTCGGACGGTACGCGGTCAGCGTGTTCACGCATCCGCCCTCGTCGACCTTGTCCCCTTCCATATTCGCCTTATGCCAGGAACCCTGCGGCACGGCGATGGTGCCGGGAATGATGCGGCTGGTCACCTTCGCTTCTATCCTGATGACGCCCGAGGGCGATTTGACCTGGACCATGTCTCCATGGGCGATGCCGCGGGCCTTGGCGTCGGCCGGGTTGATCCACAGCTGCTGGCGTGCGACCTGCTCGAGCTCGCGGATGAAGCCGAACGATGAATGGGTGCGGCTCTTATGGTGGAAGCCGGTGCAGTACAGCGGGTATTCGTCGGTCACGCTGCCGTAGCCCTCGTAGCCGGGATAGAAGACCGGGATCGGATTGATGGATTCGCCTTCCTTGAGCTCCCAGGTCTCGTTCAGGTCCGCCAGCTGTTCGGAATAGATCTCGATCTTGCCCGACGGCGTGCCGAGCGGATTGGCGGACGGATCGTCGCGGAAGGCCTTCAGGCCGATGGAAGGATCGCATTTCACCTTGTAGACGCCCTGCTCGCGGATCTCGTCCCAGGTCGGCATCTCAGGATGCGCCTCGCGGCCGGCTTCATACAGGCTTTTGACCCAGTCGTCATGCGTCATGCCGCCCTTGGTGAAGACGTCCTTGGTGCCCATCTTGTCGGCGATGTCGGTCATGACGTCGTAGGAGCTGCGGCATTCGCCGGGCGCCTGCTGCGCAGGCCCGCCCACGACGACGCCGGTATAGTACTCGGAATACCCCTGCGTCTGCATATTGAGCTGCTCGGAGCGCATCGCATCGGGAAGCAGGATATCGGCGTATTTGGCGGAGTCGGTCATGACCGTGTCCCACGTCAGGATGAAGAGATCCTTGGATTCGTCGGTGAGCGTCTCGTGCACGGCATTGATGCCGCCATGCTGGTTGGTGATGCAGTTGCCCGCGTAGTTCCAGATGAAATGGACGTCGTTTTTGAGCATGCCGTCGGGAAGGGCGCCGGTCGGATCCTTGACGCCGGCGTTGACGGTGGACATCTTATGGCCGTGGTCGACCGCATTGAGCCATTCGTAGCACGGGATGGTCCATTTCACGGCATTGGGCGCGACGCCGCCTTCGATGGGAGCGCCCGATGCGTCCACGTCGGCGGCGGGAAAGCCTTTAACCAGATAGACAGGAGGCTCGGCCTCGCGCTGGCCGGTGTTCGTGCCGGGAAGGCCGATCTTGCCGAGCAGGATCGGAACCATGCAGATGGCGCGTGTGGTGTCCTCGCCGTTAGAGTGGCGCTGAGGGCCCCAGCCCTGGGCGACGAACGGCGCTTCGGCGGCTTCGAGATCGGCGGCGAGGGCGCGGATCGTGTCGGCGGGAATCTGCGTGATGGGCGCGGCCCATTCAGGGGTCTTCTCCACCATGTCGTATCCGGTGCCCATGATGTAATCCTTGTAGGACCTGTTCTGGCCCTGCGCGGATTCAGGCATGGTCTCCTCGTCGTAGCCGACGCAGTAAGCGTGCAGGAAGTCCTCGTCCACCGCGCCGTCCTTGATGAACTCATGGGCAAGCGCGCTGGCCAGAGCGGCATCGGTGCCGTTGCAGATAGGCAGCCACTCATCGGGATGGCCCGAGCTCGTCTCGTTGAGGCGGTAGTCGATATTGACGATCTTGCCGCCGCGACCGACGACGGCCTCGCGCACGCGGGCGAAGTCCCAGCAGGCGTTCGCGCCGCCCATACGCGTTTCGGCGGGCGAATTGCCCCAGAGCACGACCAGATCGGAATTCGCCTCCGCTTCGGAGAACGAAGACGCGTGCACGTTGTCGTACGGAGAGAACTGCGTGCCGAACATGTAAGGCATGGCGGCGGAAAGCTGGTTGGTCGAGTAATCGTAGTGGCGGGCGAGGAAGCCGCCGATGCTGTTGAGCAGCCGGGCGGACGGGTTGCCTGTCGCCGAATACATGCCTGTGGCATAGATCACATGGATGGCGTCGTTGCCGTAGGCGTCGATCGTGTACTTGAGCTTGTCGGCGATGGTCTGGATGGCCTCGTCCCAGGAGATCTGCTCGAATTCGCCGGAGCCGCGCTTGCCCGTGCGCTTCATCGGATACAGGATGCGCTCGGGGCTGTTGAGCCAGCGGCGCATGGAACGGCCGCGCAGGCAGGCGCGCGACTGGAACTCGGCGTCGCCGATGTTATCGGTCTCCATGTAGGCGACCTTGCCGTCGATCGAATGCCACTGGAAGATGCAGTTGCCTCCGCAGTTGACGTTGCATTGCGACCAGGCGATGGTTTCCTCTCCCGCAGCTTCGGACGCATCGGTCGCCGCCGTCGACGAGCATCCGGACGAGCATCCGTACATCGACGCGGATCCAAGGACGCCCGCTGCCGCGACCGCGCCCGCAAAGGAGCCTTTCACGAAATTGCGGCGCGTGAACTCATGCGTGTCGGCACTCTTGCCCATGCTTTCCCCCTCGTATATCTCAATTGTCCCCCTGAAGCGTCTCCGAATCCCGACGCGCATGCCGCGCGTGCAATGGACGGAAACGCTTCCACTGCACAGAAAGGTACCAAGAAGGGCGTCATGGCGCATCGCATACGAGGTGTGATTTTTATGAAATACCTGTTCAGATTAATTCTGGAACAGAACATCCCGGGAAAGGCCCTGGAATGCCGCATGACGTACGCAGGCACGTCTGGTTAAATGGATATATCGAAAAAGGAGTCTTCCGTGCAGCCAAACGCCATGCGCCCGCATGTTTCAAGCATCGGGTTCGCGATATTCGTCGCCATCAACGCGACCCAGATATGGGGCGGCGTCTTCCCCTTCCTGCCTCAGAGCTTCCAAACCGACGATGTCACGATCCTCTTCTACCTTGCGCAGTCTCTCGCATACTTCGCGGCCTACGTCGTAAGCGCCATAGGGGCGTACTTCATCCCCCAGGCGACGCGGCGCATGCTCGTCGGACTGGTGACCGCGCTCGTCTTCATAGGATCCTCGTCCGTCATCGCGGCCATGTACGTGCCGTCGCTCACGCTCGAGCTCGTCGTCGCCGGAGCCGTCTTCCTCGGCGTCGGATGCGCGGGTATGTACATGCTTTGGCAGCGCTGCTTCGCATCCATGTCCGCGGACGAGGGAAACATGCGTCTCGCGCTGGGCACCGCGGCGGCGTCGGTCATCTATCTGTCCTTGCATGCCGTGCCCATCGCGCTCACGGCGTTTCTGCTTCCCATCGTGATGCTGCCGCTCTGCTCGCTCGCGTTGACGCTCAGCGTACGGGAGATGGAATTCGACCAGGCGATGTTCGAAGATGTGCCGCGCGAACACGCGCAGGTCTATGCCCATCTGCTCAAGGACTCATGGACGAGCGCGGCCGCCATCGGCGCGTTGGCGTTCGCCGCAGGACTTGCACGGGGAATCGCCGTGCTCGAGGGAAGCCTCGCATCCACGGTGAACGTCGCATCGATGATCGGAGCGCTCGTCGCGGCGCTTGCGCTCGTCGCGGCATGGCGCCTGAGATCGCTGCGCTTCAGCATCAACTCGGCATACGTGACGGCCTATCCCTTCATCGCCGCATGCCTGCTCGTCTTCCCCTTCATGCAGAACGATGCAGGGCTCACGCTGTTCGCCGGCCTTACGCATACCGCATTCACGCTGGCCGTCATGGTGATGATGATGCAGTGCGCGCAGATTTCCCGCGACCGCGGCATCAACCCGGTCTTCATCTACGGGTTTTTCGGAAGCGTCGCCTACGGCGTGCAAAGCGTCGGATTCTTGCTCGGATGGTTCGCACGCGATCTGCCTGTGCACAGCATGAAACAGGTAGGATTCCTATCGCTTCTCGCCATGTTCGTGCTCGGCATGGTGCTGTTCGCCGCCACGGGCCTCAGACGTCCGAGCCCGGTCGGACAGGTGGAGTTCATCAATACCGACTCCTTCAAGCGCGCGGCGCGGCGAACGGAATGGAAGATGGAAACGACCGACGAGGCTTCGGGATCCGGGATGCCTCGCGCGGTTTCGAGGGGCGATGGACCCCTGGAAGAGAGCGTCGCGGATAGCAGGCCTGGAACAAGCGAGAAATGGCAGCGCGACGATGATTGGGGCGATCGCGTGATCACGGACCGCATCTCGAAGCAATGCCTCGTGCTCCAGCAGGAATACGGGCTGTCGACGCGCGAAACCGAGGTCTGCGAGGCCATCGCGCGCGGCCTGTCGATGGCGACGATTGCTGAAAGACTCTTCATCTCGGAAAACACCGTGCGCACCCACAGCCGGCATATCTACGCGAAGCTCGATATCCATTCCCGTCAAGAACTCGGCGCCATGCTGCAGGAGATGTAGTTTCGAAAGCGCATCAAACGGCCTTGTGGAGGTGGTCGTCTTAGAAGAAGTTGACGCGGGAGCAGGCCTTGCATGCGACTTCGTCGCCTTCGGGCTTGAAGGCGCGACCGCATTTCTCGCACAGACGCAGCGAGACCGGATGTTCGACCAGCGCCGGGACATTCGCGGTCGTGATCGCATCCCATCCGCCGAGGTTTTCGTTCGGGCAGGTCATATAGCATAGCCCGCACTGCGTGCAGAGACTCGCGTCATGGATGAGCGCCTGTCCGATTCCTTCTTCGCGCGCATGCCCGACGGCCGCATCGTAGGCGGCCCGAGCCTCCTCGACGCTCATCGGCGGCGCCTCGCCTTCTGCAAGCCTGCGAGGCGCGCGCTTCGCACGCTTCTCGGCCTCGCGCAGCTCCTGGTACTCCGCCTGCCCGGGAATGCGCAGCTCGATCGCATGATGAGGGCAGATGCGCACGCAGATCTCGCATCCCTGGCAGTTCCCGTCCTCTTCGAGCGTCGGCCAGGTGACCTGCGGCCGTTCGTCGTCCGGCAACGATTCGAGCGCCTCGACGAGCATGGCTCGATAGTGCGACATGATCACGGATCCAGGATTCACGGCCGCCTCCGCACCTGCGGCCAAGGCGCCGACGGCGGACCCGAACGCCTGACGGCGCAGAGTCCCGCGGGCTGCCCGACGGTCTTTGGGCTCTGCGGAAAGCACGCGCCGCGCGAACTCTTCCTTGCCGAAGAAGCGGCGAAGCGTGCGCAGCAGATCCTTCACCCCGTCGAAGGAAGCCTGGTCGTCGCATTCCTTACAGGGATGCGTCTTGACGACCGCCGTGCGCGTGAGGGCCGCCGTGGCCAACACCTCCCACGGCAGAGCCGCCAGGCACGGCACCGTCACGTCCACATGGCCTTGGGCTTTCGGGCATCCGAACACGATGGCGTCCGTCGCCGAATCGAGCGCCGCGGTAAGGGCCGCGAAGCTCGACGAGGATTCGTGGATCGCTTCGGTCGGACAGGCGGAGACGCAGAGGTTGCAATTGATGCAGCCATGCCAATCGGGCTTCGATTCGTAGATGGACAGCCCCTTGGGGCAGACCGTCCCGCAGATGTCGCAGGGATTGCGCCGCTGCACCGTGTTCAGGCACAGATGGTCGAGGCGCACGGGATGGCTCTCGTGCATGTAATAGCCGAGGGCGTAAATCGCCAGATCGTCGGCGAGTGCCACAACGATGTCCTTTCCCCCTGGAATGCACGCGCGAGCGCCTGGACGCAGCGCACGATGCACCTGGCGCGCCCGATACGCCTAACGTCGCTTCGACCGGCGATCAGGGCTGATCGGAATCAGGCGATGGCGGATGCAGCGTTCTCCGCCGTGTCGCCCGACGCCACGCTGATGAAGTCGGAGCAGCGACTCGCGCATTCCCGCACATCGTACCAGAGTTGGTCGTCATACGAACCCGAATCGCTTATGACCCCGTATGTGTCCATTCCCGTGCCCACCCCATCGAAGACGGCGCGGGAAAGATGGTATTCCTGGGTCACGGCGATCGCGCTCGACGCCCCGTAGACATGCGCGCAGCGCCACATGCTGTCGAACGTGTGGTACCCGCCCTCATCGCATACGATGGCGGACTCGGGAACGCCCTTGCTCATGGCGTATTCCTTCATATGCAGAGGCTCGTCGTAGTTCGACGCACGGCCGTCCCCGGACATGACGATGACGGGAGCGGCGCCCGATTCGTAGAGTTCGACCGCCGCGTCCACGCGATGAGCGAGAATCGGGGACAGAGACCCGTCGGATAGCACGCTCGCCCCGAGCACCACGATGCAGTCCGCCTTGAGGCCTTCCGATTCGGCTTCCGCGAGCGTGCTCACCCGATCATGCGCCTGAAGGAGCACGATGCCGTTCAAGCCCGCGACGACAAGCGCACCGAAGAGCGCAAGCGTGAACACGAGCTTGATGAACGCTTTGACGAACGTGCGGAGCACGCGAGAGGCCTCCTTCGAAAGAACGGTCCCCGCAGGCAATGCGCACCCGCAGGAACCGAATGCATACGGACGAGCTATTTGGCGACGATATTGACCAGGCGGCCGGGAATGACGATCGTCTTGACGACGCGTTTCCCCGCAAGCGCAGCTGCAGCGGCATCGCGGCCTGCAGCGGCGATCGAATCCTGATCGAGATCGGCGGCAACGGTGATGCGCGCCTTCACCTTGCCGTTGACCTGGACGGCAAGCTCGATCTCGTCTTCCTTGGCAAGCTCGAGGTCGAACGCGGGCCATGCCTGGGCATGGACGGACGTTTCCTTATGGCCCAGAACCGTGGTCCACAGCTCCTCGGCCCAATGAGGCGCGATGGGCGCGAGCAGCTTGACGATGGTTTCGGCCATGTCGGCATCGAACGATGCGGCCTCGTCGGAAACGCGATCGTCCGCGCCGGTCACGCGCAGATAATCGCTTGCGGCGTTCACGAGCTCCATGATGGCGGCGATGGCCGTGTTGAAGGCGTTGCGGCCGAAGTCGTCCGCAACCTTGGCGGCCACGCGATGACGTTCGCGCAGAAGCTTCGCACGGGCGGCATCGGACCGAGGCGCCCCCTTGCCGGGATCGGCCTGGAACAGCGAATCGTCCCCGCCCTCGCGCTTCAGGTCGAAGACGATGCGCCAAGCGCGGTTCAGGAACTTCGACAGGCCGGCGAGGCCATCCTCGTTCCAGAGCAGCTCCTTGTCGGGCGGCGCCATGAACAGGATGTAGGCGCGTACCGCATCGGCGCCGTATGAGGCGATCATGTCTTCCGGCGCGATGACGTTGCCTTTGGACTTCGACATGACGTCGCCATGCTCGTCGAGCACCATGCCCTGGCACAGCAGGTTCGAGAACGGCTCGTCGAAATCGAGCATGCCCATGTCGCGCAGGACCTTCGTGAAGAAGCGGCTGTAGAGCAGATGCAGGATGGCGTGCTCGATGCCGCCGATGTACTGATCGACCGGCATCCAGGCGTTCGCCGTCGCGGGATCGAAGGGCGCGCTTTGGTTATGAGGATCGGTATAACGCATGTAGTACCAGCTCGAACACGTGAACGTATCCATCGTGTCCGTCTCGCGCCGGGCGGGGCGCCCGCACACGGGACAGGCGCAGTTCACGAAACCCTCGTGCGTCGCGAGCGTCTCCCCTGCCGCAAGGTCGATGTCCTCGGGAAGCATGACCGGCAGATCCTCTTCGGGAACGGGCACGACGCCGCATTCCGGGCAGTGGATGGCCGGAATCGGATTGCCCCAATAACGCTGACGGCTGATGAGCCAGTCGCGCAGGCGGAATTCGACCGTACGGCGGCCGCGGCCCATCTCCTCGAGCTTGGAGACCACGGCGGCCTCGCCTTCGGAATGCTTGCCTCCCGTCATGCCGGTGTATGCGCCAGATTGGACGAGCACGCCCTCGGCGGCGTAGGCCTCTTCCCAATCGACCTTCGTGACCGCGCGTCCGCGCTCGTCCTTGAGACGATCGTAAAGAGGGTCGTCCTCGGCCAGGATGATGGGGATGATGGGCAGGTCGTAGGCACGCGCGAAATCGAAGTCGCGCTGGTCGCCGCACGGGACGGCCATGACGGCGCCCGTGCCGTAATCCGCCACCACGTAGTCGGCAACCCAGACAGGCACCTTCTCGCCGTTGATGGGATTTACGACATAGCGGCCGGTGAAAGCCCCATGCTTTTCGTGGGTTCCTTGGGCGCGCTGGACGGCGGTGATCTTCTTGGACGCTTCGATCAGATCGAGGACGCCCTGCTCGTACGCGCTGCCGGCGACGAGTTCGGGCAGGCGCGCGTATTCGGGTGCGAGCACGAAGAAGCTGCAGCCGAAAAGCGTGTCGGCGCGCGTGGTGAAGACCGTGATGATATCGTCGTCGGACGGGTTCGCGGGTTCGGTGCCGTCGGCGTCGCACAGGACGAAGTCGACCTGCGCGCCCTCGGAGCGGCCGATCCAATTGGACTGCTGCTGCTTGACGCGCTCGGGCCAGCCTTCCAGCTGATCGAGGTCGTCCAGCAGTTCCTGGGCGTAGTCGGTGATCTTGAAGTACCACTGCGTCAGGTCGCGCTTCTCGACTTCGGAATCGCACCGCCAGCAACGGCCGTCGATGACCTGCTCGTTCGCGAGCACGGTGGCGCAGCTCGGACACCAATTCACCGGAGAGTTGCGACGTTCCACCAAGCCGCGCTTCCAGAACTGCTCGAAGATCCACTGGCCCCAGCGGTAGTATTCAGGGTCGCAGGCCACGACCGAGCGGTTCCAGTCGTACGAGAAACCCATCCGCTTGAAGCTGGCCTTCTGGGTCTCGATGTTGGAATAGGTCCACTTCGCAGGATGGCTATGGCGCTTGATGGCGGCGTTTTCGGCAGGCAGGCCGAAGGCATCCCAACCCATCGGATGCAGCACATCGAAGCCCTGCATGCGGCTATAGCGAGCGATGACGTCGCCGATCGTGTAATTGCGCACGTGACCCATGTGGATGTCGCCCGAAGGATACGGGAACATCTCGAGCACGTACTTCTTGGGGCGTCCATCGCCCTCCGCCGCCTTATGGGCGCCGGATGCTTCCCACGAAGCCTGCCAGCGAGGCTCGATATCCTGCGGATTGTACTCTTTCATGCCTACCGGTCTCCTGAACGTACGAAGGGCCGCGCGTGCGCGGACCCGCAAACGGATGCTGCCCAGTATAAGGCCGCACCCTCGACGAGGATGCGGCCTAGATGCGATACCTGCAAAAACGCTTAGAGGAAGCGATACGAGACGGTGCGCACGCCCCAATCCTCGCAGGAGCTGGCCCCGAGCGCGCTCCAGACGCCGGGCTGCAGGTCGAGCACGCGGCTGCCGCCGAAACCGCCGCAGTCGTTGACGGTGGCGACCACCGTGCGCCCGCCGTAGGAGATTTCGACGGAACGTCCCAAGTAATCACGGTAGTTCGGCATAGACATGGAAACCGCCACGCCCATGGAGCTCTGCGTGACGATAGCGCCGGTCGCCGTGGCCTCTCCCAAGGTGCCGTCGCTCGTCGATCCGTACGCCGACGCCTCGCCGCTATGCCAGCCGTCCGACGACGAGGGCGTATTCGAGGACGACGAGCCGGCGTTCGAAGACGAATTCGAGGCCGAAGGCGAACTCGACGATGGGCTGCTCGAGGTCGACGACGCGGTCGAGCTGGACGAGCTTGACGAAGAGCCGGTCGAATCATTCGAGGCCACGACGGCATCCTTGGATGACGCGGAGGCCGCCTGCGCGGCGGCGAGGGCCTTCGCCTCCTCCTGGAGCTTGGCGAGGCGCTCGGATTCTGCCTCGGCATCCTGGGCATCCTTGAGCTGGGCCTGCGCGGAATCCACGACCTGCTGGGCCTCGGCGGACTTGTCGGCCGCCTGGTTCAGTTTCTTGATCTGCAGATCCTTCTTGGCACCCAAATCCTCGAGCGCAGCCTGGTATTCGGCCTCGAGAGAGCGCTGCCGGGAGATGATGTCGGCTTGGGCGTCCTGAACGGCCAGGACATACTGGGCGTTGTCGATGAATTCATCGAGGCTTTGCGAAGCGAGCACGACATCGAGCAGCGAGATGCCGCCGGTCTTATATGCGAACTGGGCCGATTCGCCCAGCTTCTCGCGGCCCTTCTGGGCCGCGTCCTGGGCGTCGAGGACGCCTGCGGTCGCATCGTCGATCTGGGTTTGGAGATCGTCGACCTGGGCCTGCAGGTCATCGTATTCCTTCGTGATATCGGCGAGACGTGATTCAGCCTGATCGAGGCTTGTCCGAGCATCCGTGACGCTGCTGGTCGCGAACGCAGGAGCCGCAGGGACGACCGCGATGCTCGTCGCCACCCCCACGGCCAGGATCGCCTTCAGGATCGGCTTTCGTATGTTGGAATGAGCTTCTATGAGATGTTCTCTTTCTATCGGGAACAGGAAAGCGACCGGGCTTTACCCGATCGTGTTGCCCACGTAGGGCGACTTGTCCTTGAGCATGACGTCATGCGCGCCGCCCTCGGTGATGGACGTGGAGGAGACGACGGTGAGCTTCGCCTTGTCCTGCAGTTCAGGAATGGAAAGCGCCCCGCAGTTGCACATCGTGGACTTCACCTTCGAAAGCGTGGTATCGACGTTGTCTTTGAGCGAGCCGGCATAGGGCACGTAGGAATCGACGCCTTCCTCGAAGGCCATCTTCTTCTTGGTGCCGCCCAAATCGTATCGCTGCCAGTTGCGGGCGCGCGAGGATCCTTCGCCCCAATACTCCTTCATATAGGAGCCGTTCACCGTGACGCGATTCGACGGGGACTCGTCGAATCGGGCGAAGTAGCGGCCCAGCATGACGTAGTCGGAACCCATGGCGAGAGCAAGCGTGATGTGGTGGTCGTACACGATGCCGCCGTCGGAGACGATGGGGATGTATTCGCCGGTCTCTTCGAACCATTCGTCACGGGCGCGCGCCACATCGATGACGGCTGTGGCCTGGCCGCGGCCGATACCCTTCTGCTCGCGCGTGATGCAGATCGACCCGCCGCCGATGCCGATCTTGATGAAATCGGCGCCATGCTTGGCGAGGAAGCGGAAGCCTTCGCGATCGACGACATTGCCGGCGCCCACCTTGACGGTGTTGCCGTAATGCTCGCGGATCCACTCGAGCGTGAAGCGCTGCCAGTCGGAATAACCCTCGGAAGAGTCGATGCACAGGACATCGGCACCCGCTTCCACCAGGGCGGGAACGCGTTCGGCGTAGTCGCGCGTATTGATGCCCGCGCCGACCATGTAGCGCTTCTCGGCGTCGAGCATTTCGAGCGGATTTTCCTTGTGGGAATCGTAGTCCTTGCGGAAGACCAGATAGGCCAGCGAATCGTCGGCATTGACGAGCGGCAGGCTGTTGAGCTTGTGATCCCAGATGATGTCGTTGGCTTCCCGCAGGGACGTGTCGGCCGGCGCGACGATGAGCTTCTCGCGCGGGGTCATGAACGTGGCGACCTTCTCTTCGAGGCCCATGCGGCTCAGGCGATAGTCGCGTTCGGTGACGATGCCGAGCAGCTTGCCGGCGGCGGTGCCGTCTTCGGTGACGGGCATCGTGGAGTGGCCGGTCGCCTCGCGAAGCTCGAGCACCTCGCCGAGCGTCGTTTCGGGAGAAAGGTTGGCATCGGAGACGACGAAGCCGGCCTTGTGCGACTTGACGCGCGCGACCATGGCCGCCTCGTCTTCGACGGTCTGAGAGCCGTAGATGAACGAGAGGCCGCCCTGGGTCGCCAGCGCGATGGCCATCTTGTCATCGGAAACGGCCTGCATGATGGCGGACACCATGGGGATGTTGAGCGAAATGGCGGGCTCTTCGCCCTTCTTGTGCTTGACGAGCGGAGTCTTCAGGGAAACCTTCTCAGGGATGCATTCCGAGGAAGAGTACCCAGGGACGAGCAGGTATTCGTTGAACGTCCGAGCCGGCTCATCGAAGTAGAACGCCATGTCGCAACTCCTTTTCTGGTGGTTCACGGTATGTGGCCGACCATTATACGCAAGGGGTTCCCCGTTGCGCCATAATGTCAGCAATCAACGGCATTTCGCCACGTACGCCGTAAGAAGGAAGGTTCTATGAAACGCACGAACGCATGGCTGGCATACGACGAGGCCGCGCGCGGCGAAGCATTCGATTTCGCCGAACGGTACCGTATGTTCATCAGCGAGAACAAGACCGAGCGCGAATGCGCCGCGACCGCGATCGACATGGCGCGCGCCGCCGGATACGTTTCGCTCGACGAGGCGCTTGAGCGCGGCAGCCTCAAGCCGGGCGACAAGGTGTACGCTGCCAATTACGGCAAGAGCGTCCTGCTCGCGCACATCGGAGCGCGCCCCTTATCCGAGGGCCTCAACATCCTGGGCGCGCACATCGACAGCCCACGCCTCGACGTCAAGCAGAACCCGCTGTACGAAGCGTGCGAGCTCGCCTTGCTCGACACGCACTACTACGGCGGCATCAAGAAGTACCAGTGGGTCACGATTCCGCTGGCCATCCATGGCGTCATTGCGAAGAAGGACGGCTCGGTCGAGCGCGTCGACGTGGGCGAGGACGCGGGCGATCCCGTCTTCTGCGTAACCGACCTGCTCATCCACCTCTCGCAGGAGCAGCTGCAGAAGAACGCGGCGAAGGTGATCGACGGCGAGGCGCTCGACGTGCTCGTCGGCGGACGACCGGCGAAGAAGGGCGAGATCGAAGATGTGCCGGCATCGAAAGCCGACGCAGCCGGCGAGGACGAGGAAGACGAGACGCTCGCGAAGCTCGCCGAGAAAGAGCCGGTGAAGGCGTTCCTGCTCGATCTGCTCGCGCAGAAGTACGGCATGGAAGAGGAGGACTTCCTCTCCTCCGAGCTTGAAGTGGTCCCTGCCGGCGCGGCGCGCGATCTCGGGTTCGACCGGTCAATGATCCTCGGCTACGGTCATGACGACCGCTCCTGTTCGTTCCCTTCGCTCGTCGCGCAGCTCGAGGCGGAAGACCTGGAGCGCACCGGCGTCTGCCTGCTCGTGGATAAGGAAGAGATCGGCAGCGTGGGGGCCACGGGCATGACGTCGCTGTTCTTCGAGAACACGATGGCCGAGATCCTCGCGCTCGCAGGCGAACCGGGCGATCTGGCGCTGCGTCGCTGCCTTGCGCGCTCGAGCATGCTGTCTTCCGACGTGTCCGCCGGATTCGACCCGACGTACGCCTCGGCCTTCGAAGAGAAGAACGCCGCCTTCCTCGGGCGCGGCGTCGTCTTCAACAAATTCACCGGCAGCCGCGGCAAGGCGGGCTCGAATGACGCGAACGCCGAGTACATGGCGCGCATCCGTGCGGTCATGGAGAAGGGCGGCGCGGCATTCCAAACCGCCGAGCTGGGAAAGGTCGATGTGGGCGGCGGCGGGACCATCGCCTACATCCTGGCCCAGTACGGCATGGAAGTCATCGACTGCGGCGTGCCCGTGCTGAACATGCACGCGCCGTGGGAAGTGGTCGACAAGGCCGACCTGTACGAGGCGCTCAAGGGCTATCGCGCGTTTTTGAAGTGGGCGTGATCGGCATCGCGCGTTCATCAGCGATACCGGCCGCGATGCCGACGCATTCGTCTGCGAAGCCGGCCACTATGCCGGCTTCGACGCATCGGGCGCGAAGCGAAGTCGATAGGGCGCATGCCGCCGTCGTCGGATGCGACATGTCGGATGCATCCTTGGGACGGCTCCGCCCATGCACGGACGACCCTTTGCCGGGGTGCTTGTCGGGATGCAGCAGCTCAACGGCCCCGCCCATATACGAACGACCCCTTACACGTTAGATGTAACAGCCGAGTATGAAAGACTGTCGTCCGCCCATATGCGGACGACCCCGGACCGCGCATGCCGCCATCGGAGCGCCGTCGTCGGTGACGGATGCGGCATCGGATACGGCAGCATCGTCGCAATGTCGAGGGCTGCCCCGAACGCTTTGCGAGCGTCTCGCTCTTTCGTCGCACAGCAGGAGATCCGGAACGAACGGTCATCCCGGATCTCCTGCGTAAGCCAATGTATGTCTTGTCCTGGCTATATGCTGTTTACGGACAGAAAGCGCGAAGCGTAAAGGAGGCTTCCTATCGCTCGGACTGGCCGAGCATCCACAGATGCTTGGAAAGCTGGGCGATATGATCGTCCATGGCGGCGGAAACGAGCGCGTTGCCCTCTTCGTCAGCAGCATCCTTGACGGCCTTGACATCTGCAAGGATGAGTTCGTAATCTGCCTTGGCCTGCGTCATGGCATCGTTGACGGAGATGAAGTCGGATTCGCGTTCCACGACGTTGGAGGCATCGAGGTATTCCTTCATCGAGGCGAGCGGCTTGCCGCCGTTCATGAGGATGAGCTCGGCCACGGAATCGACCGCTTCGTTGGCCTCGTCGTAGAATTCCTCGAGTTTGACATGGGCCTGGAAGAACGCGTGGCCCTTGACGTACCAGTGAAGGTTCTGAAGCTTACGATGGGCGACGGCCCAGTCGGCGAGCAGGACGTTCAGCTTTTCGTTCAACATGATGGTTCCTTTCCTGCGGGACGATGCCCCGCATCTCATATGCGAGCTCCCCTGCATCTCATGCGCAGGCATCCCCGCATCTAATCCTTGCTTTCCTTGAAGCATTCGTCGCACACCCCGTAGACCGTGAGCGCGAAGGACGAAGGCATGCCGGGAACCGAAGCCCCGAGCGCATCCTCAAGAGCCTGAGGCTCGATCGAGGAGACATCGAAGATCCGACCGCACTCCGTGCATTTGAAGTGCTGATGGTCGTCGGCGTTGCAATCGAATCGCGAGGTTCCGTCCCCTACGTCCACGAGCCTGATTTCTCCCGCATCCGCAAGCTGCATGAGGTTGCGATACACCGTGCCGACGCTGATGCGGGGAAATGTTTCGAGCACTTCCCGGTATACGTCCTGGGCGGTGGGGTGGTCCGACCGGTCCATGACGCATGCGCGAATGGCCTCTCTCTGTCTGCTGTACCTCAATTCAATCAATCCTTATCAGTAACAGTTACTGGTATTGTTTATATAGCATTCTTTGAATTCTTCAAGTGAGAATGATTCTTATTTAAGATTTCATCACATTCGGGTCTGGAGCCGCAACGAACCCGGACTTCCCATCCTTATCGCATGCGGGGACCATCGCCGTCCTGCCAGAGGCCTCGACGCACCTGGCTTCCCGGAAAACCCGCGAATCGACCGAGAAGACAACCAGATATGACTCCGTCCGCGCATACGGGCGAGCACGCTCGGAATCGCGGGCGCATGCCCAAGAGCCTGACATGTCGGCCGGACATGCAAGCGAATGCCGCCGAAGGCCGTAAGTCAAACCCTTCCTTAATGCCAAAAAATCGACGTTTAGTATACCCTATAGGGGTATATTTTCAGTCCATATGTTGTTATTGCAACGAAATGATGCTTGATTAGGGGCAGTTTCGTTGTGAATGCAACAAAAATGATGCACAAGATTCTAAATGATGCACAAGATTCTCTAAGCAGCGATTTTTTGACATCGGCATCGAATTCGATGGTCGAAAAGGGGCTATACCCCTTTTTTTCTTGCTATTTTTCATGAGCGAAGCTTGGAACCCGGAGATTTGGGCGATTTGAAGCCTTGTGTGGTCAGAAGCCTTGGGCGACCTAAAATCTTGAACGACCCGAAACATTGGGCGTCCCGAAGCCTTGGACGGTCCGAAGCATTGAATGACCTGAAGCTTTGGATGATCCCAGGCTTTGGGTGCCCTGAACGCCGCAGTCCGCGCACCGATTCCCTTTCCGTTCCGAAAGTTAGCGGCACGTCCATGTTCGCAGCGTTCACCGCATCGCGCTTCAGACACAGGTCGTACAAGCTTGCCGTTGCCATTTGTCGATCCCTTCCTCCCGCATGCAAAAAGGGCTGCATCGGAACCGATCCGGCGCGATGGGTGCCACGGGTTCTTCCTGAGAATCCTGATCTTCATGCAAAAAGGGCTGCGTCGGAACCGATCCGACACAGCCCTTCGAGGCGACGTGAAGCAATCCGAGCATCGCGCGCAATGAGTCCTACACACGTCTAGACGCCGAAAGAAGATCGTCCGAACGCCCGTATCGCGCGCAGTGCACCCCGCAGGTGCCTAGACGCTGAAGAGGCCGAACTGCATACCGACGTATGCAACGAGGATGATGGCCACCAGCACCGGCGCGATGTACTTGATCATGACGGTCCAAGCGCCGGCAGCCTTGAACGCGCTGCCGTCCTTGATCTCCTCGATGAACTGCTGGGGCTTCACGAACCAACCGACCAGCAGGCATGTGAACAGCGCGACGATCGGCATGATGACCGAGTTGGAAAGGAAGTCGGCCAGATCGAGGATGGACGAGCCTTCGCCGAGCGGCTGGATGAAGGACAGGTGGTTGTAGCCGAGGTTGATGAAGATGCCTCCGAGGAAGATGGCGACCATCGTCACGACCATCGACTTCGTGCGGGTCCAATGCGTGGCGTCATGCACGATGGAGGTGCACGCCTCGACGAGCGAGATGGCGCTCGTCAGCGCCGCGAAGAGCACGAGCAGGAAGAACACGAGCCCGACCACCTGGCCGGCGGCGCCCAGGCTGTCGAACAGCTGGGGCAGCGTGCCGAACATCAGGCTCGGACCGGCCTTTTCCGCAACCGCATCGCCGCCGCCGAGGGCGACGAACGAGGTCGGGACGATCATGAGGCCTGCAAGGAAGGATACGAGCAAGTCGAAGCCCGCGATGCGCGCGGAGGACTGGACGATGTCCTCCTTCTTCTCAAGGTAGCTGCCGTAGGTGATCATGATGCCCATGGCAAGCGACAGGCTGTAGAACATCTGGCCGAGCGCGCCGATGAGCAGCTCGGGAGAGAACTTGGAGAAGTCAGGGGTGACATAGTACAGCAGTCCGTCGATCGCGCCGGGAAGGGTCAGCGTGTAGACGGACAGCGCGATGGCCATGACGATGAGCGCAGGCATCATGACGAGATTGGCCTTCTCGATGCCGCCTTTGACGCCGAGCGCGACGACGATGAAGGTAGCCGCCATGAAGATCGCCATGAACACGAAGCTCGACACGGGACTCGTGATGAACCCTGCGAAATATCCGTCGCCGGTGACGGCGGACGGCTCGGCGATATAGGCGAACGCGTATTTGGTCACCCAGCCGCCGATGATGCTGTAGTACGGCGTGATGATGAAGGGCACGAGGGACGCCAGGATGCCGATGGGCAGGTACTTACGCCCGAAATGGGAGAAGGCGCCGATCGCCGACAGCTTCGTGCGGCGACCGAGCGAGATTTCGAGAATCAGCATCGATACGCCGAACGTGAAGACGAGCACGACATAGGTGAGAAGGAACATGCCTCCGCCGTACTTGGCCGCAAGATACGGGAAGCGCCACATATTGCCCAGGCCGACCGCCGATGCCGCAGCCGCCAGGATGAACATCCATTTGCCCGACCACGTGGATCGGGTCTGAGTCGAATCCGCCATTTTCTCTCCTTGCTCGCCGCCCTTGCAGGCGGCTTCGCGAAACACGCGTCCTCCGCACGAGTCGGATGCGACGCCTTCCGAAACTATGACGCGTTATTCTAGCGAGGAGATTCCATCGGGAGTTTTTTCTTTCGAAAAAAGTAACAAAACGGTGGCAAACGGCTGTTCGCCCCGATGGATCGAGGAGTCTCCATGGAGATGGCGCGATGAAAGGCATGCGACCGTATCCCTAGGGCGAACGCAGGGAGGGCCGGCATGCGAGATGCTGGTGAGACCCGTTACCCATGCCGCGCATCTCGAAAACGCGCCGATCCCCTGGCGTTCGGCATCCAATGCCCCTCTATGCGCCGGGATTCGAGCATCCTATCGAGACACGTCGATTCCCTGGCGTTCGGCATCTAGTACCTGACGCTCCAGAACGTCAAGCCGCATGCCGGAGCCGTCTCGCCCGCGGCCGTGCGGTCGCGCGCCGCGAGCACGTCGGCGACCCAGGACGCATCACGCCTTCCCTGTCCCACGGCGACGAGCGTTCCGACGATGATGCGGATCATCGAATGCAGGAAGGCATTGCCGACGATGCGGACCTCGACGACGGGCGTGCCCATCACGTGCGTCGAGCGCACGTCCGCCTCGATGACGCGTCGGCAGGTCGACCGCCCCTCCCCTTCCAGATGCAAGGCGGACGAGGCGACGCAGAAGCTCTTGAAATCATGCTCGCCCACCAGGAACCGCGCCGCAGTGTTCATGGCGTCGACATCGAGCGGAGCGCCGCGCAGATGCCAGACGCTGCGCGCGATGAGCACGGGACGCGCGTTGCCCGTGGCGATGAAATAGCGGTACTCCCGCGACGTCGCGTCGAAGCGCGCGGAGAACCCTGCAGGACGCTCTTCGGCGCATGTGACGGTGATGCGTTCGTCCACCAGCGCATTCATGGATTTCATGAGCGTCCGCAAAGGACGGCTCGCGAATTCCTCTTCGGTCAGGTCGAAGCTCACGACCTGACCGAGCGCATGCACGCCGGCATCGGTACGTCCGGCGCACACCGTGTCGACGGCGCGACGGTAGAGCACGGACAGCACCCGTTCGAGTTCTCCCTGCACCGTCGTCACATGGCTTTCGGCCTGGCGCGCGAACCCTGCGAAGGGCGCTCCGTCATAGGCGACGCCGAGAGCCACGCAGCGCGACAACCGCGATGTTTCCAAGGCTTCTGCGGCGGAGAACACCGCACCGGCGGCACAACCATCGCGTGCGACGTCCGTCACACCGACGGCATGCGCGATGCCGGCGCACGCGACGAATCCGTCGCGTGCGCCATACGTATGCCCTTCGTCCGCACGATGGACCGACACCTGTTCCACGACGCCTATCTCCTCTGCTCCTGCAGGCTCTTCCACACCGGGCGCCCGAAGAGCGTCATGATGCCCGAATAAAGCAGGTTATCGGCCGCATCGACCTTGATCGGAAGCTCGGCGCGGAACTTGCGCCCGTCGGACTGCTCCACGTATAGGACGACGGGATCGTTGCCCGGATAGTCCCCGAGTATGCCGTAGAGCCGCGTGGCGACGGACTGGTCGAAGTCGGCAGCGGCGAGCGAGATCTGCAGGTTGCTCGGCGTCTCGCGCATGCTGTCCACATCCAGACGTTCCACCTCGAAGGCGAGGATCTGGTCTCCGCGCTCAGAATGCTCGAACCGGCCCTTGATCTTGACGATGGCGTCTTCCTGGATGGCTTCTTCGAAGTCGCTGTACTTGAAGCAGACGCACTCCATATGGCCCGTCGTGTCTTCGAGATCGAAGTTCGCCATCTTGGTGCCCTTGCGCGTCATCTTGACGGTGACGCTTGCCACGAGCCCCGCGAACACGGCGTTCTTGATATCGCCCTTGTGCTCCGCAAGGTCGCCCAGGTGGTACTTCGTGACCGACTCGAGCGACCGTTCGTACGGACGCAGGGGATGGTCGGAGACATAGATCTTGAGGATCTCCTTCTCATAGGCGAGCAGCATGCGCTTGTCCCACTCGATGCCGTCCGGCGCCGGCACGTCGTCGTCGAACCCGCTGTCGGGCACATCGGCGAACAGGTCGAACATGCTCACCTGGCCGGCATCGCGATCCTTCTGGCGCTTCGCGGCGGATTCGAGCAGCGGCGTGTCGTCGATGAAGTGCATGAGCTGCTTGCGCGTGTACCCCGTCGAGTCGAACGCACCCGACTTCACCAGCGCTTCGAGCGTTTTACGGTTATAGCATTTCGCATCCAGGCGGTTCACGAAGTCGTGCAGGCTCGAGTACGGGCCGTTGGCCTCGCGCTCGTCGATGATGGACTGCGCCACCGCCTCGCCGATGCCGCGCACGCCGGCAAGTCCGAAGCGGATGCCCTCCTCAAGCGGCGTGAATTCGAGATTCGACGTGTTCACGTCGGGCGGCAGCACGGGAATGCCCGAATGCGTGCAGCTGGAGATGTACTTGATGAGACGATCGGCGTTGCCCATGTAGCTGGAAAGCACGGCCGCCATGAATTCATACGGATAGTGCGCCTTCAGATACGCCGTGCGCATGACGAGCAGGGCGTAGGCCGCGGAATGCGACTTGTTGAACGCGTACTTCGCGAACTTCTCGGCGTCTTCCCAGATCTGCTTCGCGATTTCGAGCGAATAGCCGTTCTCGACGGCCCCTTCGTTCCAATCGGCCTGAAGCTGGCGCATGATATCCAGCTTCTTCTTGCCCATGGCCTTGCGCAGGCGGTCGGCCTTGCCGGCCGAGAACCCGCTCATAGCCATCGAGATCTGCATGATCTGCTCCTGGTAGACCATCGTGCCGTAGGTCTCTTCCAGGATGGGGCGCAGACGATCGTCGTAGTAATGGATCTCGGTCGTGCCGTTCGCCACCTTGACGTAGTCGTCGACCATGCCTGATTCGAGCGGGCCCGGACGGTTGAGCGCGATGGAGGCGACGATATCGGAGAACCGACGCGGCGGAAGCCTGCTGAACAGGCTCACATAGAGCGCGCCTTCGACCTGGAACAGGCCGTCCATGCCCCAGCGCATCTCGCCGCGCATGAGACGGAACGCCTCGGCGTCTTCGATGGGTATCTCGTCGGGACGGATTTCGAGACCGTGGCGCGCCTTCACGTTCTTGCAGGCGCGCGACAGCACGCCCAGCGTGCGCAGGCCCAGGAAGTCCATTTTGAGCAGGCCCAGTTCAGGCGTGTAGTGGCCGTCGTACTGGGTGATCATGCCGCCGCCCTTGGTATCGCGCTTCACGGGCACGTGGTCGACCAAGGGGTCGCGGCAGATGATCGTCGCGCAGGCATGCACGCCCTCGCCGCGGATGTTGCCCTCGATGGAACGTGCCGCATCGATGATGTCGCGCGTGTCGGCATCGTCGTCGTACATCTTCTTGAGGTCGACGTTGTTCTCCAGAGCGTCGTCGAGCGTGATGCCGAGCTCGTCGCCGATGGTCTTGCAGATCTTGTCGCCCACGCCATAGGGGTGTCCGAGCACGCGCGCGGCGTCGCGCACGGCGTTTTTCGCCTGCAGCTTGCCGAACGTGATGACACCCGCGATATGGTCGGCCCCATAGAAATCGCGCACGTGGTCGATGACGTCCTGGCGGTGCTGATCGTCGAAGTCGACGTCGATATCGGGCATCTCCACGCGTTCGGGCGACAGGAAGCGTTCGAACAGCAGCCCGTTGTCCAGAGGTTCCAGGTCAGTGATGCCCATCGCGTACGTGCAGATGGCACCTGCGGCCGACCCGCGCCCCGGACCGACGCCGATGCCGTTGTCCTTCGCCCAGCGGATGTATTCCTGCACGATGAGGAAGTAGGCGGGAAATCCCTGCTGGATGATGACGCCGGCTTCGTATTCGTATCGCTCGACCACGTCGGGGCGCGCGGCGCGCAGCTCGTCCATCGTCGTGATCTCGCCGTTGTTGCCGTAACGGTGGATGAGCCCCTTCTCGCATTCCTCGCGGAAGAGCATCTCCTCGGTGTAGCCTTCGGGCAACGGGAAACGCGGAAGGATGGAATCGCGCTCGAGCTCCACGGAGCATTTCTCGGCGACCTTGACCGTGTTGTCGCAGGCCTCGGGGAAATCGCGCAGGGCCTCGCGCATCTCTTCCTCGGTCTTCATGTAGAACTCGTCGTTCGCGAACCTCATGCGGTTCTCGTCGTCGTAGTTCGACCCCGTGCCGATGCACAGCATGATGTCCTGCGCCTTGGCGTCTTCGCGCGTCAGGTAATGGAAGTCGTTCGTGGCGATGGTTTCGAGCCCCAGATCATGGGCAAGGTTCGAAAGCTGCACGTTCAGCTCGTGCTGGGAGAAGCCCTCTTCCGTGGAAATGCCCTGATCCTGAAGCTCGATATAGAAATCCCCCGGCTCGAAGATGTCCTTGAACGTCTGGGCCCACTCCCGTGCCCCCGCGACATCGCGCTCGCGCAGACGCCGGGGGATGATGCCGGCGATGCAGGCGCTCGTCGCGACGATGCCCTTCGCATGCTTCTTGATCATATCGAGCGTCGTGCGGGGCTTGTAATAGTAATTGTCCATATGCGACTCGGACACGAGATGCAGCAGATTGTGATAGCCCTCGGAGTTCTTGGCGAGCATGATCATGTGATAGAGCGGAGAGCGCTTCTTCGTGCCTACCTCGGGATCTTCGGTGAAATAGATCTCGCAGCCGTAGATGGGCTTGACCTTCTTGCCCGTTTCCCTTTCGACTGCCGCGCAGGCGTCGCACAGCTCGGGCACGCCGCACATCACGCCGTGGTCGGTGATGGCGACGGCGGGCATATCGAGGTCGGCCGCGCGACGCACCATGTCCTTCACGTGCGTGGCGCCGTCGAGCATCGAATACTCGGTGTGATTATGCAGGTGGACGAACGGCATGGCAGTCCCTTCATGCGCGTGCGCGCACGCTCCCCCGCCGTCCTCGCCGGCCTGGACGCGTGCCATATGCTTGGATTCTTCGACGCGCCTATGATACCAGCCCGACGCTTCCGAAACGGGAACGGCCCTCTCGTTCCGGAAGCTCCATAGCGCCTGATAGGTCGGCTCATGAGAAAGGGCGCCCCTGATGGGACGCCCTTTCGGAAATCGTGAGGAATCCTCTTCGAAACCTCAGGCCGTACGCTCCTGGGCCTTGTCGGCCAGGATGATGACCTTCGTGCCGGTGACCTGCACGTAGCCGCCTTCGACGTCGAACTCCTTCACGGAGCCGGCCTCATCGAGCTGGACGCGGACAACGCCGTCGGCAAGCGCCGACACCAGAGGCACGTGGTCGTACAGGAAGCCCATCTGACCTTCGGTCCCCGGTACCACGACCATGAAGGCCTCGTCGGTGAAGCACTTCGCTTCAGGGGTCACGATGTCGCAGGTTAGCTTCGGCATGTCAGTCCTCGCTCTTCTGCATGGCCTCGTACTCGGCGTACACGTCGTCGATGGAGCCCTTCAGGCGGAAGCACTGCTCGGGAATCTCGTCGCACTCGCCGTCGAGGATGGCGGCGAAGGAACGGACGGTGTCCTCCATCTTGACGTACTTGCCGGGCAGGCCGGTGAACTGCGTCGCGACGTGGAAGCACTGGCCGAAGAACTGCTGGGCCTTACGGGCGCGGGAGACCGTGAGCTTCTGCTCTTCGGTCAGCTCGTCCATGCCGAGGATGGCGATGATGTCCTGAAGGTCCTTGTAGTTCTGGAGCAGCTCCTGGATGCCCGTCGCCACGCGGTAGTGCTCTTCGCCGACGATGGCCGGCTCGAGCGCGCGGGAGGTGGACTCCAGGGGATCGACGGCCGGGTAGATGCCCAGCTCGGCGATCGAACGGGACAGAACCGTCTTGGCGTCCAGGTGGGTGAAGGTCGTGGCCGGCGCGGGGTCGGTCAGGTCGTCGGCGGGCACGTAGACGGCCTGCACGGACGTGATGGAGCCCGTGGTCGTCGACGTGATGCGCTCCTGGAGGTCGCCCATCTCGGTCGCCAGCGTAGGCTGGTAGCCTACTGCGGAAGGCATGCGGCCGAGCAGCGCGGACACTTCGGAGCCCGCCTGGGTGAAGCGGAAGATGTTGTCGATGAACAGCAGGACGTCCTGGCCCTGGTCGCGGAAGTACTCCGCTTCGGTCAGGCCGGCCAGGCCGACGCGCAGGCGCGCTCCCGGCGGCTCGTTCATCTGGCCGTAGACCAGACACGTCTTCTCGACGACGCCCGATTCGCTCATCTCGAGGAACAGGTCGGTGCCCTCGCGCGTGCGCTCGCCGACGCCCGTGAAGACGGACGTGCCGCTGTGCTCCTGCGCGAGGTTGTTGATGAGTTCCTGGATGATGACGGTCTTGCCGACGCCGGCGCCGCCGAACAGGCCCGTCTTGCCGCCGCGAATGAACGGCTCGATCAGGTCGATCGCCTTGATGCCGGTCTCGAAGATCTCGGTCGTCGTCGACAGGGACTCGTAGTCGGGGGCAGGACGGTGGATGGGCATGTAGCCGGACACCTCGGGCATCGGCTTCTCATCCACGGGCTGGCCCATGACGTTCCAGATGCGGCCGAGGGTCTCGGGGCCCACGGGCATCATGATGGGATGGCCCGTGTCGACGGCCTCGGCGCCGCGCACCAGGCCGTCGGTCGAGCTCATCGCGACGGAACGCACGAGATTGCCGGGAAGCATCGATTCGACTTCCAGGACGACGCGCATCTCGCCGGCGGGGGTGATGGCGTCAACCGTCAGCGCGTTATAGATCGCCGGCAGCTGATCAGCCGGGAACTCGACGTCGACGACAGGGCCCACGATGCGCACGATGCGACCGGTAGCGCCCTTGCTGGCGTCAAGCTCCTCTCTGGTAAGCATTCTTTCGTCAGCCATTTATTCCTCCAAAGCTGCTGCGCCACCAACGATCTCGTTGATCTCAGTGGTGATGGCACCTTGACGTACACGGTTATACAACCTCGACAACGTCTCCACCATCTCGGTGGCGTTATCGGTCGCCGAGTGCATGGCACTGCGGCGAGCCGCCTGCTCCCCGGCCGCGGAGTCGATCAGCGCGCGGTAGATCGACGTGCGCAGGTACGCGGGCAGCAGACGTGCCAGCACGTCGGCGGGTTCAGGCTCGAACTCGATGCTCGCGGGGACGGTCTCGGTTTCGGCGGGTTCCTCGACGGCGGATGCCGTGCGGACGTGCGCCTGAGGTGCGGCCGTCGTATCGACGGGAAGGATGACCTGCTCGGTGAGAACCTGCGTGGCAGCGTTCTTACTGTGGTTGTAGATCAGGACGACCTCGTCGATGCTGCCTTCCTCATACGCCTTGATGGCGTAGTCGGCGATTTCGCCGGCCTGCTCGATCGTGGGATCGGCAGACTGGTCCTTGAACTCGAGAACGGGCGTCATCTTGCGGAACCGGAAGAACCCACCGGCCTTCTTGCCGCATGCGATGATGTCGACCTCGACTCCTTCGGACTTCTTCGCGCGAACGGTCTTCTCGACGGCGCGCAGAACATTCGAGTTGAAGCCCCCGGCAAGGCCGCGGTCGGAAACCACGGCTACCGCCAGGATGCGTTTCACGCTCTCATGCTTCTCCAGCAACGGGTTCTCGCTGGGCTGCACGCGCTCCGCGACACCTTGCAGCATCTCGACCATGGAATCGGAGTACGGCGCGGCGGCGGCGATGCGTTCGGTCGCATGCTTGACTTTCGCGCCGGCCACCATCTCCATGGTGCGCGTGATCTGCTTAGTCGATGAAACCGACTTGATGCGCTTATCGATGTCGTGCAGGTTAGGCATGTCTCACGCCTTCCTACGACGCCGCGAACTGCTTCTTGAAAGAGGAGATCGCCTCTTTCAGAGCACCTTCGGTCGTGTCGGTGAACTTCGCATCCGCATGGATCTGGGCGAGCACGTCGGCGTGCTTGGCGCGCAGGTACTCGAGAAGCTCGGTGCGGAAACGGACGACGTCCTTGACCGCCACGTCATCGAGGTAGCCGTGGCCGCCGGCGTAGACCGCGCAGGCCTCTTCCTCGAACTCGAGCGGCATGTAGCGACCCTGCTTGAGAAGCTCGGTCATGCGGGCGCCGCGGTTCAGCTGGTCCTGGGTGGACTTGTCGAGGTCGGAGCCGAACTGCGTGAACGCCTGAAGCTCGCGATAGGACGCGAGGTCGAGGCGCAGCGTGCCGGACTGGGACTTGACGGCCTTCGTCTGGGCGGAACCGCCGACGCGCGACACGGAGATGCCGACGTTGATGGCGGGACGCTGGCCCTGGAAGAACAGGTCCGTGGACAGGAAGATCTGACCGTCGGTGATGGAGATCACGTTGGTCGGGATGTAGGCGGAGACGTCGCCGGCCTGGGTCTCGATGATCGGCAGAGCCGTCATGGAGCCGCAGCCGTTGGCCTCGTTCATCTTCACCGCGCGCTCGAGCAGGCGGCTGTGCAGGTAGAAGATGTCGCCGGGATACGCCTCGCGTCCCGGCGGGCGGTGCAGCGTCAGGGACATCTGGCGGTAGGCGACGGCCTGCTTGGACAGGTCGTCATAAATGATGAGCACGTGGCGACCCAGGTTCTCGGGGCCCGCAGGCTTGCCGTCCTCGCCGGTGTAGACGAAATGCTCGCCCATCGCGGCGCCGGCCATAGGCGCGATGTACTGCAGCGGGGCGGAATCGGACGCGGTGGCGGACACGATGATCGTGTATTCCATGGCGCCGTGCTTCTCGAGGGTCTCCATCACGTTGGCCACCGTGGAAGCCTTCTGGCCCACGGCGACGTAGATGCAGATCATGTCCTTGCCCTTTTGGTTGATGATCGCGTCGATGGCGATGGCGGTCTTGCCCGTCTGGCGGTCGCCGATGATGAGCTCGCGCTGGCCGCGGCCGATGGGGATCATCGTGTCGACGGCGACGATGCCCGTCTGCATGGGCTCATGCACGGGCTTGCGGTGGATGACGCCAGGGGCCTTGAACTCGACGGGGCGCATGCCCTCGGCCTTGATGGGGCCCTTGCCGTCGATCGGCATGCCCAACGGATTCACGACGCGTCCGAGGAGGCTCTTGCCCGAAGGCACCTCCATGATGCGGCCGGTCGTACGGACCTGGTCGTTCTCTCGAATAGCGGTGACATCGCCCATCAGGACAGCGCCGACCTCTTCCTCTTCGAGGTTCTGCGCAAGACCGTAGACGGTTCTGCCATCGGCGCCGATGAACTCCAGGAGTTCGCCCGCCATGGCACCCTTCAATCCATCGATGCGGGCGATACCGTCGCCCACCTGGACGACCGTGCCCACCTCACGTGCATCGACGCTCGTCTCGAGGTCTTCAAGCTGCTTGCGCAATGCTTCGTCGATAGACTTTGCGGTGATTTCTGTCACTAGCATTCACCTCCATCATTAGATTCCGAAAGCACGGTGCGAGCCTGCTCCAGCTTGGAGACGATGCTCGCGTCGATGCGTTTACCTTGAGTGCTCATGATGATCCCGCCCAGGATGGACGGATCGACATGCTCGCGCAGCACGACGCTCTTGCCAAGGTCGGCGGCGACCTTCTCGGAAATGAGGGTCCGCAGCTCGTCGTCGAGTTCTACGACGGTCGTCACGTCGACGACGGCGAGACCCAGCCTTTCGTCGATCAACGCAGCGAATGCATTGTTGATCTGGGAAAGTTCCGAAAAGTCCTGACGCTCGGCCATGACCGAGAGGACGCTTGCGAGCAGAGGATCGAAGCCTTCGAACACGCCCTGGGCAATGGTGCGGCGCTGTTCTGCCGTATAGGCGATCTCATCGAAGGCATCGCGCAGATCGGCGTTCCCGCGATACAGGAACACGACCTGCTCGAGCTGGTCGCGCACGGCCAACACGCGCTCCTGGCCCTCGGCCGAAGCGGCCGAGAAGAGCGTCTCGGCATACGTCGCGATCTCTTCTTTGACGAGCAGTCGATTATGAGGCATTGAAGCTACCTGCCTCTTCGACGTAGCGCTTGATGATCGCGCGATGCTCGTCATCGGAAAGGTCGGTGCCGATGAGCTTGGACGCCACGGACACCGAGATGTCCGCCACGGACTTCTGCAGGTCGGAAACGGCCTGCTTGCGCTCGGCCTCGATGGCCGCCTGGGCCTTCTCGATCATGCCGGCGGCTTCGTCGGCCGCCTTCTTCTGGATATCGGCCTTCACGGCCTCGCCGGTCTTCTTCGCCTCGGCAACGATGCTCGATGCCTCGGCCTTCGCGTCGGCGAGCTGCTGCTTGTATTCGGCAAGGAGCTTCTCGCTTTCCTGACGGGCGGCTTCGGCGCTCTTCAGGTCTTCGCGGATGGTGGTCGCGCGCTTTTCGAGCATGCGGTCGAACACCGGCCAGCCGAACTTGGCAAGGATGACCCAGAGGATGACGAAGGCGACGAGCATCGGGATGAACTCGTTCATCTTGGGGAGGATGGCGCTGATGCCGCCGCTCTCCTCAGCGAACGCATACGCCGGGGTCGAAAGGGCCACGGCCGCGGCGGATACGCCTGCGGTGCCGATGAACGCCTTCGCCTGTGCGATAGATGCCTTCAATTCGCTTCCCTCCTGTCCTTCTCTCGTATATGCCATACGGAAGATCCGTCTTAGCCGATGAAGAACAGAACCAGGCCGAGCAGGGCCAGGGCCTCGGACATGGCGGCGCCGATGAAGAAGTAGCCCATGAGCTGACCCTTCATCTCAGGCTGACGGGCGGCGGCGACGCACAGACCGTAGGTGGCGATGCCGATGCCGATGCCGGGGCCGATGGCGGCCAGGCCGTAGCCGACGACCTTCAGTGCGGCAAGCGTAAGGGTGATCTCTGTCACAATTTCCTCCTTCGACGGGTCCCAGCCTTCTTGGGACCTTCTACCTAAACTATGTGCCAAGCTGCAAGGAAGACAGCCGTGTCACCGAAGCGGTGCGCCGTTGCCGGCGCGCGTCCTAGTGGCGATGGATCGCCATGCCGATGTAGGACGAGGATAGAATCGCGAACACGAACGCCTGAAGGAACGCGACCAGGCATTCGAGCGCATACATGAGGACGAGCAGCGCGAACCAGACGATCGAGGTGCCCGCCGCCGCGATGGACATGGAGGCATCGAGCAGGCCGCAGTAGATGAACGACGTGGTGGCGATGCCGAAGACGGCCAGGATCATATGGCCCGAGAGCATGTTGCCGTAGAGTCGGACGGCCAGCGTGAGCACGCGGATGACCATGGAGAAAAGCTCGAGGAACCAGATGATCGGCGCCATGAGGGCGGGAACGCCGCTCGGGCAAAGATTGCCGAGATAGCGGACGGGGCCGAAGGTCTTGATGCCGTAGATGTTGAAATACAAAAACGAGATGATGGACAGCGCCCACGTGCAGGAGATCGCGCCCGTCGATGTCTTGAAGCCGGGAACGAGCCCCAGGATGTTGCAGATCAGGATGAAGAAGAACAGCGATGCCAGAAACGGCACGTGCTTCTTGAAGCCTTCGCCGATGACGTCTTCGGCGATGTTGCGATTCACGAATTCGTAGCCGTACTCGACCATGTTCACGAACTTGCTGGACGGAACGATCCTGATCTTCTTCGCGGCCAGAAGGACCACGAGGAAGGTGACGGCCAAGGCGATGAAGAGCCAGACGACGTACTGGGTGACGTGCCATCCGCCGATGCTGAGCACCGTGGTGGGATTGAAGTCTTCCGAGACGTGCTGCGCCTGGGAGACGAACAAATCAAGAGCTTCGCCCATGCTTTGACCCTTCCTTGAAAACGACCCTATTCCCCGCGACGGGTTCTGCGCTTCGCGAGGACGTTCTTATACACGACATAGGCTATGGTCGCGCCTAGAAACACGATTCCCTCCGCGACGACGAAGGGGACGAGCGCGCCTCGTGCGTTGAACGCGCATGCCAGCAGGCCGGCGATCAGGACGACGAGGGACGCGAAGACGCCGACGAGCCCATAGAGGCCGATGGTGAGAGCAGCTTGGGATGCCGAGCGGCGCGAAAGCCTCATCGACAGGAAGATGGGCGCGAAGCCGAAAGCTCCGGCCAATGCCCCGAGGACGATAGGCATGACGTGCGTTCAACCCCCTTTTCTCAACCATTCGGTTACAGCCGCATTGCGGAATGCTATCAGATATTCAGCAAGCCGAAAGGAACCGCGCAACTAAAAGCGCAAAAAGAGGGAAACGTCCTTCGAACGGCGGAAACGACTGCGGGCGAAACGCTCGGGCACGAAAAGCGGCTCAATCTCTTTCGACCTTGCGCACGACGATGTCGGTATCGGCGAGGAGGTCGAGCGAAAGCCGGTCGGGATACCCTTCGGCATAGACGATCTCCCCGATGCCCGCGTTGATGATCATCTTCGTGCAGACCGAGCAGGGCTGCGTGGTGATATAGATCGACGAACCCTGGATGTTGATCCCGTGGCGGGCGGCCTGGATGATGGCGTTCTGCTCCGCATGCAGGCCTCGGCAGATCTCATGGCGCTGACCGGAGGGGACGCCGAGGCGCTCGCGCAAGCATCCGACCTCTTCGCAGTGGCGCAGGCCCGTAGGAACGCCGTTGTAGCCGGTCGCCAGGATGCGGCGGTCCTTGACGAGAAGCGCGCCCACCGCGCGACGCAGGCAAGTGGCGCGCCCGGACACCTCGAATGCGAGGTGCATGAAGTATTCGTCCCAGCTTGGACGTTCGATATGCGATTTCACGACGCCCCCCTACGCGAAGCCGCATGCGCGCCCCGGACACGTGCCGAGATGACGCATGCGGCGACGATGCCTTCGTGCGACGGCTAGCAGGTGCCGAAGATACGGTCGCCCGCATCGCCCAGGCCGGGCACGATGTAGGCGTTTTCATTGAGCTTGTCGTCGATCGCGCACGTATAGACGGCCACGTCCGGATCGGCGGCGAGCACGGCATCGATGCCCTCGGGCACGGCGACGAGCACGAGAAGCTTGAGGTTCTTCACGCCCGCTTTGCGCAGATATTCGATGGCCGCGATGGCGCTTCCGCCGGTCGCGAGCATCGGATCGACGACGAAGACCTCGGCCTCGGCCGCGTCCTCCGGGACGTTCGCGTAATACTCATGCGGACGATGGGTCTCGGGGTCGCGATACATGCCCAGGTGGCCGACGCGGGCGGTCGGGATGAGATCGAGCATGCCCTCGGTCATCCCGAGGCCGGCACGGATGATCGGAACGATGACGACGTCGCGACCGCGTACGGATTCGCACCGTGCGACCGCGATGGGCGTCGTGACGTCCGTCGCGGTCGTGGGCAGGTCGCGCGTCGCCTCGTACGCCTCGAGCTGCGCAAGCTCGCGTACGAGCTGGCGGAAGAGCGACGAGGGCGTGTCTTCGGCGCGCAGGACGCCGATCTTGTGCTTCACGAGGGGATGGTCGACGAGCACGACCCTGTCCGTTTCGGTGTAATCCATGCTGAAAGCTCCTATCGATGCTGCGAGGCGCATCCTCGCTCTGAAGAACCGGCCGCGCGCGGCGTCGATCCCGCGCGCGGCCGTTCAGATTATGCCCTAAAAATCGTATTCGGGGTACAGGGGATGCGCGGCGAGGATGCGCTCGACCTCTTCCGAAACCTCGGCGAGGGCGGCCGCGTCTTCGATCGAGAAAACCGTCTTGGCGATGAGGAGCCCCACCGCACGGAAGTCGTCCGCGGTCAGGCCGCGCGTCGTGGCGGCGGCCGACCCGACACGGATGCCGCTCGTCACGAACGGGGAACGCTGCTCATGGGGAATCGTGTTCTTATTGACGGTGATGCCCACGCGATCGAGCGCGCGCTCGGCGTCGCGGCCGCTCACGTCGGCGGGCGTGAGGTCGACCAGGCACAGATGATTGTCGGTGCCGCCGGATACGAGGCGCAGGCCGCCCTCGACCAGGCCGTCCGCAAGCGCGGCGCAGTTGGCGACGACGCCATCGATATAGGTCTTGAACTCAGGCTTCAAAGCTTCCCCGAACGCGACCGCCTTGCCGGCGATGACGTGCATGAGGGGGCCGCCCTGGCTGCCGGGGAAGACCGCCTTGTCGATCTTCTTCGCGAGCTCCTCGTCGTTGGTGAGGATCAGGCCTCCGCGCGGGCCGCGCAGGGTCTTGTGCGTCGTGGTGGTGACGACGTCGGCGAAGGGCAGAGGGCTCGGATGCGCGCCGGTGGCGACGAGGCCCGCGATGTGGGCCATGTCCACCATGAAGCGCGCGCCGTGACGATGCGCGATGTCGGCCATGCGCTCGAAGTCAATCACGCGCGGATAGGCCGAGGCGCCGCCGACGATGAGCTTGGGATGGAGCTCGTCGGCCATGCGGTCGATCGCATCGTAGTCGATGGTCTCGTCTTCTCCCAGGCCGTAGCCGTGGAAGTCGTACAGCTTGCCCGAGAAGTTGACCGGGGAGCCGTGCGTGAGATGCCCACCGTTGTCGAGGCTCATGCCGAGCACCGTATCGCCGGGCTCGATGAGCGCGAAATACGCGGCGAGGTTCGCGTTGGCGCCGCTATGGGGCTGCACGTTGGCGAAATCGGCGCCGAAGAGCTCTTCGGCGCGGTCGCGTGCGAGATTCTCGACGATATCGACCTTCTCGCAGCCGCCGTAGTAGCGCTTGCCCGGATAGCCCTCGGCGTACTTGTTCGTCATGACGGACCCCATGGCCTCCATGACCGCAGGGCTCGTGAAATTCTCGGATGCGATGAGCTCAACGGAATCGCGCTGACGGGACAGTTCCGCGGAAATGGCTGCGGCTACTTCCTGATCGGCAGAAACATACGAAAATGGCATTGCTCGCCTTCCTTTCTGGTCATCCGGCGCGACTATGCCGCACCTGCGGCATCAGGCCTCTTCGACGACGGTCCCCTCGAGCTTCATGATCTTCTCGACGCGGCCGGCATGGCGTCCGCCGGCGAAATCGGTCGAGAAGAACGCGTCCAGGATGTGCTCGTTCGTCTCAAGGTCAACGAAACGTCCCGACAGCGCGATGACATTCGCATCGTTGTGTTCGCGGCAGAGCTCCGCGAACTTCACGGACACGATGTTCGCGGCTCGAACGCCGGCGACCTTGTCGGCCGCGAGCGCCATGCCGATGCCGGTGCCGCACACGAGGACGCCCCTCTCGGAGAACCCGCGCGCGACATCGAGCGCGACGGGAAGCGCGAAGTCGGGATAATCGACCCGATCGTCGGTGGCAGGACCGCGGTCGACCACGTCGAAGCCACGTTCGACCAGATAGGCCGCAAGGGCTTCCTTCTGCTCGAACCCCGCATGGTCGCTTGCGATCGAAACCTTCATCCTCGCACCCCTTCGTTCGCCCGAACGGAGCATCCGTCCGCGCATGCTGAATCGAAACTCGACCATGATACCGTCGCCCGCATGCCGGCCGCGCAACAAGGCCGCGGCGCACGACGAGATGCCCGCATGGCTCCGTGAAGGGCACACGGGCGAGGCGACGGCGCCGAAGCGCTCGTCGGCCTTGGACGATCGCCGCCGCGCGGCGCCTCCGACGCTCGAGGGGAGCTCGGCACGAACGCGCCGCAACCCGACGCGCCCCTGCGACATCCTACCGCGTCATGATGCGCCCGACGGCTTCGTGCCACCCCGCAAGCCGCGCCGCGCGTTCGCGTTCGCCCATCTTCGAGATGAAACGGTCGCCCGAAGAGCACAGCAGCGCAAGCTCGTCGGTGCTTTCCCAGAAACCGGTGGATAGGCCTGCAAGCATCGCCGCGCCCCAGGCCGTGCTTTCGGTCACGGCGGGCCGCAGGAGCGTCGCGTCCAAGATATCGGCCTGGAACTGGAGCATGAGGTTGTTGACCGATGCCCCGCCGTCGACATGGAGCTCGGCGATGGGGATGCCGGCGTCCGCCGCCATCGTCGAAGCGACGTCGGCGACCTGGAACGCGAGGGATTCCAGGCCGGCGCGGGCGATGTGCCCGCGCGAAGTTCCGCGCGTCAGGCCGAGGATCGCCCCGCGCGCATCGGAATCCCAGTACGGAGCGCCAAGGCCCGTGAAGGCGGGCACCACGTAGACGCCGTCCGAGCTTTCGACCGTCCGCGCGAGGTCTTCGCTTTCCGATGCCGTGGCGATGATGCCGAGCTCGTCGCGCATCCACTGCACGAGCGCGCCGGCGACGAACACGCTGCCCTCGAGCGCGTATTCGATGCCGCGGACGTCTGGAGCGCTGGCGGCGATCGTCGTGACCAGGCCATGAGGAGAGAATACGGCGTCCGAACCGGTATTCATGAGCAAGAAGCAGCCGGTGCCGTACGTGTTCTTCGCGCTGCCCGGCGTGAAGCAGCATTGCCCGAAGAGGGCCGCCTGCTGATCGCCCGCGACGCCGCGGATAGGGATGCCCGAGGGGATGCTGCCGAACGCGGTGCGGCCGAAGTCGCCGGCCGACGGACGGACGTCGGGCAGCATGGACGCGGGAATGCCGAACAGCTCGAGCAGCGATTCGTCCCACCGTCCCTCGTGAATGTCGTAGAGCATCGTGCGGGACGCGTTCGTTCGATCGGTCGCGTGGACCGCACCGCCGGTCAGATTCCAGATGAGCCAGGAATCGACCGTGCCGAACGCCAGATCGCCGGCCTCCGCGGCCTCCCGCGCGCCGGGCGTGCGGTCGAGGATCCATTTGATCTTGCTCGCCGAGAAATAGGCGTCGGGCACAAGCCCCGTCTTGGCCGTGATGCGCGCGCGGACGTCGGGATCGGAACAGAGCTCTTCGATGATAGGAGCCGTGCGACGGCATTGCCATACGATGGCGTTCGCGACCGGAAGGCCCGTCCGACGGTTCCAGACGATCGTCGTCTCGCGCTGGTTCGTGATGCCGATGGCTTCGATGTCCGCAGGGTTGACGCCTGCCGAAACCATGACCTCGGTCATAACGCCCAGCTGGCTCGACAGGATATCGTTCGGATCGTGCTCGACCCAGCCCGGCTGAGGATAGATCTGCGGAAACGAATGCTGGGCAACTCCCTGGATCGCGCCGGCATGATCGAAGAGGATGGCTCGGGACGAGGTTGTTCCCTGGTCGAGCGCCATGATGTACGTACGTGCCATTGCCCTGCCCTTCCTATCGCAGATGCTTCTCGAGCCAAGAGGTCACATCCGCGACGACCGTGCCCGCTTCGGCTTCGTTCAGGATCTCGTGACGCAGGCCCTCGTAGAGAACGAGATCGACATCGCGCATTCCGGCGCGTCGGTATTCTTCGACGGCTTCGCGCACGCCCCTTCCCTGCGCGCCCACAGGATCGTCCGCGCCGGAGATGAAGAGCATCGGCAGGTCGGCAGGGATGCGGGATGCCTTCGCGGCGTTCGCGGCCTCCTTCGTGAGGGACAGCACCGCTTCGTAGCCGCCGACGGAGAACATGAAGCCGCACAGGGGGTCGGCGATGTAGTCGTCGACGTTCTTCTCGTCGCGCGAAAGCCAGTCGAGGGGCGTGCGCGCATCGCGTATCGCCTTCGCATACGCCCCGACGCCCATGGAGTCCAGAAGCGGAGATCGGTGCTCCTCGCCCTTGATCGTCCTGAGGGCGTGCGCGACCAGGAGCCCCGCCGTCGAAAGGGCCGCCGGCACCTGGCCCGTTCCGCACATGATCGCCCCGGCGAGCCCGTCGGCATGGCGCGTCAGGTACGCGCGCACCATGTAGCTGCCCATGGAGTGCCCGAACATGACGTACGGAACGACCGACGAATAGCGGCCCGCGACGATGCGCCGAAGCTCATGCATGTCTTCGATGAGGGCGTCCGCCCCGGCGTCGTGGGGAATATGGCCCAGCTGGGACGTGCTCGACACGCTTCCGCCGTGTCCGATGTGGTCTTCCGCGCAGACCACATACCCTTGGGATACCAGCTGCTCGGCAAAGGGCGCATAGCGTTCGATATGCTCGGCCATGCCGTGGGCGATCTGCACGATGCCGGCGACCACGGGGCCGGACGAGTCGGGTTCCCACGTACGTGCATGGATGCGCGATACGCCGTCGCTGCTCATGTAACCGACGGTCGATGTCCTCATACGAATTCCTCCTTTTTTCGCAGAGGTGTCAGATTATACCGCCTATGAGAACCAGGGCCGACGCGCATGCGAGGTACGGAGCGAAGGGAAACGGCGGCGCGCATCCGCGCACGAAGCGGCGGACGAGCTGGACCGTGCACGCGAGCATGCATGCCGACAGAAGCATGACCAGCCCCGACGAGGGACCGAGCCAAAGGCCGAGCGCCGCAAGGAGCTTGACGTCGCCCCCGCCGAGAACCTCCGTGAGGTCGAAGACGCGCTCCAGCAGAATCGCGCAGAGAAGAGGCAGGCCTCCCAGAAGCAGGAAGCCCGTCAGCGCGAAGACGAGCAGACCGGGCGCGAACCGCGCGTCGATACCGGCCGCATCCGACCCCGAACGCAGCGCGCACGCGCCCGCATGAAGGATCCAGGCGCAGGCGATGGCGCCGACGAGAGCGTTCGGAACGACCCTTGAACGCACGTCGTGCCAAACAATGAGGACAAGGGCGCAGGCAAGCACGCTGCATCCCGCCGTCTCCAGCGCGATGCATGCCGATTCGTATGTCAGAACGGTTGCCATACGGACAGGCTCGCATGCAGGCCCTGCGCAGACCTTGGCCGCAGAAAGCGGCATCCTGGTCCGAGCCTTACGAACGCCCCGGCCGATTCCGACCGGAATCCCGCCCGCATCCGTCGAAACCTTCCCTATCCCGTCAGGATCGAAGCAGGAATCCGGCACGATTCCGTCCTGCATCCGGCCAAGGCGGCACGTAGCTCTTATGCATCGATGCCGGCGGCGCGGACGGCATCGCGCATCGCCTCTTCCGAAACGCCGCCTGCGCGCAGGATCCGGAATGCCGCACCCGTGCAATCGGCGATCGTCGACGATCGCCCGCTGCGCGCGCGTTCATCCCCGATGCATGCAGCGACGCCCGACCGAACCTCGGCACTGACTTCGGAGCGCAGATGGGGAGGCGTATGGGCTTGGATGTTCGCGCTCGAGGTCGCCATGGGGCAACCGACCGCGCGGATGACCGCGAGCGCCCATTCGTCATCGGGCATGCGCAGGGCGATCGTCCCGCCCGTTCCGACGAACGCCGGAGGCACCGCCGCAGAGGCGCGCACGATGAGGGTCAGCGCGCCCGGCCAGAACGCGTGCGCGAGCGCCGACGCGTACGACGGGACGTCGCGCCCGTATCGCATCAGATCATCCATCGACCCGACCAGCCACGGAATCGCCTTGCCCGCATCGCGTCGCTTGATGCCGTAGATGAGATCCGGGGTCCGCGCATGCGCCACCGAGACGCCGATGCCGTAGACGGTATCCGTCGGAAAGACCACGGCCTTGCCTTCCCGCGCCGCGCGCGCGGCCTGCGCAACCGCTTCCCCCATATCCATGGAAACGCTCCTGACCTCGAAGAATCCATTGCCTATCGTCATGATCGGGCACACCCGTCGCCGATACCGTACCGCCGCTTCACGCGTGCGATCTTGCGACGCCACGGCGCATAGAGAACCACCAGAAAGAACACCGTGGACGCCGCATGGACGGCATCGAATGGAACGGCGGCGGCGTATACGGCGATGAGCTCGGCGAACGTATGCGGATGGAAGAACCCGACGACGCTCCAGAGATTAAGGACGAACCCGTAGCCGAATCCCGATACGAATCCGTACGCGTACAGAGGCCACGTCCGCCCGCCTCCGTCCGCTTCGCCGCCGGCCCCGTCCCCGCACGCCTTCGCCACGAACGCCGCACCGTAACCGACCATGCCCCACGCATACATCTGCCACGGGGTCCATGCGCCTTGCCCGAAGAAGAAGTTCGAGACCAAAGCCGCAAGCGCGCCGACGAGAAACCCCGCTTGACGGCCGAAGGAGGCGCCGGCGACGATGGCGATGGCCGATACGGGCTTGAAGTCGGGAATAGGTGCGAACAGGATGCGCCCGGCAGCGGCCAGGCTTGCCAGCACGACAATGGGCATGGTGTCGCGCAGGCGAGGGCGGCGATGCTCGAAGGAGGCGAAGAACGCCGCGAGGGAGACCGTCACGACGACGAAGCTCAACAGCCCCGCTTGGTCTATGCCCGCAGCCGCGCAGACGGCAAGTCCCAGCGGGACGATCGCGACGGCGACGGCCTCGAGTGCGGAAGCGACCGTCATGAAAGGGCTCCGAACAGGCGCGAGGAATCGTTCGCCCGATAGATGAGGTTGTTCTCGAAGAAGTCGGCCACGGCCTCCGTGCAGACGACCTGCCCGTCGAAGACCATCGAGACCACATCGGCCGTCGCATAGGCGAAATCGAGGTCGTGCGTCACGAGCACGACCGTGACGCCCCTATCGGCGGCCGCCCGCAAAACATCGTGAACCTGCGCGCAGAATGCAGGATCGAGCCCCTTGGTCGGTTCGTCGAGCATCAGCAGATCGGGCTTGCAGAGCAGAAGCTTCGCCAAGGCGAGCATCTGCTGCTGCCCGCCCGAAAGGTCGTACGGATGCCGGCCTTCGCACCTCGCAAGCCCGTACCGTTCGATGGCGGCGCGCACCTCGTCTTCGCCGTACGCGCAGCGCCCCGACCATTCCATGAGCTCCTCGAACACGTCGTCGCACACGAAGAGGGCCCGAGGATCCTGAGGAAGCAGCGCCTGGGACCCGCGGAAGGCGTTGCGCACGCGGCCGCGCGCGACCTTGGGCGGCACACCGGCCGCGACGCGCACGAGCGTCGTCTTGCCCGAACCGTTGCCGCCTACGACCGCATGCACCGATCCGCGCGCGACCTCGAGATCGGCGCCTCGCAGCACCCAAGGGTCCTGCCTGTCGTAACGCGTGTAGACATCGTCGAAGGAAAGCGCCCGCGCAGCACCGAAGCGTTCCTCGAAACGGCGCTTCTGGGATGCCATCAGATCCGCTATCGCGGAGCGCGGCGCGCAAGGTTCCAGCGGCGAGAGCGAGACCGTCTGAGTGGCGATCCCTTCCACCTCCTCCGGAGCGTGCGTCGTCATGACGACCGTCACGCCGAGCTCGCGGTTCACGCGCGCGAGCAAAGACGCGAATCGCCGGCGGGCGTTCGGATCGAGCTGGGCCATAGGCTCGTCGAGCAGGATGACGCGCGGGCGCAGCGCGAGCACGGCCGCCAAGTTCACCAGCTGCTTGCTGCCGCCCGAAAGGCTCTCGGTCGACGTGTTCATCCAGGATTCGATGCCGAAGAAATGCGCGACCTCCGCGATGCGGCGGCGCATGGCGTCAGGGTCTTCCCCGAGATTCTCGAATGCGAAGGCGAGCTCGTGCCAGACGGTGTCGCAGACGATCTGGGCATCGGGATCCTGCCCCACGAACCCGATGCGCGCGGCGGATTCGCGCACGTCGATGCCTTCGACGGGCATTCCGTCGCACACGACGGCGATCCCGTCCGCCGACGCCGACCCGCCGTAGACGCCCTGAGGCATGAGCTCGGGTTTCAGCGAGCGCAGCAGCGTCGTCTTGCCCGAACCCGTCGATCCGACGACGACGCAGAACGCGCCTGCTTCGACGCGAAGCGTGGTCGGCGGCAGGGCGCAGGCGGCAAAGCCGGCATAGGAGAACGAAAGGCCGCGAACCTCTACGATCGCCATGCCAGACGCTCCCTTGCATACAGGGCCGCAGGGGCCAGGACGAACGATGCGTACGGCGCATACCCCCACCACAGGGCGGGCATGTCGAGCCGGGGATAGAAGGCGAATCGGGCGCAGGCGACGGCGACGAGCGCGGCCGATGCGGCTGCAAGCGCAAGCGCGATCGCAAGGAATGCCGCATCCCGCGCGCGCATGCGGTAGCGCCGATAGGACGTGCGGCGCGCCGTAGCGCCGAAGCCGCGGGCACGCATCGCGTCGCTGCGCACGAGGCCGTCTTCCATGGCCCATCCCATCAGCACCGACGTGACGCGCATGCGCGCCTTGCCCGCTGCGCGGATGCCCGAGGGAGCGCCGGCGCTCATGGCTTCCTGCACGGACAGGATCGAACGTCCGCGCTTCACGAGCTGGGGAGCCAGCCGCAGGACCTGCGAAACCATGAGCGACACGACGGGAAGCGCGCGTCCTGCCACCGCCAGCGAACGCTCGCTGTCCATGCAGGCCGCATAGCACGAGAACCAGAGGATCATGGCGGCGAAGACGCAGCCTGCCACCGCGCCGTACGCAAGCGCCTCGAGATAGACGGCGCGCGCGCCGATATGGAAGAGCAGCGTCGACCCGGACGAAGTGAACAGCGGATTCGCGATCGCGATGGCGCAGGCCATGGGAACGGACCAGCCGAGCGAGCGCACCGTCGGCCGCGCGCCGCGGGTCACGAACGAGCACGCGAGCGCGCCGACGAACGAAATGCCTGCGCACACGGGATGAAACGCCCCCATGCACAATGCGATCGCGCAGGCCAGGTACGCGAACGTGACCGACGGATGGAACGCGTCGAAGGGATTGCCCCCTACCCCGTCACGTACACCCATGAGACCGCATCCCCATCGGAAAGCACGTAGTTCCCCGCGCTGTACGAGGGGAACGACCCGTTGACGTAGTAGGTCCATCCGCTCGTCGCGCCGTATTCCTTCTCGGCAAGCCCCCCGATGGCGCTCACGTACAGCCCCATGGACGTCGACACCGCATTGACGTTGCCGTTCGTGGCGACGAGCGCATCATAGGCCGTGGCGCCCTTCTCGAAGGTGAGCGTCGCCGAGCCGCCCACGCTGCCGTCCGCCGCGCTTGAATCGATGCTGCACGTCACCGTGATGGTCCGGTCGCGCTTCCCTGCCGCATCCTCCGACGAGGACGACGACGGTTCGGACGGAGACGACCCCGCATCCGCGGACGACGATCCCCCCGCCTCGTCCGGCGAGGCGGCGCTCGACGAAGATCCCGCATCGGACGATGCCTTCGCCTGGGATGCGGAATCCGTGCCCGATGGGGCCGCAGAACCCGATGAGGCATCTGCGGCGGCGGCGCCGGATTCATCGGACGCCGAGGCGCCGGCATCGTCCCGATCCAAGGCGGAGGCCTCGGCCCCATCGGCCTGCGACAGGGAACCCTCGCCCAGGACGGTGGCGAAGAGCCCGTCGTCGGCCGGGATGCCGGAGTGGACGAGCGCCCACGACGACGTCGCGATCAGGGCGGCCGACGCGAGGGCGAGAAGGGCGATCAGAGGATAGGGCGCACGGTACGACGCGCGGCCCCTTTCGGACGCGCGTCGTTTCTCCGTAGGATCGAATGCGCCTCCGGCGGAGCCGAGGGGGGCTATGCGTTCGTCTTTATCGACCATGGACCTCTCCTAGCCCTCGGCCGTATCGCTGCGACGACGCGCGACCAAGAACCACCAGAACGAACCGATGAGCCCGCACATGCCCACGACAAGCCCGACGAGCGGAAGCGGAGAAGCCGACGAACCGGATGGCTCGGCGACGCTCTTGAGGACGGCTCCGCCCTCATCCATGCCCCTGGCCCCCGCGGTGCCGGACGGTGCGGAGGAAGCGTCGAGCGCCTCGCCGTCGGTCGACCCGTCGCCCTTTTTCTCGGAACCTTTCGCCTTGTTCTTGACGAGCGCGCCGGAGACAGGCGCATGGGACGGCGCGACCCTGCCGCCGCGCGCATGCGGGGCGTCGGAATCGGACGATGCCCGTGTCTCGCCCTGAGATCGCGGCGCATCCGATGTCCCGGCGCCCTCCGGATCGGGAATCCGGGGCGTAGGCGCGTCGGGGCCCGCGGTCTTCGACCATTTCGCGAAAAGACGCGTATCGGAGGCTACCGGCTGAGAGAAATCCCAGGCCGTCGTGCATGCCTTATCGGAGAACCAGCCTTCGAAGGCGTATCCTTCGCGCGTCGGATCCGCAGGCCTTTCGACCGTGCCTCCCGCTTCGACGATCGGGGATTCGATGGCGCTGCCGCCGGTCGAGTCGAACGTGACGGCGAAGCCGTCGGCAGGCACGAGCTTGAACAGATGCCCCGAGTCGTTCGTGTAGTACAGAGACCCCTGCGCATCGGCGACGACCGACGCCGTCGTGTAATTCCGCTTGTCGGCATCGGGCACGTAGAGCGCATACGCGCGATCGTCGCCGACGCGGTAGCGATACACGCCGCCGGGATTGCAGTTCACGGTGAAATAGACGTAGGTCTCGCCGCCGCGGGAAGAAACCAGAGGCGTGGCCTGGGCTGCTCCCGCACCGATGGCAACGGTGCGTTCCACCTGCATCGTTGCAAGGTCGATGACCGAAAGCGTGCCCGCGCCCGTCGCATCCATGCCGCAGACGAAGGCTTTGCCGCCCGACACCGTGGGCGTCGAGGTCGACGTCGCGGCGAATCTCACGGATCCGCTCTCTTCGAGGGAATCGCCGACGCGCACGATCCGATGGAGCGTCCCGTCGTTGCGGCTCACGGCAAGATAGGCATCCTGGCCTGCGGCATCGGCCGCGGGCACCTTCGTGATGCCGGCGCGCACGGCACCGCCCACCGAAACCGAGGACAGCTCCTTGCCGGTCGCGCCGTCGAGCAGTTTCACCGAGCCGGATTCGCCGCCGATGACGACATCGGAAGCGGAGGCCGCGGCGCCGGCCCAGTAGTAGCCTTCGGGCGTTTCATCCGCCTTATCGACCTTCTTCCAGACCACGGCTCCCGTACGGGCGTTCACGCAGACGAGCGTGCCCGCCGCGCCGTTCCATTTCGCGTCGAGCGACGTATACCCCGCCACGACGTAATCGCCGATGACCGAGACCGAAGAAAGCGCCTGCGCGTCGGGCGCGAGGCCCGTAAGCGACCAGACGCAGGTCAGATCATCGGCCGCATAGGCGGACAGGGCACCGCCGTCGGCAGGCACGATGATGCGGCCGCCCGCGTAGACCGGGCGGGAGAAATATCCGACGGAAGCCGTCATGGGAGCTTCCTTGAGCACCGTGCCGTCGGCGCCGCTCACGATGCGCAGCGTATGCTTCGTCGCGATGTACGCGTTCCCGTTGACGAGCAGCGGATCGGAGGCGCCGCTGAAGTCGGCGCCCGAACGCCAAGCATAGCTCCAGGCGAGCTTCGCCGCGCGCGACGGCGTCGATGCGTCCGTGGTCGCGCCGCCGACCTTGCCGCTCGCGAACGCCGGCCAGTCGGCATCGTAGGAAGGCAGATCGTCGCGCGGATGGATGGGAACGTCGGGGGCCTTCTCCTTGCCCGACGCATCGACGTAACGCAGCTCGAGAGACGTCGTCGAGGAGTCGATCAGGAAGTTCCCGATGGACGTCTGCGCCATCTTGCCGTTGACGAGGAACTGCCAGTAGCTCCAACCGCCGCCCTGCTCCTGTTTCGTGCCGAGCGTGCGCGTGCCGTCCGCCGAAGTGATGGAGTTGAGGAATCCGCCGGCGTAGTCGTATGTGAGGCCCGCCTCGTCGAGCACCGGCTTGAACGCATCCCATGCGGTCTTGTCGCCGTCGGTCGAAAGGGAGACCTGCGTGGGCGTCGCCCACGGCTCCATGACGAACGAACCGTCGGCGCCCGCGCGGGACGGCCCTGTGACCGTAACCGCGATATCGGCCGCATGTCCGGCGTTCGGATCGTCCTGACCCGACGTTCCCGCGACCGTGAACGTCGCGCTCACGGGCTGGCGGTACAGCATCCGGTACTTCGCGAGCGTCGTGGCATCGATGCCCGCATCCTTGTAGCGCTCGTAGTATCCGCCGAACTTCTCGCTGGTCAAGCAGCTGGTCACCGTGACCTTGGCATTGTATTCGGGCGTGTGCACGAGACGCAGCGTTTCATGCGCAATCACGCCCGGCCTGCTGGAACGGAAGAGGTTCCACTGCTCGGAGGGATGCGTCGAATCGATGTCGGTGACGATGATGCCCGAGGCCGACGTGTCGGAACGCGACCAGGACAGCCCAGTCGCGCCGCAACGAGACGCCTCCTTGAAGGCGTTCAGATCGCCCGTCACATGATCGACGGCATCCGCGCCTCCGGCCAGGTGCGCAGCGTATTCGCCTTGCACCTGCATCATGAGCGCGACCTCGGCGTCGAGCTCGGCCGGATCGGTCTCCTTGACGGTCAGGGGGATATCGAGCGAATCGGACGTGCCGTTGAGCGCGACGGCGACCGTCAGGACGTAGTGCGCATCGCCGGCCCCCGGTATGGGTCGAACGACCTTGAGACGGTAGCCGTTCACCGTAGCGGAGCCGGATGCGTCGGTCGCCTCGTCGGCGAGAGGCGCGCCATTCGCATCCACCTTCTTCACCGTCGTGGAAACGGAATAACCCGAGCCCGTGGCCTTCAGGTCGCGCTTGCGCGGCAGCTGGATATCGGCCGTGACCGCGGTCGGATCGACGATCTCGCCGCTCTGCGAATACGTCAGCTTGACGCGGCCGAGCGCCGCGCGGACCTTGTCGAGGTCCGTCGGATCGGATGCGGTGGCCTTCGCGGTCACATGGAAGGTTCGATCGACGGTCGGCGCCGACTCCGATGCATCGGCGAGCTTGAACGCCAGATGCGCGGTGATGTCCGCGCTGCGGTCCTCGTCGGCCAGGCGCGTGACCGCGCCGTCGGATGCGACGACGCTCTCATCGGTGGATTCCCATGTCACGGATGCCCATGAGGGAAGAGACAGGCGCAAGGAGAGGTCGCCGCGGGCATCGATGGAAGACGCCTCGTCATCGGCTTCGCCGCCTTCATACCTGACCAGGTTCGACGCGACGAGCTTCTTGGCGGCCAGGGCTTCGAGATCGGCCGCGACCTTATCCATATCCCAACGGATCTTCGGGCTGCACGTCCAGGTCTCGATCGTTGCGCCCGAGGAGACCTCGAACGTGACGCGCGGCGATCCGAATCCCACAGGCGTGCGGGACGGATCCTCGTAGTAATAGGAGATGGTCCCGTTCGAGTCGCCGGCATCCGCCGAGACGGATGCGCCTCCCTTGGCGGAACCGCAGGTCGCAACGCGCACCGTCGCATCAGGGAAGCCGAGTTCGGCGAGCTTCGACGCGACCATGGCGTTCATGTTCGCGTCGGCGCCGAAGACGGGCGCGGGAACGTATCCCGCATCGCGCAGCGCCGCGACGGCGGCCTTCGCGGAATCGGCCGCGACGACCGGCCCCGCCGAGGCGGACTTCTCGTTATAGCCGCCCGCCGTGGCCGTGACTTTGAGGGTCGCGCCCTCCCAGTCGGATCGGACGACGAGCGTCTTTCCCGTCTGCCCTGCGATCTCCTCGAATTCGGACGCGTCTGCGCGTTTCACGTACCACCGGTAGCTCATGGCCGTTTCGTCAGGCAGCACGCCTCCCGAGAGACGGGCCTGGGCCGTCAGCGTGTCGCCCGTGGCGACGACGCTCTTGCCGTTCGGCTTCTCGATATCGAGCCGCGCGAGACGCAGCGAGCCTTTGGGCGTGATGGGGCCCATGGTGAACGAGACCTCGTTCGCGCCCGCCGACGCGACGACGCGCAGGAACTTGCCGTTCGCCGAGCCGTCGTCCGGGATGGCGACGGATGGCGACGTCCCAAGCGATGCGCCCGTCGTCGCCGTCGGCGAATCGACGAGCGTCCACGCATAGGTCGCTTTGGAGGCGTCGACCGCGGTCCCGTTCGACGCCGTCGCGGCGCTCGAGCCCCCCGTGAAGGCGACCGCACCGATCGTGTCGCCCGGATTGATGATCGCGTCGACGTCGCCGCTTATCTTGGTCGCGCCGCGATGCATCTCGACGCGGCTCAGGAACGCCGCGCCCTGGGGCGCCAGCGGACCGACGCCCGATGAATCCTGGGTTTCCCATGCCGATTCGTCCGAAGCATGCACGCGCACGTACATGCCCGAAAGATCGATGCCGCCCGCCGTCCCCGCCTCGGGTATCGCGAACGTAGCGCCCGTGGCGCCGGGAATGTCCTTGTACCCCCACGTGTCGTGCGAGGAGTACTGCCATTGGAAGGTGACGCCTTCGGTCAGGAGCTTCTTCGAGGAATCGTACGCATACGCCTTGAGCGTGGCGCCGAATTCGGCCTTGGGAGCGACGCCCTCGCCGGCTGCGTCGTATACCGCGACGCTCGAAATATCGACATCCGTCGAGGCGCCGGGTTCGTCGTCGTCGCCTCCCCAATCGTCATCGTCGTCGCCCCAGCCCGCAGGCTTGGCGGCAGCCGAAGGCTCGGAAGCGTCCGGAACGTCCGCGGAAGGCGCCGCTTCGGGATCTGGGTCGGAAACGGGGTTCGCAGACGGTTCGTCGACGGCCGAAGCGTCCGCCTCGCCCTCAGGTTCCACCGCAGCCGCATGGCTCTCGGCATCCGATGCGCTTCCCGCAGGCTCGGGCGCCGCAGCGGATGACGGCCCTTCGGCGGAACCTTCGATGGCGGCGGACGGCCCGTCCTGATCGGCAGCGGCTTTTTCGACCTCGTCCGCCCAAGACGGCATCGGGCAGAGGGAGACGGCGAGAACCACGGACGCAAGCACCGCGATCACGCGATCGGGAATGCTCGCAAGCGTCACCTCGGGAGTGCCGTCTGCCGCCGAGAGGCGAACGCGACGAGAGAAGGCTCCGGACATGGGAGGCACCTTTCTTCCAGGGCTCTGAATATCGATGGACAGGCATTCCGACTTGTCGTCATTCGGAAACGGCGCGCGCCCGATCAGCGCACGCATCGACTCATTCCCGTCGGATTCACGGTTACTGGCATAGCCGGGGAATCCCACCCCGATTTCCCCAAGCGCGCCTGCGCGCGCCCGCGTGTCGCCACGCATCCATCATGGCCATACATATGTATGCGGATTGTACCATGCAGCTAGGACAGCAGCGCCTTCACGCCGATGGCTACGAGAACGAGACCGCCCGCCATCTGGGCACGGTCGCCGAGCACGATGCCGAAGCGCCGCCCGATGCGCAATGCCGCGAGGCAGACGAGAAACGTGGCGGCGGCGATGATGAGAGACGACGACAGGATGTCGGCGCCGACGGCGCGCAGGCTCACGCCCACGGCGAAGGCATCGATGCTCGTGGCAACGGCCTGCGTGAAGATCGATGCCGCCGAGAGCTGAGAACCCGTCTTGGCGCAGGAATCATCCGAACCCGACTCCCATGCATTCGAGCCGGCTTCCGAGGCGCCGCCCGAGACGGACCTTCCTTCCGCACGCGCATCGCGCAGGGCCGCTGCGCCGTCTTTGACCATGCCGCCGCCGATGACGGCGAGAATCAGGAACGACACAAGTCCGGCGTACGATTCGATCACGGAGCCGAACAGGTCGCCCAATACGAAACCGAGCGCAGGCATGATGCCTTGGAACAGGCCGAACGCCGGAGGAAGCGCCCGCAGACGACGTCGATCCTTGCAGGCCGCTGCGTCTGACACGGTGACGGCGAAGGCGTCCATCGAAAGGGCGATGCCGAGAAGGATGATGTCGAACAGACCCATGGGCTACCCGAGCAATGCAGCCGCGAAAGAGACGGCCGGGACGAGAGCGATGGGCACGAAGGCGGCAGGAAGGAAGTTCGCGGCATTGATCTCGGTGATCTTGAGCATGTTGAGCCCGACGGCGAGCAGAAGCAACGACCCGACGCACACCATCTGCGCGATGACGGCGTCGGACAGCAAAGGAGCGATGAAGCTGGCGCCGAGGCTCAGCAGCGCCTCATAGACGAAGACCGATAGTCCCGAAAACGGCACGCCGATACCGAGCGTGGTGGCCATGACCATCACGACTACGGCATCGATCAGAGCCTTCGCGAACAGCGTCGTGTGATCGAGCTGCAGGCCGCTTTGCAGGGATCCGACGATCGCCATCGCGCCCACGCAGATGAACAGCGAGGACGTGACGAAGCCCTCGGAAAAGCTCCCGAGCGACGAGGTTCCGGATGCGGCGCGCGTCAGCCGATCCTGAGCCCAATCGCCCAAGCGGCGAATCCAGCCGTCGATTCCGACGAGATAGCCGAGAATGCCTCCTGCGATCATCGAGAGCACGACGACGATGATATCGCCGCCCTTCGCCATCCCCGAGATGGCGACCAAGAGCACGACGAGCCCCATGCCCTGCATGAGGAAATCGCCGAGCCGTGTCGACACGCGGCTCTTGAACGCAAGCCCTATCGTTCCTCCGGCGACGGTCGCAATACCGTTGACCAGCGCTCCCAGAATGACCATGCGCGTCCCGAGCCCCCCCTTCGCATGAAGATTCTGACATCCCGTTTACATCGCGCAAACGCGAGGCTTTCGCATTGCGCGCCAGAAAATAATAACGGTTGAGACGTGCGATAGTGTATCTCGCACAAGAAAGGCGGACGACATGGCTCAGACATCGCAGAGCACAGGCTATGAGGCCTACGTCATAAATCCTGACGGCACCACGACGGAGACCACGGTCTCCTATGCCGACGCGCCGTCGTCATCCGCTTCCGCGCCGCGCGGCTTCGCGGTGGGCACGCCCTTCCCGGGATTCGCATACGTGCGGACCGAAGGCGCGCAGGGCACGCGTCAATATGCGGGCCCTGCGGTGAACACGGCACCTGCGCCGAAACTTCATATCGGCCGCAGGCTGGCCGGGCTCGTCGTCGCCGCCGTCGGCGTGCCGCTGCTCATCCTTCCCGGACCGGGCCTCCTCCTCATCGGCATCGGCCTGGCCATGGCCATCGCGCCGTAGAATCTCGCTACCCCTTCTGCACGGGACCGCCTCAATCCCGTTACGCAGCATATCCTCCTTGCAAGAGCCCCGACGCCCGCCCTGGCGCCGGGGCTCGCCCCTTTTCCGGCCGCCGTGCGCGAGACTCGCGAGCTGGACGACGCGGCTCCTCCCTCGTGGAGCCGATGCCGCGCGCAGGGGGCTCGCTCTTCTTCGGCCGTCGTGCGCGGCGCGCCGTTTCGCCTCTTCGCACCGCGCCATCACGCCGGCGCGTCTCGGCCGCGCGGGCGATTCGCGCACGCCGCCTCTTCGCAACGCTGCGACATGCTGCGCTCGAACGGAAACGGCCCGGCGCTCCTTGTCGGATACGCCGGGCCGCATGCGATTCGTTTCAGGCCTTACGGCCGCACGCCGTTACTCCTCGTCGGAGTCTTCGGCGTTGGAAGCCTCTTCGTCCTGCTTCGACGTCTCGCCGAACCCGAAATCGCCCAGGCCGCCGAGCAGCGCGTCGAGCTCGGACAGATCGCGATGGTAGCTGTGCGGAGGCAGGGCCTCGCCGAGCATCTCCTCGCCTTCGGTGTTGAACGTCGCCGGCTGATCGCCGCCGATGAGCACCGTGTCATCCGGGCTGAACACCATGTCGAGCAGCTGGCTCATCTCATCATTCGTGGCCGCGAGCTCGTCATCGAGCAGGTGCGAGAGCTCGTGTTCCTCGAGACCGGCCTTGAGCTCCTCGAGGGCCTTCGCGCCGATGCCTTCGATGCGCAGGAGCTCGTCTTCGGTGTAGCCGACGAGATCGCCCACCGTATCGATGCCCGCTTCGCTGAACTTATTGGCCCAGCGCTGGGAGACTCCTAGGTCATCGTACAGGTACAGACGCGCATCCTCGTCGGAGAGCTTCTTGCCGTGACCGCGATAGCCGTTGGCGCCGAAATAGTTCGCATAGGCGCCGTAGCCTTCGTCAAGAGCCCAGTCCTGCGGCTGAGGCAGCAGGTCCTCGATCTCGCGCAGCTCGGCAGGCGCGCTCTCGGGAAGATCCTCGCCTTCGACCGGCGCCGTCGGCGTGCCGTGGTAGGTCAGGCCGACCTTATGGTAGCGGGACAGGCCCGTGCCGGCAGGGATCGGCTTGCCGATGATGACGTTCTCCTTGAGGCCCTGAAGGCCATCGACCTTGCCTTCGATGGCGGCATCGGTCAGGACCTTGGTGGTTTCCTGGAACGATGCGGCCGACAGGAAGGAATCGGTGGCCAAGGACGCCTTGGTGATGCCGAGCAGCAGCGGCTGGCAGACCGGCGGCTCCTTGCCCTCCGCGATGAGCTCGTTGGCGATGCGCTCGAATTCATAGCGGTTGACCTGACGGCCCGGCAGGAGCATCGAATCGCCGGCGGACACGACGAGGACCTTGCGCAGCATCTGACGCGCGATGACCTCGATGTGCTTGTCGTTGATGTCGACGCCCTGGGAGACGTAGACGTCCTGGACCTGGGACACGATATAGCGAAGCGTGGTGTTCGCATCGGTCAGGCGGAGCAGGTCGTGCGGGTTGACCGAGCCCTTGGTCAGCTGCTGGCCGACGCGGACCTTGTCGCCGTCATGCACGCCCGGGAGCAGCTGCGCGCGGGCGGACACGACGTATTCGCGGTAGTTGCCGTTCTCGTCGTGGATCGTGAGCGACTTGGTGCTCTTGTCGCCCGAGACCTGCAGCGTGCCGGCGATTTCGGCGAGCACCGCGAGACCCTTGGGCTTGCGGGCCTCGAACAGCTCGGTGACGCGGGGCAGGCCGTGCGTGATGTCGTCGCCCGCAACGCCGCCGGCATGGAACGTGCGCATCGTCAGCTGCGTGCCCGGCTCGCCGATCGACTGGGCGGCGATGATGCCGACCGCGGTGCCGATGTTGACCGGACGGCCCGTGGCCAGATCCCAGCCGTAGCACTTCTGGCAGACGCCGTGCTCGGCATGGCAGGTCATGATCGTACGGATGCTCAGCGTCTCGACGCCGTCCTCGGACATCTTCTTAAGCTGATCCATCGAGGTGATGTATTCCCCGGCCTTGAGGGCGCCCGCGTCTTCGAGCAGGCAGCGGCCGACGAGGTTCTCGTCGATCTCGCCCTTGTCGTCGTGCAGCGGGTACACGACGCCCTCGGTGGAGCCGCAGTCGATCTCGCGCACGATGACGTCCTGCGCGACGTCGACCAGACGACGGGTCAGATACCCCGAGTCGGCGGTACGCAGCGCGGTGTCGGTCAGGCCCTTGCGGGCGCCGTGCGTCGAGATGAAGTACTCGAGCACCGACAGGCCTTCGCGGAAGTTCGCCTTGATCGGACGGTCGATGATGTCGCCGTTCGGGTCGGACATCAGGCCGCGCATGCCGGCGAGCTGGCGGATCTGCTTGACGTTGCCTCGAGCGCCCGAGGTGGCCATCATGTAGATGGGATTCAGGCGGTCGAAGTTGGCGTCCATCGCGTTGCCGACCTCTTCGTTGGCGTCCGTCCAGACGTCGATGGTCTGACGATGGCGCTCTTCGTCGCTCATCAGGCCCATCTCGTAATCTTCGTTGATGGCCGCGACCTTGGCTTCGGCGCTCGCCAGGATCTCTTCCTTGTTCGGAGGGATCGTGGCATCGTAGACGGACACGGTGATGCCCGCCTGCGTGGCGTAGTGGTAGCCGAGGTTCTTGATGCCGTCGAGGATCGGAGGCATCTCGGACAGATCATACTTGTTGCAGCAGTCCTCGATCAGATCGCCGACGCGGGACTTGTCGACGACGAAGTTGACGAACGGATAGTCGTCAGGCAGGACGTCGTTGAACAGCACGCGGCCGATCGTGGTCTCGAGGCGCTGGCCGGCCTTGTATTCCTCGGATTCGCCGAACGCATGGGAGACCAGCATGTCGCGATCCAGGCGCACGTAGACCTTCGCCTGGATGTCGACGCCGGCATGGGCCTCGTAGGCGTGCAGAGCGTCTTCGAAGTCGGTGAAGACATGGCCCTCGCCCGGGAAGCCCTCGCGCGGGGTGGTGAGGAAGTACATGCCGATGACCATGTCCTGCGTCGGGATGGTCAGCGGACGGCCGTGGGCCGGCGACTTGATGTTGTTGGCGGAAAGCATCAGGATGCGCGCCTCGGCCTGGGCCTCGTTGCCCAAAGGCACGTGCACGGCCATTTGGTCGCCGTCGAAGTCGGCGTTGAACGCGGTGCAGACCAGCGGATGGAGCCTGATGGCCTTGCCCTCGACGAGCACCGGCTCGAAGGCCTGGATGCCCAGGCGGTGCAGGGTGGGTGCGCGGTTGAGCAGCACGGGATGGTCGACGATGACCTCTTCGAGGACGTCCCACACGTAGCTCGCGCCGCGATCGACCGCGCGCTTGGCGGCCTTGATGTTTCCGCAATACTCGAGCTCGACCAGTCGCTTCATGACGAAGGGCTTGAACAGCTCGAGCGCCATCTGCTGAGGCAGGCCGCACTGGTGCAGCTTCAGGTTCGGGCCGACGACGATGACCGAACGGCCGGAATAGTCGACGCGCTTGCCGAGCAGGTTCTGGCGGAAGCGGCCCTGCTTGCCCTTGAGCATGTCGGCGAGCGACTTCAGCGGACGGTTGCCGGGTCCCGTGACGGGACGGCCGCGACGGCCGTTGTCGAATAGGGAGTCGACGGCCTCCTGGAGCATGCGCTTCTCGTTGTTGACGATGATCTCGGGGGCGCCCAGGTCGAGCAGGCGCTTGAGGCGGTTGTTGCGGTTGATGACGCGGCGATACAGGTCGTTGAGGTCGGACGTCGCGAAGCGGCCGCCGTCGAGCTGCACCATCGGGCGCAGATCGGGCGGCAGGACCGGAATGACGTCCAGGATCATGTCGGACGGCGCGTTGTCGGACTTCATGAACGCGTCGACGACCTTGAGGCGCTTGACGGCCTTGGCGCGCTTCTGCCCCTTGCCGTTCTCGACGACGTCCTTGAGCTCTTCGGAAACCTTCTCGAGATCGAGTCCGTCGAGCAGGTCGCGCACGGCTTCGGCGCCCATGCCGCCGCGGAAGTAGTCGCCGTAGTTGACGCGCATCTCGCGATACAGGGCGTCGTCGGAGATGAGCTGCTTCGGGACGATCTTCAGGAAGACGTCGAGGGCTTCGCTGCGCAGGGCCTTGCGTTCGTTGAATTCGTCGTAGACATCGGCGATTTCGGCTTCGACCTCTTCAGGGGACATGCGCTCCTCTTCGGCGATGTCGTCCTCGAAGTCGTCGGCCTCGGGCACGTATTCGGTGGACAGACGGCGCGTGGCTTCGACCAGACGGTCGCGCTCGGCGTCGAGTTCCTGCAGGTCGGCTTCGAGCTCGTCGCGCAGCTCGTCGATGTCGGCTTCGCGAGCCTCTTCATCGACCCAGGTGATGATCGAAGAGGCGAAATAGAGCACCTTCTCGAGCTCTTTCGGGGCGATGTCGAGCAGGTAGCCCAGGCGGCTCGGGCTGCCTTTGAAATACCAGATGTGGCTTACCGGCGTGGCGAGCTCGATGTGGCCCATGCGCTCGCGGCGCACCTTGGAGCGCGTGACCTCGACGCCGCAGCGTTCGCAGACGATGCCCTTGAAGCGGATGCGCTTGTACTTGCCGCAGGCGCACTCCCAATCCTTCGTGGGACCGAAGATCTTTTCGCAGAACAGACCGTCCTTCTCGGGCTTGAGGGTGCGGTAGTTGATGGTTTCCGGCTTCTTGACTTCGCCATGGGACCAGCTGCGCACGTCTTCGGCGCTCGCAAGCGAGATCTTGAGCGCGGAGAAGTTGTTAACGTCGAATTCGGTCATTTATCGATCCTCTCCTTCGTCATCGGCAGATTCGTCCGAGCCGATGAGCTCGGATGCATCGGCGGACGACGCAGAATCGTCAGCCATCAGAGTGCGCAGGTCGGCGGCGATATCGCGCAGCGCGTCCCCATGCTCCTCCTCGGTCTTCTCGGCTTCCTTCATCATCGTCTTGAGCGCGGCCTGGTCGGCGGAGCGTTCTTCGGAGTCCATGTCGTCAAGATCAATGGCCTGGTCGTCGGATCCGATCATCTCGACGTTCAGTCCGAGGGACTTCATCTCCTTGAGCAGGACCTTGAAGGACTCGGGGACCTCCGCGGGCGGGATGTTCTCGCCCTTGACGATGGCTTCGTACGCCTTCACGCGGCCCGCGGTGTCGTCGGACTTGATCGTGAGGATCTCCTGCAGCACGTTGGACGCGCCGTACGCGTAGAGGGCCCAGACCTCCATCTCGCCGAAGCGCTGGCCGCCGAACTGGGCCTTGCCGCCCAGAGGCTGCTGGGTGATGAGGCTGTACGGGCCGGTCGAGCGCGCATGGATCTTATCGTCGACCATGTGGCCGAGCTTCAGGATGTACGGATACCCGACGGTGATGGGCTCGCGGAACGGCTCGCCGGTGCGGCCGTCGAAAAGCGTCGTCTTGCCGAAGGAATCGAGCTGGGGGACGAACTCGTCGCGCGCCAGGTCGCCGAACTTCTCGTGGTTCCGGTTGATGAGATTGCGGTTGGCCTTCTGGATGACGTCGGCGATCTCCTGCTCCGTCGCGCCGTCGAAGACCGGCGTGGCGACGTAGATCGGGCCGTCGACGGATTCGGAGGTCTCTTCAGCATCGGACCAGCCCCACTTGGCGGCCCAGCCGAGATGGCACTCGAGCAGCTGGCCGACGTTCATACGGGAAGGAACGCCCAGCGGGTTGAGCATGACGTCGACCGGCGTGCCGTCGGCGAGATACGGCATGTCCTCGACCGGCAGGACGCGGGACACGACGCCCTTGTTGCCATGACGGCCGGAGAGCTTGTCGCCCTGCTGGACCTTGCGCTTCTGGGCGATGAACACGCGCACCAGCTCATTGACGCCGGGAGCGAGCTCGTCGTCGCTTTCGCGGCTGAAGCGGCTGATGCCGACGACGCGGCCGCCGGCGCCGTGAGGCACCTTGAGCGACGTGTCGCGGACTTCGCGGGCCTTCTCGCCGAAGATGGCGCGCAGCAGGCGTTCCTCGGCGGTGAGCTCGGTCTCGCCCTTCGGGGTGACCTTGCCGACCAGGACGTCGCCCGGCTCGACCTCGGCGCCCACGCGGATGATGCCGTCGGCGTCGAGGTCGGCGATCATGTCCTCGGAGATGTTCGGGATCTCGCGGGTGATTTCCTCGGGCCCAAGCTTGGTGTCGCGGGCGTCGACTTCGTATTCCGAGATATGGATGGACGTGAGCAGGTCCTCGGCGACGACGCGCTCGCTGATGACGATGGCGTCCTCGTAGTTGTAGCCTTCCCACGTGGTGTACGCGACCAGCAGGTTCTTGCCCAGCGCGAGCTCGGCCATGTCGCAGGACGGGCCGTCGGTCAGCACGTCACCCGCGAAGACCTCGTCGCCCTTGCGGACGAGCGGCTTGTGGTTCACGCAGCCGGACTGATTGGAACGCTGGAACTTAGGAACCAGGTATTCGTCGAATTCGCCCTCGTCGTTGCGGATGATGACCGTGGAGCCGTCGACATAGTCGACGACGCCGGGGTTCTGGGCGGCGACGACCTCGCCGGAATCGACGGCGATGCGATGCTCGATGCCCGTGCCGACGTACGGGGCGGCGGTCTTGAGCAGAGGCACGGCCTGGCGCTGCATGTTCGATCCCATGAGCGCGCGGTTCGCGTCGTCATGCTCGAGGAACGGGATGAGCGACGTCGCGACCGACGTCATCTGACGCGGGGAGACGTCCATGTAGTCGACCTGGCCGACAGGCACCTCGGAAGGCTCGCCGAAGACGCCCTTGGAGTCGCGGGTGCGGCAGAGCACGCGATCGGACGGGACGAACGCGCCGTCCACGGTGCGGCCGAAGACGCGGGTCTCCTGATCGAAGAAGTCGTTCGCCTGGGCGATCGTGTGCTTCTCCTCCTCGTCCGCGGTCAGGTAGTCGACCTTGTCGGTGACCTTGCCGTCGATGACGCGGCGATACGGCGTCTCGATGAAGCCGTACGGGTTGACGCGCGCATAGGTCGCCAGCGATCCGATCAGGCCGATGTTCGGGCCTTCAGGCGTTTCGATCGGGCACATGCGGCCGTAGTGGGAGTTGTGGACGTCGCGGACTTCGAAGCCTGCGCGCTCGCGGGACAGGCCGCCCGGGCCGAGAGCCGACAGGCGGCGCTTGTGCGTGATGCCGGCGGCGGGATTGGACTGGTCCATGAACTGCGACAGCTGCGAGGAGCCGAAGAATTCCTTGATGGCGGCGACGATCGGACGGATGTTCACCAGGGACTGCGGGGTGATCTCGTCGGATTCCTGCATGCCCATGCGCTCGCGCACGACGCGCTCCATGCGGGACAGGCCGATGCGGAACTGGTTCTGGATCAGCTCGCCGACCGTGCGGATGCGGCGGTTGCCGAAGTGGTCGATGTCGTCGACCTGGAAGCCTTCCTCGCCGCCGTGCAGCGCGACGACGTAGCGCATCGTGGAGATGATGTCGCGCTCGGTAAGCGTGGAGGAAGCGCCCAGCTCGTCGTCGGGATCGAAGCCGAGCTTCTTGTTGGCCTTGTAGCGGCCGACCTTCGCGAGATCGTAGCGCTGAGGATTGAAGAACAGGCCGTCGAGCAGCGTGGAAGCGGAATCCAGCGTGGGCGGCTCGCCCGGGCGGAAGCGCTTGTAGAGCTCGATCAGGGCTTCTTCCTTAGTAGTGGCGGGATCGCGATCGAGGGTGCGCAGCACCATCTCGGAGCCGCCGAGGACTTCGATGATCTCCTCGCGCGTTTCGGCGATGCCCAGCGCGCGGAGGAGCAGCGTGGCCGGCTGCTTGCGCTTGCGATCGATGCGAACGGAGAGGATGTCTCGCTTATCGGTCTCGAATTCGAGCCATGCGCCGCGGGAAGGGATGACCTTCGCGCCGTAGATGGTCTTGTCGGACGTCTTGTCGCGCTCGGCGGAGAAGTAGATGCCGGGCGAACGGACGAGCTGCGAGACGACGACGCGCTCGGTGCCGTTGATGATGAAGGTCCCGCGCGGGGTCATGAGCGGGAAGTCGCCCATGAAGACCTGCTGCTCTTTGATTTCGCCCGTCTCGCGATTGACGAAACGGACCTCGGCGAACAGAGGAGCCTGGTAGGAAACGTCCTTTTCCTTGCATTCGTCGACCGTGTACTTCGGGTCGCCGAACTCATGGGCGCCGAATTCGACGAACATGTCCTTCGAGGAGCTCTCGATCGGGCAGACGGCGTTGAACGCTTCCGTGATGCCTTCGGTCATGAACCACGTGAAGCTGTCCGTCTGGACGGAGATCAGATTGGGCACGTCCATGACGTCGGGGGTCTTCGCGAAACTGCGACGATCCCGGTAAACGCTGGCTGGCGTGCGCTTTTCTGCTTTGGCCACAGGTTTTCCTTCCGCTGGTGAACAGATGAGATGCACTAAAAGATGCAAACTTGATATTTAAGCACGCAGAAAAATCAAGTCAAGACTTTTTTTCACAAACTATGTAGCTTCTGTAGTTTTATATGGGCATGCGCGTCAGGCGACGGGAAGAAGCCGCGTGGCGAGGATCCCGCGGCCGGCCCCGCCCATGCGCACCCATGCGCCTTGGCGCCGGCAACGCCGTGCAGACGGATCCGGTTGCTCCGCGCATGCGCCGTCGAGCACGTGAGGACGCATGCATGAACATCCTGCGCAGCGCGGCCGCACATCCGCGCGAAGGCTCTTTTTTGCGCATCGGCGTCGATTTAATTCCTTTGAAACGGCACAAACGCGTCATCGAACGGTAAAATACCGCGTTATGTAACTGTAGGAGCATGTCGCCGCGATGCGCAGCCGCATGCATACAAGAAAGGCCGTCCATGGACGCACTCGTCGCCGTAACGGATACCATCGATACGTATATGTACACGTACTTCCTGGTATTCCTCCTCATCTTCACCGGGCTGTACTTCTCCATCCGCACGAAGTTCATCCAGTTCCGCGGGTTCAAAGACATGATCAGGCATCTCACGGAGCACAAGCATGTGCCCGGCAAGAAGAGCGTTTCCTCGTTCCAGGCCCTGATGGTCTCCACCGCCTCCCGCGTCGGCACGGGCAACATCGCCGGCGTCGCCACGGCCATCGCCGTCGGCGGGCCGGGCGCGGTCTTCTGGATGTGGGTCATGGCCACCATCTCCTCCGCATCCGCATTCATCGAATCCACCCTCGCGCAGATCTGGAAGGTCCGCGGCGAGAACGGCGAGTTCCGAGGCGGCCCCGCCTACTATATCCAGCAGGCGCTGCACAGCCGCGCGCTCGGCGTCGTCTTCGCCATTTCGCTGCTGCTCTGCTTCGGCCTGGGCTTCAACGGCCTGCAGACCTACAACATGAGCTCCTCGCTCCAGGCGTACATCCCGAACTACACGCAGACCGCGGCCCCCATGGCCCTCGGCATCCTGCTCGCAGTCGTCTTCGCCTTCATCATCTTCGGCGGAACACGGCTCATCAGCTACATGACCTCGGTCATCGTTCCCACCATGGCCGGCGGCTACATCCTTTTGACCATTATTCTCTCGATCATGAACATCGGCGAGCTTCCCGGCATCTTCGCCACCATCGTGACCGAGGCCTTCGATTTCAGCTCCGTCGTCGGCGGCTTCGCCGGCTCGATGGTCGTCCAGGGCATCAAGCGCGGCCTGTTCTCCAACGAGGCCGGCATGGGTTCCGCTCCGAACGCCGCTGCATCCGCATCGGTCTCCCATCCCGTCAAGCAGGGCCTGGTGCAGACATTCTCCGTCTTCATCGACACGATCATCATCTGCTCCTGCTCCGCCGTCATGATCATGTTCTTCGTCAACGACAACGTGGACCTCATCGCATGGGGCGGCGCGACCGGAGAGGCGGCGCTCACCAACATGACGCTTGTCCAGGCCGCCATGCAGAACGGATTCGGCGCAGCGGGCCTGCACTTCATGACGCTCGCGATCTTCTTCTTCGCCTTCTCGAGCCTGATCGGCAACTATTTCTATGCCGAGGGCAATTTCAAATACATCACCGGCAGCAAGCCCGCCCTCTACGTCTTCCGCATCCTGTGCTGCATCGTCATCTTCTTCGGCGCGCAGTCCAACCTCACGCTCGCATGGAACCTCGCGGACATCTTCATGGGCATCCAGGCGACCATCAACATCATCGTCATCCTGATCCTCGGCAAGTGGGCGCTCGCCGCGCTCAAGGACTACGAAGCTCAGAAGGCCCAGGGCATCGACCCGGTCTTCGTCGCGAACGTCATCCCTGGCCTGCCGCAGACCGAGTGCTGGCACGTCGATGCGTCGCACCTCGACGACGCGGTCAAAGACGAGAAGCAGGGCAATCCCATCGCCGAGACGCTGCTCGCCGACGAAGACGCCTAAGGACGCTTCGCGAGAAGGGTTTCCCGCGTCTGAACCGAACCATTCGCTCGTATTCGAAGCCTCGCATTCTGCGGGGCTTCGTTCGTAGAGGGCTCTTTCGCCGAATGCGCCGATGCCCCGGCCTTCCCTGCCGTCTCTTCCTGCCGCTCCATAAGAGAAATATCTCAATACATAGACTTAGATTTCCTGCGTGTATGAAACGAAGATTACAGAACGGTATCGTATTGGCACTCTCGCTTGCAGAGTGCCAATCAAGCTCCTATGCTTCAAGGCGTCAAAAGAAATGCGGCCTGAACGATAGCCGCGACCTCTTGCTAGGAGATGATGATCATGATGCTGGTACCCCGCAATCACGGCTTCTTCGATGACTTCCTGAGCGATCCGTTCGACAGCGTCTTCGGAACCCCTGCCCGCAGCACTGCTCGCAAGCCCCTGCCCACCACGATGAGGACCGATATCAAAGAAACCGACACGACGTTCGAGATCGATATCGACCTGCCCGGCTTCAAGAAGGAAAACGTCCACGCGGAAATCGAGGACGGATACCTGACCATCGAGGCGTCCACCGAATCCGAGAACGAAGAGAAGGACGAAGCCGGAACCTATCTGCGCAAGGAGCGCTTCACCGGCAAATGCCGCCGCAGCTTCTATGTCGGAGAGGATATCTCCGAGGAAGACATCCACGCGAAGTTCGAGAACGGCATCCTTTCCGTCACCGTCCCGAAGAAGCAGGCGCTTCCCGAGGTCGAGACCAAGAAGCTCATCTCGATCGACTAGAGCCGCACCTCCATACGCCCAACCCGCTTCTCCTTCCCCTTTGACGGCCCCGCGATGCATGCGGGGCCGTCTTCGCATGCAAAGGACGTCTTATGACCTGCGGCTCGAACCGTAAGCCGCGTTCTTGCGGTTTCCGAACGCGCTTCCTTTGCGCGCCGTCTTCTTCAGATCGGCAAGCACATCGCGCTCGTCCGTCCCCTCCATCTGCGCGCGAAGCTTCACCACCTGGTCGCGCAGACGCGCGGCCTCTTCGAAGTCCATCGATTCGGATGCTGAGGCCATCTCCTCCTCCATGCCTGCAATGATGCGCATCACTTCCCCGCGCGAAAGCTCCGCAAGCACCTTGTTCACGTCTTCGGCCGTACCGACCTCGTTGTTGTCGCCATCCGTGATGAATCCCATGACGTCGTTGATGGCCTTGCGGATGGTCTTCGGCTCGATGCCATGCTCTTCGTTGTAAGCCATCTGGATGGCGCGGCGGCGGCGCGTCTCGGTGATCGCGAGATCCATGGAATCGGTGATCTTGTCGGCGTACATGATCACCTTGCCCGACACGTTGCGCGCGGCGCGGCCGATCGTCTGGATCAGGCTGCGATGATTGCGCAGGAAGCCTTCTTTATCGGCATCGAGGATTGCGACGAGCGTGACCTCCGGCAGGTCGAGCCCCTCGCGCAGCAGGTTGATGCCGACGAGCACGTCGAATTCACCTGTACGCAGGTCGCGAAGGATTTCCACGCGCTCGAGCGTACCGATGTCGCTGTGCATGTATCGCGATCGGATCCCTTGATCAAGAAGATGATCGGTCAGATCTTCGGCCATTTTCTTCGTAAGCGTCGTGATAAGCACGCGTTCATGGGCGTCCGAGCGTGCGCGCGCCTCGTCGATGATGTCGTCGATCTGGCTGGCTATCGGGCGTACCTCGATTTCGGGATCGAGGAGCCCCGTCGGACGGATGATCTGCTCGACGCGCCGCTCGCTCACACGGTTCTCGTAATCGCCCGGAGTCGCCGACACGTAGATGAACTGAGGAACGCGCTCCTCGAACTCGTCGAAGCGCAGCGGGCGGTTGTCAAGGCAGCTCGGAAGGCGGAACCCATGCTCGGCGAGCGTGACCTTCCTGCTACGGTCACCCTCGTGCATACCTCTGATCTGCGGAACCGTCACATGGCTCTCGTCGATGATGCAGAGGAAGTCGTCCGGGAAATAATCGATGAGCGTATACGGCGGCTCGCCGGGGCTGCGGCCGTCGAGATGGCGCGAATAGTTCTCGATGCCGGAGCAGAAGCCCATGGTTTCGAGCATCTCGAGATCGTAGTTGGTGCGCATCTCGAGCCGCTGCGCCTCGAGGAGCTTGCCTTCGGCGCGCAGCTGCTCAAGGCGCCCGCGCAGCTCCTCCTGGATCGTGCCGATCGCCTTCCGCATCTTGGGACGCGCCGTGACATAGTGCGATGCGGGCCAGATAGGAATGGCCTCGAAGCTCATCAGCACCTCGCCCGTGAGATTGTCGATCTCCTGGATGGATTCGATCTCGTCGCCCCAGAACTCGATGCGCAACGGATTGTCGGCATACGGAGGGAAGACGTCGAGCGCATCTCCGCGCACGCGGAAGGTGCCGCGTGACAGCTCGTAATCGTTGCGATCGTATTGGATGTCGATGAGCTGATGGATCACGTCGTCACGCTCGGCAGGCTTCTGCCGGTCGACGAACACGGCCATGCCGGCGTAGTCCATCGGACTTCCGATGCCGTAGATGCAGCTCACGGAGGCGACGACGATAACATCGCGACGGCTGAGCAGGCTTGAGGTCGCGGCATGGCGCAGCTTCTCGACCTCTTCGTTGATGGAGGCGTCCTTCTCGATGAACGTGTCGGTCTGAGGCACGTAGGCTTCCGGCTGATAGTAGTCGTAATAGCTGACGAAATAGACGACCGCGTTATGGGGGAAGAACTCCTTGAGCTCGGCAGCGAGCTGGGCGGCGAGCGTCTTGTTCGGCGCCATGACGAGCGTGGGCTTCTGCACGGCCTCGATGGTCTTCGCCATCGTGAACGTCTTGCCCGACCCTGTCACGCCGAGAAGCGTCTGATAGCGCAGACCGCGCTCGACGCCTTCGGCGAGCGACGCGATGGCCTGAGGCTGATCACCCGACGGTTCGTAGGGGGACACAACCTTGAACGGTTCGCTCGATAGGCGCACCTCGGGAAGCTTGCCTTCCATGACGGCGCCTTCGATGTTCTTGAGATGGCTGGACATGCGCGAACTCCTCCGTCGTGCGTCTGCCCGCCTGCACGGTGCAGGCGGGGACGTTTCGGCTATCGTACGTCTGATGGAGATGCGCGGCGCGCACCAGGGGGAAAACCCGTCAGGACATCGACGAGACGGCGGACCTGCTTCTCGACGTCCTCGATGCGGCCGTCGTTCACGATCGCATAATCGGCCCATGCACGCAGCGTGGCCTCGTCCGGCTGGCGCGATGCCCGTGCACGGGCATCCTCTTCGCGTTGCCGGCCGCGCGCGACGACGCGGGCGATGCGGGTCTCGAGAGGGGCCACGACGGCGACGACGGCATCGGACCAGGGGTACCGTTCATGCGTGGCTTCCCCTGCGCTCACCTCGACCGCGACGAGAGGATGCGTAAGCGCAAGCGCCTCGGAACGTGCACGGGCAGCCTCGATGATGGCGGGATGCGTTATCCCGTTGAGCGTCTCGGTTCCTTCGGGCGTCGAGAACGCCGCACGCGCAAGCGCGGCAGCATCGACGCGTCCGTCGGAATCGACGACGTCCGGACCGAACGCATGCGCCAGGGCGGACGCGACGTCAGGATCGCGCAGGACGTCGCGCCCGATGGCGTCCAGATCGATGACCGCCGCTCCATAGTCGGACATGAGGCGCGCAACCAGGCTTTTTCCGGAACCGATCCCGCCTGCCACTATGACGATGGGCGCGCGTCCGCTCATGCGCCGACTCCTTTCGATGCGCCGTGCATCTCTTCCTCGGTACGCGATACTACCTCATCTACGCATACGAAGAACCCGACGCCCATGATGCACGGACGCCGGGTTCTTCAAGACCGGACCGCCTTGCTTGATGAGACGGTCCGGTCGATGGGTGCGAGGGGTGCTTACTCCGCAGCGGCTTCGGACTCTTCGTCCTTGCGGTCCTTCTTGCGGGGCTGGCGAGGCTCGGCCTGGACGGTCTCGTCGATTTCGATTTCGATGCCCAGCTCTTCGGCGGCGGCCTTCATCGACAGGGAGATGCGGCGACGGTCGGGGTTGACCTCCATGACCTTCACCTTGACCTCCTGGCCGACCTTGACGACCTGAGCCGGGGTCTCGATGCGGCGAGGAGCCATCTCGGAGATGTGGACCAGGCCTTCGACATTGCTGCCGAGTTCGACGAATGCTCCGAACGGAACGATCTTGGTGACCTTGCCGTCGATGACGGAGCCGACCGGATAGGACTCGACGAGCTTGATCCACGGATCAGGCGTGGTCTGCTTGAGGCCGAGGGAGATGCGCTCGCGGCTCAGATCGACGTCCAGAACCTCGACCTCCACTTCCTGGCCGACCTTGACGACCTCGGAGGGATGGTTGACGTGGTTCCAGGAAAGCTCGGAGATGTGGACCAGGCCGTCGATGCCGCCGAGATCCACGAATGCGCCGAAGTCGACGATCGAGGAGACGGTGCCCTTGAGGCGCATGCCCTTGGTGAGCTTGCTGAGGATTTCGGCGCGCTCGTTCTTGCGGCCCTCTTCGAGGAGGACGCGGCGGGAGAGCACGACGTTGTTGCGGTTGCGGTCCATCTCGATGACGCGGGCCTCGAGCTCGGTGCCGAGATACATGTCGAGATCCTTGACGCGACGCAGGTCGACGAGGGATGCAGGCAAAAAGCCGCGCAGTCCGATGTCGATGATCAGGCCGCCCTTGACGACTTCGATGACTTCGCCGGTGACGGCTTCGCCGGCCTTGAACTTCTCTTCGACGCTGATCCAGGCGCGTTCGTACTCGGCGCGCTTCTTGGACAGGATGAGACGGCCTTCCTTGTCTTCCTTCTGGAGGACGAGGGCCTCGATCTCGTCGCCGAGGGCGACGATCTCGGAGGGATCGGCATCCTTGCGGATGGAGAGCTCGCGGGAAGGAATGACGCCTTCGCTCTTGAACCCGATGTCGAGCAGAACCTCGTCATGCTCGATCTGCACGACGGTGCCCTTGACCAGATCGCCTTCGTCGAAGTCGGTCAGGGTGCCATCGATCATCGCGTTCATCTGCTCGTCGCTGATGTCCTCGAAATCGATGACGGACGTGTTCTTGATGTCGGTCAAAACGGACCCCTTTCAAGCACAGGGACCCTTCGCCATGGTGGTTGAATACAACATGTCTCGGGGGCCTACAGTTGCGGTTCCCGCGTGCTTTTGCATGCGGGGCCTGCCATCTCTCAGACAAGCCGTTGCATTGTACCATAGCCCCCATGCGCTCCCACCCTCGAAGAGACCTTCCCCAAACCCTCCGAAATTCCTGCTGAAACCCTGCTTTCTACCGCCGCGCATGCGCAAGGCATCGGACATCGCCGTATGGAATCGCCTGCGTCATCCGCCTGAGGGCGCGCGCAGCCTGAACCGAACACGCGCACGGTGGCGGGCGCCGAGAGGCATCCGCCGCTCCGAGCAGCATATCCGCGCGCAGTCGAGGCGGCTCTCGCGCATACTCGCCGACGGCTGCACGTCGCAGGCGTATCCGGCGTAATCCGCGCGCAGCCGGGCCGGTCATGGTCGCAGGCTCGGTCCCGATGCTCGCTCGAAACCTATCCGCGCGCAGTCGAGGCGGCTTCGATCAGCATGCGCGCCTTCGTATCCGGAAAGACCTCGATCCCCGCCTTCTTGAAGAGCGCGGCCGTTATGCCGTCGCCGGCGACGAGCCGGCCCGAGAAGGTCCCGTCGTAGACGCTCCCGCATCCGCACGACGGGCTCTTGCCTTTGAGAAGGGCATGCGTGCAGCCGGCATCGAGCGCATACGCAAGGCAGGACCCGGCCCCGCGGACGAACGCGTCGGTCACATCCTCGCCCGCGCACGACATGACCCGTCCGCCGCTGATTTCAGCGGGGTCACGCGGCACGGGCAGCCCGCCTGCCGTCTCGGGGCAGAAGGGCACCAGGTCGAACGCGGCCTCGAGCTGCGCGAGGCAATCCAGGCGATGGTGGCCTCCCCGATACGTGCACGGCTCCCCCATCAGGCAGGCGCTGATGGCAAGCTTCGGTTTCGGCGGCACGGCGGCTCCTTAAGGATCGATGGCGGTCCGTTCGCCCCTATCTTACGCGAACCTTGCCAATCGCTGATTCGACCGAGCGATTCCGACATGATATGTTGGCACGGCCCGACGGCGCGAATACGGCGAAGCGCGCTTCCCCTACGGCGCCGGGCCGCATCTCGCCCATCTCTCCGCCCACGGGCGGCTTTTCGGAAGGCAGGCCATGACCCAGTTCCTCGCGACATTAGGCATCTCGTCGGAAAGCGAGTTCGCACGCGACCTTCTCATGGCCGTCGTCATCGTCATCGTCACGGCGGCGCTCGCCCACGTCGCCGCCAAGGCTCTGCGCCACCTGTTGGACAAAGACGCGACGCCCCTGCCGTCCACAAGCCTCATCGTCAATGTCGTGCGCGGTGCCATCTGGGCTATCGGCATCAGCGTGATGCTCGATGCCTGCTTCGACGTGAACGTGAACGCGCTCGTGACCGCCCTAGGCGTCGGAGGCGTCGCCCTATCGCTCGGGCTGAAGGACACGCTCTCCAACTTCATCGGCGGCCTTCAGATGACGCTCATGGGCATCGTCGTGCCGGGCGACCACATCGAAGTCGGCGGAGATGCCGGCGTGGTGCAGGACGTGAACTGGCGCCATACCACCATTTCGAACCGTCTCGGCGAAACGGTGGTCATACCGAACTCGGTCATCGCGACGACCGCCCTCGTCCAGCTCCCCCCGGCGGAACGCGTCTCGGTGCCCTTCGCCGTGACGGGCGACGCGCATGATATGCGTGCCGTGAAGCGGGACATCGAAGCATCCGCCAAACAGGCCGCCGAATCCGTATGCCCCATCACGGAGGGGCCTCATGCCTCCTTCTCCGAAATCACCGAATACGGATTCAAGGGCAAGCTCGCCCTGAGCATCGACGACCCTGCGCATGCGAACGACGTCATCGACGCTGTGATCACGGCCATCGCGCCCATGACGCGCCGCGAGACGCATGCGGGCGAAGGCGCCGAGTAGCGTCTCTGCCGCAGCAGCCCCGCCATCCTCCTCCGCTCGTCGCGCTCTCGAACGTTCCTGCCGATGAAACTGGTACATTTATGCACCGATCCGCGGGCCGCAGGGAGACGGCACGCCCGTCACGGAAAGCATGCCATGAAGAAGATAGTCACGAGCCTGCCCTTCATCCTTCTCGTATCCGTCGTCGTCGGCATCGTCCTCGGGCTCGTCTCGAACGAATCCGTCATGAACGTCGTGGTCACCGTCAAATACGTGCTGAGCCAGATCATCATGTTCTGCGTGCCGCTCATCATCATCGGATTCATCGCGCCGTCCATCACCAAGCTCGGCTCGAACGTTTCGCGCGTCTTAGGGGTCGCCGTCGTCATCGCCTACCTATCGTCCATCGGCGCCGCGCTCTTCTCGACCGTCGCCGGATACGCGATCATCCCCCACCTCTCCATCGCCACGACGGTCGACGGCCTCAAGGAGCTTCCGAACGTCGTCTTCCAGCTCGATATTCCTCAGATCATGCCGGTCATGAGCGCGCTCGTGCTGGCCATCCTGCTCGGCTTGGCCACCGTCTGGACGCGCGGCGAGACCATGGCGAAGCTGCTCGACGAATTCCAGAAGATCGTGCTCGCCATCGTGACGAAGATCGTCATCCCGCTGCTGCCCGTCTTCATCGCCTCGACGTTCTGGTGCCTGTCGTACGAAGGAACCATCACCAAGCAGCTGCCTGTCTTCCTCGCGGTCATTCTCATCGTCATCGTCGGGCACTACCTCTGGCTTGCGCTGATCTACGGTGTGGCCGGCGCGTATTCGGGCAAGAACCCGCTGAACGTGCTGAGGCGGTACGGACCCGCGTACCTGACGGCCATCGGCACGATGTCTTCCGCCGCGACGCTCGCCGTGTCGCTCCAGTGCGCCGAGAAGGCCGAGCCGCTGCGCAAGGACATGGTGCGCTTCGGCATTCCCCTGTTCGCGAACATCCACCTGTGCGGCTCCGTCCTGACCGAGGTGTTCTTCTGCATGACCATCTCCCAGATGCTCTACGGATTCATCCCGAACATCGCGACGATGGTGCTCTTCTGCCTTCTGCTCGGAATCTTCGCCCTCGGGGCGCCCGGCGTTCCCGGCGGCACGGTCATGGCATCCTTGGGCTTGGTTGCAGGCGTGCTCGGATTCGATGCGACCGGCACGGCGCTGATCCTCACCATCTTCGCGCTGCAGGACAGCTTCGGAACCGCCTGCAACGTGACGGGCGACGGCGCGCTCACGCTGTTTTTGAGCGGATATGCCGACAAGAAGGGCATCGCCGAGGTCACCGAGTCGGGAAATATCTTCTAAGTGCGAACCCGTGCGGCCGAGCGCATGCGCCGGGTACCCGCATCCTAGAGCGAATTCGATTCTTGGCCTCGGCATTCGTCGCAGATGCCCGAGAATACGACCGTGAACGAATCGATGTCCATCGGCGCGTCGCCGCGAACGAGGGATGGAATCGAGATGCCGTCGTTCAATTCCACGTCGACCACCTTCCCGCAGCGCACGCAGATTCCATGCCCGTGCGCATCGAGGCGCCAGTCGAAGCGATCCGCGGCATCGGGCACGCTGATCCGCTGGATACGCCCTGCATCGGCGAGAACGTTCAGGTTGCGATAGACGGTCGCGCGGGAGATGGACGGGTGCTTCCCGCGCACGGTCTCGAAGACGTCGATGGCGGTCGGATGGTCGTTCGATGCGCGAACGGCCTCGAGAACGAGCGAACGCTGAACGGTTTGACGGGTATCAGGACGCATGGGCCGCGCCTTCCTCCCGTTCCTCGCGTTCGAGCACGAGTCGCATGGCCGCGATGGCGCATTCGATCTGACCGTCGTCAGGTTCGTTCGTCGTCAGATACTGCATCTGCATGCCGGGCCATAAGATGACTTTGACCAGCGGATTATCGGGATGGCTGCCCGCCCACTTCACCGTGATCTCGTAGCTTAGGCCCGCGATGAGGGGCATGAGCAGGATCCGCACGACGATGACCAGCGCAAGCTTCGGAGCGCCGTCGGGAACGCCCCAGGCGGAGATGAGCGCGTTCAAGGGCGTGAGGGTATACACGATGATCGCGATGATCATGACCATGATGAGGAACGCGGTGCCGCATCGCACGTGCAGTCGCGGAAACGACCGCGCGTTCTCGGCGGTCAGCGGAAGCCCGTGTTCGAAGCAGTGGATGGTCTTGTGCTCGGCGCCGTGATAGCCGAACATGTCGCGGACGTCCTTCATATGGCCGATGAGCCAGATATAGAACACGAAGATGGCGACGCGTACGATGCCGTCGACGATATTCCATGCGAACGTATGCGCATCGTACTCGCCGACGATGGCGTTCGCGAGGAACGCAGGCAGCACGACGAAGAGCACGACGCCCAGTATAAGGCCGATGACCAGGGAGATGGTGACTTCTTTGCCGCCGAAGCCGCCGTCGCCCGAACGCTTTCCGGCCTTCGTGGACGGAGTCTCTTTCGAGGCTGCGAGCACGCCACAGGCATCGGACGTGCCGGAGGCGTCGGGGACATCCGCGCAAGGCGTCGTCGACGGGGATGCCGGCATATCGGCAAGAGCCGCGTCGCCGGCGCCGGCGCACGCGATGGAAGCGGGTGTCGACAAGGAGGATGGTTCCCCGTCGGCATCTTCGGTGAATTCCGCGAAGGCATGCTCCGCCGCGATGCCCGAGGCCTTGTAGCTGAGCGCGAGGCTTTCGACGAACGCACGGCATCCGCGCACGACGGGCCAATGCATCCAGGAGTTCCTGCGACGGCCGCTTGCAAGGTCATGTTCCTCGGTATAGATGGAACCATCGGACTCGCGCACGGCCACGGACCAGTTGTATTTCCCGCGCATCATGATGCCGCCCAGCAGGGCTTGCCCGCCCACATGCGTCTTCAGCGGACCGTCTTCGGCGAAGGCCCTGTTCAAATCGCTTTCGATGCGGGCTTTCGGCATAGGTTACGGCCTCACGATCTTAGGATACGGGTTCTTGCAGGTCATCTTCCCCTCGTGGCAGCCCTCGCGCACGCACGACGGACCCGCGTCCATGAAGATGAACGGTGCGGTCGGACGCGCGAGCTCGAGCATCTTCCATGCGAGCTCGCGAATTTCCCATTGCGCGCGATTGCAGCAGCGCAGCGAGAAGAAATTGAGCAGAGAGCGAACGTTCATCGTGATGACGATCTTGGATTCCGTCGCATTCGGAAGCAGGTAGCGCGCATCTTCTGCGGGGACGCCCGCAGCGAGGAGCTTCTCGTAGGCCTGCACGGCCGCATCGACGGCCGCATCGAAGACGCGCGAGAGCTCAGGGTCGGACGATACGGAATCGGGCGTCACGTATGGGACGCCTTCTTTGAACTTGACGTAGCGCTGCGACTGCTGATTGAAGCTTGCGATGCGATGACGCACCAGCTGGTGCGTCAAGGCGCGCGAGACGCCTTCGACCGCGAACGTATAGCTCGCATGTTCGAGCGTCGAATGGTGGCCGCTTTTCAGAATCGTTGAAAGCACGCTGGTCACACGCTCTGCAGGCATGGTCTCCATCAGCTCGGCAGCACCGACGGGCGCATAGCACAGGCGTGCGGCCGTGGCGATGGCGCGCTCGGGTTCGGGCGTATGGTACAGCAGCTCTACGTGCATGGGACGGCCATCCTTCTGTGCCTGGGAAGCGAGCGGAATGCATGCCACGATACAAGAAGGCGGCACCTGAAAGATGCCGCCCATAAGTAATTCGGAAAAACCGCAATGGAAGCGTCAGTTCTTCGATTCAAGCCCTTCGAAGAACGCTTCCCATTTCGCGAACGAATCGCGGCTGATGGTGTGTTCCATCTGGCATGCCTCGTAGTTCGCAAGCTCCGGTTCGATACCGAGCGTCTCGTTCAGGAACTTATAGAGCTTGTTATGCTTGCGCCAGATGTACGAGCCGTATTCCTCGCCCTCTTCGGTAAGCGTGACGTCACCGTAGTACGGCTGTTCCACATAGCTTTTCGCCTTGAGGGTCGTGAGGGCCTTGGAAACCGACGCCTTGGAGACGTCGAGCTTGTTGGCAAGGTCGACCGCGCGGATGGGCTTGCGCTCCGGCCCCGCAAGATCGACGATGGCTTCGAGGTAGTCTTCGAGCGAATGGCTCAGGACCTCGTCTTCGCGAGACTCGAGCATTGTTTCGGTGGGAGCGTTCGTCATGTCAGACCCTTCCTGCGTCCACGCATGCCTGCTTCACGCGAAATACGCGACTGCAAGGCCCCGTGGAGGCTCGGCGGCTCTCAGGTTCGAACCCTCGAGGCGCATCGGTGATACTGCACGATGGTGATACTGCTTGCATTCTAGCAAGAAATCCTTCCGCCAAGCTCCGCGTTTGCGAATGCCGGACGGAAGAATACATTCTTCGAACGGAACATGCGGCCGAGGATTTCGACCCGTCATGACGCAACGACTCGAAGGCCCCTCCTGCACGCACGACGGGATCTCCGTCCCATTAAGCATTCCTGTCAAGAATGCGACTCAAGGTTGCGGCGGACGTCTTCCATCATCTTCTCCGCCGCGCTGCATTCCCCGGTGTATTCGGCGTTGCAATCCTGATGGCCGCACTTATCCTTATACCCGCACGTGCCCTTCTTCCGATAGTACCTGATAGACAGGGTCACAAGGCCGATGAGCACGAGCAGGATGATGAATGTCGAGAAGTTCATGACCTCATCCTCCTTTCACAGGATCGTTCGTTTTCTCATCGCATAACGTACATCGGGCCCCGAACGCATGCGTCCAGGACCCGATAGAAGCAACGGAATCGCTACGCGTTCTCTACGACCGCTTCATCCTTCTTGTCCTCGAAATGAGGCATGGGACGGAAGAGCTGGAAGAGGATGCCTGCGAGGGCGATGACGGCGATGACGGTGCCGATGCCGAAGCCCTGGCCCGAGAGCAGCATGCCGAGCTGGTAGATGATCAGACCGACGACATACGCGAACCCGGTCATATACCCGATCGCGATCCACGTCCACTTGGCATTGCCCATCTGGCGCCAAATGGTGCCGATGGCGGCGAAGCACGGCGCGCACAGCAGGTTGAACGCGCAGAACGCCATGATCGCGGGGGCTGATCCGCCGAACATGGCGGCGAAGGACGACCACAGCGACGGGTCGGTCTCGCCGACCTCGGATCCGAGACTCGTGAGAATGCCCATCGTGGCGACGACGTTCTCCTTGGCGACGAGTCCGGTGACGGTCGTGACGGTAGCCTGCCAGTCGCCGAAGCCGAGCGGGATGAAGATCCAGGCAAGACCCTTGCCCAGGTACGCCATCAGGCTGGAATCCATCTGGGTTTCCTGATCGATGAGGCCGAACGATCCCTCGCCGAACCCGAAGTTGAGCAGGAACCAAATGACGATCGTGGACAGGAAGATGATGGTACCGGCTTTGATGCAGTAGCTCTTGATGCGATCCCACGAAGACTGCAGGACGAAACGCACCGTGGGAACGTGGTACTGGGGAAGCTCCATGACGAACGGCGTTGCCTCGCCGGCGAACAGGCGCGTCTTGCGCAGCATGATGCCGGAGACGATGATCGCCGTGACGCCCATGAAGTAGAACAGCGGAGCGACCCACCAGACCGTGCTGTCCTCGGCGCCGGCAAGGGCACCGAAGACCAGAGCGATGATCGGCAGCTTGGCCGAGCACGGAATCATGGTCGTGGTCATGATCGTCATATGACGATCCTTCTCGCTCTCGATCGTTTGAGTGGACATGACGGCGGGCACGCCGCAGCCGGAGGCGATGAGCATGGGGATGAAGCTCTTGCCCGACAGACCGAACTTGCGGAAGATGCGGTCCATGACGAACGCGACGCGCGACATGTAGCCGCATCCTTCGAGGAACGCCAGGAAGAGGAAGAGCACGAGCATCTGCGGGATGAAGCCGAGAACGGCGCCGACGCCCGCGATGATGCCGTCGATGATCAGCGACTGGAGCCAAGGAGCGGCGTCGACCGATTCAAGGGCGCCGGTCACCACGGTGGGGATGCCGTTGACCCAGGTTCCGAATTCGGACGGATCGGGAGCTTCCGCGCCCGCCTCTTCGGCGGCCGCCGTCGCCTCTTCGAAGCCGTCGCCTCCGGAAATGAAGAACCCATCGCCGAACAGGCTGTCGTTGACCCAGTCGGTCGCACCCGTGCCGACCGTGGAGATGGAGACGTAGTAGACGATGAACATGACCAGGATGAAGATCGGCAGGCCGAGCCAACGGCTCGTGACGATGCGGTCGATCTTCTGCGTGGCGGTCAGGGTCTTGCCGGAGCGCTTGACGGTCTCATCGACGATATGCGCGATGGCGTCGTAGCGTTCTGACGTGACGATGGACTCCGCGTCGTCGTCGAACTGGCTCTCAAGGCCTTCTCGAACGGCCTTGGCCTTCGCGAGGACGTCCTTGCCCGGCTTGAGCGTCGCGATGGCGCGCTCCTCATGCTCGAAGAGCTTGATGGCGTACCAGCGACGGAGGTAATCCGGCGTGGCGGTCAGGGTCTTCTCGATTTCGGCGAGCGCGTCTTCGACGGCGGCGTCGAACCTGAAGGCGGGTTTGGCGGCCACGCCGGCGTTCGCCGCCTTGATCGCCTCGTCGAGAAGCTCGTCGAGGCCCTTGTTATGCAGGGCGCTCGTCGTGACGACGGGGCACCCCAGCGTCTTCGAGAGCTTCGCCAGGTCGATCTTGTCGCCGTTCTTCTCGAGGAGGTCGGCCATGTTCAGCGCGACCACCACGGGAAGGCCGAGGTTGACGATCTGCGTGGTGAGATACAGGTTGCGCTCGAGGTTGGTCGCGTCGACCAGATTGACCACGCAGTCGGGACGTTCGTCGATGAGGTAATCGCGCGCGACGATCTCCTCGGGCGAGTACGGGGAGAGAGAGTAAATACCCGGCAAGTCCGTGATGGTCACGGTCTTGTCGCGTAGGTACTTTCCTTCTTTCTTCTCAACAGTGACCCCGGGCCAGTTGCCAACGTATTGGTTCGCGCCCGTGAGCTTGTTGAACATTGTGGTCTTGCCGCAATTGGGATTGCCTGCAAGAGCAATGCGGATAGCCATTTCATTCCTTCCTTACCTTATACGGTCAACTCTCGTTAACCCCGATGCCGTAAAAAACCGCTTGAAGCGGTCCTTGCCCATCGGCATCTTGTTTCACGGCCGACGTCGTTCGCCGCCGCTACGCGAGCGGCTCGACGACGACGTTCTGAGCCTCGTCCTTGCGAAGCGAGAGCTCGTAGCCGCGCACGGTGTATTCGACCGGATCGCCCATAGGAGCGACCTTGCGCACGAACACTTCCGCGCCCTTGGTGACGCCCATGTCCATGATGTGCTTCTTGACGGCGCCGGATCCCGTGATCTTCAGGACCTTGGCCTTGCCGCCGACGGGAATCTCCTTGAGCGTGACCTGTTTCGTCTCCATCGTTCTTCCCCCTTCCTTTTTCGATTGGATAGTGGCTATCGCAACGCCGCCCCCATTGCGGGAAGCGGCGTGCAATACGAGTTACGCTAGCCCACGATGATCTTGCGAGCCATGTTCTTATCGAGGCCGATGCTGGCGCCCTTCACCTGCACGATGATGTTGCCGGCATTCTGGGACGCGATCGTCACGGAAGCGCCCTCCACGAACCCCATGTTCTCAAGGTGGTGGTGGAGCTTCTCGTCCGCATGGATGCTCACGATGGTCGCGCTTTCGTTCACATGAAGAAACGAAAGCGGCATGCTCGGCATGCTGACGCCCGTCGATGCATTATGCGCGCCTGCGGAAAGAGCGGTATCTTCCATGCCTGCACCTCCTTCTCATCATCCTTCGCACGAATGCCGTGCGAAGTAAACTCGACAAACTAAGGCATTATAGTAATCCTCAACTAACTAAAAAGTAAACTACGGATATTTATTCCATACGGCTCGTCCCGAGATGCTCAAGAAGCCATGGGGCTGAGCGAGATCCTCACGACGAACGAAAGCTCTCCCGAAGCGGAACCGAGGTTCAACGACGATAGGGCGGGCGCGGCATGTTCCGGCCGCACATCCCCCTCCGGCGAACCCGGATCGCTCGGCGCATGAGATACCTGCCGAGAGGCGCTCCGTCGAAGCGCATGCGCCTCTTCGCCGCTTCCTGCTCCTGAGCCATCGACGCCCGATTCCACGGCACCGGCCTCGTCTCTCGTGAAATCATGCAGGCATCCGTAGCACCTATCCATGTCGTCGAAGCAACGCGAGCCGCATATAGGACACTCTTTCATTCATTTCTCCTTCATCGATATGGGATCTTGAAAAACGGCTCGCGAAGCGCGAAGCCTTTCCCCGCCTGCGATCGCACGTGAAGGCGCACGCTGCGCGCATGACGTCCTCGGCCTTGTCGAGGCGCCTGCCCCTCAGCTGCCATCGCGCTTGAAGACGCACGGTCGAAACGGGCGCGATCCGCCCGCCCCGATTACGGGGAATCGTCACCGGCCGCGCACGCGCAGCATCGGCCCTCGAAATCGCGAAATGCGCTCTGTCCCGGCAGGAACCAGGCCTTTTCCTCACGCGCGAATCGTTCGCATACGAATCGGGCGCCGCGCACCGCAAGACGCCGATTCGGCGGAACTCCTTGAAAGGAGGCGAGAGCCCTTCCTCGGGCGTCGAAGAATGCGACGTCTATCGAGGCGCGCATGCCGAACGTGTGGATGCTCCCGCACGGCACGAGCACGACCATCGCATTCCACGACTGATCGCGCGCGATCAGTCCGCGCAGGCGCGCGGTCCAGCGGAAAAGAACGACCGCATCCCCGATCACACGACCACCCCCTTTCTGTACGGGCTTACGACCAGGCTGCATTCGTGCGTGAGCATCGGCATCTCGATCCCGAAGATGCTTGTGGGAACATGAAGCCCCACCAAGGAAGGATCGAACGAGAACGTGGCCGTATACCGCATGTGGCCGAGCCCCGTGCGCGACCGATCGACCGAGATGCACGATCGATCGATGCCCGTCGCAGCCGCTATGCGATCCGCGATTTCAGCCGATGCCGCGGCGTCGTTCCCGTCGTCTGCCTCAAGCCGCATAGCGTTCCTCGCCGCACCGTCGAACGATGCGCAGAACCCCATGTAGGCGACGCTAAGGCAGGCGATTGCCGCGATCATCGCGATGACGGGAAACGCGACGGCGAACTCAACGGTCATCTGACCCGCTATGCGCTTCTCCGATCTCATGGCGCCACCTCCTTCACACGCATGATCGCTTCGGCCAAGGGACCGTCGACCCGGTCGAGCACATGCCTCGTATTGATGACCACCGGTTTCGGAGCCCCCGTGCTTGCAGGCTCGAGGCCGATATCCCGAATGCGCCTCGTCAGCTCATCGGAGGCCCAGGTTCCAAGTCCGCTCGGTCCGATGAGGGGAATGCCGTTCAAGATCGATTCGATTCCGGATGCGAGCGCGTCCACGCCTCCCCCGTACGCATCGATCATCACGCCCCAGATCCCCAAAGCCACGTCTCCTCCCGCTACGAGCTCGGAGTCGACTTCCTCGCGCGCTCCGTCGAGCAAGGACGCCATGACGTTCTCGGATGGATCTTCCACGCATGTGCTCGCCGAGATGGCCGTAAACGAGCCCAGATCGCCGGGCGCGGTGACGAACGCCGCCGGCGCTTCGGCGCTCGCATCGGCCGATACGGCGACGACGACGCCGAACCTGCCGGGAGGAAACGCCTCGATTCGATACGAAACGGCATCGGCAAGCGCCCGGCCCAGCGCGTCGAACGTATTCGTGACGAGATCCTTCGCCTCGTTCGTCTTCTCGACTGCGGCCTTCTTGGACGACTCGTATTCCTCTGCGGCATCCGCGACGATGCGATAGTGGTATTCGAAGCCATTATCGATCGAGGACGAAGCCGCCATGACCCTTCCCATGTACGACGCGTTCACGCCGCAATGCGGACATACCTCGAGCGTTCCCGCATCGATATGCGAGAGGGATCCCATGCCCGCCGAACCGGATTCCGCAAGAGACGGGCATCCCGACCAGGCGCAGAGGTATCGATGGGCACCGCCGCTCACTGGGAAGAGCGGGTCGGTGTACAGCGACGTGCGCTTCAACTCGTCGGCGTTCTTCGGCAGCAGCGGAAAATAGAGGTCGGGCTCCGACACGCCGTCGTCGTACGCCCTCCCGCGGGCGAGCTCGTCCATCGCGAAATCGTAGAACCTCTTGCGCAGCGCGCTGCGCACCTCTTCCTCCATGCTGGCCGAAGCAGGACGTTCCTGGTCGTAGCGGCATCGGTAATATGCGCGCGCACGTTCGAGGGCGACGGAGAACGTCCAGGTCGCACTCGATTCATACAAAGGATTGTCGATCGGCGAGATAGTCGACAGGGTTTCGGCCCTCTCGCGCATGCATGCGCCTGGGTACGCCCCGCAATCCGCCTCGAACCCGCGCTCGAGCGCTTCGTTCGCGCGCGTCGACGCTTCGTCCGCCTCTTTGGCCAGCCGCTCGGCTTCTTCGGCGTTCGATTCGGCCGTATCGGAGGCGTCTTTGAGAGAAGCAGGGTCGGGCACGTCTATAGCCTCGCCTTTCCAGGGCACGACCTCCACGTATCCCAACAGATGCAGATCGTCCGAAGCGTTTTCCAGAATGACCGCCTCGGCGGATGCGACGGCGAGGGCGGGCAGCGCGGCCTGGGCCGCGTTCAGGGATTCCGAGAAGCGTTTCGCAACCGCGGAACGCTTCTCTATGACCTTCGCTCCCGCTTCCACGAGCCGTTCCCCCAGAGGAGCGGCTGCAGGAACGCAGCAGCAGACGGTGCCGACTCCCAGCAGGACGATTCCCGTCAGGGACATGCTCAGCAACGTGGCATCCGCCACCTTGACGACTCTATCGAACTCGGCGACCTCGTTCTCCGCCGCCAACGCCGCGGCGTCGGCAATCGACTGGATGGAAGACGTGCGCGATTGCGCCTCGTACGCCCAGGCCGACATGCACACGAGCGAGCACGTGAGAAGAACGGCCAGCGCCGCGCCGACCGTCGTGTAGCCATCCTCCCTGAAAAACAGGCCCATCGCCCCTTTTACGCGGCATCCTGCGCGCCGCTGCTTCGACCGGTGCTTCACACCTTCTCCTCCCAACGCGCTACCCAGACCGACGGCGCAAGCCCCGACTCGACCTCGGCCAGCCATTCGTCTTTCGTCAATGAATCCTCGACGCTCACTTCGCAGCATCCGTCCGCATCCGCGAACCCGGCCGCACCGGCCGCGAAGCCCAGCAAGGGCAGGAGCTTCACGCGGTGCGCGATGCTCACATGCACGACGGAGGACGTCTCGTCCCCTTCGACCGCGATGTCCCACGGGCCTGCATGAAACGCCGGGACATCCGGCACTCCGGACAGCCGGTACGCTATGAAATCCTTCGCCCACGCCTCGTGGCCAGGTTCGAGGGTTTCGAGAACCCTGCACCCATCGGCTGCCGATGCCTGCATGGCGAGGCGTCCGAACAGGATGAACGAAGGTTGAAGGACAAGGAGGGCCGCAATGCAGAGCACCGGTATGAGAAGCGCCGCTTCAACGGTCGCCTGACCGAAGGCTCCGCCAGCAAGACAACGCAAACGCAGGTCAGAGCATCGCAGCATAGACAAGACCTCCTGGAATCCTGCTCATGAGGGATTCGACGATCCCTTGGGACAAACCCTCCCCTGAAGAGAATCTCCAGAAGACCCCGAGCGCGATGAAAATCGCCGTCGCGACGGAAAGGGCCACGGCGTATTCGACGGTGGATTGGCCCGCATCCCCGACACGTGCCCGCCTGAAAAAGCCCATCGGATTGCGCGGCAAGCCCGTCGCGAGCCGCCGGCGCGCATCCGCACCGCACCGCTTCATAGCCCGTTTATGCCGCTCGCGATTGCATCCCAAAGTTCCTGGATCTTGGGCTTGAACACCGTGATCGCGAGGATGGCGATCACCACCAGGACGCCCACGAGGATCGCGTATTCCGTCGTGCCCTGCCCTTTCCTGCACGCAAGCTTCGCCTTCGCCGACGCGTGGAGACTCTGGGCAATGCGGATCGCACGCGTGCGTACACGGGCGGGCGACGGCGCCGAAACGCAGGATGCTCCATCGCGCGAGGCGGCAGGAGAGAGATAAGAGAGCTGGTTCTCATACATGGGAAGATCCTTTCCTGAGAAATTCGTGATGATGCATGACGCATACGTCATGCCAGGTCGAGAAGCACGGGGCCGAGAATCACGATGAGCATCGCGGGAAGTATGAGCGTCGCCGTCGGAATGAGCATTTCGATCGGCGCCTTTGCGACGCGCTCTTCGATCTTCGTGCGGTACGCGCCCGACGATTCCCGGGAGAGCGCGTCGAGCATGCGCCCCATGGGGCTTCCGAACCGGACATTTCTTTCCACATTCGCGGCGAAGCGCTCCAATGTGGGACTTCGGGCTTTCGACGCTATGGAAGCAAGCGCCTCGGCGCGGGTCAGCACGCCGGTCGACCATGCCCTGTGCGCATCCCGGCACACCCCTGCAAGCTCGTCGTCGAACCTCGTGCAATACAAGGCGAAGGCCGCATCGAAGGAAAGCCCTGCCCTCATGCCAAGGGAAACGGCATCGAACAGCTCCGATGCATGCCGCTCGATCCTGAGATCGGGCTTTCCGCCCGACGTGGGGACGAATGGCCGGAAGCGAAAGAGCGATCCTTCTTCGGCAGGACGCTCGGGAAGCGACGACGCGTGCAGCACGGAACGCTTGAGCTCTTTTCGCGCGCGAGAGCGCATCGCCTCCGTCGAGATGACGACCCCTCCTGCAGCGGCGAAGAGCACGGCTGCCATCGGAAGCACGTTCATGGGATTCCTCCTATCCTATATCGACGTCAAGCACGCGCGACACGATCGCGATGCCGGCGATCTCCATAGCCGCAGCGCACACGAGCAGGGCGATGCCTGCGCCGCTTTCGAAAAACGGGTCCATGAAGCCGGGGTCTATGCCCGACAGAACGACGAGCAGGGCGATCGGCATGATGCTGACGACTTGGGCGGACAGCTTCGCCTGCGCGGTCTGCACCCTGAGCGAACGCCTGAGTTCGATTCCCCTCTCCACGCTTTCCTGCGCGCTCTGCACGATTCGCGACGCATCGCCACCGCATGCATGCTGCACGTCAAGCGCCATGGCGACGAACGACAGCTCGGGAAGGCTCGACGCCCGTCGAAACCTTTCGAGCGCTTCATCGACCGACCTGCCCAGCTCCATGTCGTGAGAAACCATGGAGAACGCGTCGCGCAAAGGAGGCTTGGTTTCACGGGCGACCTCTGCGAACGCCTGGGGGACCGTAAGGCCTGCATGGAAGCAGGCTTCCATGCATCGCAGGGCGTCGGGAACGAGCTCGCGCATGCGCTGCAGCTCGGCATCCCTTCGACGAGACGCAGCCGCGAAGGTGCACGCGACGGCCAGGGCGCAGAGGCAAGCCGTGAAGATCACGGACCTCGCGGCGATCAAAGACACGGTTCCAAGCATGCACAGGAGCAGAAGGAATGCCTCGCAGACCCCTTCGACCGATGCGCCTCCGCATGATCGGGACACGATGTCCGCGACCCCTTCGAAGCGCCGCCTCGCGCGCGGGAAGGACAGGACCGCCCTTCGCGCCCACGAAAACGCCGGAACGCCGTTTCGCGTCACGTATCCGACGATACGAAGCGCCCTGCCCGTGTCGCCGACGCCCGATCGATCTTCACCGCGAAAGGAATCCGCCTGCGCCCGTGCGCGCACGAGCACCCCTGAACCCCAGGCGAACGTGCGGGCCGCAACGATTCCGCAGGCTATGCCCGCCGCAAGACAGGCTCCGCCCAAGAGCACCTGCGCATCCACGCCTCCACCTCCCCTCCCAGGCTCTCATCCACGTGCGCGGCCTCGTCAAGCCATCGCGGCACGGCCCTCCATGCGCCCGGAGCATCCGGCGAGACCCTTTCATATGCGCGCACGACGCGACAGCCTGCTCCATCGTCCGCAGAAAGGACGTCCGCGATCGAAGATACGAACCTGCGGCCGTCTCTCCAACGCGCCACCTGCACGACCACGTCAAGCGCAGACGCGATGATGCCCTCTATGACGTCGACCGGAAGGTCGGACCCGAAACGGACCATGGCCGCAAGACGCATCGTCATATCCTCAGGCGAATTCGCATGCAGGGTGGTCAGCGACCCATCGTGTCCGGTGTTCATCGCCTGAAGCATGTCGAGCGCTTCGTATCCGCGGCACTCCCCCACGACGATGCGGTCGGGCCGCATGCGCAACGCATTTCTTACCAAGTCGCGAATGGTGACGGCGCCCGACCCCTCCGAGCTCGCCGGCCGCGCTTCCAGGCGCACGACGTGAGGATGCTCCAGGAATCGCAGTTCGGCGGAATCCTCGATGGTCACGATCCTCTCGTCCTGCGGAATGAGGCATGAAAGGGCGTTGAGCATCGTGGTCTTCCCGCTTCCCGTCCCGCCGCAGACCGCGATGTTCTTGCGCAGGGCGACGGCCCATTCCAGCATCGTCTGCTCCTCGCGGCCGAACGAACCCGAGCCTCGCATCTCATCGAGCGTCATGACGCGCACGGTGAACTTGCGGATGGTCATGCACGGACCGTCGACCGCTATGGGCGGAATGACCACGTTCACGCGATGACCGCTCGGAAGACGAGCGTCGACCATGGGAGACGACTCGTCCACACGACGGCCGAGCGGCGACAGAATCCTATCGATCAATGCTCTGACCTGCTTCTCGTCAAGATGCTGGGCAGCACAGGGCTCAAGAACGCCCCGCCGCTCCACGAACACCTTTCTCCCCGCGTTCACCATCACCTCGGTTATATCCCCGTCGTCCATGAGAGGCTGGATCGCACCGAGGCCGAAGACGGTGTCGAGCAGCGCCTGGACGAGGCTTTCGTTCAGCGCCGTCGACCTGCCGTTCCAATCGGGACGCGCGAAGACGCGCCTGCACGCCTCCCTGATTTCGTTTCGCGCCTGCATGGGATTGTCGGACACCATGCGCGCGAGCTCGTCGGCATCGAGCAATCGAGACACGGCGGATCGAAGCAGGGCGAAGTCGACGGCGACGCCCTCGGCCGCCGAATCGGACGCGCATGAACGCGCCTCCTCGACCCGTTGCGCCAGGCTCATGCGCACGCCTCCTTCTTGCGAAGGAACCCGAACGGGCTCCACCGTTTCGCCTTTCCTTCCTGGGCGCCGCGAGGCTCGATGCCGGGAAGCAACGGATCGACGGCCTCGGCGAGCGCGTCGCACAGGGCGTTGCGTTCCCTCGTGAGCTCGATGAGGCATCCCGAGCTGAACAGCTCCTCGACCTCCCGACCCGCACGGGGAAGGGCACCGACGTGCGCACCGTGCAGCGCGCACGATGCATCCATAATCGTGATCAGGCCGGACTCCTCGTATCGATTGACGAGGAAGGAGAACGAGCTCGTAGCGGCGCCGAGCCTCCCGCACAGCTCGACCGCCCGAACCGTCGACTTCAACGACGTCGAACGCTGGTCGAGAACGAAAACGACCGCATCCGTGCAATCCAGGATCGCTGCATGCACGTCCGTCCAGAACGAGCCGGTATTGACGACGACGACGTCGAACCGAGCCTTCAGTTTTCGAACAAGCGCAGGAAGGGCGATCGCCGCCGCCTCGGCATCCTCGATCGAGGCAGGAGGCCCTACGACGGCCGGTGCGCCCTCGACCGAAGACGTGACCAGGTCAGGACGTCTCAGAGCCTCGTCCGCGGAAAGAGGGTCCTTCACGCCGAATGCGCACGCTATATCGCCGAACTGCAGGTCGGCATCTACGATCACCGCGCTCAAGCCGAGGTGGACGGCCCGGATGGCGCACAGGGCCGCGACGGTGCTCTTGCCCGAACCTCCGCTCGCCGACAGAATGCCTATAGCCTTGCCGCAAGCCTCGGCGGAATCGGGCGCATGCGAAAGCATGCGCGGCACCGAGGCTTCGAGCGAAGGCATCGCGCGCTCCTCAAGCGCGTCGCACGGATCGTCCTCGGCAAACTCCCCCACCGTCCGCACGCCTTCGCGCATCGGTCCTTCTGCGGCGACGAACCCTCGCATCATCGCCTTCCATGTGGCGAATTCCCGTTTGAACGCGCCCTCGTCGAGCACGCCGTCTATACTCGCCTGCGATGCGCGGCTCGAAAGCGATCCGTCGGGAGAGAAGGAGACCAGGGACACGTTTCGATCGGGATCGTCCCGCTTGAGCGCAGCCGCAAGGTTCACGGCATCCATGTCGTCGCATGACACGATCCATACGCCGACCGAATCGGGAAGCGATTCCGCCGCGCTTCGGCATTCTTCGGCGCCATGCACGCACAAGACCCATTCGAGCGCATCGAGACGCTCGCCTTCAAGCCCCATCATCTCCGGATGCGCGAGAACTTCCTCCTCGGCGCACAGAAGCCTGAGCCGCTTCATTTCCCCTCCTTGCCATCGGCGCGCGAGGCCTCGCCATCGGTCGATGCCGCCCCTGCGCTTCTTTCCGTACCTGCCGTCCCGGCCGACATGCCGGGCGAGCCTTCTTCCCGTTTCGCATCGGCATCGGCCGATCCGCCGTCCTCGCCCTGCGCACCGCCCTCTTTGGATCCGCGAACGCCGGAAGCCGGCAGGGTGAAGTACAGCTCGGTCCTTTGGGCGGCGGCAACGAATTCCTCGACGCGATCGGGTGCCACCGCGAGAGTCACCCAGGAAAGAGGCGAGGACGCCGCAGGCGAAGCGGACGCCTGGCCCGATGCGCTCGTCGAAAGCACGAGCACGGACTGGGCGAGCAGATCGGTCGACGAACCCGACGAGGTATACACGTCGACGAGCGCCCCGGGGGCCACCGAACCGCCGACGCTTGCGAGGGTGTCGGCCGGAACGCTCACCGCGCACATGCCGTCGGGAACCTGCAGAGGCTTCTCCTCGGTCTCGTCGAAGCGCTGGGCGCACACGACCTCCCCTTCGAATATGGGCGTCGTGACGGAACGTCCCGCCACATCGCCCGCGTCTATGACGGCTTGATCGGGAAGGAGGGCGGAAAGCCAGAGCTGCGACGTCGAATTCGCATCGCTCAGCCTCTCGCCGACCGCGATATCGCGCGTCGCGACGCGGACTTCCACCTGCTCGCCTCCGAACCTTTCGAGCATCTCCGCGCGCTCGTCGGCTACCGCGCTTTCGAGCTGGTTGCCATATGCCGCCATGCATGCGGCGCATATGACCCCGCATGCCGCGCCGAACGCCAGGGATCTTCGTTTCCTCATCGCTTCCTCCTCGCCTGTTGCGTGGAAGAGACGGTAGCGCGACGACCTTGCGCCGCCCTATCCGAAGCCTTGCCGAAAGCACGAGGGGATACGCCGCGCGATGCGATCCCTTCTTGCGGAGAAGGCCGTCGGATCCGATGCGCTTCTCATCACGTTCCGAGAAAAGCCATGACACGAACGTCGGGATGTGTGAAAATGGATTGCCTTATGGGCGATTGGCGCAGCGGGAGCGCAGGTGCTTTACACGCACAAGGTCGGGGGTTCGAACCCCTCATCGCCCACCATGCATGCACAACGGCCTCGGACGATTCCGAGGCCGTTCTCCTTTTCATGCTGGGCCTATGGCTATGGCCCTTATGCTTCGGATGCACGCCGGACGCCTTCGATGCATCGCATACGCTCTGAACGGACCATTCGATGCATTCGGATCGTCGATGGGCCCTGGGCGCGCATTCTCACCTATAGCCCGAGATGGAATGTTCAATGCATGCGACCATGCCGAAGAAATCGAACGCATCCGCACACAAGAAGAGGACCTTGCTTCCCCTCCTATGAGCAAGGTCCTCAAACTTACCGAAGCTTGCGCCTCTGTAAACGAGGATTATTCTACAACGTTTCTACACATCAGGCAAGGCTTCGCCCCGAGCGAAATCGCGAACGCGTCCGTCATAGCGCGCGGCGCGCTTCGATCGCCCGCCCCAACGTGACCTCATCGGCGAATTCAAGGTCCCCTCCGACCGGAAGGCCGCTCGCGAGGCGCGAGACCTCGATGCCCAACGGCTTGATGAGGCGCGCAAGGTACGTCGCCGTCGTCTCGCCTTCGACATCGGGGTTCGTGGCGATAAGAACCTCCGTCACATCTTCGACGGCAAGGCGCGCCATGAGCTCCGCGACCTTGAGATCGTCGGGACCGATGCCGTCCATGGGAGACAGGGCCCCGCCGAGCACATGGTACAGACCCTTGTACACCGCCGTGCGTTCGATGGCCGCGATGTCCCGAGGCTCGCTCACCACGCAGATCGTATGCGCATCGCGATTCGCAGACCCGCAGATATCGCAGACATCGCCTTGCGCGTAGTTGAAGCAGCGCGGGCAGAAATGCACGGAGCTCTTCACATCGAGCACGGCCTGCGCGAGACGTTCGGCCGTCGCTCTATCGGAATTCAGGATCCAATACGCGATGCGCTGGGCGCTCTTAGGACCGACGCCTGGCATGCGCTCGAGCTCGTCGAGCAACGTCTGTATGGCAGGAGCGGCCTCCACTGGTCGGCCGCCTTCCTACATAAGGCCGGGAATATGCATCCCGCCTGCGACCATGCTCATACGGGCCTCGCCTTTGGCGGTGACGGCGCGCAACGCTTCGTTGCAGGCCGCGAGGACCATGTCCTGCAGCATGTCGACATCTTCGGGATCGACGGCGGCCGGATCGATGACGAGCTCGCGGATCGACATATCGCCGCCCGCGACGGCCCTGACCATGCCGCCGCCCGCGGTCGCCTCGGCGGTCATGTCCTTGATCTCGTCCTGAACGGCTGCGATTTGGGCCTGCATCTTCTGGGCCTGACGCATCATCTGCTTCATATCGGGCATGGGAATGCTCCTTCGTCTCGATCCAAGGCTGCGACGCCGACGGGCGCCGCAGCGGATTATCTCATATCGTTCGTCGTCCGACGGCAATCGCGCCACGACGCGCGGCGGCAGCCACGCCGCCGCGACGGACCTACGAGCTTTCCTGCACGTCGTCGAGGGAAACGCCGAGCGCGCTGAAGATGCTCGCGGCATCCATCCCCGCATCCTGCGCAGGCTCAGGCGCCGGCGCGGGCGGTCGAGGGCGACTCTTGGTCCGAGGCTCCGAATCGGACGGTCGAGGGCGGCCTCCGGCCTGCTGCCCCGAAACGCCGGGCGCCGCCGGGTCGGAATCGGCCGAAGCAGAGGCGGACGCGGACGATGCCGGCGCCTTCCTCGCAGGCATCGCAGACGGATGCGGCGCACGCTTCGCCGAAGGTTCCGGGACGGATGCCTTTTCCTGTGCAGGGTTCGACGTCCCGGCAGCATCTTCAGGCATCGGCCATCCGGCGAGAGGAGGCATCTCCTCGCTGCGCGCGGGAACCATGGAATCGAATCCGAGACGCCTGCCCGCCTCGGCGGGATCGACGGGCTTCGCACCGTCGACGGTCAGGACGGCGTGCGCGGCAGCCTCGTCGGCGTAGGATTCCGCGTCGGCATCCGAATACGGGACGGCATCTCCGTCGGGCGGCGCAGCCGCCTCCGCGACGGCCGGCCGAAGCGCAGAGGACGGAATCGGCATCGGACGCGTCGTCGCACGGTCGAACGCGGGTGCGACGGATGCGTCCATATCCCCGCGCGCACGGGCCGCTTCCATAGCGGCGCGCGCGCGTTCGGCAGCGCTCATCCCCGCACGTCCCGAAGAACGCGACTGATCAGGCACCGAAGCGGACGAAGCCGAATCGCCGCCCTTCGTGCGCGACGATCCTTGGGGACGGCCGCCTCCCTGCGTGAATTCGAAGGGCACCTCTCCTCCGAACGCATGCGCGAGCGCGGCGGAGACCATCTCGGACACTTCGGGCTTCTGCACGGCCGAGAACGCGAAAGAATTCTCATGCGAGAATTCGACGGCCAAGCCCGACGCGCCCTGAACGGGCGACACGCTTGCGGACAGGAGCAACGCGCCATATGCCGTCCTCAGGTTCTTGACCTCGGCGACGGCCGCCTGCCATCCTCTCTGCAGGGCAGCGGGATTCGAAAGCTTCGCGCGGACGGCTTCGGAAGGCTCCGCGGACGAGAAGGCCAGCTTCGGCTCAGACGCCGACGGAGAATCCGCCGCAGGCGCCGGCGAGGAATCGAGCCCCGATTGCACGGCGGGAATGCGTTCTGCAGACGCAACCGCAGCCGCGCCGGAAGATGCGTCGGATCCCGACGCATCGGACGCAGCCGATGCCGGGGCGCCGGTATCGACGACAGGTACGGACGACGGAGCCCCTCCCCCCTTGATCGCGCGCGCCGCCGCGATCACCGAAGGTGAGAGGCCGGATGCGGAAGGCGCATCCGCAGCTGCGGACGCAGCCATCGGCACGTCGGCGACCGACGTCGAGTCGAACATCGAAGCCGCAACACGAACGGCAGGCGCATCCACGGGACGGGCGCCCTGCGCGCACGCGCGCTCGAGCTCTTCGACGCGCGCCGCCAGCGATGCGAGCGTCAGATCGCTTTCAGGGCGCGCCATGCGCGTCAGCGCGATTTCGAACGACAGGCGCGGATTGGCCGATGAGCGCAGCTCGGCGCACACATCGCCCAGAATCGAAAGGACATGCGCGAGCCGATCGGGACCGAACAGCCCCGCCTGAGCCGCAAGCTGCTCGTTCGTCGCCGACGACCGAGGCTCCAGCGCCCCGTCGGTCAGGATGAACGCATACAGATCCCGCACGTACGATGCCAGGTCGCGTGCGAACTGCGCAAGGTCGGCACCGGTTTCGACATATTCCGCCACCCATGTGAAGCATGCGGCCGCATCGCGTCGGGCGATGCGCGCGACGATGTCCGTCATGTCGTTCGAATCGAGTGCCCCCAGGACGTCGAGAGCGACCTGCATCGTGACGCGGCCCTCGCCGAACGCGATGAGCTGCTCGAGCGTCGTCAGCGCGTCGCGCATCCCGCCTTGGGCGCGCTTGGCCGCGAGCTCGAGCGCCTCCGCCTCGAACTCCACGCCTTCGGAGGCGCAGACGGCGCCGAGGCGCGCGATGATCTCCTCGTTCGCAAGACGATGGAAGTCGAAGCGCTGGCAGCGCGAATGGATGGTCGCCGGAACCTTGTGCGGATCGGTCGTGCAGAGGATGAAGACCACATGGCTCGGAGGTTCCTCGAGCGTCTTCAGCAAAGCATTGAAGGCGGCCGTGGACAGCATGTGGACCTCGTCGATAATATAGATCTTGTAGCGTCCGCGGACCGGGGCGAACTGAACGCGGCCGATGATTTCCTCGCGGACGTTCTCGACGCCCGTGCGGCTGGCCGCGTCCATCTCGTTGACGTCGGGGTGCGTGCCCTCGGCGATGGCGAGGCACTGCTCGCATTCGCCGTCGGGCGCGGGCGTCGGACCTTTCTCGCACAGGAGCGCCTTCGCCAGCAGGCGCGCCATCGTGGTCTTTCCCGTGCCGCGCGGGCCGCAGAAGAGATAGGCGTGGCTCACGCGATCGGATTCGAGCGCGTTCTTGATCGTGCGTTCGATATGGATCTGGCCCACGACGTCGTCGAACGTCTGCGGGCGATACTTCCTATAGAGCGCCTCTGTCATAGAAACCTGCCTTCGCCATGAACCTCCGGAACGTCATCTTCGCACGTCCCGCATCTGAAAACACCGTCGGCTATCGCTTCTTCCGAGATGCGAGCGCAGACCGTGCCGCGCCGACGACCGCCGGCGCGGCCGACACCGCCACGATACCCAAAAGGATGGCCTCGAAATGGGCCTGGACGAGCGGAATCCCGCCGAAGAAATATCCTGACAGCACGAACAGACTGACCCATGATACGCCGCCTATGGCGTTGAAAAGCGTGAACGTCGCGAATCCCATGTGTCCCATGCCCGCCACGAACGGCGCGAACGTGCGGAAGAAGGGCATGAACCGCGTGATCACGATCGTGAGCCCGCCGTATGTCGCGAAGAACCCGTCCAGTTTGGCGACACGCTCGGGCGTCAGGGCCTTGACCCGGCCGGAATCGACGATGCGCGATCCGAAGAACCGTGCGATCCAGTAGTTGGACGTGTTGCCGAGAATGGCCGCCGTCCAGAAGACGACGAGCGTCGCGACGATATTGAGCCCGCCGCCGTCGGCGCTGAAGACGCCTGCGGCGAACAGGAGGGAATCGCCGGGAAGGAACGGAAAGAAGACGAGCCCCGTCTCAACGAACACGACGAGGAAGAGCGGAGCGTAGACGAGCGCCGGGCCCAATGACACGATCCATCCCGCGATGGCCGTGCGAGGGTCGCTCAGCAGATTGATGAAGAATCGGATGATGCCCACGTTCGCCTGCCTGTGTCGGATGGCCTCGGATGCCACCGCACCGCGGGCGAGGCCGAGAAACGCAGTGCCTTGGACAGGCAAGGGCGCTCGTCAGAGGTTCCTTATGGCTGCTTCCTCCCGGACCTGACCAGGTTCGAAACATATCGCCGCCCATGCCCGTCCAAGGCACTGCATGAACTCGGTTCAGTATACCCGATACGGCCGAGCGCGATGCGCTCTGCCACCAAACGGCCATAGCCGAAAGGGCGCCCGAGCCGCATCGGCCCGAACGCCCTCCGTTTCCCGATTTCAGACGCCATGCGCGCCCGGGCGGCTATTCCTCTTCGGCGAGACGGTTGATCAGCGCGCAGAGGGACTGGGCGCTGTTGAAGTTCGCGGGAACGATGTCCTTCGCGGGAACCGAAAGGTCGAACTCGTCGTCGATCGCGGAGATGATCGCAAGGATATCGAACGAGTCGATCTCGCGATTGTCCACGAGCGCGGTGGCGTTGCGGTAGTCGACGCCTTCCTTGACGTCTTCGAGCATTTCGATGACCGCATCAAGCGTGATTTCTTCCATGGATGCTTCTTTCCTTCGCTACTGCTGGATCCAATTGAGGGTGCTCGTCTCGATGAAATCGCGCACGAGCGCCACGCTCCCGTCATCATAGCGCACGACGATGCGCGGCATGGTGCGACTCAGGAAAAGATGGATTCCCTCCGTGACGGAATAGGCTCCCACGTTGAAGAACGCGAGCACATCGCCCGGACGGAAGTCCTCGAGCTCGACCGCGCGCGTCAGAATGTCGTTGATCGTGCAGAGGCTGCCGCACAGGCACCATTCCGCGACGTTGCCGGCATCGACCGTGCGATCGAGGTGCGAAAGGTTCGCGATCTGCGGAACGTGCATGCCCATCATCTGGCCGAAATAGGTCAGATGGTTCATGCCGCCATCGAGGATGCAGTAATTGGTGCCCTTGTTGGACTTCATGTCCATCGCGCGCGTGACGTACGCGCCGCAGGGAGCCGCGAAGAAGCGGCCCATCTCGATCGTGAGCTCCGCCTTGGTCGCCACGCGCTTCAGCACGTCGGCCATCTCTTTGAGCGGCGCGAGGTCGTCGGAGAAATCGTCGTCCATGAAATACGGGACAGCCAGGCCGGGGCCGTATTCGAGCCGCTCGACGACGAAATCGTGCTCGGATGCGAGCTCGTCGATGAACGCTTCGATCTTCTCGAGCTCCTTGATCTGGTGCGTGAGCTTCTTGCGCTGCGTGCCCACGAAATAATGGATGCCGACCACACGGATGCCGGGCCAGGCACCCAGGTCGTCCACGACGGACACGAGGTCTTCCTTGGACATGCCGAACTGGCTGCCCGCATTGAGACGCAGCAGCACGTCGACGACCAGGCCTTTTTCGAGCGCAACCTGATTGATGTAACGCACATGCAGAAGCGATTCGGCGGTCAATACGCCGCAGCCGTAGTCGATGGCGTCCCCGATGTCTTCCGGCAGCTTGTTCACGCCGGAATAGACGATCTTCGCCGGATCGATGGCGGCGCGCTTGCAGATGTCGAGTTCGCCGGGGCTGCAGACCTCGAGGCGGTCGGCGGCATGGGCGGCCGGGCGCACGAAGAAGGGGTTGGCCTTCATCGCGTAGCATAGGCCGACGGTCTCGCCGACGATATCCCTGCATGCCGCGATGCGGCGCTCGAGGGCGCCTGCATCGAACACGAATGCGGGCGTGCCGTAATCGGCGACGACGGCTGAAAGCTCTTCGTTCGTCATCATTATCTGACGCCTCCCATCTCCGCCAGGACCTTGCGGTCGATCTTGCCGTTCTTGGTCATGGGCATGCTTTCGACCTCGAAGACCTTGCTCGGGACCATATACTGCGGAAGCCTGGACTTCAGCTCCTCGAGCAGCGCGTCCTTGTCGATGCCGCCCGTGTAGAAGAGCAGGATGCGCTTCTTCTTCGCATTATAGATGCAGCAGGCGCGTTCGACGTCGTCGACCGCCTGGGCGCCCGCTTCGATCTCGCCGAGTTCGATGCGCTGGCCGAGATGCTTGATCTGATGGTCCTTGCGCCCGACGTAGACAAGGTTGCCCGCCTCGTCCCACATGCCGATGTCCCCCGTGCGGTACATCATCTCGAGCGTGCGCGCGTTCAGGGGATTCTGCATGAATGCCTCGGCCGTGCGCGCCGGGTCGTTATAGTACCCGAGCGCAAGGGCGGTTCCGCTCACGCACACTTCGCCGTGCTCCCCCGCACCGACGACTTCGGCATCGTCCTCGTCGAGCAGGAAGACCTTCTCGTTGGGAAACGCGCGACCTGCAGGAATGACCTCGTCGCGCGCGAACTCGCGGTCGATGACGTAGTAGGTGCAGTTGCAGGTGATCTCCGTCGGGCCGTACACGTTGACGTACGTGGCGTGCGGCAGATGCGCGCGCCAGACGTTGAGCTGCTTGACCGGCATGACCTCGCCGCTGAAGATGACCTTGTTCACCGTCTCGGGAACCTTGTAGTCGAAGCCGCCCATGATCGAGACGAAGCACATGGCGCTTACCGCCCAGGTGCAGGTCGTGATCTTACGTTCCACCAGGTAATCCATCAGCTTCGCCGGCTGGCTGAAGTAATCGCGCGGAATCATGTGTACCGTCGCGCCCGTCAGAAGGCCGCTGTAGATGTCCTTGACGGACACGTCGAAATCGAACGGAGCCTGATTGCCGATCTCGTCATGCGCAGTGAAGCCGAAAAGGCTCGTGAAGTGCGTGATGAAATCGATGACGGAACGGTGGCACACGGCGACGCCCTTGGGAGTGCCGGTCGAACCGCTCGTGAAGTTGATATAGAGCGGATCGACGTCGAGCGCCGACGCGCGGAGAGCGGCGATGGCATCGGCATCGGCCGCGGTGCCGAGGATGCCTTCCAGCTCGACCACATCGAGCGACGTGCCTTCGAATGCCTCGCGCGCGGCATCGGCATAGGCGGCGTCGGTCAGGACGATGCCCGGCTCGAGCGTTCCGACGATGCCGAGCAGACGTTCGCGAGGCTGGCGGACGTCGAGCACGGAATACGGGCAGCGCGCGTACGTGGCGCCCAGCATGCCGCAGATGGCCGTGGTGCTCTTCTCGAGGAACAGCGCGACCGGCGTGCATGGCGCCTGCCGCGCGGCGAGGTAGGTTCCCACGCCCTGCGCACGCGCCACGAGCTCGGCGAAGCCCACCGTCGAATCGGGATCGGCGAATGCCGTCTTGTCAGGGGAGACGGCGGCCGTGGACTCCAGCCACTCAAGTACGTTTCTCATGCCTTCTCCTATCTTATTTCGTGATGGAAAACGTCCTGCAGCGCTCGTATTCGGCGGTCGATCCGACCTTGCGCGCATTGACGCAGACGCGGTACGTGCCGGGCTTGTCGGGGTCGAAGGTGTAGCTCGACTCATCGGAGTAATCCTGCAGCACGTCCCACTTGCCCGTGTCCTTGTTCTTCACGAGGAACTGGTATTCGGCCTGGACGCCTTCGCCGGCAAGCACGCTGGCGTCGATCTTGGTGCTGCCGTCGTCGTTGTTCTTGGTCTTGTAGGTGACCATGTCGATATAGTCGATGTGCGAGGCGTAGTCCTCCGGCGCATAGAAGAGGCCGTCCACGTCGTCGCCCGCATCGATATGCTGGAACAGCTTCGCGACGCCTTCGCTGAAGATCCTGCCGCCCTCGGTGTTCATATGCTGATAGTCGGCGAAATACTCCGGCTTCTGATCGAAAAGCTCGGGGCGCGCCAGGTTGAAGTCGTAGTAGTGCGCGCCATGCTCTTCGACGAGGCTTTTGATGCCGACCAGCTTGTCGAAATAGCCGTCGTACTCGAGGATGTCGTAAGCGGGCAGGGGCGTGCAGATGACGTCGAGCTCGATGTCGTGATCGGCGCAATAGTCGCAGATATCGGCAAGCGTCTGCATCTTGCGGTCGTTCGGCTTGCTCTTGCCGTAGGTATCCAGGTAGCTGCGATAGACCTTGGGATTGTAGTCGTAGACCCTGTCGTAGTTGCCGTAGCCCTTGCCGTAGTAGGTCCAGCCCTTCTCGTTTTCCATGGCCGCATCGGCGATCGAGGTGCCGTCGAGCTTCATCTTGATGTTGCGATACAGCTTCTGCGGCTTCGCGTCGACATGATTGATCACCCAAGGGAACATCCAGTTGATCGAATCCTTCTTGCCATAGAAGCGATCGTCGGTCAGGCACGGGAGCGCGTCTTTGGCGAACTGCAGCGGCTTGCCGCGGTCTTTGTTGCGGATATAGGCGCCGCCCGGGCTCGGAGAGTCCTCGCTCTGCACGAGCGACACCTCGAAGCTCAGAACCACGCGCTTGATATGATGATCCTTGTACGCCTGCTTGATGCCGAGAAACGACTCCTCTATCAGCTGGCTGGGAGTGCACATGTTGTACGAGGACGTGCCGCATTCCTTGTCGATGACCGCGGGATCGAAGCCGCGCTCGCCCTGGGACGTGCCCACATAGACGGTGTCGATATCGGATTGCTCGTAGTAGTCATGCCACATGACCTGGCTCTTGGAGCCGGTCGGCTCGATCACGAACGTCAAGCCCCAGTTCACGAGGACGATGAAGAGGAGAACGGCGACGATCTTCGCCCCTGCCTTAAAAATTCGCATAGATGAATCCTCCTGCGCTCGGCGCATACGCGAACGATCCGATGGTCAGCACGAGCACGAACGTATAGATCGCGAAGCGAGCGACGACGTTGAGCTTCAGGATCTCGCCGGCCACATCCACCTTGCGTTCGCGCAGGACGCTCACGACGAAAATGATGAGGCATCCGATGATGGCGATACGCAAGGACATGCCGATGTAATTGACGCTGTAGCTTTTCAGCACCGACATGAACAGATCGGCCCTGAAGTTGAAGATGGTGTTGTAGAAGCCGGTGAGCACGTCGCCGAAATCCTCGATGCGGTCGAAGTACCAGCCGATGTTGACGACGATGAACGTACGCAGGATGCGCCAGACGTGCCAGAACGCGGTTTCGGTATTCACCCTGAATAGCTTGATCATGCGTTCGAACAGAGGCGATGCGAGGTCGGCCGCCGCGATGACGATGCCGTTGTACAGGCCCCACCAGATGAAGTGGGCGTCGGCGCCGTGCCAGAGGCCCACGAGGAAGAACACGAGGATGTTCGCGATGGATGCCGGCAGCGTGCGGCCCCAGTGACGGCCGAGCTTGTCGCCGGACCATTTGCCCAGCTTCTGCATCGAGGGACGCAGCGCGAACGGATAGAAGACGTAGTCGCGCATCCACGCGCCCAGCGTGATGTGCCAGCGACGCCAGAAGTCGCCGAGCGAGATGGAGAAATACGGCTGACGGAAGTTCTCGGCGAGCTTGACGCCGAAGAGCTGGGAGACGCCGCGCACCATGTCGATGCCGCCGGAGAAGTCGGCATACTGCTGGGCCGAGTAGAGCAGGATGCCGAACACCACGATGGAGCCCGGCGTGGAGCCGTCGATGTGGTTCAGGCAGCCATTGATCGAACGTACGAGCAGGTCCGCGATCGCGAACTTCTTCATCATGCCGAAGCCGATGAGCAGAAGCGCGCGCTTGGCGTTGTCCGCGTCGAACGAATGGCGCTCGTACAGCTGGTGGGCGAGCGCGTCGAAGCGGTTGATGGGACCTTGGATAAGCTGCGGGAAGTACGAAACGAACAGGAGATACTTCGCGAAATTGCGTTCGGGTTCGCCCTTGCCGTTGTAGGTGTCGATCAGGTATCCGACGGACTGGAACGTGTAGAACGAGATGCCGAGCGGCAGAAGCAGGCTGGATGCCAGGAAGCTGTCGCCCGCGCCCACGGTGTCGAGGAACGTGTTCCAGTATTTGATGTAGGAAAGCACGCCGAAGTTCAAGATGAGAGCTGCGAGCAGGAAGTACCACTTGCGGCGGGCGAACTTCGCCTTGATCTTCTTCTTCTCGGACTTCTCCGCGGCTTTGCGCAATTCCTTGCAGCGCGCGTCGAGCTTGCCGAACGCCAGGCCGACGAGCCAGGTGGAACCGGCCGTCAGCAGGATGAAGAAGAGGTGCTGCCAGCCCGTGGCCGTGTAGAACCCGAGCGATCCGATGAGAAGCACGATCCATTGACCGCGTCCGAACAGCCGTCCGACGGCGAAATATGCGACGAGCAGCGTGCAGAGAAAGCAGACGAACTCGAGCGAATACAGTTGCATGTCCTAGCCTAACTCCCCTAGCGTCCTTCCGGGGACGACGCGATCCGAGACGCACGACCGGCATCTTGGAACGACGCGATCCGCCTTCGTCCTGCCACTTCCTCTTTCGATGCGCGGACGCGCCCCGCTGCGGGACGGCATCCGGCTTCTCGCACGTCATACCATGAAATCGCCCGAGAAATGCGCATGTGCGAAAAGCATACCCGCTTTCCCCTGAGGGAATTCGATATGGTTTTCTTTTCGTAAACTCTTCGCATACCCTGCATCCTACAATGGACGCATGGACACCAACGACACCGCACTTGACATAATCCCGCGCGAAGAGGACTGGCGCTTCAAGGAAGCATCCGCGGACGATCCGCATCGCTACCATGAAGCGAATTTCTACGCCTTCAACACCATCGTCACCTTCAAGGCATCAGGCGACCGAGACGCCGTCGAGGCGGCGTTTCTCGCCGGCCGCGATGCGTGCCGAACGTACGAGCGCCTCTTCTCGCGATTCCTTCCCCACAGCGACATCGCGCGCATCAATGAATCGCGCGGCGCAAGCGTCGTCATCGCGCGCGATACCTACGACGTGCTGGCGCACAGCCTGCGCTATTGCGAGCTGTCTGAGGGTATGCTCGACATCACGATGGGCTCGGTCACGCGGCTCTGGGATTTCCATCGGGGCATCATCCCCGATCAGGAATCCCTCGACGAAGCCGTCGCGCACGTGGGATGGCAGAAGCTGAAGCTTCTGGACGGCGACGACGTCTGCATCGCGACGCTTTCCGACCCCGAGGCCTCGATCGACGTGGGCGGCACGGCGAAGGGCTGGATCGCGGACCGGCTGATCGATCTCATGACATCCCAAGGGCTCGAGCATCTCTTCGTCAACTTGGGCGGAAATGTTGCCGTTCATGGCGGGCGCCCCGACGGCACGCCGTTCCGCATCGGTGTGAAGGATCCGCGCGACGCTTCGCAGATCCTCGGCGCCGTATCCATCGCGAACGGCTCGGTGGTCACGAGCGGCCTGTACGAGCGCATGTTCGAGAAGGACGGGCGCAGGTTCGCGCACATCCTGAACCCGCAGACCGGCATGCCCGTCGAAACCGATGTCGAAGGCGTGACGGTCGTCGGCCCCCGCAGCGTCGACTGCGAGGGATTCTCCACGACGCTCTGCGCGCTCGGCATCGAATACGGCATGGACTATGCCCGGTCAAGGCCGGAAATCACGACGGCGGTCTTCATCGACCGCGACAATGTCGCGCACGTCGTCGACAAGACCGTCCCAAGCGCTTCGAAATAGCTTTTTCACCTGGTTGCATAGAGAAATTATCTGCGGGTGATGCCTTTTCATCCATAATTGTCGAGATTTCGTCCTTTTCAGAACGCACCTTGGCAACGATGCTATACACTTGCCCGCATCCTACTGTTGGCGATTCGAAAGAAGGATCTAGGATGAAGATTACGAAGATTGCTGCATCCGCTGCCGTCGTGAGCTGCCTCGCCCTTACCGCCTGCGGCGGTGGCTCGGGCGCTGCCGACGGTCAGACCGCAACCGGCACCGGCCAGGGCAAGGGCGGCGAGATCACCGTCACCCTCGCGAAGGCTTCCGACGGCACCATCACCGTTTCCGAGATCAAGGGCGACAACGAGACCCAGGGCATCGGCGGCTATGAGGCCATCCAGGACGGCACCTACAAGGCCCAGATCGAAAAGGCCCAGGGTTCCGACATCGAGGGCGTTTCCGGCGCGACCATCACCACCGACGGCGTCAAGGCCGCTGTGGACGACGCTCTCTCCCAGCTCAAGTAACTTCGATCTCATCCGAGATTGCGAAGGGGCCCGCTCGATCGAGCGGGTCCCTTCTTCTTTTGACCAAATGGCGGAAGATCTGATGCGAGGCGATAGGCCGTGGCATCAGATTGACATGGCGGACGCGCCTAATACGCCTCATCGAGCGGAGCATGGGCCTTCACGTCGAGCGTGAAATCGGCGAGCTTGCCCTGCGCGAAGCGGTCGAGCGCGACCTCCGCGATCATGGCGGCGTTGTCGCCGCAGGCCGACAGCGGAGGCATGACCAGACGGAACCCGTTCTTCGCGCACATCTTCTCGTAGGCCGCACGCAAGGCGGGATTGGCGGCGACGCCGCCGCCCAGACAGAACGTGCGCGAACCGGTCTCGATAAGCGCTGTACGGGCTTTCGCCACCTGGACGTCCACAACCGCCTGCTGGAAGCTGGCCGCGATGTCCGGGATGTTCAGCGGCATGCCCGCCTCCTGCTGCTTGTGGATATAGGTGATGACCGCGGTCTTCAGGCCGGACAGGCTGAAGCGCAGATCGCCCGAATGCATGAGCGCGCGGGGGAAATCGATGGCGCGTGGATTGCCTTTCGCTGCGTATCTGCTGATAATAGGGCCGCCCGGATACCCGAGGCCGAGCGCCTTGGAAACCTTGTCGAACGCTTCCCCCGCCGCATCGTCGATCGTCGAGCCGAGCGTTTCGTAGTTCGCCCAGTCCTTCACGTGCACGAGCATCGTGTGTCCGCCGCTCACGAGCGAAACGACCATCGGAGGAGCGATCGCGGGATCGGCGATCTTGTTGGCGTACAGATGGCCTTCGAGATGGTTGACCGCGACGAGAGGAACCTCTGATCCCCAGGCAAGGCCCTTGGCGAAGGAGACGCCCACGACGAGCGCCCCGACAAGCCCCGGCGCATAGGTGACGGCGATCGCGTCCAGATCACGCCAGCGCAAAGACGGACGCCCGAGCGCGACTGCCGCACGCTCGAGGCATTCGTCCGCGACACCGCAGATGGCTTCGATATGCTTGCGACTCGCGATTTCGGGAACCACCCCGCCGAACCGTGCGTGGAAATCGACCTGGGACGCCACGACATCCGAAAGGATCGTGCCGTCTCCTGCGATGATCGATGAGGCCGTTTCGTCGCATGAGCTTTCGAATGCGCAGATGAGAGGAGTAGAAACGGGTACGGTCGCAGGCACTGCGGCATCTGCGGCCGAATCGGTTTCCGAGACGTCGCCGTTCGAAGCGCCCGCATGCCCCGCAGGAGAGATCTCGTCGATCTTAAGCGACATGCCGGCGACATCGCGCGCGACCATCGGAAGCGGCCCCGTCATGATGACGGCATCCTCGCGATCGGAATAATAGCAGGGACGGACCCCGATGCGCTCGATCCCGAGCGCCCCATAGAAGCGCTGCGCGCCTTCGTTCGATGCACGCACCTCAAGCGTCATCTCGATCGCGCCGAGGTCGCGCGCATCGGAAGCCACGAGGCCGATCAGGTGCCGCGCGATTCCCCGACGGCGCATATCGTCTTCGACGGCGATCTTCAGCACCTGGACCTGGCCGTCTACGACAAGACCGCCGCAATATCCGACGAGCCGCTCCCCTACGAACGCGGCCCACCAGGTACGATCCTTGCGCGGAAGCTCATCGAGCACGGACGCCTCGCTCCAGGCGTCCGTGCCCATCGCGCGGGATTCGAGCGACGCGACATCGGGCGCATGCGCCGCATCGAGGGGACGGAACGTGAGCGCGCCCTCGGCTTGCACGCCCGACGCGAGGTTGCGCACCTCCGGCGCGGAAAGCCTTACCCGCTCGTTTTCCTCCGCATCGGACAGCCGCGTGTATACCGGAAGCAGCGTCGCCGCGTCGCCTCCGATGCGGCGGGCGCGCAGAAGGCCTTCGGGGCTCGGAGCCCAGAGGGCATCGTCGGCGACGGGAAAACCCGCTTCGGCGAAGGAACCCCGATACTTCGCGAGCGCATCGCCGCAGACGAGCACGTCGGAGCGAGCAGGCGTCGCATCGGGAAGCGCGACGGCGAGAGCCTCGTCGATCCAGTCCTGCACCGCGCGCGCGGACACGACGGCGTCGGACGTCAGGCGGTGCGCGCCTGCGCCATCGATCATGAAGAGCGCCGGATAGACCTCCTTGCGCATCGCATCGGCAGCGACGATCATCGCTCCCCGGTACCCCGATTCCCACACGCCCCAAGCCACGGCATCAAGCGTCGAAACGCCGAACAGCGGGACCTCGAGACCCGACGCGATTCCCTTGGCGGCGGCCATGCAGATGCGCACGCCCGTGAAGCTGCCCGGACCGCGGCCGCACACGACGGCGGCGATGTCGTCCTTCTCGATGTTCTCCCCGGCCATCAGCTCATCGATCATAGGGATGAGCACGGTGTTGCTCGCGCGATGGGCGGCGCGCGCCTCTCCGGCAACGAGGCGCGCAGGGGCCTCCTTCAACACGATGCGACCCGCTTCTGCTCCATCCGCATCGACGGATCCTATGCCGACGACGACGGCCTCGTTCGCCGTATCGAATGCGAGGACGTATCCCATGATGTTTCGCCTTCCCTCATATGAACGCTGCCATAGTAGCAGCGAAAACGCCCGGGCACGCCCGGGCGTTCGTCAAGTCACTCACAAAGAGGATATCCGCCTCGTAACGCATGGCACGCATGCGTTACGAGGGATTCGCAGCTCAAGCCCTTGCTTTGCGCAGCTCCGGAACCGCCTGGCGCACCGAATGGGCAAGCGCGACGCCGATCGCAAGCTTGATGGCGTCGAGCAGGATGAACGGCGCGATGCCGGCAAGGAACGCCGCGGCGGGACCCAGGTCTGCAACGGCCATGAGCTGCACCCATCCGCACAGGTATGAAACGGCGAGGAACGCGACGGCCGCCACGCCTTCCCGCGCGTATGACGCCGCTTTGGAAGAAGGCTCGGGCCAGAATCGGAGGACAGCGACGGCGAGCAGGGCGCCCAAGGCGAACCCGTAGATGAATCCGCCCGACGTGCCCAGCATGACCCCCATGCCGCCGCGCATGCCCGAGAACACGGGAATGCCGAGCGCACCGATGGCGACATATGCGAATATGCTGATGAGCGCTTCACGCGACGGCAGCAGGAGCAGCACGAAGACCATCATCATGGTCTGGAGCGTGAACGGCACGGGGCCGAGCGGCACCGTGACCCATGCGCCTACCGCGAGCAGCGCGATGGAAAGTCCGCAGAATGCGACGGAACGGCTTCGAGACATGGAGGTCCTTTCCGGAAGCGCGCGAGGCGAACGCTCCCTTGAACAGAAACGACCCCTCGACGAGGGGCCGCGAACGGCACGATGCCGTTTGAGACGGATGGTGCCCGAGACGAGATTCGAACTCGTACATCTGTGAAGATAGCGGTTTTTGAGACCGCCGCGTCTGCCATTCCGCCACTCGGGCGCAGTGGCGAATTATACCTGAACGCCCGAGTCCTTCCAAGATGGCGAAGGGGCATGCCCGTCTGCTATCGTAGGCGGCGTTCCGCACCCGTTCCTGCCTACGAGCCAAGGAGGCCGACGCCATGGCCGCATACGTCCCCGACGTTTCGATCCTGCAAGAAGCCGACGCATTCATCGATGCCCATTGGGAAGAGATCGTCGAAGAGATCGGGCGGCTCATCGCCGTGCCGAGCGTCGTCGACTTCGATGCCGCGACGCCCGAGCATCCGAGCGGAAAAAAGGCCCACGACGGTCTGAATGCCGCTGTCGATTTGGCCCGCCGCCTGGGCTTCGAGGCAACCGATAACGACGGCAACGTCGGCGTCGCCGTGCTGCCGGGAGAGCGCCCCGAGACACTCGCGATGATCTGCCATGCCGACGTCGTGCAGCCAGGCATCGGCTGGACGGTCGACCCCTGGACGCTCGTGCGGCGCGACGGCTTTCTCATCGGGCGCGGCGTCGTCGACGACAAGGGCCCGCTCGCGATATCCCTGTACTGCATGAAGTTCTTCGCCGACCGCGGCATTCGCCTGCCCTATACGATGCATATGATCATGGGTGCGAACGAAGAGGTCGGCACGATGCAGGACGTCGCCTTCTATCTGGAGAAATACGGAGCTCCCGCATTCACGTTCACGCCTGACGACATGTTCCCCGTCTGCTATGGGGAAAAGGGCTGCGTCAACGCCGAAATCGTCTCGCCGGCCTTCGAGGACGGCGCGATCGTCGATTTCACGACCGGCGAATCGTCTCTGAATGCCGTGCCCAGCATGGCCGCGCTCGTGGTGAGGCACGAGGGAAGCGGCCTGCCCGATACCGACCGCGTGACCGTGACCGAGGAAAACGTGGACGGCATCCCCTGCGCGCGCATCGTCGCGCACGGAAGGGGCGGGCACGCATCCATGCCTGAAGGCACCGTCAACGCCATCGGGCTCGCCTGCGACTACGCGCTTGAACATAGGCTCGTCGACGGCGCCGAGGCCGATTTCCTTCGGCTCGTATCGGCGCTCGCGGCATCCACCGACGGCGCCGCCGCGGGCATCGATTGCTCCGATGCGCACTTCGATCCGTTGACCGGCGTCATCGGAACCGTCCGCACGGAAGGAGCGCGCGTCGTGGCGACGCTCGACATCCGCTTCCCCACCGCCACCACGGCCGATGCGATCATGGAATCGCTTCGGTCCGTCGCAGCGGCCGCAGGCGCCGATGCGCGCTTCGTCAGCGGGCGCGATCCTTTCGTCCTCGATCCCGAAAGCCCGGTCGTGCGCACGCTCGCGCAGGCGTACCGCGACGCCACGGGACTGGAAGGCGAACCCTTCACGATCGGCGGCGGAACCTATGCACGCGCCTTCCCCTGCGCCGCGAGCTTCGGCGTGCTGGATCCGCACGACGACTACCCCGATTGGGTCGGCCAGATGCACGGCGCCGACGAAGGCGTTGCGGAAGAAACGCTCAAGCGCGCGATGCGCGTCTACATCCTGACCATCGACCGCCTGATGGGAATGGATCTGAACGACCTGTCCGCATAGTCCGGGAATACGAGATGGCGGGTGCGCCCCGTCGGACGCGCCCGCCGTTCGTCATCTTATTCGAGACAGAAAGCGCTCCCGGCTACGCCGTCGCCTTGAGCGCAGCCTGGACCACGTGATCGAGCAGAACCTGCGTCGTGACGCCTCCCACGCCGCGCGGAACAGGCGTGATAGCATCGACGATGGGCTCGACGGCCGCGAAGTCGACATCGCCGCAGAGCGCCCCCGCCTCGTCGACGTTCATGCCGACGTCGATCACGACCTGGCCGGGTGCGAAGCATGCGGCTCCATACGCCTTCGCACGTCCCGTAGCACAGACGACCACATCGGCCGCGCGCATCTTCGCAGGTAAGTCGCGTGTATGCGAATGGCAGACGGTCACGGTCGCATTGCGGGAAAGGATCAATGCCGCCACGGGCCGCCCGATCACCAGGCTTCGTCCCACGACGACCGCATCCGCACCGTCGAGCGGCACCTCGTAATGATCGAGCATCTCGATGCAGGCCTGCGCGGTGCACGGCGCGAATCCGACGCCCGATTCCGTGAACACCCCGGAAAGCGAGGCTTCTCCCGCCGCGTCGACATCCTTTTCGGGAGCGAGCGCAGCGCAGACCGCCCTCTCATCCACGCCGGCAGGCATGGGACGAAACATCAGGCATCCGTGGATCGTCGGATCGCCGTTGACCGCATGCACGGCCTTCAGCACCTCATCGGTTCCGACGTCGGCCGGAAGGACGACCTGGCGCACGCTGACGCCGAGAGCTTCCGCGCGCTTGACCGCCGTGCGTTCGTAGGCCAGATCATCGGGGCGTTCCCCGATGCGCAGAATCGCGAGCGTCGGCACGACGCCGCGCACCGCAAGCTCGGCCACGCCTTCGCGCGCACGCGCGGCGATGCGGGCCGATACGTCTTTCCCCACAAGAAGGCGTCCCATGGAACTCCTTATCTGATCGAAACCCTCTTCCAGTGGCGCGCGAAACCCCCTTGTGCGGGAACGGGCGCGGCGCCGGAAGACGCTTCCTACACGTTGTCTTTCACGAAGTCGTACACGACCTGGGCGGAATACTCGAACGTACGGATCATGTCGTCGACTTCGCCGAGATAGGCCTGCGCTGCATCGGCGTCCTTCATGTACGCCGCGTTGACGCGCACGTTGAGCGCGGCCGCCTTCATGGCGCCGAGGGCGATGATGACCGAGGCACCCACGTCGGACAGGATCATCCTGTCCACAAGCCCGATCAGGTCGTGATCGATCTCGATCACCTTCGCGCAGATGCGCATGATCTGCATGGGCACCTCGCAGGCGCCGACGAGCGCTTCCTGCTGGGCTTCGCTCTTCCGCACGCGTTCTTCCGGCGTCGATTTGGGCATCTTCCAGGTGGCCGCGAGGGCACCGAATGCAACGGCGTCCTCTTCGACGAGCCCGACCAGCGCCTCGCGGCAGGATGCGAGCATATCGGTCTGCTCCTGCAGCTTGCCGGCGATGCTCTCGTAGGCGCGCTTGCGTCCGGCGATCGCGATCACCATGCTCGCAAGGGCGGCCGAAAGGGCCCCGACGTACGCCGAGGCCCCGCCCCCGCCTGGCGCGGGGGCGTCGGATGCAAGTTCGTTGAGGAATGTTTCGTCGATGGCAGGCATTAGAACAGTCCCGTGATCCTTCCCGTTTCGTCGACGTCGATGCGCTCGGCCGCAGGATGCTTCGGCAAACCGGGCATCGTCATGATATCGCCCGTCAAGGCGACCACGAAGCCCGCGCCCGCCGCCACGCGCAGGTTGCGGACGGTGATCGTGAAGCCGCGCGGAGCGCCGAGGCGCTTCGGGTCGTCGGAGAAGCTGTACTGGGTCTTGGCCATGCAGACCGGCATCCCGTCGAATCCCTGCGCCTTGAGGCGCGCAAGCTGCTTCGCGGCGGCCGGCGTGAATTCGACCCCGTCGGCGCGGTAGACGCGCGCGGCGATGGAGCCGAGTGCCTCTTCGACCGGAGCGCCGCCTTCATAGCAGAAATCGAAATCGTTCGGCTGCTCGCACAGGCGCACGACCTCTTCGGCCAGCGCGGTCCCGCCCGCGCCGCCGCGCGCCCAGACCTCGGACAGAGCGACGTTCACGCCGAGCTCCTTGCAGGTTTCCTCCACGAGGGCGAGCTCCGCCTCCGTGTCGGTCGGGAAGCGGTTGATGGCCACGACGCAGGGCAGATGGTAGACCTGCGTGATGTTCTCGACATGCTGCAGCAGGTTCGGCAGGCCCGCCTTGAGGGCGTCGAGGTTCTCTTCGCCCAGATCGGCCTTCGCCACGCCTCCATGGTTCTTGAGCGCGCGCACCGTGGCCACGACGACGACCGCGTCGGGCGCAAGGCCCGCCAGGCGGCATTTGATGTCAAGGAACTTCTCGGCTCCCAGATCGGCGCCGAAGCCGGCTTCGGTGACGCAGTAGTCGCCCAGCGCGAGGGCCATGCGCGTGGATATGAGCGAGTTGCAGCCATGCGCGATATTGGCGAAGGGGCCGCCATGCACGAACGCCGGCGTGCCTTCGAGCGTCTGCACCAGATTGGGCTTGAGCGCATCCTTGAGCAACGCGCACATGGCGCCTTCCGCATGCAGCTCGCCCGCCGTGATCGGGGTGTCGGCGGCGGTGTATCCCACGACGATGCGCGCCAGGCGCGACTTGAGGTCCGACACATCGGTCGCCAGGCAGAACACGGCCATGACCTCGGATGCGACCGTGATGTCGAAGCCGTCTTCGCGCGGGACGCCGTGCGCCGGGCCGCCTAAGCCGTCCACGATGCTGCGCAGCTGGCGGTCGTTCATGTCCACGACGCGCTTCCAGGCGATCTTGCGCACATCGAAGCCGAGCGCGTTGCCTTGCTTGATGTGGTTGTCGATCATCGCGGCGAGAAGGTTGTTGGCGGCTCCTATGGCGTGGAAGTCGCCCGTGAAATGCAGATTGATGTCTTCCATAGGAATGACCTGGGCATACCCGCCGCCCGCAGCGCCGCCCTTGATGCCGAAGACAGGACCGAGCGAAGGCTCGCGCAATGCGACGAGCGCATTCTTGCCGATGCGGCGCATGGCATCCGCGAGGCCGACCGTCGTCGTGGTCTTGCCTTCGCCGGCAGGCGTCGGATTGATGGCCGTCACGAGCACGAGCTTGCCGGCTTCGCGCGGCTTGTCGCGCAGGAGGTTGTAGTCGACCTTGGCCTTGCTGCCGCCGTACTGCTCCAGGTATTCCTCGGGAATGCCCGCCGCACGGGCTATCTCGGTGATGCGCCGAGGCGTCACGGACTGGGCGATTTCGATATCGGACAGCATGGGCCTTCCCTTCCTTCGTCGCGCACGTCCGAAGAGGCGCGCATGGTTCATGCGGGGTATGAAGCAGAATTATACGGAGCGCGTCCGATGCGGCGGAGCACTCATCCCCATGCGGCGCGAATCGATTGTTGACGGGAAGGAATCAGCGGAACGGAGCCATCCAGAGGTCGGATGCGCACGTGCTAGAATACGAACGAAAGCCACGTCAGGCGCACGTCCGCATGCTGCGCGGCGGCGCCGGCGCGAATCGTCCCCGAGGAATTCCGAGGCCACCATGAGCGATGCTCCCGAATCCATCCTGATCGTCGACGACGAGCAGTCCATCACCGACTTCGTTTCGTACAGCCTGAAGAAAGAGGGCTTCTCCGTCGATACCGCCGCGAACGGCGAAGAGGGCCTGGCCGCGGCCATGCGCAAAGACTACGACCTGTTCATCCTCGACATCATGCTTCCGGGCATGGACGGCTACGAGCTCTGCCGCCGCCTGCGCGCGCGCACCGCATCGCCCGTCCTCTTCCTGTCCGCCCGCGACACCGAGCTCGACAAGGTGGTCGGATTGGAAATCGGCGGCGACGACTACCTGGCGAAGCCCTTCGGCGTACGCGAGCTCATCGCGCGCGTCCGCGCGCTGCTGCGTCGCGGCCGCCTGGAGGATTCCCCGACCGACCAGTCCATCTCCGCGGGCGGCGTGACCTTGAACGAAGGCCGCCATTCCGCCGACGGCCCCAACGGCCCGATCGACCTCACGCCGCGCGAATTCGAGCTGCTCGCCGCCCTTATGAAGGTGGCCGGCAAGGTGGCCACGCGCGAAGAGCTCCTGAGAGAAGCCTGGGACTGGGAATACATCACCGAGACCAAGACCGTCGACACGCATATCAAGCGTCTGCGCGACAAGCTGTCCGCCGCCGGCATAGACCAGAACGTCATCGAGACGGTCCGCGGCTACGGGTACCGTTTCAAGGCGTAAACGCGCGTGCCCAAGCGCCTTCAGACATACTTCGCTATCCTGACGGTCATCTTCGCGACGACGGGCGCCCTGCTCACAGGCATGCTCGTGCTGGTCAACGCGTTCGGGCCCGTGCCCGTGTTCTGGATGGCGACCTCCGGCACGCTCATCACGTTCTCGGTCAGCCTCGTGATCGGCTACTACATCGCCGAACCCCTGAAAGACCTGCATGGCAAAGCGCAGGCGCTCCTGCGCGGAGAACCGGACGCCGAGGTTGCCCCCGACGGGCGCCTCTATGAGGCCGACCTGCTCGCCCATGATTTCGCGACGCTGTTCAAGAAATCGAAATCCCAGTTCGGCGATCTGTACATCCAGCAGAAACGCCAGACGAAATTCATCAGCGACGTCGCCCACGAGCTGCGCACGCCGCTCACGGCCATCCATGGAAGCGCCGAAACCATGCTCGACCCCGATATGCCGCCCGAGATGCGCGCCCGATTCTGCCAGACCATCATGAGCGAATCCGAGCGCCTCACGCGCCTTGCGAACGACCTGCTCACATTGCAGCACATCGAAGACGGCACCGACAGCGCCACGCTCGAGCGCATCGATCTGCATCGCGTGGCGAACGAGGTCGCCGACGCGCTCGAACCCCTGATCGACGAGCGGGGCGGCACGATCGAAGTGATCGGCGAAGCCCCCGACGTGCTCGGCAATCCCGACCGTCTCTACCAGGTCGTCTACAACCTGGCGGCGAACGCCTGCCGCTTCATCGGCCAGGAAGGGCACGTCGTCATCAGGCTCGAAGGATTCGCCGACCGCTCGATCGTAAGCGTCGTGGACGACGGGCCCGGATTCGGCGATATCGACCCGAAACTCCTGTTCACGCGCTTTTATCGCGGCGATAACTCCCGCGCGCGCACGACCGGCGGGTCCGGGCTGGGACTCGCCATCGCCAAGAGCATCGTCGATGCGCACGACGGCACCATCGAAGCCTACAACGTCCCTCGGGGCGGCGCCTGCTTCAGCGTCTCCCTGCCTAGCGTGCACTGACGAGGATCCGAAACGCCTGCCCTATCGCATGCATGCGGCAGGGAGGATATCGACCGCGCCCGACGGAAGACGGGCGCAAGACCATGGGACGGGGCACCGAATCGGCATCCCGAACGACGGCTTACGGAAGCCAGCCATGGCCTGCAGGAATTCGCGTGCGATACGCGTCGGCTACGCCGGCCTCCTCCAACGCGTCAAACGGCGCTCGGCCACGTCGAACAGCTCGTAGAGGATCACGCCCAGCACGGCCATCGCGATGATGCCCGCGAACATGCGCGGGTAATCGAGCAACGCCCAGGAATTCACGATGAAGTACCCGAGGCCCGTCGAGCCGGCGAGGCTTTCGGCGAAGAACAGGATGGCGACCGCCGTGCCCGATGAGATGCGCAATGCGGTGAAGAGCTCGGGCAGCGTGGCCGGCACGACCACGTGGCGATAGACGTCAAGACGCCCGGCGCCGAGCGAACGCACCGATTCTATGCTGTCCTCGGGAACCGCCTTCGCTGCATCGCGCACGGTGACCAGCACCTGGAAGAAGATCGTGAGCGCGATGAGCGCGATCTTGGGCGCGTCGGCAAGGCCCATGAGCACGATGAGCACCGGAAGCAGGACCACCTTCGGAAGCGGGTAGAGGAAATAGAGCACCGGCGCGAAGACGGCGTCGAGGCGCGGAGAGCGCCCGCAGACAAGGCCGAGGGGTATGGCGAGCACCGTGCCTGCGAACATGGCGATGACGACGCGATAGAGGCTCGTGCCGAACGCGGGCAGGATCTCATCCCCGTAGGCGATGAGCTGCCGCACGGCCGGAAGCGGCTCGGGCAGGGCGGGACTTCCCACGAGCATCGCCGTGATATGCCATCCGGCGAATATGAACGCGATCGCAAGCGCGTATCCTGCGATCTTGCGCACGGCTTCTCTATGCATGGTTCCCCCTCCCATGCAGCACGGCGCGCAGCGTGCGGCACCGCTCGAAGAAGAGATCGGAATCGCGCCAGGCCGCATCCGTCATCTCGGAGTTTTCGAGCGCATAGACGATGCGTCCGGGACGCGGCGAGACGACGACGACGCGCTGCCCGAGGAAGACCGCCTCTTCGACCGAATGCGTGACGATGACCTGGGAATACCCTTCCTTTTCCCACGTGCCTTTCAGCATGGACTGCATCTCCTCGCGCAGGAAGGCATCGAGCGCCGACAGAGGCTCGTCCATGAGAAGGACGTCGGTATCGCAGGTCAACGCCCGCGCCATGGCAAGGCGCTGGCGCATGCCGCCCGACAGCTCGGACGGGTACGCATCGGCGAAGTCGGCAAGCCCGACCGTCGCAAGCGCCTGCGCGACGCGCTCCCGACGCACGGACGCGGACGCATGGCGGATCTGCAGTCCCAGGCCCGCGTTCTGCGCGACCGTCTTCCACGGCAGCAGGCCGAAATCCTGCAGGATGAGCGCCGTCGCACGGCGCGGCGATGCGATCGGCCGCCCGTTCACCGCGACGGAGCCGGACGTGGGCGCCGCAAGCCCGCTCGCGATGCGCAGCGCCGTCGACTTCCCGCATCCGGACGGCCCGAGCACGGCGACCGATTCGCCGGGACCCACATCGAGCGTGAAGCCGTCGAGGGCCTGCGTCGCGCCCTGGGCGCCTTCGTAGACCTTGCAGACGTTCGACCAAGAAAGGCCGGCTCCTTCGGGCATACGCCTCATGCCTCCTGTTCCTGAGCGGAGATACGACGATTCAAACGGCGCATCTCGACGATGACGAAGATGCCGACCGTGAAGACGGCAAGGAAGTCGGACAGAGGCCACGAGAAGAAGATCGAACGGAGCGGCGTCATGCCGTCGAAGACGAGCGGCATGACGAGAGGCAGCCCCACCTGCGCCGGAACGAGGAAGAGGATCTGGCGCGAGAGGGACAGGACGATGCTCTTCGCCGGCTGGCCCGTCGCCTGGAAATAGTTCGATCCCATGATCTGGAATCCTATGAACGGGAGCAGCACCAGATTGATGCGCAGGGCGCGCACCGTGAAATCCACGAGCTCGGGGCTGTCGATGCCGAAGAAGACGACGATCTCGCGTGCGAAGACCATGAGCAACGCCCACATGACCGTGGCGGTGGCGGTCGCGCCGACGACGCCCGTGCGGAAGGTCTCGCGCACGCGGCTCCAGAGCTTGGCGCCGTAGTTGTATCCGAGGATCGGCTGCACGGCGATCGCCATGCCGACGAGCGGAAGAATGACGAACATCCCCACGCGGCTGACGACGCCGATCGTCGCAAGCGCCCCGTCGGCGCCGATCGGATCGGCCGATCCGTACGTCACCAGGACATAGTTCGTGACGAAGCTCACGAGCGCCGCTCCGGCCTGGACCGCGAACGATGCGGCGCCGAGAGACAGGATGGCGCCGACGATCTTCGCCTTCAACGGGAAATGACGCACGCGCAAACGGATGGGCACGTCCGGGGTCTTCAGGAAGTACCACAGCACGCTTGCGGCGGAAAGCGCGGTGCCGGCGACCGTCGCGAGCGCGCTGCCGTGGACGCCCCAGCCGAAGCCGGCCACGAACAGCGCGTTGAACGCCGTGCAACCGACCGCGCCGATCACCATGGTCCACAGCGCGCGGTTCGGCGCGCCCGTCGTGCGGATGAAATTATTAAGACCGGCCCCGACCAGCTGGAATACGCTCCCTACGCAAAGGATCTGAATGAACGCGCGTGCATAGGGTCGCGTCTCGTCGGTCGCGGAGGACAGGTCGAGCAGGAATTCGATCACCGGCGGGCAGAGCGAAAGCGCGCCGAGCGCGACGGCCACGACAAGCCCGAGAACGAAGGTGTTGCCGAAGACGCGCTCGGCCTCCTCGTGCCGTCCTTCACCGAGACGCAGCGCGCACAGGGCGTTGCCGCCGGCGCCAACGAAGATCGACAGCGCCATCGTAATCAGCATGACGGGCGATGCGACGGTGATCGCCGAAAGAGCCAGATCCTCGGCGAAATTGCCCAGGAACACCGAATCGATCAGGTTGTAGGCGCCGTTGACGATCATGCCTGCGACAGCGGGGACGGCGAATTCCACCACGAGCGCTCGGATATCGCCCGTGCCGAGACGGGAGATCCGGGCCGCTTCCCCGTGTTCGTCATGCCGTTGCGCCATATGGTTCGCCGCTCCTTCGACCCCCGTGCAGCGGAGGCCCGCCATCAACCTTAGCCCTCGCATGCGAGGGCTATCGCCACACCGTTCTAAAACACGTCGGACCGCACGTCAATGAGCCGCCCGATCGCCGAGAGATAGGCATCCAGCAAGCCTTCGATCGTCTCTTCCGAAAACGGCCCCAGCGTCCCGCGCGCCCCTTGGACGCAGAGGTCTTCCAGATACGCGGGCACGTTGCGCCCATCGGTCCGGATGCCGCCTTCGGGCTTGAACACATTCGTGCCGCAGCCGACGTTCAGACAGCCGTCGCGCGCCTCGAGCGATATGCCGGCGAGCTTGCCCGCATCGCAGACGACGTCGTTTTTCGGCTTCACGCGCACGATGCCGTCAGCCACGCCGCAGAAGTCACGTATGACCTGGGCGCAGGTCTGAGCGAGCAGGATGCTCGACTCGGGCCAGATGGCTTGGGGCGTGCGCGGCCGCAGCAGGAAGGAGAAGTACAGCCCGCCGCGCGGACTCTCCCACACGCGCTTCCACGTGCCCCGCCCCGATTCCTGCGCGAACGAAGCGACGCAGGCGCCTGCCGGCTCGCCTGCGCGCGCGAGCGCCCAGACATCATCGTTCGTGGAAGCGGTCGTGCCCTTCCATGTCACCCTAAAGCGCATGGGCCGCCCCGTATTTCACCTGATCGGAAGTCATGGTCGTGCCATCGGCCAGAACGTGCGTCGGCGCAAGCTCCATCAGAGGCTTCACGACGAAATCCCGTTCGAGGATCCGCGGATGCGGGAGCGTCAGCGCATCGGAGCCGATCACATGCATCTGATAGTCGAGGATGTCGATATCGCAGGTGCGCGGCCCGTTTTCGATCTCGCGCACACGTCCGAGGCTGCGCTCGATCGCATGCAGGTAGCCGAGGAGCTCCTTCGGCGCGATGCCGGTTCGCGCAAGCACCACGGCGTTCACGAACGGATCCTGATCCTCGAGATACGCGGGCTCGCTTTCATAGAAGCGGGAGATGTCGACGATCTGGGTGTCGGGAAGCGTGCAGAGCGCGCTTATGGCCTGATTGAGGTTCGCGATCTTGCCCTCGGTCTCTTCGCCGGGATGCGCGACCAGGGGCACATTGGCGCCGAGCCCGAGGAACACGTACGGACGCAGGCCCTTGAGCGCCTCCATCGTGGTCGCGACGTTATGCATGCGCAGCACCGTGGCGCCCAGCTCGCAGCCGAGCAGCGCCTCGGCGGCGGAAGCCTCGTCGCGCTCGGACGGCTCGTCGATGCCGTAGGCGCGGCCTACGTAGCTCTTGCGCGAGGGAGCGCACATGACCGGATAGCCGAGCCGCGCGAATTCCTGGAGATTGCGCATCATGACGAGCGTCTCCTCGGGCGACTTCCCGAATCCAGGACCTGGATCGATGCAGATGCGTGCACGATCGATGCCATGGGATTCCAGCAGCGCGGCCTGGCGGGACAGGTAGTCTTTCACCTCGGCGACGATGTCGTCGTAGGCGGTGTTCCGCTGCATGGTCGCGGGAGTGCCGCGCATATGCATGACGACGCAGCCGCAATCCGCATCGGCAGCCACGCGCACCATGGCGGGATCGGAAAAGCCCGAGACGTCGTTGATGATCGAGGCGCCCGCATCGACGCAGGCTTGGGCGACCGGGGCATGGCGCGTATCGATGCTGACGCAGATTCCCTGGTCGGCAAGACGACGAACGACATCCACGACGCGCGCACGCTCTTCTTCGCAGGAAACCTCCGCCGCGCCGGGACGCGTGGATTCGCCGCCGACGTCGACGATCTGCGCGCCATCGTCGATCAGGGCACGTGCGTGCGCGAGGGCCGAATCGAGGTCGGCATGCGCGCCGCCGTCCGAAAACGAGTCGGGCGTCACGTTGAGCACGCCCATGACGATGGGCGTCCGGGGGTCGAACGCATATGATCCGCAGCGCCATTCCATGGCCGCACGCTCCTTCGATCCTTATGAAACGAACGGGACCGCGCCGAAGCGCGGTCCCATCCATGGTACTCGCAAAACGTCTGCCGCTCAGGCGTCGCGGCCTTCTTGGGAAGAATCCCCATCGACGCGCTTCAGGACATCCTCCGTCGCGCGCTCGGATGCCGTCTCGGCCGCACCGGCCGAAGCGGGGGCCTCGACGGCGGGGGAATCTTGCCCGGATGCCGAGCCCGCATCGACGATCTCGGCGAAAACGCCTTCGCCGGCGATGAGCCCGGCTTTCTCCTTCTCGAGGTATTCGTCCCACGTGCCGTCCAGCAGGGCATCGCACGCAGGCCCGTCGACCGTCTCGCGTTCGAGCAGAACGGACGCCATCAGGTGCATCTGGTCCGCGTGTGCGGAGAGCACCTCTTTTGCCGTGTCGTAGGCCTGCTTCATCAGGCGCGCGACCTCGGCGTCGATGGCCTGGGCCGTCTTCTCGGAGTAATCGGCGGAATTGCCGTAGTCGCGTCCGAGGAAGACCTCGTGATTCGGCTCGCCGAACGTCTGGTGCCCCAGTTCGTCGGACATGCCGTAGTTCACGATCATCTTGCGCGCCTGCTTGGTCGCGCGCTCCAGGTCGTTCGAGGCGCCCGTGGTGATATCGCCGCAGAACAGCTCTTCGGCGACGCGACCGCCCAGGAACACCGCCAGATCGTCGATCATGGCAGCGCGGCTGACGAGGAACTTGTCCTCGTCAGGAACGGACATCGTGTAGCCGAGCGCCATGCCGCGCGGCACGATCGTGATCTTATGGACCGGATCGGCATGCTCGAGCAGATGCCCGACCAGCGCATGGCCGGATTCATGGTACGCGATGGTGCGGCGCGTCTCCTCGGTCAGGACGCGGTTCTTGCGCTCAGGTCCTGCCATCAGGCGTTCCAACGATTCATTGACCTCGGACATGCCGATGGAATCCTTGTTGCGGCGAGCCGTGAGGAGCGCGGCCTCGTTCATGAGGTTCATGAGATCGGCGCCGGTCATGCCGCTCGTCAGCTTGGCGATGCGCACAAGGTCGACGTCGGAGCCGAGCGGCTTGTTCTTGGCGTGCACCTCGAGGATCTTCTCGCGTCCGCGCACATCGGGCGCATCGACGACGACCTGGCGGTCGAAGCGGCCGGGGCGCAGCAACGCCGGGTCGAGCACGTCGACGCGGTTCGTCGCCGCGATCAGCACGACGGCGTCGTTCTTCTCGAAACCGTCCATCTCGACGAGCAGCTGGTTCAGCGTCTGCTCGCGTTCGTCGTGGCCGCCGCCCAAACCGGTGCCCCTCTGGCGGCCGACGGCATCGATCTCGTCGATGAAGATGATGGCCGGCGCCGCATCCTTCGCCTGCTCGAAAAGGCTGCGCACGCGGCTCGCGCCCACGCCGACGAACATCTCGACGAACTCGGAGCCGGAAATGCTGAAGAACGGGACCTTGGCTTCGCCGGCGACCGCGCGCGCAAGCAGCGTCTTGCCCGTGCCCGGAGGTCCGACGAGCAGGCAGCCGCGCGGGATCTTCGCGCCGAGCTTCTGGTACTTGCCCGGATCCATCAGGAAGTCTTTGATCTCCTGAAGCTCCTCGACCGCCTCGTCCTCGCCGGCGACGTCGGAGAAACGCACGTCGGGGCGTTCTTCCACGGTCTTTTTCGCCTTGGCGCGACCGAACGACATCTGGGAGTTGTTCGCCTTGGAGAACTGGACGAAGAAGAAGATCATGAGCGCCGCGAGCACGAGCATCGGCACCAGGCTCAGAAGCGCATTGGCAATGCCGCTCGGAAGTTTGACCTGGTATTCGATCTCAGGATGCTCCTTCATGAGCTGCATGAGGGAATCCTGGCCCACATAGGTGGACACGTAGGACGACTTCGCGCCCAGCGTCTTCTCGTCAAGGGCCTTCGTCTTCACGCCGAGCGCCGTCGGATCGGACGGCGAAAGGAGCGCACCGAGCTTGACGTTGATGGATTCGAACGCCGTGTTGTAGGCATCGGCCGCGGACGATCCTGCGGTCGCAGCCGGATAGTACGAGCCCGAAACGGTGTACTTCCCCGCATCGTAAACGACGTTTTCCACGCGGCCCTGCTCGACCGCCTGGACGAATTCCGAGGTGACAAGCTTATCGGGCTGTTCGGAGCTGCCCATCATCGTCATCATCTGGCTACCGACGAAGAAGGCGAACAGGAACAGGATCAGGGCGGTGAGCATGGACGTGCGGCGAGGCGGGCGCCCTTGAGGGCCGCCATCGGACGACGACCCGCCGAGCTCGTCGAAGGGATTCGTCCACGAAGGGCGGTCGTCGCGCGAAGGACGGCCTTCGTCCGACCGCGCAGGCGGACGGTAGTCGGGACGCTCGCCGCCGAACGAGGGCGGGGGGACGGGACGGCCGCCGTCGCGGCGGTCGTCGTCGCGACGGTTGTCGTTGCTGTTCGATTCGTTGTTGGATTGGTCGCTCATGAGTTTCCTTGGTAGACCTCGGGCTTCAGCACGCCGATATAGGGAAGGTTGCGATAGTTCTCCGCGTAGTCCAACCCATAGCCGACGATGAATTCGTTCGGACATTCGAACCCTACGTACGCGCAGTCGACCGGAGCCTGGACCTCGGTCTTCTTGCGCAGCAACGTAGCGATCTGGATGGACGCGGGCTTGCGCGACTCGAGGACGCGCATGAGGTACTTGAGGGTCAGGCCGGAATCGAGGATGTCTTCGGCGATGATGACGTGGCGGCCCTCGACGTTCGTGGACAGATCCTTCAGGATGCGCACGATGCCCGAGCTCTTGACTCCGCTGCCGTACGACGACACGGCCATATAGTCCATCTCGAGGGGCAGGTTTATCGACCGGACCAGATCGGACATGTAGATGGCGGCGCCGCGCAGCACGCTGATGACCAGCACGGCCGGCGATCCATCGTGCGTCGGCTCGTATGCCTTGTCAGCATAATCCCTGGTGATGGCCTGTCCGATTTCTCGAACGCGCGCCTGGATCAAATCAGGCGAATAGAGCACTTCGGCGATATCGTCGTCTCCGTACCATGACGATTCCGACGAATCCCGCGTCTGCATCTCGCTCATGTTGACTGCCCTCTTTCAAACGATGCGTACGAACGTGCAGTGTACCATCACTTCGCACCTCGCCTGCAGATTCGGTCACCGCGCATCGGGAATACACGTCCTGCGCTAATACCATTCCCCGTCATACAGCATATCGTCATCGTAGAGCATGTCCCCGTCGTACGGACCGCCGTACCCGTAGCCGTACCCGTATCCAGGCCCGTAATAGTAGCCCGGATCGTACGGAACCGGGCCGAGCATCGCGGAGATGAGCCCGGCGAACAGGCATGTGACCAGGAACAGGCCGACTGCGATCCCGAAGCCGACGAACGACCACGTGATCGACTGGCTGCGCGCCTTCTTCCAGTTGGCATGCCCGGTCAAGACGGCGATGAGCGCGGCGAACGGCCCGAAGAAGAAGCCGAGCACGAGCCACCCGAACTTCTGGCCCCCCGAAAGCTCGCGCAGCGGCTGGCCGGGTGCGTTGTCGTCGAGGGGCATCTGCTGCGCATAGGGCGCGTTCGCAGGACCGTTCGCGTACGGCGCGCCCGGTGCTGCAGGGCCGTTCCGCCATCCGTCGCCATGGAATGCCTGCGGTTGGAACGGCGCCGCGCCGTCCTGGGCTGTGCCGTTCGCCTGGAACCGATCGAAAGGCTGGGTCGGCGACGAGGTCGCGGGATCCGCGCCTTCAGCCGACGGGACGAGAGGGGTCGTAGGCTGCGCCGACGTGCCCTGCTCATGATTGAACGTCTGATTCGTCATAAGGTGGCCTCGATTCGCATATCGTATGCCTCTTGTCAGACCACGATTATACGTGGATGGCGGGCGGCACGGCCGTGCGCCTTCGCTTGACCACGCGGCCGTTGCCGTACCGACATACTCGCACTGCCCGAAAGGCGCGGCAAATCCCGCATGCCTCCGATCGACCGCGACCGCGGCGCACCGTATGGAGCGCCTGCGGAAGGCATTCCTTTCATGCCGTGCACGCGCGACGGATCGGCTGGAAACGCCTAGTCGTTGAAATCGCTTCCGACGATGACGAGGTACGACGACGAGAACGATCCGAAGCTGCCGTCGTCGCGCATGGCGGTTCCCACGCCCAGCCTCTTGACGATGGCCTGCGCCACCTGCTCGTTGCCCGACTCTCCGTAGACGACGAGCGTCGTGCCGTGATCGAACGACGAGGCGGAGCCCGTGGAGACCACCTTCGCCCCCGAAGGCGTGAGCATCGACGACGCGCGGGCCGCGGCGCCGTCCACTCCGTTGCCGTTGAGCACGGTCACGGTCGCTCCGGAAATCGACGCGCCCGACGAGGCCGACGACGAATCCGCCTCGGACATGAGCTGCTGGATGACGTATTCCGAATTGAGCGTGCCATCGGTGACGCCGCCGTCGTTGGTCGTGTCGGCCTCGTTAGGCAGGGGCGAGAGCCCCTGATCCACGCGCTTCATCATGGCCGCCCACGCGTCCTGATTGCTGTATTCGTACCACACGCCCCCTTCGTAGGCGGAGGTGGTCGGGTTCATCGCGGAATAGATGTCGGTTTCGACGTCGATGCCCTTCATATTGACGGCCAGGCCCGCGATGTCGGTCGCGCTCATGTCGGTCTCGATGTACTGGCTAAGCGTCGATATGGTCGAGAGGATCGTCGAAGGATCGGATTGCAGAACCTTGTCCGCGATGGCTCCGATGACCATGCGCTGGTTCGCGGCACGATACGCGTCGCCGTCGCCCACGTCGTCGTAGGAATGGCGCGAACGGCACAGGATGAGCGCCTGTTCACCATCGAGGGTCTGCTGGCCTGCGGAAAGCGAGCCGCCGGCACGATCGTCGTCGATGTCCCGCGGGACGTTGACGTCGATGCCGCCGACGCTGTCCACGACGGCTTCCAAACCGTCGAAGTCGACGATCGCGTAATGGGAGATCGGCACGCCCGCGAACTTGGAAACCGTGGATATGGCCAGCTGGGCGCCGCCGAACGCATAGGCGGCGTTTATCTTGCCGGGACCGTGGCCTTCGATGTTGACATAGGTGTCTCGGTAGATGGATACGAGCGTGACCTTCTTGTTCTTAGGGTCGACGCGCGTGAGGATCAGCGTGTCGCTGCGATACGCCCCGTCGTATTCGTTGGTTTCCTCGCGGTACTCGGAACGATCGATGCCGATGAGCAGCATGTAGAAGGGATCCTGCGCCGAAGCCTTCTCGGTCAAGGCGCTCGAGGCGTTCGGATCGGCGCTGGAATGCAGGTTCGAATTCACCTGCCAGAGATATGCGGCCGCCGCGACCCCTACGGCGACGAGCGCGAGGGCGAACGTCGACGCGACGCCGATGAGCACCTTGCGCATGCGTGATCCGCGCTTGCGCTTCTTGCTGTATTCGGCCTGCGTGGAACGCCGAGAGAATTGATCCACAGGATTCGGTTCGTCGACGCGATCCTGCGCCCCGCCGCGATAGGACTGGGAGCTTTCCCGGTAGTATTGGGAGTTGGCGCGAGAATAGTCCTGTGCGCTGCGGGCACCGCTGATATGGACGTCGAGCCCGCGAGAATCAGGCTGCGACGTGGGTTCTCGTCGGTTTCGTGCCATTCGGCATTCTCCTTGTGAATGGGCCGCCCCTGCATATGGACGACGATGCCCGGCCCGGCGCGCTCACGGCGCGCGACGGCCGCTCGATCTTCTATATGCGGCTCGCATCATACAACAAGACGCCGTACGGAGCTTCCCTATCAGCCAAATGAACATCGCCGCGTTACCCCGAGGATATGCGCCGACGCGGTGCGGAACGCCTCGAACCGCCTTCTGAAATGGGTGGGAATGCGCGAGTACGCGCGCCTATCGCCCACCCGCCGCGGAACCCCGGGCGTTTCCGGATGCGCCCGTGCGGGATCCGCCCGCGTCCTCTTCGGTTTCGTCGCCTTCGCCGGATGCCTCCGATCGGGCCGTCTGGTCGGCGGTCGCCCCCAAATAGCTTCTCGCCGAACCGACGATGCCGCCGTCATTGGAGTTCTGCGCCTTGTCTTCGTAGGGAGGAAGCCCCGCGTCGACGCGGGTCATGAGCTTGCGCCATGCCGCAAGGTCGCAATACTGGTACCAGATGCCATCGATCTGCGCGCCGTAGGTCGGGTTCATGGCGGAATAGATGCCGTTGTCCATATCCATGCCGCGCATCGATTCGGCCACCTTGATGAGGTCCTCCACCGACATGTCGGTGGTGATGTAGCCGGACATCGCGTTGATGGTCTCGGCCATGGTGGCCACGTCGGAGCTCAGCACCTTTTCGGCAATGGCGCCCATGACCAGGCGCTGGTTCGCCATGCGATAGAAATCTCCCGTCCCGTAGGAATCGTAGGCGTGGCGCGAGCGGCACAGGATGAGCGCCTGCTCGCCGTCGAGGGTCTGCTCGCCTGCGGAAAGCGAGCCGCCGGCGCGATCGTCGTCGATATCGATGGGAACGTCGACGTCGATGCCGCCGAGCGCGTCGACCGCCGCCTCGAAGCCGTCGAAGTCGACTTCCATATAGTGGGATATGGGCACGCCCGCGAATTCGGAGACCGTCGATACGACCAGATCGGCACCGCCGTATGCAGCGGCTGCGTTGATCTTGTCGGCCCCGACGCCGTCGATGTTGACGTAGGTGTCGCGCTCGATGGAGACGAGCGTCGCCGTCTTCTGGCGCGGATCGACGCGCACGAGGATCATCGAGTCGCTGCGGAACTTGTCGTCGCCGGTGCTTTCGCGGTATTCGGAACGGTCGACGCCCATGACCAACATGTAGAACGGTTCTCCGGGGTCGGTCGAACCCTGTTCGCTCAGCGAATCCATCAGATCGTCGTCGACGCCCGCGCGAAGCTTCTGATTGATCGAATCGGTGTAGAGGTACAGCGCGACGGCCGCGATGGCGCCGACGAAGACCAGGGCGGCGATGACGATGCCGACGATGCGCGCGATGCGCCCGCGCTTCCTATCGGGCATGACGGAGCTCACATCGCTTACATACGCCCCGGAAGACGCCTGGCGGGAATCGAACTTCGAGGAATAGGACGCCGGCCTCACCGTCGATGCGGGAACGAAGCCCCCTGCGTTGCCCGAGGACCCGTGCTTGCCGCTCTTCTTCAATCCCATATAGGTACCGTTCGCGTCAGAGCAACCCCATGGGGGGCTGCGAGGAGTGCATGCCGCGCGCGTGCAGCCGCGATTTCGGAAAGATCCGTCCGGGCGCACGCACGCGTCACAACATACCACGCGCGCCCGCGATGCTCCGCATGCGTAAACGTAACGTAGGGAATCTTTCAATATCACCAGACATCTTCGCCGCGAAGATATAATGGCGCGCAACCCTGACGATACGATCGCGGCCCGCCCGAGCCGTGCGTCATGCACCCGCTCGCGGGCACCGAGGAGCACACCATGCAAGAGCGTCCGTCCGTACACGATTCCCGCCGCGCCCATGCGCATGCATCGAAGCCGACGTCCGCAGGGTCGCACGCGCCTCGCCTGGGCGAGGACCGCACGCGCGTCCGCGCCGACGGCCCGGCGCGCTCCTCCCGTGCCTCCCGTGCCTCCCGCCGGCCCACGCCCGCCCACGACCATGCGAGGACGCCGTCGCGGGCGACGGCGCGCAGCGGACGCGAAGGATACGTCCGCGCGTCGGTCAGCACGCCGCATTCCACCCATGAGAGCGCCCTGCGCCGGGAATTCCGCATCCGCAAGCTCTTCACGAGGGCGCTTCCCCTCGCCCTCGTGCTCATCGCCATCGTCGCGGGATTTTCGGCCTGGTCGGCGCACCGTCCGATCACGGTCACGATCAACGATGCGAAGGTCCAGCTCAAAGATGACAGAACCATCGATGCAGCCTTCGATCTGAGCGGCGTCAAGGTCAAGCCCGGCGACCTCGTGGATGTCGAGGGGGATGTGCTGACGGAAGGAGGCGGTACGCGCTACACCGCCACGGTCGACGGCGCGGCCGTCGACGATCCGGATCGCACGCTTAAGAACGGCGCCGTCGTCCAGGTATCCGACGGCACGAACGTCGAAGAGGATTCCACGATCGACGAGAACGCGGCGCTCCCGAGCAAGCGGGTCGCCAAGGGGTCGGGACCGCTGTGCGTCAAGCAGGACGGGCATGACGGCGTCGCATCCATCAAGACCGGCTCGGTTTCGGGCAAGCAGGTGGTCGAAGAGGTCAAGCAGGACCCGGTCGACACCACGTACCTGCGCTACTATCCCGAAGTCGGCAACGACAAGGTGATCGCGCTGACCTTCGACGACGGCCCGGTGGCCAAACAGACCGAGGAGCTGCTCGACGTGCTCGCCGACAACGGCGCGAAGGCCACGTTCTTCACCATCGGGGCGCAGATCACCGGAACGGCGGCCGACGACGTCGTGCGCGAAGAGAAGGACGGCCATCAGGTCGCCACCCACACCTGGGACCATGCGGCGGGAAGCGGGCAGGGCGTGAACCTCTCGTATATGACCGCCGACGAACAGCGCGACGAGATCACCAAGGGGCTTTCCGGCATCGCGGGCGCGCTCGGCCACGAGGTCTCGCCCGTGCTGCGCGCGCCAGGCGGCAATTTCCCCACCGACTCCGTCTGGGTCAACGTCGACGACCTCATCACCGCGCAGATCGGATGGAACATCGACACGATGGACTGGTCGCGCCCCGGCGTCGACCACATCGTCTCCCAGATCGAATCGGCGAGACCCGGCGACGTCATCCTCATGCACGACGGGGGCGGCGACCGCTCTCAGACCATCGAGGCGCTCAAGACGGCGCTGCCCTACCTCAAGGAACAGGGATATCGCTTCATCACGATCGACGAGCTGCTCAAATATCCCCCTGCAGACGAACCCGGAGCCAAGGTCGAGGACGTCTCGTAAGGCAAACATGAAGAAACCGTGCGAGGAGGCGCGCCGTCCCCGTCGCCCGCCGCGCACGCGCCTATAATCCGAACAACTCGAATACATGCGACGACAGGGCAATAGGAACGAATCCTTCTCCTGAAAGCAGGCGGTGAGCAAGCCTGCGTTGGACGGCTCCGAAACTCCCTCGAGCAGCGCGCTTGAACGCGCGTCGCGCCAGGAGCGATCCTCCTCGGCCGCGACGGGTCACTATGGCGGGCCGGCAGCCACCGTTATCGGCGTCCAGAGAGGCTTATGCTCCTGCTCGCATTCTTTTGAGGTTCGTCAAAAAGAGGGAAAGCGAGACACTGGAATGCAGCTTCGAAGCGACGCGATAAAGAAGGGCGTGGCGCGCGCGCCCCACCGCAGCCTTCTCAAGGCCGACGGACTCACCGACGAAGAGCTGGAGCGTCCGCTCATCGCCGTCATCTCGTCTCAGAACGAAATCATCCCCGGCCACCTGCATCTCAACACCATCGCCGAAGCCGTGAAGGCGGGCATCCGTATGGCAGGCGGCACGCCGCTGCAGGCCACCACGATCGGCGTATGCGACGGCATCGCGATGAACCACGAAGGCATGAAGTACTCCCTCACGAGCCGCGAGGTCATCGCCGACAGCGTTGAGTGCGTCGTGAACGGGCACGCCTTCGACGGCATGGTCATCATCCCGTCCTGCGACAAGGTAGTTCCCGGCATGCTCATCGCGGCCTGCCGCATCAACATCCCCACCGTCATGATCTCGGGCGGCCCGATGCTCGCCGGCCACGACAGGCACGGATGCCAGACCGACCTGAATACTTTGTTCGATGCCGCAGGCCAGGTCACCGCCGGCACCATGACCGAGGAGGAGATGAATTACCTCGAGAACACCGCCTGCCCCACCTGCGGCAGCTGCTCGGGCATGTTCACCGCTAATTCAATCCAATGCCTCTCCGAGGCCCTGGGCATCGCGCTTCCCGGCAACGGCACCGTTCCCGCGGTCTATTCCGAGCGCATCCGCATGGCCAAGCGGGCCGGCATGAAGGTCATGGAGATGCTCGAGAGGGACATCCGCCCGCGCGACCTGATCACGCCCGCATCCATTCATAACGGCATGGTGCTCGACATGGCCTTCGGCGGTTCCACCAACACGATGCTCCACCTGACCGCCATCGCGCATGCAGCCGACTGCCCCATCACGATGGACGACTGGGACCGCGTCTCGGACGTGACCCCGAACCTCACGCGCATCGCGCCCGCCGGGCCGCTGCATATCGAAGACCTCGACGCCGCGGGCGGCATCTCCGCCATCCTGGGCGAGCTCGGCCGCGCGGGACTCCTCGACGAGACGGCGCTCACGTGCCACGGCACGATGGCCGAATGGCTGGCCCAATGCCCGCCTGTCGACGGCGAGGTCGTACGCACCAAAGAGAACGCCTACATGCAGACCGGCGGCCTGAAAGTCATGCGCGGGAACATCGCGCCCGACTGCGGCGTCGTGAAGAAGTCGGCCGTCGACGAAGGCATGCGCAGGCATTCCGGACCGGCGCGCGTCTTCGATAGCGAGGATGCGGCCTGCGAGGCCATCTTCGGCGGCGCGATCAACCCCGGCGACGTCGTCGTCATCCGCTACGAAGGCCCCTCGGGCGGCCCCGGCATGCGCGAGATGCTCACCCCGACGAGCGCCATCTGCGGCATGGGGCTGGACACGTCGGTCGCGCTCATCACCGACGGGCGCTTCTCCGGCGCCACCAAAGGCCCGGCCATCGGGCACGTAAGCCCCGAAGCCGCCGCGGGCGGCCCCATCGCCCTCATCCATGAAGGAGACATCATCGACATCGACATCGAGGCGGGCACGCTCGATGCGCGCATCTCCGACGAAGAGCTCGATCGCCGGCGCGCCGCGTGGCAGGCGCCGGCGCCGAAATACACGACGGGAGTCCTTTCCCGCTATGCAAAGCTTGTGACCAGCGCAGACAAGGGAGCATACCTCGCATGATGAATCTGACCGAAGAGCTCGAGCTCAAACGCGCCGCCGTCGCCGGCGCGCCGCTCGGACCCGGGACCGCGACCCCGTACGAGGGGAAGAAGATGACCGGCGCGCGCGCCATCGTCGCTTCCCTCGAGGCCGAGGGCGTCGACGTGATCTTCGGGTATCCCGGCGGCACCGTCATCAAAATCTACGACGCGCTCTACGATTCGCCCATCCGCCACATCCTCGCGCGCCACGAGCAGGGCGCGGCCCATATGGCCGACGGCTACGCGCGCGTGACCGGGCGACCCGGCGTCTGCCTCGTGACGAGCGGGCCGGGCGCCACGAACGTCGTCACCGCCATCGCCACCGCCTATATGGACAGCGTGCCCATGGTCGTGATCACCGGCCAGGTGCAGCGCGCCGTCATCGGCACCGACGCATTCCAGGAAGCCGACATCGTGGGCATCACGATGCCCGTCGTCAAGCACAGCTTCCTGCTGCAATCCACCGATGACTTGACCGCCACCGTGCGCGAGGCGTTCTACATCGCCTCTACCGGACGCCCCGGCCCCGTCCTCATCGACGTGCCGGCCGACATCTCCGGCTCCGAGATGGCCTTCCATTACCCAGGCGGCGTGAACCTGCCCAGCTACCGGCCGACCTACAAGGGCAACGCCAAGCAGATCCGCCAGGCCGTGAACGCGTTGAAGCGTTCCCGACGGCCGCTGCTCTACGTCGGCGGCGGCGCCGTGCGCTCGCTTGCGGAGGCCGAAGTGCTCACGCTGGCCCATACCCAGCAGATCCCCGTGGTCACCACGCTCATGGGAAAGGGCGTCATAGAGGCCGACGACCCGCTGAACCTCGGCAACGTCGGCATGCACGGATCGAAGTACGCCAACAAGGCCATGAGCGAATGCGACCTGCTCATCTGCGTGGGCGCGCGCTTCTCCGACCGCGTGACCGGCAACCTGGCCACCTTCGCGCCCGACGCGACCGTCATCCATATCGACGTGGACCCGGCCGAGATCGGCAAGATCCGCGACCCGCAGATCCCCATCGTCGGCGATGCGCAGATCGTGCTCGCCGGCATCAACGAGCAGGCGGCGAAGGCGAAGCTCTGCGACATCGGCAGCGCCTGGGCCGCGACGTGCGCCGCATGGCGCGATCGCTGGCCCCTGTACGGCGCGGGCATCGAGGCGCAGGAACAGCCCGGCACCATCGTTCCGGAAATCGCGATGAAGCACCTGTCCGACCGCCTCGACCAGGATGCGTCCGTCGTCGCCACCGACGTGGGGCAGCACCAGATGTGGGCGCTGCAGCACATCGACCGCAGCCATCCCGGTTCGTTTCTCACCTCAGGCGGCCTGGGCACGATGGGCTTCGGCCTGCCCGCCGCCATCGGCGCGCAGATCGCGGCCCCCGATTGCAAGGTCGTGCTCGTCACGGGCGACGGAAGCTTCCAGATGTGCAGCCAGGAAATGGCCACCGCGGCCATCCAGAAGGCGCCGGTCAAGGTCATGATCTTCGACAACCGCGCGCTCGGCATGGTGCACCAGTGGCAGAAGCTCTTCTACGACGGCCGCTTCAGCGAGACCGTGCTCGATCCGGTGCCCGATTTCGTGAAGCTTGCGGACGCCTACGGCTGGCAGGCCGCGCGCGTGTCCGATCCATCGAAGATCGACGGCGCCATCGACGAGATGCTCGCCGCTGACGGCCCGTTTTTGCTGGACGTGGCCATCTCCGAAAACCAGAACGTCTTCCCGATGGTCCCTGCCGGCGGAAACCTCGCTCGCCCGATCGGCGTCATCGATATGACGCGCGGAGGCGTGCGCGTCGACGATGCCGGCGCAGACGAGGAAGGAGGCCGGGAATGAACCACATCCTCTCGGTTCTCGTAGAGAACAAGCCCAGCGTGCTTTCGCGCGTGACCGGGCTCATCTCGCGCCGCGGCTTCAACATCGAGTCGCTGACCGTCGCCCCGACCGAAGACGCGACGATGTCGCGCATGACCATCATCGTCAAGGCCGATGCCGTGGCGTTCGAGCAGCTGACCAAGCAGCTTCACAAGCTCATCAGCGTGTATAAGATCGCCGATCTCACCGAGGGCGATGCCATCCAACGCGAGCTCGCGCTGTTCAAGGTATCGGTCGCGCCGGAGAAGCGCCACGAGATCATCGAGATCGCCAACGTCTTCCGCGCCAACATCCTGGATGTCGGACGCGCGTCGATGACGGTCGAGGCGACGGGCGACGAAAGCAAGCTCTCGGCGATGGAGGACCTGTTCCGCGCCTACGGGATCAAGCAGCTGACGCGCACCGGCAAGATCGCCATCAACCGCGGCACCCACGATTGATCAACCCGGTGCCGGCCGCCCCGCGCTCCGCGCCGTCGACGAACGTCGATGCGCGCTGAAGCGCGATGCCGGGCATCCGGAGCATGAGAGAACCTTACGGCCAGGTAAAGGCCCTGCATACGAAAGCGATTCCCGCCGCCGTTCGCGGCCTGCGGTTTGAGCATAGGACGTGTCGGTCAAGACTAAGGAGAAAGAAATGGCTGTCACCATCTTGTACGAACAGGACGTCGATCCCAAAGTCATACAGGGCCTCAAGGTCGGCATCATCGGCTACGGCTCCCAGGGCCATGCCCATGCGCTGAACCTCATGGATTCCGGCGTCGACGTGCGCGTCGGCCTGCGCGAAGGATCCTCTTCCTGGAAGACCGCCGAAGAGGCCGGCCTGAAGGTCACCGACATGGACACCGCGGCCGAAGAAGCCGACGTCATCATGGTCCTCGTCCCCGACGAGATCCAGCCGAAGGTCTACCAGGAGCACATCGCCGCGCACCTGAAGGCAGGCAACACGCTCGCCTTCGCCCATGGCTTCAACATCCACTACGGCTACATCGTGCCGCCCGAGGACGTCAACGTCATCATGTGCGCTCCCAAGGGCCCGGGGCACATCGTCCGCCGTCAGTTCACCGAAGGTTCCGGCGTGCCCGACCTGGCCTGCGTCCAGCAGGATGCCACCGGCAACGCCTGGGATATCGTCCTGTCCTACTGCTGGGGCGTCGGCGGGGCCCGTTCCGGCATCATCAAGGCGACCTTCGCCGAGGAGACCGAGGAAGACCTCTTCGGCGAGCAGGCCGTGCTCTGCGGAGGCCTGGTGGAGCTGGTCAAGGCCGGCTTCGAGACCCTGACCGAGGCAGGGTATCCGCCCGAGCTGGCATACTTCGAGTGCTATCACGAGATGAAGATGATCGTCGACCTCATGTACGAGAGCGGCATCCACTTCATGAACTACTCGATCTCCAACACCGCCGAATACGGCGAGTACTACGCCGGCCCGAAGGTCATCAACGAGCAGTCCCGCGAGGCCATGAAGGAGATCCTGAAGCGCATTCAGGACGGCTCCTTCGCCCAGGAATTCGTCGACGACTGCAACAACGGCCATAAGCGCCTGCTCGAGCAGCGCGAAGCGATCAATACGCACCCCATCGAGACCACCGGCGCCCAGATCCGCAGCATGTTCTCCTGGATCAAGAAGGAAGACTAGCCTCTCGGCATCCATGCGTGCGCATGCCCGGCTCCAGCCGGTGCATCGCCGACCCCGAACGGCCCGCCTCGCGCGGGCCGTTTTCGTACGTAAGGACCTCGGATGCCGGTACGACTCGGCGAAGAAGGAGAACCCGCGCGCCGGCGCAGCTCGGCGCGCAAAAGGGACGAACGCCCGGCGTCGATGCGGCATGCGCATGCCATGCGTCCGACGGCGGCGGTGGATACGGGAGCGGGACGCGATCGAAACGATGCCGCGCTCCACGTCACTCGACGCTCTTGAGGCTTTCGACCATGTCGATCCCATCGAGCTTGCGTTTCATGAAGGCGCTCACGATGCCGGCGAACGCCATCGTGAGCACGAAGGCGAGCACGAAGCTTGCAGCATGGATGTCGCGCCCGAACATGACCGCATCCACCTCGGCCGTCGCGACGACGAACCCTTCGAGCCAGATGCCCAGCGCAAGGCCTACGGCCGACCCGATCGCGGCGATGATGAGCGTTTCGCGATAGATATAGGCGTTGACCTCGTGCGGCGTGAACCCGAGCACCTTGAGCGTCGCCACCTCGCGCATGCGCTCTTCGATGTTGATATTCGTCAGGTTGTAGATCACGACGAACGCCAGGAGCGCCGCCGCCACGATGAGCACGACGACCACGGCGTTCACCGATTGGAGCGCCGTCTCGTAGTATTCGATCGTGTCGTCGATCGAACCGACGGTGTTCACGCCGTCGATGGCTTGGATGGCTGCGCTTGCCTCCCTGAGCGCCTCGCCCGACGCATCGGCCTCCTGCGCGTAGATCGTCGTGAACGCAGGATCCTTGCCGAATACCTCCCGGTAATACGCAGGGCTCATGTACGCCGGCAGCCACACGTATCCCTCGGATGCGCCGCCTACCGTGACGTCGAAGCCGTCGCCCACGGCGTTGCCGGTCTCGTCCTCTTCGAAGAGCCGGACCGTATCCCCTGCGCGCACGCCCAGGATGGACGCGAGCTTCTCGCCGAGTATGGCCGAGCCATCCCCCAAAGGCAGAGGACGGGCGCCCACGCGCTCGCGCAGCGTCAGGTATTCCAATTCGAATTCGTCCACGTCCTGCGGAACGACGAGGGAGACGCGATGGTCGGCGCCGTCTGAGGTCTTCGCGATCAGGGTTTCCGTGTGCGCAGCGGTATGCGACGTGAAGACGTCGGCGTCGTCGAGCAGCGCCTCGAGCCGCTCCGACGATTCGTCCGAGATATCCTCGTCCACCGTGATGGTCGTCTGGTAGTGCGAGATGGGGCCGAATTCCTTCGCGATGATGTCGTTGATCGAATCGTGCAGGCCGAAGCCCGTGAGCAGCAGCGCCGTGCATCCCGCGATGCCCGCGCATGCCATGAGGAAGCGTCGCTTGTACCTGAAGATATTGCGCGCCGTCACCTTCCAGAGAAACGACATCCGCCGCCACAAAGGCGGGATGCGCTCGATCAGGATGCGCTTGCCGGCCCGAGGCGCGCGCGGCAGCATAAGCGCGGCCGGAGTCTCGACAAGCGTCGAGCGGACGACGAGCCCCGTGGCCGCAAGCGTGATGCCGACGCAGAGCACGCCCGATAGAAGCGCGATGCCGGGATCGATCGGGGTCGGCATGACCGGCATGTCGTAGACGACCGCGTACGCCTTCATGATGAACCACGGGAGGAAGCGTCCGAGCGCCGCGATGCCGACGGCGCTGCCCACGCCTGCCGCAAGCACGGCATAGACCAGGTATTTCGACGCTATCGCGCTCTGAGCGTATCCGAGCGCCTTGAGCGTGCCGACGTATCCGCGCTCGTCTTCGACCATGCGCGTCATGGTGGTGAGAGACACCAGCGCAGCCACCAGGAAGAACATCAGAGGGAAGACCTGCGCGATATGATCGACGCGGTCGGCATCGGATGTGAAGCTTGCGGCACCCGTGTTCTTCGAGCGGTCGAGCACGTAGACATCGGGCGCGGCCATCGCGTCCAGATCCGCCTGGGACCGATCGATCGCCTCGCGCGCCTCGGCAAGCTCCCGCTCGCCTTCCGCCCGCCGATCCTCGAGGCCGGCGGCTCCCTCATCGCGGTTCTCCAGCATGAAGGCGAGGGTGTTCGCCAAACTCTTGGACCGGTATTCCTCGTCTTCGAGCGTATCGCGCGCCGCATCGATATCGGCCTGCGCCTTCGCGCGAAAGCGCTCCAGGCGCGCCTCGGCGATGCCGCCCGCATCCTCTTCGATGCGGTGCGCGACCTCATCGACCGTCCGGTCGTACGTATCGGAACAGGCGTCGAGATCGCGCGCGCCTTCGACGGAAACGCGCACGTCGGCATAGGGAAGCCCTTCGACGAAGGCTCCGTCGGGAACGTAGAGGTATTCATCGACCAGGCCGCGCCCGAGCGACGACGAGCCGAACGCGCCCGTATACACATAGGTTGGCGAGCGCACGAACCCGGTCACGGTGTATTCCGTCTCCGAGAACACGTCGTCGACGTCCTTGGCGGCGCCGGTCACGCGTATCGTGTCGCCGATGCGCGGCTCGGAATCGAGCGTCGCGCTTTCCGCCAGCACGCATTCGTTCGGCGACGCAGGCCATGAGCCCTCGACGAGGATAGGACGGTCGAGATAGGACGCATCGTCCGACAGCGCCCGGGCCCCGCCCGTCGTGTCCGACGCTTCGGCCGCATCGACATCGAGGCCCGTCACACGTGCGACGTAGGGGCGTTCGTCCACATCGATCACCGCATCGGCCTCATGCACGGGCATGACCGCCTCCACGCCCTCGATATCGGCGATCCGATCCACGGCTTCGTCGTCCCAGCCGATCGAGCTCACGACGCGCAGATCGTGCATGTTCGTCGCATCGAAATAGATATCCACGGCCTGCTTCATGTCAGGCGCGGTCATGCGGAGCCCGGCATAGAAGCCCGCACCGAGCGCGGCGATCACGGCGATGGCGACGAACCTGCCCGCGCCATGCGAGATCGATCGAATGAATTCCGTGAGAAACGCGCGGGACATGGCGTTGCCGCTACCATTCGATGGTGCTGGCGGGCTGCGGATGCTCGTTCGTCTCGACGGCGGCCGCATGCCCTCCCCTGACGTGAATGACGCGATCCGCGACGCCTGCAAAGGCGGTATTGTGCGTGACCAGGACCACCGTGCAGCCCATACGCTCGCATGCGTTCTGCAGGAGCTCGAGGATCGCCTTGCCGGTCTTGTAGTCGAGCGCGCCGGTCGGCTCATCGCAGAGCAGAAGCTTCGGACGCTTCGCCAGGGCGCGCGCGATGGCCACGCGCTGCTGCTCGCCTCCGGACAGCTGCGACGGGAAATTGTCCATGCGGGCGGTAAGCCCCACGAGTGCAAGAGCCTCGTCGGCCGGCAGCGGATCCTTGCAGATCTGGCTTGCGAGCTCGACGTTCTCGAGCGCCGTCAGATTCTGCACGAGGTTGTAGAACTGGAAGACGAAGCCTATGTCGAAGCGGCGGTAGGCGGTGAGCGCGCTCTCGTCGAAGGCGCTTACGAGGCGCCCGTCGAGCAGGATATCGCCCGACGTAGGAGAATCCATGCCGCCGAGCATGTTGAGCAGCGTCGTCTTCCCCGATCCGCTCGGCCCGACGACGACCGCAAGCTCGCCGGCCTCGATCGAAAACGACATGCCGTCGAGCGCGGCCACGTCGACCTCGCCCATCCGATAGACCTTTGTGACGTCGTGGAACTCGACGAATGCCATGGCGCGCTCCGATTCTTGAAGAGGGACCGCCATTATACCGTGCGCCGCGCTTCCATCCCGTCCGCCGGGGCGGAAGGACGGCTTGGCAAGGAACTGCGAATCACGGGCCCGCACAACCGCCGTGCGCGCTCCGAAGCCCTGCATGCGGCCGGCTTACGCGCCGCTTACCAGAGCCCCATCTGCTGCGGCTCGTATTCGACGAGCATTTCCCCCACGGTGATCTCGGTCTCGAAGGATTCCCACGACTTCACCGGCGCGACGAACGCGCTGCCGTTCTGCTCGAAGACGATGGCGCCGCCGACCAGACCGATGCAGCGGCCGCCGATGACGTCGTCGGGTTCGCCGTCGGGCACCTGCACGAGCGCCGGGCATGCCACGCCCTCGCCGAAATAGTAGGGTGTCAGGTCAAGGTAGCCGCCTTCAGGCTCGATGCCCAGAAGCGCACAGCGCCGCTTGAGCGATTCGATGGCCTCATGCGGATTGAAATACTCGGATAGAAGCTTCACCTTGGCGGACAGGCGCATCGACTCGAACGTGTCGGCACGGGCGCAGAGGTCGGCTTCCAGGCTGCGCGCATCGTCGGCGTTCTCGAAGCGCTTGAGAATCGCGCAGACGCGTGCGCCCTGCTCGAGCAAACGGTCGATGCCGCGCGTCTCGGACGAGATGCCGACCTTCAGATGCTGGGGCGAGAAGTAGGCCATATACACGAAATGCGGCGTCTTGTTATAGGCGCGCTGCTGCGGCGATATGGTGCTTGCATTGTAGAACGCCGGGTCGAACCCGGTGAGCTCCTGGCAATGCGGGCACATGTTCATGTCCTTCTGATCGGGGTTAAGCAGCAGCTCGGCGGACAGCTCGCAGGCGGCGGACCTATACGAGATCAAGTCGAACGACCCGGTGCAGTACCGGTGCGGCAGACGGCGCAGCGAAAACGTGCGGCCGAGGATGGGCATGCGGTGCTGGGTCTTTCCGAATACGTCGTTGAATTCCAGATACGGCCCGCGCGCGTCGAAGCCGAGGTTGGACAGAATCAGCGTGCGGTCGGCTGCGATACGCGGCATTCCGCCTCCTTCGTGCGAAAATCATGTGCAGAAACATGCGGGGGCGACGCCTGAGCGCAGGCATCACCCCCCCCTCTTCGAAACGAATCCGGAGCCCGCGGCTCCGACCGTGCGGTTACGCGACGACCAGCGGCGCCGGCGTCGCATAGGTGCGCGACGCGTATTCCTGGTCGAGATCGTAGAGCGCCTTGGCATCGCCGCCGAAGAGCTTCATGCGGGTGATCATGTCGTCGGCATTCGCCTCCTCTTCGAGCTGCTCGTCGACGAACCACTTGAGGAAGTTGATCGTACGGTAATCCTTGACGTCTTCGGCGGCGGCATAGATGCCGTTGATGAGCGCGGTGACATACTTCTCATGCGTGAGCGCGGCGGTAAGCGGCGCGAGATAATCTTCGAAGGCGCATTCGGGCTCGGCAATGGCGGTCAGCGTGATCTTCTCGCCGTTGTCGTGCATGTAGTTGCGGAAGATAAGAGCATGGTCGCGCTCTTCCTTCGCTTGGATCATGTAGTAGTTGGCGTAGCCCTTAAGACCGGCCTCCTCGTAATAATCGGCAAACGAAAGGTACAGGTAAGCGCTGTAGAATTCTGCGTTTATCTGCTCGTTTATCAGCTTTGCGACCTTCGCGTCCATGATGCGTCCTTCCCCGGCCCCCACGGCCGACGCTCGAAGCCTTTCATCGCTCGGATTATATCGCGCACGCACGAAGGCGACGGTTTTCCGAGGTGAAAGACACGCGACCGATACATCGGATTCTCCATGGATACCTCGTGGACGAACCCGAAGCTCAGGTATGCTTGACCGATGAAGAAAACGCGTGACAAAGCCGCGGCTTCGGCAGGCGCGGCCGACCTCCTCTACGAACGCTTCGAAGGCCGCATCCGCGCGCGCTTCGCCGATCCCGACGTTGCACGCGACGTGGTCACGCTCGGCGGCATGACCGAAATCTACTGCGCCGACCATCATCCTGAAAGCATGCGCGTGCCGTACCGAGGCCTTTCGACGGACATGGGGCTCTATCCTGCACGCAGGATTCCTCGGCTCTGCCCCGCATGCGCGGCCCACCTACGCTATGGCGAGGCGCGACGTGCGCTCTGCACGAGAGAGCCCCGGCCTTCATGCAAGACCTGCGCCGTCCACTGCTACACGCCCGAAGAGCGCGCCTGGCAGCAAGAGTCGATGGCCTACGCGGGACCGCGCGCCATCTTTCGCGGCCAGGCACGAAACGCGATTCGCCACCTTCTTCAGACGCGCCTTTCGTAAGGACCTTGCGCGATGCCCGGTGCGCACGCACCGTTCGGCGCATGCTCCATGCACGCCCCGCGCGCGTCCCGCCGCATGCGGTGCACGCGCGCGGTATCCATGCACATCGGCGTTCGAAACGCCTTGGATGGGAGGCCTCGCGTGCGACGCGCTAGTCGTGGATACGCTCCCCCCGGTACCGGGCGATGGCCGCCACGTCCTTGTCTCCGCGGCCGGAAACCGTCACGATGACGATCTGATCCTTCCTCATCGTCGGCACAAGCGTGCGCGCGTAGGCGATCGCATGCGAGCTTTCGATCGCCGGAATGATGCCCTCGGTGCGCGACAGATACTCGAACGCATCGACCGCCTCGTCGTCGGTGACGGGCACATAGCGCGCTCGTCCCGCATCGTGCAACGCCGCATGCTCGGGGCCGACGCCCGGATAGTCGAGTCCGGCCGATATCGAGTAGACCGGCGCGATGCCTCCCTGATCGTCCTGGCAGAAATAGGTTCTCATGCCATGATAGACGGCAGGAGCGCCCGCCGTGAGCGTGGCTGCCGTATCGGGCGTATCCGCTCCGTGGCCCGCCCCCTCGCACCCGATAAGCTCCACACCCTCGTCCTCGATGAAGTGGTAGAACGAGCCGATCGCGTTCGATCCACCGCCGATGCAGGCGATGACCGCATCGGGAAGGCGGCCTTCGCGCAAGAGGATCTGCTCCCTGCTCTCGGCGGAGATCACGGCCTGGAAATCCCTTACCATCTCAGGGAACGGGTGAGGCCCCACGCACGAGCCGACGACGTAGTGAGTGTCGTCAAGGCAGGAAGCCCATGCGGCGAAGGCCTCGGAAACCGCATCCTGCAGCGTCCCCGTACCGCTTGTCACGCCGCAAACCTCGGCACCGAGCAGGCGCATGCGGTACACGTTGAGCGCCTGGCGATCCATGTCCTTGACGCCCATATAGACGGTGCATGCGAGACCGAGCAGCGCGGCGCAGGTCGCCGTCGCCACGCCATGCTGGCCGGCGCCGGTCTCGGCGATGACACGCGTCTTGCCCATGCGCTTGGCGAGCAGGCACTGGCCGAGCGCGTTGTTGATTTTGTGCGCACCGGTATGGTTCAGATCCTCGCGCTTGAGATAGACCTTCGCCCCGCCCAGATCCTCGGTCATGCGCCGAGCATAGAAAAGACGCGAGGGACGCCCCGCGTACTCATCGAGCAGCGCCGAGAGCTCCGCACGGAATGTCGGGTCGTTTTTTGCCCGACCGTATGCTTCTTCAAGCTCGCGCAGCGCATCCATCAGCGTCTCAGGGACGTACTGTCCGCCGTATGCGCCGAAGAATCCCCGTTCGTCGATCGCCGCGTTCGTCATCGCACCCATCATGGTCGTTCCTCCTTGTCCCCGTCTGGAAAACCCAAACGGCTCGTCTTCGTCAAGGAACGAAAAAGCCCGTCCTTGACTGCCGTATGCGTCAAGGACGGGCTCGAAGACCCGCGGTGCCACCTTGATTCACGACCCGACCGGGCCGTGCCCTTTGCGGAATGCCGTCACATCCCCGGCAACTGACGTATGCCTTCACGTCGCAGCCTACTCGATCGCTCTTTCGGTGCGCCCTCCGCGGCCCATTCGATGAACAGCATCTCGACCCGGATCCCACCGCCCCGGATTCTCTTCGCGCGCTTGGACATCTACTTTCCGCGTCACAGGTTTCGGTATTTCATTGGCGAGCATGATGCATCCGGCGTATGCGAAATGCAAGCGGTTTTTCTCCATCCATCCGAAATTTCCGCGGGGCGGCGCCGCGACGCATTAGACTTGACGTTCATACGCAGCGAAACGCGCGATAAGGCGGTGATCCATGTACAACCAGCGGATGCATGCGCTCGGAAACGAGCCGAGCGCCATTCGAGAGCTTTTCGCCTACGGCCTTGCCCGCAAAGCCGAGATCGGATCCGACAAGGTATTCGACTTCAGCTTGGGCAACCCGTCGATCCCCGCGCCGGCCGCCGTGGGCAGAGCCATCGCCGACATCGCGGAGCTGCCCCCTCAGGACGTGCACGGGTACACGCCCGCCCAGGGGCTGCCCGCTGCGCGCGATGCGATCGCCCGCGTGCTCAACCGTCGCCATGCGACCTCCTACGGCCCCGACGATCTGTATCTCACCTGCGGAGCCGCGGCTTCGCTCAGCATCTGCATCGCCGCGCTTGCGAACCCGGGCGACGAATTCATCGTGATATCCCCGTACTTCCCCGAATACCGCGTATGGATCGAGCACGCGGGATGCTCCTGCATCGAGGTGCCGGCGCGTGCGGACGACTTCCAGCTCGACGTGCCCGCCATCGCGGGCGCGATCACCGGGCGCACGGCGGGCGTCATCGTCAATTCGCCCAACAACCCGGTCGGGTCGGTCTACCCGAAAGGCGACCTTGAGGCTCTGGCCGATGAACTGCGCATGGCCCAGAAACGCACAGGACGGGACGTCTACCTGCTTGCCGACGAGCCGTACCGCGAAATCGTCTACGACGGGCTCGAAGTCCCCTGGGTGCCGAGCATCTATGAGAACACGCTGGTCTGCTATTCGTATTCCAAATCGCTCAGCTTGCCGGGCGAGCGCATCGGCTACATCCTGGTGCCGCCGGCCGTCGCCTGCGCGCGCGACGTCTATGCCGCCATTGCAGGCGCCGGACGCGCGCTCGGATTCGTCTGCGCCCCGGCGCTGCTCCAGCGCGTGATCGAGCGCTGCGCCGACGAGCCGAGCGACGTCGAGGCGTACCGGAAGAATCGCAATGCCCTCTATGCGGGACTGACCGCCCTCGGCTACGAATGCGTCGAACCCCAAGGCGCCTTCTACCTATGGGTGCGCGCGCTCGAGGACGACGCCGAAGCCTTCGCGCTGCGGGCCCGCGCGCACGAGCTGCTCATCGTGCCGTCCGACAGCTTCGGGGCGAAGGGCTGGGTGCGCATCGGCTACTGCGTCGCGCCCGAGGTCATCGCAGGTTCCATGTCCGCCTTCGCGGAGCTCATGGCGGAGTATCGGGGCTAGAGGCCGTCTGCAGCGCGCCCGTCTGACGTGCCTTGCCGCCTCGACATCCCTTGATATCGGATGCGCGGCCGGAACTTTCGCCTACAACGTGCCCGCTTGACGCGCTTCCTCGACCTCGGCGAGCGCCTCATCAGGCGAGAACGCACACGTGCCGTCCCCTGTCTTCACGATGTCGATCGCATCCCCGGCCTTCACCGTGCCGCCGCGCAGCACCATGCCGAAGATACCTTCGCGCGGGAAGATGCAATCGCCGGCCATGTAGTAGATGGCGCAGCGCGTGTGACACACCTTGCCGATCTGACTGATTTCCACCAGGACCTCGTCGCCGATGGCAAGCTGTGTGCCTATGGGAAGGTCCATGCAGTTCAAGTTGTCCGTGGTGAAATTCTCGGCGAAGTCGCCGATGGTCACATCGAGACCCGCAGCCTGGGCGCGCTCGATGGATTCATGCGCGAGAAACGATACCTGGCGATGCCAGTCGCCCGCATGTGCGTCACCCGCGACGCCGAACTGCTCACGCACTTCGACCTGCGCATTCGAATCGAGCGGCGTTTTGCGTTGCCCTTTGCGCTTCGATATGTTGATGGAGCGCACGCGCGCCTGCGCTCCTTGCGCCGCCGCAACAGCTTCGGCACGCTCGAACGGCATGCCCCCGAATATCCGCTGCGCATCGCGGGTAACGGCCTCGTCGAGCGCGTCGTCCGTCTTCGTGTCAACGGCGCCGTCGGACACGACGACGCATTCATTATTCGCCACGATTTCCCCCTTTGATATCGCGCCCCACGCGGTTAGAGCGCGCTTCGATGCGGCATCGGGCCGCGCACCGTCCGAACCGCGCTTCGATGCGGCGCCGAATCGCGCGACCGCCGCGCATTCCGGCGCATTGCCGCCCGCATTCCCGGCGCATTACCGCCGCCCAATGCTAGCATAACGAAGGCGCGGTGAATCGTTACTCCTGCACCTTCATTGCAAGCGAGAGCGGCACGCGACGGATGCGGCGTACATGCAGGAATGCCACCACCGTATAGACCGCGATTCCGAGCGCTATCTCCCCGAGGAAGCTCGAAAGCGGAACGTACGCCTGCATATAGCCTCCGTACGATGACATGGCCACGCTCAGAATGCCTCCGAGCGACGCGATGATCAGCGGCAACGCTAAGATTATCGAGACGACCACGGTGACCGAAATGGAGCGCACGTAGAGACGGTCGATTTCCCGGTCTTCGTACCCGAACACCTTCATGTACGAGATGGCCCGCGCGCTTCGGTCGATCACGGTCTTGGTCAGCAGATACATCAAAACGAGATAGATGGGAACGGCGACGAAGCCGATCACGCGCGCGATCGAACCCATCGAATTCTGCATCTGGTCGGCTATGGCGTCCATGGATTCAGGCGTGACCTCGGTCGCAAGATACCGCGGGTTCAAATCGAGCGCCGCATCGGATGCGTAGGCATTGAAGTAGTCGGCATCCTCCCCGAACAGCTCGTTGCACGCATCGATAGACATATACATCGACGTATCGGTAATCGAATCGTTCACCTCGTCGACATGGAGCGTATGGGTCTTGCCGCTGTACTTGTCCGTGAAATCATGGTCCTCCCCGGCAGCGACGCCGCATTTGCGCGCCAATCCGCCGCCTACGACCACGCGGCCATCCGACACATCCACGCCGGTCCAATACCTCGAATGCTCGGGAATACCGTAGACCGAGACGTCTTCATTGGAATCAGAGAAGTTCCTCGGCGTTTGAAGAGACTCGATCGTCACCTTCTCGGCCTGAGCTACGGCATCCGAATCGTTTTCGCGCGTACTCACGGCATGCGCATCCCGGTCGACTGTCTGGGCTTGAAGCATCATAGAGAGCAGCCGCTCAGGCGCGATGCTCGTCAGGTCTTTGGTAGTGGCTAGGGTCTCGGCCGCCTCGTACGCTTCGCGCTGCGAAGCCGTTCCATCGAGTTCGAGCGGAGCTTTCAGGCCGTAGATATGATTCGCGGGAATGTCCGCCGCGCGCGATTCGGCGTAATGCGTCATCGTCGGTATCAGACAGAACGCAAAGACCAGGAGCAGGCTTCCGAAGCATATGCCGAAGAACAGCGTCAGGAAATGCGACCAGTTGCGCACGAAGACGCGCAGACGGAATCGGGTGACGAATCCCAGCGCATCAGGCAGGCGCAGACCTCCTCCATGAGCCGCATGCCCAAGCTCGTGGCGAAGGAACTGCAGAGGCGTGAGGCGAAGGCGCGCGAGCAGGCCGATAATCGTAATGCCCACAAGCACCGCGAAGGGAACGACGGTCGTCATGACGAACACGCGCGTGCTCCACGATGCTACGTAGGGCGGAAGATTGTAGCTGTTGTAGTACAGGCCCTTCATCGGATCGGAGAGCAGAACGCGTCCGATCAGGTTGCCCATCGCGCAGCCGAGCAGGCCCACCGCAACGGGAAGCACGAGGTAGTGGCGGAGAATCTCGCGTTTGCGATACCCGCTCGCCAGCAGCGTGCCGATAATCGCGCTCTCCGATTCGATCGTCGCGTTCGTGAGCACCACGAAGACGAACCCCATGATCACGATAAGCATGACCAGCAAGACCTGCCACATGACCTGGTCGCCTTTGACGTCGTCGGCCGCGTAGGTGATACCCTGGTTCGCATCCTTGTCCACAAGGTCCGTCACGACGGCCCCATGGTCGGCGAGGGTCTCTGCGACATCCTCCTCGAAGTTCACGCGGTCGGGAAGCGACATGTCGCGGTCGTCGAGCACGAACGAATAGGTGAAGATGGAGCCTCCGGCGGCCAAATCGTCATATGCTTCAGGCGTGACCTGGGCGTACGCAAGCGTAAGCTCGTTGAATACCAGGTCGCTGTTGTTCATGAACGACGCGACGTCGTCGGGCAGCGTCATGATGCCCGAGATTACGAGGCTCTTTCCCGCCACCTTCACCTCGTCTCCGACGGACAGGCCGTTGTTGGCACAGAACGCCCGGTCAAGCGCAATTTCGTCGCTCGACGCAGGAGCCTCGCCTTCGGCATAGACGGCAAGGTTCACATCGGTTCGATTCTTGATCAGACGCACGGTCAGCTCGTCGTCGGAAGTCGGAACGAAAAGCGGAAGGTCGCACGAGAAATTCGGATACACGGTGCAGCCGAGCTCCTCTACCGCGGCAAGCGTCGCGTCGTCGGCCTCGAAGTTCGTGGTGATGCGTCCGTCCTCCACATGGTATTTCTCGGGCATCTCCTCGGCGATCCTCTGGATGCTCGATGCGGCGACAAGGAATCCCGAGGTCATCGCGATGGCGATGCCCATGAGCAGGAAGATGCCGAGGTATTTTCCCAGATTGTTCCGCAGTTCGCGCGGAAGGCGCTTATTCAGGGGCGATCGCATGCGGCCCCTCCTACCAGACGAGATCGGATGCGGGGATCGGCATATCGTTGATCTCGTTTTCAACCAGCTCGCCATCGCGCAGGCGCAGGATCCGATGCGCCATGCGCTTGATGGCATCGTTATGCGTGACGATGACGATCGTGCATCCGTACTCACGATTCACCTGTTCGAAGAGGGCGAGGATCTCTTTGGAGGTCTTATAGTCGAGCGCGCCGGTCGGCTCGTCGCAGAGCAGCAGGCCGGGCGCCTTGACGAGCGCGCGCCCGATGGCGCAGCGCTGCTGCTGGCCGCCCGAAATCTGGTTCGGGAACTTATGCCGATGCTCCCACAACCCGAGCGACTTCAGCAAATCGCCCATCGGGAGAGGATGGTCGCTCAGGAACTGGCAGACCTCGATGTTCTCCTGCACCGTCAAATCGGGCACGAGATTGTAGAACTGGAAGACGAAGCCAAGCTCTCGTCTGCGGTATTCCACGAGATCGCGATCCGAAAGATCCGTAAGTTCGGTCCCGCCCACGCGAATCGATCCGCCGTCGGCCGGCTCGAGCCCGCCGATCAGATTCAGAAACGTCGATTTGCCCGAACCCGAAGGCCCGAGCAGCACGCAGGTCTCGCCCTGCATGACGTCGGCAGTGATGCCTTTCAAGACCTGAGTCAGCGTATCGCCTGACCCGTAATGTTTCCGGAGTCCTTTGACGGACAGATACGGCTGCGCGGCCATCGGCGCCTTCTTTCCGAAAAGGGCGCTTCATGGAAATAGAACGCGCCCGGGATGCATGCATATGTTCGCAAGGAACTTTAGCACACATCCCGAGCGCGTTAGTCTCAGGTAACGGTGGCGCTCGAACAGCCTACATGCGCTGCGGAGCGGAGATGCCCATGATGCCGAGCGCAATCTCGAGCACGATGCGCGTCGCGTCGGCCAGCGCGAGGCGCGCCTGCTTGAGCGATTCGTCCTCGGCCTTGAGCACCGGGCAGTTCGTATAGAACTGATGGAACATGCCGGCGAGCTCCTGAGCGTAATGCGTCAGGCGGAACGGGGCGCGATCGCGGGCGGCCAGCGCCACCAGGTCGCCGAATTCGCTCATCTTGCGCATGAGCGCGAGCTCGGATTCTTCGGTGAGCAGCGACAGATCGACGTCGGCCGGAATGCATTCGGAGGCGACGGCGGACATGTCCAGGTTGTCTTCGCCCGAATGGCCGGCGGCGTTGCGCAGGAGCGAGCAGATGCGCGCATGCGCGTACTGCACGTAGTAGACCGGGTTGGACGCGTCTTGCTTCTTGGCCTCTTCGATGTCGAAGTCGATCGGCTGGTCGGTCGAGCGCTCGAGCATCTTCCAACGCGTGGCGTCGACGCCCACCTCTTCGATGAGCTCTTCGAAGGTGATCATCTCGCCCGTGCGCTTGGACATGCGGACCGGCTTGCCGCCGCGGAACAGGTTGACGAGCTGGCCCAGAGGAACCTCGAGGGCCCCCGGATAGCCCATGGCGGCCAGAACGGCGGCGACGCGGGGGATGTAGCCGTGATGGTCGGCGCCCCAGATATCGATGAGCTTGTCGTAGCCGCGAAGCTTCTTGATGTAGTGGTATCCCACATCGGATGCGAAATAGGTGTATTCGCCGTCGCTCTTGATGACGACGCGGTCCTTCTCGTCGCCGTATTTGGAGGAGCGGAACCACACCGCGCCGTCCTTGTCGTAGACATCGCCGTTCTCGCGCAGCTTGGACAGGCAGTAGTCGACCGGCGACATGCCGTCCCATTTCTCATTCGGCACGTAGAGCTCGCGCTCGGACTGCCAGTACTGGAACACGGTGCCGAATTCGTCGCAGACCTTGCGGATGTTCTCGAGAAGGGCGGCATAGCCGAACTCGCGGAACTCGACCATGCGCTCGTGCTCGTCGGCATTCACCCAGCGATCGCCGTCGCGCTCGATGAGCGCGCGGGCGATGTCGTTGACGTAGCCGCCGTTGTAGCCGCCCTCGGGGACCTCGGTCTCATGCCCGAGCTGCGTCAGGTAGCGTGCGACGATGGACTGGCCGAACTTGTCCATCTGAACGCCATGGTCGTTGATGTAGAACTCTTCATCGACCTCGTAGCCGGCATGCTGCATGAGCTTGGCCATGGCGGAGCCGAGCGCGGCCCAGCGGCCGTGGCCCACGTGCATGGGGCCCGTCGGGTTGGACGAGATGTATTCGATCAGCACCTTGCGCATGCCTTCGGGAATCTCGCCCTTGCCGTAGTCGGCGCCTTGGGCGCGCACGTCGGCGATGACGTTCTGGAGCGCCCCGTCCTTCAGATAGAAGTTGATGAAGCCGGGCCCCGCGATCTCGACCTGCTCGACGAAATCGGCCTCGGGCAGCGCATCGACGATCGTCTGGGCGATCTCGCGCGGGTTCTTATGGGCGGCTTTGGCGCAGCGCAGCGCGACAGGCGTGGACCAATCGCCGTGCCCGACATCGCGAGGGCGTTCGAGGAGGATCTCAGGAACCTCTTCGAGCTGGATGGCGCCCGAGGCAATGGATGCACTCAGGGCAGACTGGACGAGCTTACCCAAATCCTCACGTGGTTGCATGGTCGATCCCTTTCGCAGATAGGTGGAAGGAGAGGCACCGCCGAGGTTGCGGAATGCGGCATCCTTCCTCGTAAACCGTTGCATTGTAGCATACGGAATTCGCCTATCCGCAGCTCCAAGCCCCTTACACAAAGTACGCCCCACGCACGCCCGCACAGGCTATTATGGGTTGAGGATAATTCATGCGCCACGCGGCGCAGGAAGGGGGACGCATGATCGACTTCGGCGAGGAATGGCGCCGCGGGCAGAAGCTGCGAAACGCCACGGACAGCGCCGACGCATGGTCGGCCCGCGCGAAGCGCTTCGACAACACCGACGAGAAGAGCGCCTATGCGGATGCCTTCCTCGAACGTGCGTGCATCGACCCCGGGGCGGCGGTGCTCGACATGGGCTGCGGCACCGGCGCCGTGTCGCTGCCGCTCGCAAGGCTCGGCCATCGGGTATGCGCGGCCGACTTCAGCGAAGGCATGCTGGAGGTGCTGAACGCGAAGGCTGCATCCATCGATGCTCCTCTTCGTCCCCGGACCATGCGCATGGCATGGGAAGACGACTGGGACGATTTCGGCATGGGCGAAGATGCCGTGGATGTCGCCGTGGCGTCGCGATCGCTCAGCACGCCCGATCTGGAAGCCGCGCTGCGCAAGCTCGACCGCGTCGCCCGCACCCGCTGCTGCATCACCGTCGCCACAGGCGCGTCGCCCAAGCTCGATGAGAAACTGCTCGCGGAAATCGGCGTGAGGCCCCGAAGCATGCACACGCATGCATTCGCCGTCGGAATACTTTCCGCGGCCGGGCGCGAACCCGTCCTGTCCTACATCCATTCGCAGCGCCGCGACACCTTCGCCACGCGCGACGAGGCGTTCGCGAAGTTCTCGGGCATGATCGACGGCAGCGGGGCCTGTTTCGCCGAAGGCGAGCGCGAAGCCGCCGAACGCAGGCTCGACGCTTGGATCGAACGGCACCTGGTCGCCAACGAGACCGCGGGATGCCCCGATAGCAAGGGCATGCCCCAGAAAGCCTTCCGCCTTGACGCGCCACGCGATGTGGCATGGGCATTCATCTCATGGAGCACGCACGGCCCCTGGCTTCTCGACGCGCATCGGGAACGAGAGGCCTTGCGCTCGACGGAAAGGCCGGCAGCCAAAGCGGCCGCACAGGATCGCCTCGGCGATTGAAATCCGCATATGCGGTCGTCGCGCCATCGAGTCGCAGGCGGCGATCGCGCGCAGCATACGATTCGCACAAGGAAGGAACCCCATGGCACGAAACATACCCTCGATGATCTCCCTCGAAGACGCGCGCGCCCTCGCCTGCGCACATGCGCGCAGGCTCGACTCCGAGCAGGTCGATCTGCTCGATGCCGTCGGACGCGTCGCAGCCGAGCGGATCGCAAGCGATATCGACGTCAGCCCATTCGCGCATGCCGCGATGGACGGCTTCGCCATGCGCCGGGAAGACGTGGCCTCGGCATGCGCCGAAGCGCCCGTCGAGCTCGACGTGATCGCCGACGTGCCGGCCGGCGCCACCTACGAAGGCCCCATCGCGCACGGCCAGTGCGTGCGCATCATGACCGGCGCAGCGCTTCCCCGGGATGCGGATGCCGTGGTCAAGTATGAAATCGTGGAAACCGTCGAAGGCGACGGCAAGGCAGGCAGCCGCGTGCGCTTCACGCACGTCCCCAAGCTGCGTGACAATATCCGCGAGGCCGGCGAAGAAGCGCGGGCGGGCGAGGCGATCATCGAGGCCGGCGAAGTCATCTCCGCGGCGGGCGTCGGCTTCCTCGCCGGATGCGGGGCGCTTCGGATCGCCGTGCACCGCCGTCCGCGCGTCGCGATCGTCCCTATCGGCAGCGAACTCGTGGAACCGCCCACCATCCCCGGTCCGGGCCGCATCCGCAACTCCAACGGCTACGCCATAGCCGCCTGCGTGCGCGAGACCGGCGGCATCGCCGACATGCAGCCCATCATGCCCGACGACTTCGATGCACTCGCCGATGCCATCGAGGCGTTGTCCGCCACGCATGACTTCGTGATCACGACCGGCGGGGCCTCGAACGGCGACTACGACTTCATCAAGCCCGCCGTCGAAAAGCTTGGCGACCTCCTCATGACCACCGTGAACATGCGTCCGGGAAAGGCCCAGACCTTCGGCCTGGTGAACGGCACGCCGGTATTCGGCCTGCCCGGCAATCCGGCCGCGGCGTACATGGGCTTCCAGCTCATCATCCGTCCGGCACTGCGCACGATGCAGGGATACGCCGCGCTCGAGCATCCGCACGTGTTCGCCGCCATCGCATCCGATCGTAAGAAGAAGGATCCGCGTCGCATCTTCCTGCGCGCGACCCTCACGCGCACGCCCGACGGCGCGCGTGTCGTGACGCCCGCGAAGAACCAGAGCTCCGGGCTTTTCGGCGTCATTCAGAAATCAAACTGCGTCGCCGTCATGCCCGAAGGAACGGATCCCATCCATGCCGGCGACCTGGTTGAATGCATCCTGCTCGATGTCCCCGAGGAGGTCGCGCTGTAACATATCCGTACCGGCGGCCCCGCAGCGCAGGATTCCGCGCGATCGACCGAGACGCGATTCCGCGACGCGGAGCTCTACGCAGAACCGCCGGGCCCCCTGATTCCGCACCGCGAAGCCTCGCCGGTCGAGACGAAGGTCGCCCGAACCCGCTCCGCCCTTGAGACCGGCCTGCCCTTCCGAACCCGACTTGAAAGGAACTCCCTTGACCGAACGATCCGCCGCAACCGGACTAGGCCGCGAAAGCCGCCCTGTCCACGACCATCGCCATCACGAAGAACCGAACCCCGTATTCGCGATTCTGACCTGCTCGGACACGCGCTCCAAAAAGGAAGACAGCGCCGGTGCGGCGCTCGAGGAGCTCATAGCCGAACGCGGATGGACCTGCGTCGAGCGCGTCGTCGTCGTTGACGACCGTGCGGCCATCTCCGCCCAGATCGCGCGACTCGCCGATATGGATGGAATCGACATCGTTTTGACCTGCGGAGGAAGCGGCCTCTCGCCGCGCGACGTAACCCCCGAGGCCACGCTCGACGTCTGCGACCGCACGGTTCCCGGCATCGCCGAAGGCATGCGCGCTTGCAGCATGGCCGTCACGCCGCGCGCGATGCTCTCGCGCGCCGTCTGCGCCCAGCGCGGCTCGACGCTCGTCATCAACCTCCCCGGCAGCGAGAAGGCCGCGCGCGAGAATTGGGACGCCGTCGCCTCCGTGCTTCCCCATGCCGTCTCGATGATGGCGGGCGGAAAGCATCCTGAGAACGAAGCCGTCGCTTTACCGCCGCGCTATACTGCCGAACATGGATATTTCAATTGACCGCAGCGGCAAGACGCCTGCGTATCGGCAGGTCTACTTGCAGATACGCAAAGACATAGAATCCGGCTCCCTCAAGGCGGGCGACAAGCTCCCCAAGATACGAGACCTCGCACATGATCTGGGCATAGCGCGCAACACAGTCGAGGCAGCCTATAAGCAGCTATCGATCGAGGGGTATGCGTTCGGCAAACGTGGCACGGGCTACATAGTCGAGGAGCTGAACCTTTCGATTCTCGACGCATGCAGGGCATCCGAAAACGCCGACGACGACCCCCGCTCGTCCCGCGATGCGAGGCCGCGCCGCGAGCCGCTGGGCAACTCCTTTGGCTGCACCTACGTTTTCTCCTATGGAAACCGCACATCGGACAAGCTGCCCATATCCACGCTCAAAACCTTGATCGACCGAACGCTCTCGCAGGAAGATCTCACCGAAGCCGCTTCCTACATCGATCCCTACGGGCTACCCGATCTGCGCCGACAGTTTTCATCCCACCTGCATAAGACGCGAGACATCGTCTGCTCCTACGAACAGGTGATCCTTCAGCCCGGCACCCAGGCGGCGCTTCACAAGATCGTTTCCGTATTCAGGCACGACAAACGCCCGATCGCCTTGGAAAACCCCGGCTACAATGCAGCGCGGAAGGTTTTCGAGGAGCGCGCGGAAGCCATCACGCCAATCCCCGTAAGCAAGGGGCAGGATGCGTTCATCGACGCGCTTCGCGCAAGCAACGCCAAGCTTGTATTCCTTACGCCTTCAAAGCAATTCCCCCTTGGTTTCATCATGCCGCTCTCGACGCGTCTGAAAGTCATCGAGTGGGCGAGAGAAACCGATGCCTATATCATCGAAGACGATTACTGCTACGAGTTTCGCTACAACTCGCAGCCCGTTCCAAGCCTTCGTTCGCTCGACCCTGATCACGTGATCTATCTTGGAACTATGTCGAAGGTGTTCACGCCGGCGATTCGCATCTCTTTCATAGTGCTGCCGAAGAAGCTCCAGCGACACTGGGACGCAAGCAGCCGTTTCGATTTCTGCTCCCTTCCTTGGCTCAGCCAGAAGACGCTCGCCCTGTTCATGGCATCAGACGCCTGGAGGCGCTATGTCCGCACGACGGTGGCCATGTACAAGAAGCGCCATGATCTTCTCGTCAAATCCATCGAGAGAGAAATGGGGGACAAGGTCACCGTCATGGGCGTCGATGCAGGATTGCATCTCTTGCTCGGCGACAACGAGGGACGCGACCAGAACGAGCTCATAAACCTCGCACGCGAAAACGATGTCCGCGTATACGGCACAAGCGGCTTTTGGGCCGAGGAAAGCCATCCGATGAGGAACTTCGTCCTTATAGGCTATTCCGGCATACAAGACGAGCTCATACCCGCAGGGATCAGCAAGCTTGCACATGCATGGTATTAGGCGGCGATCGACGCGCTATGGTCCTGAAGGGCGCCGTCGACATACTCGAGCAGCGCTGAATAATACCCGTCGGGACGCTCCGCATCGACGTTCTTGCGAAGATTGCCGATCCAAGCCTGCGGGTGCGCCTGTATGAACCAGACGACTTTGCCTGCCACCTCTTTTGCCGCTTCGGACCCCGGTTGATCCGCCCCTGCAAGACGCGATGCCGCTTTCTCGCACAGCGCCGCAAGATACAGCAGCTCAACGCCCATATGGTCTTCGTACTGGTTGCTCCGTCCTGAAAGCTCGAGGCCTTCCTCGGAAAGCAGCCGCTGCATGGCGACGGTGGCGCGGCCATACCCGACCTTACCGCCGTTCAAGGGATCGTTGCCCGTTTCCCAAGGGTTAGCCGCCGGGCTAGGCGGCCCGATGAATAGGCGAACGTATTCGACCGAGGCAGCGAGCTCGCCCGGAACGCTTGCATCGACATCGCCCGCATGCAGTGCGGCCTTGGCGGCATATGCCTCCAGGCGTGCAAGCCCATCGATGCCGTCGGCAGTTTCCGGCCGAGGCATCGTCGCCCAGAAACCAGGATCGAGCCCTTGAAGATTATGAGAGCGATTCATAGGTGTAAGCAGCTCGTTTCCCGCAAACCCGTACACCATGCCGTAGGCATGCCAAGATGCGGGATCGAGCACGTCGAGCACTTCAATAGACATGAGCGGTCACCTTTCTGCCGAACCATATAGGCAGGGAGCCGCTGAACGCGCATCATCGGCTCCCCTCCCGCCTTGCACGCGGCTACGCTTCGGCAGCGACTTCCCCATCAAGCGATGCGGCTGCGGCAGGATGCGCCTCGCGCCACTTCGGAACCAGAACATGCGTCAGAACGATGAAGAGGAATCCACCGAACGACACAACGGCCAATGCAACGAAAATCTCGGGAATGGTCGGCATATAGGTGCTGGCCGTAGCCCAGATGGCGTCTCCCGCAGATTGGCGCGCGCTCAGGGAGCCGCTGGAAATGCCCGGCCCGTAGGCGATGTTGGGATGGATGAAGCTCGTGAAGAGCAGCCAGATGCGCTTGCAGAGAACGCTGAGTACGACGAGCGCCGACGCACAGCCGACGATCCTCATGTTCGCGCGACGCTTTCTGGATGCAAGCATGACGAACGCGACGAGCAGGCAGACGACCTCGATCCAAAACGCCGGAGCGGTTGCGCCCGCAAGCATTTCATGAAGGGTCATAAGGACATGCTCCTCTTGCGGGAATGCGGACGAGAGCAGCTCGCACCCAACGAAATACGCATCGAGGGCGATGGTCGTCGCCAGGAGCACGGCAAGCTTGGAAACGATGCGTCGAGGGGTCTTGAAGATGCCGTTCTTCTTGAGGGCGAACAGACCGAGGAGAAGCAGCGCCAGACCGGAGTCCATGGCCGACACGACGAAGAGCGGAGCCATGATGGAACTGTACCAATCGCGGCCGATCTGCAGACCAAGAATCCAAGCGGTCACCGAATGCACGAGGAAGGCGACAGGCAGCGCGACGCAGCTTGCGATCCATTGCTTGCGACGGGCATCAGGCTTCTTCGAAACCAGGAACGCCAGCTCGATGACGTTCATCGCGATATAGAGCGAAATCACGCTCATGTCCCACACCAGCGGCGACATGAAGTTCGGCCCGGTGAACATGCGCCATATACGGTATGCCCCGCCAAGATCGACCAGAACAAGCGCGCCTGCTGCAAGGATGCAGGAAATCGAAGTCACGACAGCCGGCAACGCAACCTTCTCGTAATCCTCGACATGAAAGACGCTGCCCGCGGCGGCAACGATCAGGCCGCCGGCGGAAAGGCCGACGAACAGCAGGAACAGGCAGATGTAAAGTCCCCACGAGGTACCGTTGCTCATGCCCGTGATTCCGAGGCCGTATACCTGCTGGGCAATCCAGCAGCCGAAGCCGATGACCATCAGAACGACGAGGGCGCAGAGGATGGCCTTGACGCCCTTGCTCGTTTCCTTGAACGATCTCATCTCTGCTCCTCCCTATTCCCAGTACTTTACCTGCGGACGCGTACCCTTGCCTTCGAGCAGGACGGTCACGTCCTGCTTCGCGACGATCTTGGAAATCTCGGAATCGGGATCGTCCAGATCACCGTAAACGCGCGCGCTGGCGGGACAGCACACGACGCACATCGGCTCTTCGCCGTCGTCGCAGCGCTCCTTGCACAGCGAGCATTTCTCCATGACGCCCTTGAGGCGTACCGGGACCTTGCTGTAGCCCGTTTGAAAATCGGGATCATGATCGGGCTCGGACCAATTGAAGACTCGTGCGTTATACGGGCAGGCCGCCATGCAGAAGCGGCAGCCGATGCACTTGTCGTAGTCGATCTCCACGCGACCCTTCTCGTCCTTGTAGGTAGCGCCCGTAGGACATACTTTCTGACATGCGGGGTTCTCGCAGTGCTGGCATGCAAGCGGCACCCACTTGCGCGTCACGTTGGGATACGCTCCCTGGACGCCGTCGAGCACGTCGGATCCCTCGGTCAAAACGCGGTTCCACAGCATGCCCATCGGCACGTTGTTGGACATCTTGCACGCGTTGGCGCAGGTTTGGCAGCCAACGCAGCGGGACAGGTTTATCGCCATTCCCAGTTTGGTCATGATGCTGCCTCCTTCTATGCCTTCTCCACCTGGATCAGCGTGTCGTTGAACGGTGTGACGGGCGCCGCGTTGAGCCAGATCGAACGTTCATTGCGGCTATCGTTGGTGACGTTTTGCACGGGGCCGGAGCCAGATGCCATGAACTTGGGCCACTGGCCTTCCATGGTGCGCACCGTGCCGGGACGGATCGCATTGTTGATGCGAACCTTGCACTTGAATTCACCGCGATCGTTGAAGCCGCGCACGATATCGTCGTTGGCAAGCCCGCGCGCCTTCGCGTCTTCTTCGTTCATCTCGAGCGTGGTCATGTAGAACTGCTGAATCCACGCGGCATCGACGAACTGCTCATGGACGAAGAACTTGGAGCGGGTCTGGGAGAGCTGCAGCGGATACTTCTCCATAAGAGGATTGCCTTCGTAGGCTTCGTTCGGATCCTCATAGAGAGGAAGCGTCTGCCCGTCATCGACCATCCAGTCGTAGAAGACCTCGACGCGACCGGTCTGGGAAGGAAGGCCGTCCTCGATCCTGTCGAACGAGAACTCTTTGGGCACATTGAGCCTCATCAGCCCATTGTTGGCGATGAGCGCGTCGACCGTGATGCCCGCAAGCGCCTCGTCGTCGGAATCGAGCATGGCCTCGACGAGCTCGCGACGGGTCTTAGGCAGGTACTGATCGCAACCTAACGCTTTAGCCAGGCCGAGCTCGATCTCATAGTCGGGCTTGGATTCGAAGAGCGGGTCGATGACCTTCTGCTGGAGCTCGACGTAGTCGCGAGCATTCCTGACAGAGCCGATCTCCTCGTTGAGCTCGAACTTCGAACAGGCGGGCAAGACGATGTCGGCCCAGTCGACGGACATGTTGTGATAGATATCGACGACCATGACGAAGTCGAGGGATTTGAGCCACTCCTCGGTCTTCTTGGTATTGGCGTAATGCATGAGGAAGGCATCCCCCAATGCGACGCAGGCATGCACGCCGGCTTCGTCGTCGCGACGCTCGTAATTCCCTTCGACGCCCTCGGAAATACCCCAATCCTCGGGGGTCTCCCACGTGCCGTATTCGCAGCCATACGTACGTATCCACTGGCTGAAGCCGCCGGCGCCGGAGCCGCGGTGGGTACCGAAGATTCCGCACAGCGCCGAGAGAACCGCGGCGCAGTGGCCAAGCACATCGGCGTTGTACCACTTATCGCCGCCGCCCCAGCCCATGGAGAGCACGGCCGGCTGATTGTTGGCGAACTCGTCGGTCATCTGCGTTATGCGGTCGGCATCGAGATGGGTCTTCTCGGCCGCCCACTCGAGCGGATAGTTCCGAGCGTTCTTCTTAAGCTGCGAAAATACGGTGATGTACTGCTCGTTTTCGAACTCCAGTTGCGGAGTTGCGGATGCGTCATGGTCTTTGACGCCGCCATCCCAGACCTTGAACTTGTTCGTGAGGCCCGACCCTTCCTCAGGAGCGCCCTTGCTCTGCCGATCGCGCTCGAGCATTCCCGTTTTCTTGTCGATCAAAAACGGGAAGCTCGTGTATTTGAGGCAGTAGTTTTCGTTGTACCATTTGTTGTCGAGCACGAGCGTGATCATGCCGAGAAGCAGCGCCGAGTCCGTGCCGGGCTGGATGGGCATCCATTCATCGCACTTGGTGGCCGTCGAGGTGTGATTGGGATCGACGCACCACATCTTCGCGCCGGCTTCCTTGGCATCCATGAACCACCGGTTGTAGACCAGGTTGGTCTCGATGATGTTGGTGCCTAGATGGATGATGGTCTTTGATTTATCCCAGTCGCCGACGCTGTTAGTGGAAAGCATCTCTTGGTTATCGTAGCGGCCCAGCGCCGGATCGAAACCATTGCCGATGCCGACGTCGACGCCCTCGATATCCTCATCCTGGATCTGGCCTTTCAAAAAATCGGCGATGAAGGTGAAGCCTGTGCGCGGCTCGAGGCAGGTATCGAACAGAAGCGCCTGATTGCCGTACTTCTCCTGCACGGCCTTGATCTGCGTGGCGCACTCTTCAAAAGCCTCGTCCCAGCTGATGGAAACGAATTCTCCCGAGCCACGCTCGCCGATGCGCTTGAGCGGCGTCTGGATGCGGGTATCTCCATAGATATGCTGGACTTCGGAAATGCCCTTCAGACATACCGTGTTGAAGCGCTTCTCGCCCGGCCAGTCGTTTGGCTCGACCTGCACCAAGCGGCCATCGCGCACCGTGCATTTGAGCGAGCAGTTTCCACCGCAGTGCCACTGGTGGAACGTGTATGCGGTTTTTTCCTGCGCCGAACCGGCGTAGGCTGCGTCGGTTGACTTGAGCCAAGTGGCGTACGATGCAGCGCCTCCTGCCCCTGCAGCGATGGCCGTGGCGGCACCTGCCGTCCCCAGGAAACCACGACGTGTGAGACTCATGACTATCCCCCTTTAACGTCTTTCGCCTCATATTAATCCCTACATCTCTTATATATTTTGATAGCAGAGTTAGGGATTAATAATCTTAAGCCATAGTTTGATAACGTTTTCAGACAATATCAATGGGGATTGTTAAGTGATTCAAGAAAATATGGGGATAGCGAAAGCCGACAGCTAAGACTGCGCGAAGGCGGCATGCCCTCGGCTCTGAAAAGCCGCCGATGTGACAGCGCCTGCAATGCGCGCGGTTCTGCATGGGCCGGACGTGCCGCCAGCACGTCCGCGCGAGCTCAAGATCGTTCGAGCACGCATATGTCCTGCCGCATCGCCGACATGTGCGCAACAAACCCCAAGCTTAGCCCCTCAGCCACAGACCCGTCTTGCCGCCGTCCTTCTTGAGCAGACGGACATCCATGATCTCCATGCCGCGGTCGACGGCCTTGCACATGTCGTAGACCGTCAGGCATGCGACGCTCGCCGCGGTGAGCGCTTCCATCTCGATGCCGGTCTTGCCCGTGACGCCGCAGGTCGTCGTCACATGGATGCCGACGCGTCCGTCCTCGCGCTCGCCCGGACCCACCGGAAGGCATTCGACCTTGGCTTTCGTGATCATGAGCGGATGGCACATCGGGATGAGCTCGCTCGTCTTCTTCGCAGCCATCACGCCCGCGACGCGCGCGCATGCAAGCACATCGCCCTTCGCCGCCGAGCCGCTCGTGATCATCTCCAACGTTTCCGCGTGCATGGCGATGAACCCCTCGGCAACCGCGACGCGCTTCGTGTCGTCCTTCTCCGATACGTCGACCATGCGCACATCGCCCTTCTCGTCGATATGCGTAAGCTTCTGATCGGCCATCATGACTCCTATCCTTCAGCTGCTGCGTTCGAAAGCCTCGTATCGAACGTCTTCAGAGGCAATGCGGGTTTCCTATCATACCGCGTGCGCCGGTCGGCGATGGCGCATGCAGCGCGCGCAGTTCCGCACGAGCCGAACGTGCCGGCGGCACGTTCGTGCGAGCCCAGGACTGTTTGAGCACGCGCATGCCCCATCGCCGACCGGCCCGGGGATGCGTCGCATCGCATATCGCTATCCGCCGATCTGCGACATCGTGCGTTCGGTGCCGACGCGGTCGTGATGATCGTCGGGCTTCATGCCCAGCGCGTTCAGGAACACGCGCCGGATGTCGTCGTCGGTCCCTTCGCGCACGGCCGCGCGCATATCGAACTCCACGTCGCTGAACAGGCAGGGACGGATCTTGCCGTCGGCCGTCATGCGCAGGCGGTTGCACGTGCTGCAGAAATGCTTCGACAGCGGCGAGATGACGCCCACGGTGCCGAGCGCGCCCGGAAACTCATAGTAACGCGCCGGGCCCCAGCCCGTAGGCGCATGGGCGCAGGCCGCAACCAGCTCTTCCACGCCTTCCTCGCGCGCGCGGGCGTTGATGAGCCCGATGACCTCCTCGCTCGGAACCACGTCATCCCGGCCCCAGCCCGTGCCGTCCGACCCGGCGCTTTCCCCCACCGGCATGTATTCGATGAAGCGCATGTGCAGCGGGCGATCGAAGGACATCCGCGCGAAGCCGTACAGATCCTGATCCAGGCTGCGCACGACGACCGAATTGATCTTCACCGGATCGAGCCCTGCCGCAAGGGCCGCGTCGATCCCCTCGAGCACGTCTTCCACGTTGCCGCGCCTCGTGATCGTGCGGAATTGCACCGGGTCGAGCGTATCGAGCGAGATGTTCACGCGGGAAAGGCCCGCGCGCGCGAGATCGTCCGCCATGAGCGGCAGCAACGCGCCGTTCGTCGTGAGCGCGATGCTTTCGATGCCTTCGGTCTTCTTCATGGCCGCGATCAGGTCGACGACGCCCTTGCGAACCAAAGGCTCGCCGCCTGTCAAACGGACATGGGATATGCCCATGCCGGCCGCGACGCTTACGATGCGCTCGATTTCCTCGAGCCTCAAGATGGCGTCATGCCCCAGCGAGCACACGCCTTCTTCGGGCATGCAGTAGATGCACCGGAAATTGCATCGATCCGTCAGCGATATCCGCAGGTAATCGATGACTCTGCCATGAGAGTCGACCATATGCGCCCCCAACCCGCCGCCATCATCGCGTGACGACGTATACGAACTCTTCAGGTATTTCTATCAGCAGCTCGTCGCCCTTGCAAGGCACATCGGCCTCGCATGTCGCCAATTTGTCTACCTTCCACTGGAGATGGGTCTGGGCGAACCGCTCGCTCTCGTCCGCCGCACCTGATGAGATCGGTGCGCCGTCCAGGAACGAGACCATGACCGTACGTTCGAAACGCGAATCGCTCGCACGGTCCACGCGTACGCGGAAGACATTGCGCCCCTCGTGCCGCGCGCGTCGGATGCGGAATGCGCGGACACCGAAAAATCGCACGTCATCAGGTACGTTCTGCGCGCAGCGGACCGTCACGCCGAACGAGGGGAGGAACACTTCGTGATCGCCTGCCTTTTGCGCCTCGGTCGTGTTCTTGCACCCCGAAAGGCGAATGGTCGCAAGGGTCTGCGGGTCGCTCACGATATCGCGCTTCGGAGCGATTTCGCGAATATGCCCTTCCTCTACCACCGCGATGCGGTCGCAGAAGCGGAACGCCTCGTCGATATCGTGGCTCACGTACAGGATGCTTCCCTCGAAAGATTCGAAGAGAGCAAGAAGATCCTGCTCGAGCTCGCTTTTCAGATGCGCGTCGAGCGCGGAGAACGGCTCGTCGAGCATCAGGATGCCCGGCTGCGCGGCGATCATGCGCGCGAGGGCCACACGCTGCTGCTGGCCGCCCGACAGGCGGTAAGGAAAACGCTTCTCGAGCCCCTCGAGCGAAAACCGCCTGATCTGCCGCGCAACTGCGGCGGCGCGGTCGGCTTCGCCCGCGTCGCGGCCGATGCCCGCCGCGATGTTGTCGGCCACCGTCAAGTGCGGGAACAGCTGGAAGCTCTGGAAGAGCAGCGCCGTCTTGCGCTTCTGCGGCGACAGGTCGATCCCTGCCGCGGAATCGAAGTAGGTCGTGCCGTTCACTTCGATGATGCCCTCGTCAGGCTCCTCGACGCCGGCGATGCAGCGCAGCGTCATGGACTTGCCGCAGCCGCTCGCGCCGAGGAATCCGAGCGTCTCCGACTCGACCTCGAAAGCGACCTCGAGGTCGAACGAAGCGAGCTTCTTGCGGATATCGATCCTAAGACTCACGTCCCGCCCCTTTCCGACGGTACGTCTGCGTATGCGACGAATAGACATTGATGAAGAGGATAACCAGGAACGATATCAGGATCACGACGATGACCCAGAAAATCGCGACGTCGTTTCTGCCCGCCATCCAGTCGTAGTAGATCGCGATCGGGATGGTCTGCGTGATGCCGACGTAGTTGCCGGCGAAGAAGAGCGTCGCGCCGAACTCGCCCATCGCGCGCGCGAATGCGAGCACGGTTCCTGCCGCAATGGAGGGCCAGGCCAAAGGAAGCATAAGGCGCAGGAAGATCTTCCCCTCGCCCCATCCGAGCGTTCGGGCCGCGTCCAGCATGTCGCCGTCCAGGTTCTCGAACGCGCCGCGCGCGGTGCGATACATCAGGGGGAAACCGACGACGATGCACGCGATGACGGCGGCCGGCCAGGTGAAGACCAGATCGATGCCGTGCGCGATGAACCAGCGGCCCACTGCGGTCGACGTGCCGAAGAAGAGCATGAGCAGAAAGCCGCAGACCGTCGGCGGAAGCACCATGGGAATCGTGAACACCGTGTCGAAGATGCCCTTGAAACGGTCGGATACGCGCAGCGTCGCCCATGCGGCGAGCAGGCCTAGGAAGAAGATCACGATGACGGCCACGCCGGTCGTCTTAAGGGAAACCCAGAGCGGCGACCAGTCCAGATCGGCAAGGAATTGCTTGAGCGCGGCGAAGCCTTCGGCCTTCTGGGTCACGGCCACGTCGTTCGCATCGGTCAGGAACCCCGATTCCGCATACACGGCACCGGCGCTGCCATCCTGGGACCCCTCGAGGGTGCACGTCGCGTAGAAGCGCCCCTCCTCGCCTTCCACGGCGAAGCGATACGTGTAGTCGCCTGCGGACACGGACTCGCTCGACGTGAAGTAGAAGCGTCGGTCCGCACCGGCGAGCGTGGGACCGCCTTTCGATGCCGCGTCGTCGAGCGCACGCAGCGTGACGAGGAATTCTTCCTGGAATACCGGATCGTTCACGTCGATGCCTAGATCGGATGCGACGTTTGCGGGAATGTAGACGATCGCGGACGTATCGGTCACGATGACGGAGAACGCGTCGGAACCGGCCATCGCATAGCGATACCCGAGGTAACGCCCATCGATATCGCGGTTCGTCCCCTTGTTCTGCCGCGAGAACGACGCTATGCCTTCGCGTGCGACGCTCATCACCGCTGCATCGGCCTCGGCGGAAACCGTGACCTGGCTGTCCCGTTCGAGGTTGGCCGCCGACGGACTCAGAAGGGCGCCCGACGCATCGCGCGGGGCGGCGGCGTCCGATGCCGGCGCCGCGCTCGCGTCCTCGTCCGCATAGGCATGCGTCGGCACGCAGAGAAAGCCTGCCGCGAGGACCGACGCAAGCACGATCAGGATGGAGACGAAAAGGGGCGTGAGGATGCGCGGCCGCCCTACGCCGCATACGGCGTCGCGGCATGGCGAGGCCGCCGGGCATCGCTTCGGCCCGGCTTCGATCCCTCTCCGCATGCGCGTCATAGTACCCCCTTGAGAATAATCGGCCTTCATCTTAACGGACATAAGGCCTTCCCTGCTTGAAAAGAACGATTCGACCCATATTCCGGAAGGCAGGCTGCGCGCGATATGCTCCCGCGCATGAAAAGAGCCCCGCTCCGCGAAGGAGGCAGGGCTCGATCGAATCGGCATGCGCCGGCCGCAGGGCAGCCTACGCGGCCGCCAGCTCGAAGCCGTACTTCTGGAAGACGGCCTGAGCGTCCGGATCGGTCATGCAGAAGTTCAGGAAATCCTGCGCGACCTGCGCGTTGGCAGAGTCTGACGTCACAGCTCCCGGATAGACGATGGCCTTGTGCATATCGGCCGGAACGGTGTAGATGGCTTTGATCCCGTCATAACGGTAGATATCGGAGGAGTACACGAAACCGAGCTGCACGTTGCCCGAGCTCACGTATTCAGCCACGTCGCCGACCTTCTGCGCACCGGCGTTCACCTTGTCGGCGACCGATGCGTCCCACTCGTAGGACACCGTGCCGTCATCCGCCTGAGAAGACGTTGCCAGGCCGGCGGAGACGAGGGACTGCAGCGCGTACTTGCCGGCCGGAACCGCATTGGGCTCGCCGATGGCGAAGGAATCAACGGCATCGGTTCCGAGGTCCGCCAAATCGGCGACCTTGAGGTCGCTGTTCGTGGCGGCGGCGAGGACCAGATCGTTATTGAACATGTTCAGGCGCGTGGACGCGTCGATGGAGCCGTTCTTGTCCGCCTTGTCCATGGAGCTCGTCGATGCTGCGATGAAGATATCGGCATGGGCCTGCGTCTGCCCGTCGGTGCCGGCGAGCTTGCTCACGAGCGTGCCCGAAGCTTCGAACTGAGTATCCGCGAAGGAAACCTCAGGATGCGCCTTGGTATAGAGCTCCTGAACTTCCGGCAGGGCCTTCTGCAGAGAATTGGCTGCGAAGACATGCAGCTCGACGGGATCGGCCTTCGCAGCCATGTCCGCCGCCGAACCCTCGTCTGACGAGGACATCTGATCGCCATCGTTCGATGATGAACACCCGACAAGCACGAACGATGCGATGAGCGCGCCTGCGAACGCTCCTGCGAGCAACGCCTTCCATTTCTTCATGGCATACCCCTTTGCTTCCCTTCTTGCATGGAACGGCCATATCGGCCGCGTGACGGTAATAATATTCTCATGCATGCATATTATCAATCAAGAATATTCTTCTGGCTTCACAGGCGGACATACGGACGTGCCCGCGTCCCGTATTCCAGACAGCCGTGCGGTCGCGCTCTCGTCCGACACGGCCGACGCCGCATGCTCTATACTTATCCATTATTGGAGAATACCGGTTCAGCGTCCGCGCGACGACCTGATGCGCACGGTCGCAAAGGAGGGCCTTTCCATGAACGAACTTTCGAATCTCAAGCCGGTCATCAGGCTCAGCATCGGCACCGAAGCCGAACCGCTGGCATTCGGCCAGGGCGTCGCCGCCCTCTGTCGCGGCGTCAGGGAATCCGGCTCGCTCAATAAAGCCGCCAAATCGATGGGCATGGCATACAGCAAGGCGTGGCGCATCATGAAATCAGCCGAAACGAACCTCGGCTTCGACCTGCTTTTCCGTGCCGGAGCCCATGGCTCGACGCTCACGCGCGAAGGCGAGAACCTCCTCGCGGCCTATGACGGCCTGCTCGAGCAGACCCGAGATTTCGCACGGAAGGCCCTGGAAGAAACCGTTCGGGACTAGCTCCGATCGCAAGGCCGGATCTCGGCTTCCAGCCTTGCGGATTCCGATCTCCATACCGAGCCTTGGCCTCCGGCCCTAGCCCCTGTCCCCATCGCCCAAGATGGACGATTCGATATGCGCGAGCTCGTCCGGCGTGTTCACATTGATGAAGCAGCCGCCGTCCGGCGCGGCCGCACGCGTTTCCTCGCGGCTGTAGAACCGCGCGTCGAGACGGTCGAACACATCCACCATGCGCACGCTTCCATGCTCGACGATCTCGCGCGTCGCATCGAGGCATGCATCCTTTCGATAGACGGCATGGAACGGCTCGAGCCCGAAACGCGTCACGGGAACCACCGCATCCTTGCGTTCGGCGTGAAGCGTCGCCGCCTCGGCGATGATGAGCGACGGCGATGCGTAGACCATGTCGCACGCTACCAAGGCGACGAGCGGCGTTCGCGCCGCAGCGATAGCCGTGCAGAATCCGCGCAGCGCACCGCGTTCCTTATAGACGTCGCTCGCGAGACGGAGCGGCCGTCCGAAATCGATATCATGCAGGAACGCGAGCCGGTCGGGTTCATTCGTCGTCACGACGATCTCGTCCGCAGCAGGCGCGATGCGATGGAGGATGCGCGTGATCATGGGTTCGCCCAAAAAGCCCACGAGCGCCTTGCTCTGCCCCATGCGGCGCGATTCGCCGCCCGCCTGCACCACCACGGTGAGCTTCGGACGGGCATACACGTTCTCGAGGTACGTCGCGATGGCGTCGATATCTTCGAACCCGAACGACGGAATGCCGTGCGCCGCCGAGACCGCCGAGACGTCAGGCATGTCGGTGACGACGGCTTGGGGCGCGACGCCGCCGATCGTTGCATCGATGCAGAACTCGCGGGCCGCCGCGACGTCCCGATCGCTCGCGGCGCGGAACAGCTCGATGACGTCCAGGCCGCTCTTGCGGTAGCCCTCCACGATGATCAGATCGTGATCGGGCATGCACCTGACGATCTCGGAGCATTCGAGATCGCGATCGAGGCTGGTCACGCGTGCGATCTTACCTGAGGACACGATGACGGAGTCCACGGATCCGGCGGCACGGTGCCGAAACGAATCCTTGCCGGGGATGTCGATGTCGAAATCGGGGTGCCCATGATGCTTGATCGTGCCGATGTTCAGCCCGCGCGAGACGAGTTCGGCGATGACCTTCTCGAGCAGCGTCGTCTTGCCTGAATTATGCCGTCCGACGAACGAAACCGCCGGTGACGGCCGATGCAGCTCCCGCATGAATCCCCCTTTGGATATGCCGAACGCAGCGCGCATCCGAATGCGTCGACGCGACGCGGGCGCTGGATGCCACGCATGCAGGGAATCGCATCATACTCGAAGAATCCGTGCCTGCGAAGCGCGGCCTACGAAGCAGGGGGCTCCATGCGTGCGCCATCGACGGGTGCGCCGTCCTCCGATGCGAGGATGTCGAGCGCGCGCGCGTATCCGCCCGTCCCGTAGTTCAGCGCCTTGGACACGCGGGCGATGGTCGTGGCCGATGCCCCCGTCTCCTGAGCGATGGTGGTGTAAGGGCGCCCGTCCGCGAGCAGGCGCGCGACGGAAAGGCGCTGGGAGGTTTCCTTGATTTCCCTGATGGTCAGCAAATCTTCCAGAAGCGCGTAGACCTGGTCCGGATCATCAAGCGTGACAAGGACCTTGAGCAGGGATTCAACCTCGGGGGTGCGCAAATCGCTCATCTTCGTCCTTCGCATGCGTCGAATGGATGTCGATGCGCTATTGTACTCCACTTCGCTAAAGCGCGAAAGCGCCGGTGCGAAACGCTACAGTTTCCCACCGCCCATCGCCGCGATGGCGATCGTGGGAATGCCGAGCGCAAGCACGAGGATCACGCACACGACGATCGTGAAGATCTTCCTGGTACGTTCGGCGGCTTCCTTCTTGGCCTGCGCCGCCTCGGCGCGCCGCTGGGCGGCCTCCACCTTGGCCGCGCGCTGCTTTGCCGTGAGTTTCTGGTTTGACACGATTAACCCTTCAGCCTCGTACGAATCTTCGCGCATCGACGCGCCGCGTCGATGACGTTGGCGCCGCCTGCCCACCGTTTCCTCAGGTCGAACAGCGGCATGCCGCCGACCATCGTATAGATGACGTCGGATGCCGACGCGCCGGTGACCACTGCCGTGACCGGATCGACGAGCGGCGTCTGACGGGACGCGGAAAGGTCCACGACGATCAGGTCGGCGCGCTTTCCCTCGTCAAGACTGCCGATCTCGTCTTCCATGCGGAGCGCGCGCGCACCGCCGATCGTGGCGAGTTCGAGCATCGTTTGGGCGCTCAGGAAGCTTTCGCGATCGACCGCGCGATGGATGAGCATGCCCAAGCGCATCTCGATGAACATATCGGCCGTGTCGGTGGCTGCAGGCGAATCGGTGCCGAGCCCGACGCGCAGGCCGGAGCTCAGGAAGTCCTGCAGCGGCGCAAGGCCCATGCCCAGCTGGGCGTTGCAGCGCGTGCTGACGGCGACCGCCACGTCGTACTGCTTGAGCTTCTTGACGTCGTCCTCGTCCACATGCACGCAGTGGACGGCCAAAACGTTGGTCGGGCTGGAGAAGGCATCCCAGTTCAGTGCGTAGTTCACCGGCGTCACGCCTGTCGGAAGCCAGGTCGGGCGATCGGTCAGCGTGTCTTCGCCGCGCGTGATGCCGCGCACGGAAAGCGGCGTGGAACCGTACTTGATGTACTTGTATTCCTCGTAGCTGCCGGCGATATGCATGGCGATGGGCAGGTTCTCCCGAGCGGCGAGCTCGTTCACCTTGCGGAAGAGCGTCGGATGGCAGGCATGGAGCGCCTTGGGGGCGATGCCGACGGCGATGCGGTCGGCATCGACGCCGCCCCTCCAACGATTCACGTCGGCAAGGGCTTCGTCCAAAGCGATGTCCACCGCGTTCTTGTCGGTGGCGCCGACGCTGCGATAAACGTGCGCGCGCAGGCCCAGGTCGTGCAGCGCTTCGCATGACGCGCCGGAGCTCGTGAACTCGGCGAGCGTGGTGACGCCTCCGGCGATCATCTCGAGGCAGCCGAGGTATGCGGAATCGTAGCGCTCGTCGCGCGTCATCTGGTCGGCCTTCTTATGCTCGATGGCGAGCCACTCGGCGTACGGGACGTCGTGCACGATTCCGCGCAGCGCCGTGTATTCGAGATGGGTGTGGAGGTCGACGAGGCCGGGCATGATGACCGCCTGACCGAAATCGCGCACTTCTTCGGATGGATGGCGGCTTTTCAGCCGCTGGGCACTGCCGATTTCGACAATGCGGCCGTCCACGACGAGAACGGCGCCATCTTCGATGGGCTCCGCCGTGACCGGGATGATGTGTTGGGCGCAGAGTAACATGTGGATATGATAGCGCATCAGGACATGGGCTATACTTTGCGGCTGGGCCAATGGCTCCCATCCGAGCATCTTTTTTCGCCCTCGAAACAATCCCGATGAACAGGCACGCGCATGACCGAAGAATCGCACAGCATCGACACGGCGACCGGCACCGAAGCGCCCGCCGAGCTTTCCCAAGAACGCGTGCGGCGCATCTTCGGAGCCATCGCGCGGCAGTACCGGCGCTTCAACGCGTTTTCGAGCTTCGGGCTGTACCGATCATGGATGCGCCGTACCGTCGACGCGGCCGGCCTGACGCCCGCTTCCCGCATGATCGACCTGGCAGGAGGCACAGGCGATATATCGTTCGCGGCCGCGCGCCGCAATCCTCCGGCCCATATCCAGCTTACCGACTACACCGCCGAGATGCTCGAAGTCGCCCAAGAACGCTTCGAGGCGGGCGAAAGCATGGGCGTGCCCATGGATTTCGAAGTCGTGGACGCGCAGGACATCCCCTATTCCGACGAGAGCTTCGATGCGGCCACGATGGCCTACGGCATCCGCAACATGCCCGACCGCATGCGCGCGCTGCGCGAGGTCAACCGTATTCTCAAACCCGGCGCGACGTTCGCCTGCCTCGAATTCTCGACGCCGCCTAACCCCGTCTGGCGGGCGCTCTACCACGTATACCTGAAGGTGATGATCCCCTTCTGGGGGCAGCTGTTCACGCACGAGCGCGCGGACTTCGTCTACCTTGCGCAATCCATCAGGGCGTTTCCTGATCAGGCAACGTATGCCCAGATGATGCGCGACGCCGGATTCAAAGATGTGCTCTGGAGAAACTACGCCGGAGGCATCGTCGCCATACATACGGGACGGAAATAGGCCCCGCAGACGGAACGACGTCTTCGCGCCTCGTCCGAACGCCGGCCGTTCGCAGGAAGAAAGAAGCGGCTCCGAAGCCGCTTCCTAATAGATCCGTAGGCCCCGCGCCCGTTATTCGGTTCGCCCGGATTCCTCCTCGTCGAGCGCGACCTGGCAGGCCTCGAGCGTCGTGCGATAGTCCTCCTGGAAGGCATCGGTCTCGCGCACGAGCGCGTCGCGTTCCTCGTCGGGAAGGATGCGGGCTTCGGCCGCCTCGATGCCGTCGAAGCCGCCTTCCACAAGACGATCCTCCTCGGCCTGCCGCGCCGATGCGACGGCACCGTTCTTGATGCCGATCTGATTCCCGAAGCGTAGCGTGGCGTAGCGTTCACGTTCCTCGGCCTCCGCGTCGCCCGCGGCGATCGCGGCCTCAAGCGCCTTCGAATGCTCCTCGAACAGCCCCCGTACATAGGCGAGCTCGCGTTCCTGCCCCTCGCGGTACCGCATCGCCTCGCATGCGCGACGCGCCGCTGCGTCGGCAAGGAGCCGTCGGCCCTTCTCCTCCATCGAGGGAAGCAGATCGACGAGCTCCTTCATGCGATCGAAAAGCGCATCGACGGATTCTTCGTCCGCCGCATCGCCGGTATGGGTGTTGGCGCCGGCCTTCATCGGCATCACCTCATGCATAGCGCGGGGAACGGCCCTTTCCAGGGAAGCCGTCCCCTTCGTTCTCGTCTGCACGGCGCGCAGTGCGCCTTTCGCCCCAAGACTCGCGCGGATCCCGCCGGATTCGCGCGGATCCTCTAGGCCTTCACCTTGTCGTACACGCCGGCGAGCTGCTCGCCGAGGCACTTGCCTTCCACGAGGCAACGGCCATGGCTGTTGCCTTGGACGTTGATCGGGTAGTCGTAGGCGTAGATGTCGCCCGCGCAGTTGCCGATCGCATAGAGTCCCTGGATCGGCTTGTTGTCAGAGGTAAGGACCTCGAAGTTGTCGGAGATATGGATGCCGCCGCACACGCCCAGCAAGCCCGGAGCGACCTTGCATGCATAGAAGGGGCCCTGCTTGATCGGGAAGAGGAAGTGCGATTCCTTGAAGAAGTCGGTATCGGCGCCTGCCTCGCAGATCTCGTTGTAACGGTCGATGGTCTTCTTCGCCTCGGCCTGATCGACGTCGAGCTGCTTGAGGAGCTCTTCGATGGTGTCGGCCTTCTTGTAGTTGTCGGGGGTATCGGTCACGCCCTTCTCGACCGTCGCCGCATTGGCGGCAGAGGCGTCCGCATAGGTGGATCCGACCGGACGGAAGGAATCCCAGAACATGCCGCCGCCGTATTCCAGCGAAGCGGTGTTGTCGTCCTCGAAGTTGGCGTCGAAGATCGACCATGCATGGTCGTGGCCGCCGTTGACCATGATGCCCACGCATTTGCCCTGGACCCAGGTGGCTTCGTTCATGAAGCGCTTGCCGTCGGGGTTCACGAACAGGAAGGGGCCGTGATAGAACGCGGCGGCCTGGGGATGCATCATCGTCGGCCAGGGCGCCGCCTGGAAGGAGCCTCCCACCCAGGCAGCCATGTTATGGCCGTCGCCGACATTGCCCTTGTCGGCGCACAGGCGCGCCATGACCTTCTTGGCGATGGGAGCGAACTCGTCGAGATACTCGTCGTTATACGAAACGTCGCCCGTCGCAAGCACGACGCCCTTCGTGGCGTTGTACTGGACGTATCCGTCCTTGGCCTTGCAGACGGCTCCCGTGACCTTGCCGGAGGCATCCTGCACGAGCTGGACCGCAGGCGACTCGTAGACGAATTCCACGTTGCCCGTGGCCTTCGCCTCGGCTTCGAACATATACTCGACGAAGTCGGCGACGGTGTGCTGCTCGAACAGGGGGCCGCCGGACACCATGTGGTAGCAGTCGATCTCGGGATGGACGATAGAGCGGGATCCTACGGTGACCATGCAGGTGGCGCCGTTCTTCTCGGCCAGGTCGAGCAGCCAGTTCATGCAACGCTCGGATTCGCGGAACCACTTGGCCACGAGGGATTCACGGCAGCGGTTGCCGCAGGTGGACACCCAGCGCTCCATTTCGACGGGAAGATCGAAGGAGATGCCGAGCTCGTCGAGCGCGCGCGAACCGACCGCACCCGTGCCGCCGACGCCGTGGCCGTTCAGGACCGCATCCTTCTCGACGAGAATGACCTTGGCGCCGTTCTCTCCGGCGGACAGGGCGCAGCAGGTGCCCGAATAGCCGCCGCCGATGACGAGCACTTCGGTGTCGACGTCCTTGACGATGTCGGTGATCGGATCGGGAGCCTGTTCCCATGTATGCTTCTTATCGGACGATTTGGCAGGCGAAGGAGACTCCTCGCCTTCCTCGGCCGTCTTGGGCGCGCAGCCGCCGAGGCCCGCGCCCGCCGCGGCGATGCCCGCCATGGCGGCGCCCGCGAGGAAGTTGCGGCGCGACATTCCCTTGATCTCGTTCATTTCTTTCCCTCCAATGATCGACGCGCCGCTCGCAGGGAGCGACGGGCGCATGCCGCTTGGACATGGCGATCCGCAAGCATACTATCAACCGCCCAGCGCCACAAGCACGCATGCCGCATGCGCGTCTGCCGAGAGCTTCGGCATCGCCCCGCATCCGAAAAAAACCGCCTTGCCCGACCCCGCCGATCGACGGCAGGATCGATCGCGCCTAGTGGCGGAAATGGCGGCGGCCGGTGAAGACCATCGCGATGCCGAGCTCGTCGCACGCTTGGATGCATTCATCATCCCTGATGGAACCGCCGGGCTGGATGATGGCCGTCACGCCGTAGCCGGCGAGCATGTCGATGTTGTCGCGGAACGGGAAGAAGGCATCCGACGCGGCGACCAGGCCTTCGGGCGCAACTCCGATGCGCGCGCATGCTTCATGCGCGCGTTCGCACGCGAGCTTCGCGGAATCGACGCGGTTGGGCTGCCCCGGCCCCATGCCGATGCCCGCATGGTCCTTCGCGACCAGGATGGCGTTCGATTTCACACCCTTGACGACCTTCCACGCGAACAGCAGGTCGTCCATCTCCTTGGCGGTCGGCATGCGTTTCGTCGGCACGGCGAAGGAATCGGCGGCTTCGGACACGACGTCGACGTCTTGAACGAGCACGCCGCCGTCGACGGTGCGGAATTCCATCTCCTGCCCAAGCGCATCCACGCCGCCGGTCGCAAGCACGCGCAGGTTCTTCTTCTGCTGGAGCAGCTCGAGCGCCGCAGGTTCGTAATCGGGCGCGATCAGCACCTCGACGAAGAGCTTATGGGCGTTGACGGCTTCGACCATGGCGAGCGAGACCGTCTTGTTGGCCGCGACGATGCCGCCGTACGCGCTCTTGGTATCGCACGCGAACGCACGCTCGAAGGCTTCGGCGACGGTGGCGCCGTCGGCCGATCCGCAGGGGTTCTGATGCTTGAGGATCACGACGGCCGGATCGTCGAATTCGCGCACGATGGTCCAGCAGGCGTCCGTGTCGAGGATATTGTTGTAGCTGAGCGGCTTGCCGTTGAGCTGCCGCGCATTGACCAGCGCGTGCGGCGTCGCCGTCACGCGGCGGTAGAAGGCCGCGGACTGATGGGGATTCTCGCCGTAGCGCAGGTCCTGCTGCTTGACCAGGCCGATAGACAGGCGCTCGGGAAATTCCCCGGCACCTTCGACCTGGCCCGCAAGCCAGCCGGCGATGGCGCCGTCGTAGGCGTTCGTCGTCTGGAACACGTGCAGCGCGAGACGGGCGCGCGTCTCGCGCGTGGTGGCGCCGCCGTGCGCGCGCATCTCGTCGAGGATGGCGCCGTAGCTTTCGGGGTCGATGACCACGGCGACGCTCTCGAAGTTCTTCGCGGCGGAGCGCAGCATGCTCGGACCGCCGATATCGATGTTCTCGATGCAGGCGGTGGCATCGGCGCCGGAGGCGACGGTCTTCTCGAACGCATACAGGTTCACGACGACCATGTCGATCATGCCGATGCCATGCTCCGCGGCCTGGGCCATGTGCGCGGGATTGGAGCGCTTGGCCAGAAGGCCGCCGTGCACCTTCGGATGCAGGGTTTTCACGCGACCGTCCATCATCTCGGGAAAGCCCGTCACGTCGTCGATCGGACGCACGGGCACGCCGCCCTCCTCGAGGACGCGCGCGGTGCCGCCCGTCGATACGATTTCAGCCCCGAACTCGTCATGCAGCGCGCGGGCGAAGTCCACGACGCCGGTCTTGTCCGTCACCGAGATGAGAACCCGCTTCACGCAAGGATCGTTCATGCCGTCACCTTCCCAGACTCTGTTCATGCCGCGCACGCGCCTGCGCGTCGTACCGCTGCCTATACCGTACGTCCACGAGCTCGGCCACGATGGCGATAGCCAGCTCGGCAGGCGATTTCGCTCCGAATTTCAACCCGATCGGTCGCTTGACGGCCGCCCATTGCCCCTCGGTCATACCCGATGCGATGCAGAGGTCGTGGATGCGTTCGTTCTTGCCTTTGCACCCCATCATGCCGACGTAGCGCATGCCCTGGGCCGATGCCCAGACGCAGGACTCGTGGTCGTGCATATGGCCGCGTGTGAGCACGCAGGCGTAATCGGCCGACGAGCCCTTCAAATCGCCCAGCTCGGAGAAATCGCCGATGAGATGGCGTTTCGCGGACGGGAAGCGCTCCTCGTTCACGTAGGCCGGATCGTCATCGACGACTTCGACCGCGAAACCGACGTGATGCGCCAGACGCGCAACCTCCGAGGCCGCGTCGCTCGCACCGAGCAGCCAGACGCGAACCGGATCGAAGAGAGGAACGGAGACCCAGGTCAATCCATTGAATTGATCGTTATGCATGGAAGGCCCGCGCGTGACGTCCTTCATCTGGAAGGCGTCGCGGGCCGAATACGGGCGCGACGCGACGATCTCCTTCGCTTCGCTTACGAAGAAGACCAGATCGGACCCATCGGCGCTCCCCACCTCGCCGTATTTCTTGGTGACCTGGTTATCCACGTTCGCTTGGGCGGCCTCGGCGTCGAACACGACCTTGAACCCGATCCAGGCGAGCTCGCCTTCGTCGATCGCGCGCACGGCACGTTCGAACGTCGGGATGTCCACGCGTCCGAGGCCTTCCGCGATGCGCGTCGCGACATCGGGCGTGATATGCGGGTTGTCCGAGACGCACGCGTCCAGGCAGGGAAAATCCTCGGGGAGCAGATCGGGCGTGACGCCATGCCCCACGTCATCGATGATCTCAAGCAGAGCGGACCTACGCAACGTGCACCTTCCTATCCTCCCCCACGCTCACGCGGCCGCTGGCGATGAGCGCAAGCGTTTCGGGGTAGAGCTCGTGTTCCACGGCATGGATCTTCGCCTCGAGCGCATCGACCGTGTCGCCTTCCGCGACGACGACCGCACGCTGCGCGATGATCGGGCCCTTATCGTATTCGGCGTTGGCGAAATGCACGGTGACGCCCGTCACCTTCACGCCGGCGTCGAAGGCGTCCTGGATGGCGTGCGCGCCCTTGAAGGCGGGAAGCAGCGCCGGATGCAGGTTGACCACGCGGTCGGGAAACGCATCCAGGATGGCATCGGTCACCTTGCGCATGTAGCCGGCCATGACCACGTAGTCGCAGCCGGCACGCTGCAGCGCCTCCACGATGCGCGCGTCGGCTGCGCGCGGATCGGCGTACGTCTCGCGCGAGAGCACCAGCGTTTCGATGCCGGCGGCGCGGGCGCGTTCGATGCCGTAGGCGTCAGGCCGGCTCGAAACGACGATCGGAACCTGGGCGTCGAGCATGCCGGCCGCGATTGCGTCGATGACGGCCTGGAGGTTGGTGCCGCTCCCTGAGATCAGAACCCCGAAGCGAACCATGGTCTACTCCTCGTCCAGATAGCGTACGATGCCGGCGCCGGAAACGACGGATCCGATACGAACGGGGGCCTCGCCGGCCTCGGCAAGCGCGGCCTCGACGGCTTCCGCCCGGTCGGACGCGACGATGAGCGCCATGCCGATGCCCATGTTGAACGTCTTGAACGCCTCGGCACGCGTAAGGCCCGCCTCGGCCACCGCGAGCGCCGTGACGGCGGGTACGGCCCACGCATCGCGATCGACCAGGGCGTCGAGGTCGGACGGAAGGGCGCGATCGAGGTTCTCGGTCATGCCGCCGCCGGTGATATGCGCAAGCGCGTGAACGGCGCCCGGCAGACCGCGCAGAAGCGACAGGACGGGCTTCACGTAGATGCGCGTCGGCGCCATCAGGGCTTCGCCGAGCGTGCGGCCGCCCAGGTCTTCGCGCGCGACATTCAAGCCGTCTGCGCCGCGCCCCTCGACGAGCACCTTGCGGACCAGGGAATATCCGTTGGAATGAAAGCCGCTCGATGCAAGGCCGATGATGACGTCGCCCGCCTTCACGCGTTCAGGGCCGATCATGCGCGGACGGTCGACGACGCCTACCGTGAAGCCGGAGAGGTCGTAGTCGTCCGGATCCATGACGCCGGGGTGTTCGGCCATCTCGCCGCCGATGAGGGCGCAGCCCGCCTGGCGGCAACCGTCGGCGATCCCGCCCACGATCTGGGCGATATGCGCGCGCTCGATCTTGCCCGAAGCAATGTAGTCGAGAAAGAACAGGGGTTCGGCGCCGCAGGCCAGGATATCGTTCACGCACATGGCGACCAGGTCGATGCCGACCGTGCCATGCGTGCCCAGAAGCTGCGCCACCTTGAGCTTCGTTCCCACGCCGTCGGTGCCGGACACGAGGACGGGATCTTCCATGCCCTTGAACGCGGCGGCGGAGAACATGCCTCCGAATCCGCCGATATCGCCGATGACCTCGGGCCGATAGGTGGAATGCACGGCGTCCTTGATGGCGTCGACCGCAGCCGCGCCCTCTACGATATCGACGCCGGCGTCGGCGTACGTGACTTGCGACATGCGCGATCACTGCTCCTTCGCGAGAAACGAGGTCTTTTTCAGATAGTCCGGCAATTCGACCACGTAGCGGCCGGTGAAGCATGCTTCGCAGAACGTGCGGTGCTCGGATCGGACCGACGCGCGCAGGCCCTCGACCGAAATGAACGCGAGCGAATCGCAGCCGATGAATTCACGCATCTGCTCGTTGGACATCGTGGCTGCCATCAGCTCGTCCTGCGACGGCGTGTCGATGCCGTAGAAGCACGGCCACGTGACCTCGGGCGCCGAGATACGCAGATGCACCTCGGTGGCGCCGGCGGCGCGCAGCATGCTGACAAGCTGCTTGGACGTGTTGCCGCGCACGATGCTGTCGTCGACGACGACCAGGCGCTTGCCGGCAATGACCGACGGCAGCGGATTGAGCTTGATGCGGATGCCCATCTGCCGCATTTCCTGGGTGGGCTGGATGAACGTGCGTCCGACGTAGCGGTTTTTGACGATGCCGTCCGCGAACGGGACGCCGCTTTCCTCGGCATAGCCCAGGGCCGCGGGAACGCCCGAGTCGGGCACGCCCATGACCAGATCCGCGTCAACGGCCGATTCCCGTGCGAGCTCGCGGCCCATGGAGCGGCGCGATTCGTAGACGCTCTGGCCGTCGATCGTGGAGTCGGGCCGGGCGAAGTAGACGTATTCGAAGATGCAGCCGCGATGCTCGCCGGCGGGAAGCCCATGCGACGAGGACAGGCCGTCTTCGCCGATGCGCAGAATCTCGCCGGGCTCGACGTCGCGCACGAACCGTGCGCCGACGATATCGAGGCCGCAGGTCTCGGACGAGACGACCCAGCCGCGCCCGTCGGGCAGCTCGCCCAGGCAAAGCGGTCGGATGCCGTTCGGGTCGCGGAACGCGTAGAGCGCATGGGGCGACGCGAGCACCATGGCGTAGGCGCCGCGGATGGCTTCCATCGTCGCCTTGATCCCCTCGCGCAGATGATGCGTCTGCCGCGTGAAATGCCCGATGGCCTGGCAGGCGATCTCGCTGTCGGTGGATGAGCGGAACTGGACGCCCTCGGAGACGAGGAACGCCTTGAGGGCGCGCGTGTCGACGAGGGTGCCGTTGTGCGCAAGCGCGACGAGCTCGTCGTCGATCGCGGAGATGTGCGGCTGGGAAGAGGCCCACGGATTCGCATTGTTGCTGGTGGAATACCGGCAATGGCCGACTGCGAGGTTGCCCTTGAGCGCAGAGAGCACGCCTTCGTCGAAAACCTGCGTGACCAGGCCGAGATCCTTGGTGACCGTGACCGTGTCGCCGTCGCCCACGGCGATGCCCGCGGATTCCTGGCCGCGGTGCTGCAGGGCCTGCAGACCGAAGCAGGTCAGACGCGCCACGTCGTCGGTCTGGGAATACACGCCGAAGACCGCGCACTCCTCCTGCGGGCGGTCAGGCGCTTCGCCTGGAAAAATCGATGTTGCCATGGCATCTTCCCCTTTTTGCACCGGCCGACGAGAGCGACATCGGGCCGGGAAACCGAACGGCCCCGGCCGCCCGGGCCGGAGCCGCGCTCCGCTCCGTTACTGCGCCGCGACGTCCGCCTCCACGTCTTCCGCCACGTTGTCGACCGATTCGGCGCCCCCTGCATCGGACGGTTCCTGCGCGTTCGCGGGCGCCGCCGCATCCACGACGCCGCCGTAGAGGATCACGCGCGTGCCGTCGTTATGCACCGCGCACGACACCAGCGCGAACGACTTGGAGATGCCGGAAAGGTCCACATCGCCAGGCAGAGACACGAGGGATTCCGAAACGCGGTCGTTCAGATAGGCCTGGAATTCGTCGGCCGAGGAGAACGTCGGCTGGATGAGCTCCACCTTGGTCTCGTCCACGCGGTCGAGGGCGAAGGTCGAGCAGCGGTAGTTCTTGGTGGGGGTGAGCACGTAGAACGTGCGCGACCCATCGAAGAGCTTCGTGTCGTTCACCATCTTCTCGAGCAGCGAGAACATCGTGCCGTCATGCATATTGTGACCATAGAAGAAGCTCAGGTCGTCGGACATATCGCGAGAGTTGACGCCGGAGAGGAATATGGAGCCTTTCTTGACGATGGCGCCTTCGCCTCCATCGAAGTTCTTCCAGAGGTATTCGTCGTCGTCGGCACCTTTGACGATCGGGTAGTTGATTTCGGTGCCGGGCATATAGACCCAGGCCACGACATCCTTGTTGACCGACTTGAGGTAATCCCAGTCGATCGTGATATTCGCCAGGTCGGACGTTTCCTCGCTGATGACGGCGTGGCTGGCGACGTCATCGTACATCTTCGTGCTGCTGTGATAGCCGTACCAGATGACGCCGAGCGCGACGATCGACGCGATGAACACCGCAGCCGCGACCACGATGACGAACGAAAGGAAGTGGTCGCCCCGGCGGTTGCGGCGGTTCACGGCGGCCTGCTGGCCGTAGCGCGCCCGGGCATACTGGGATGCCTCGGGGGATGCGGCGGCGTACGCGCGCGCCGATTGCGGGCGCGCGGAAGGCATGCCGAACTTCGCGGGCTCGTATCCCCTGCTCCTCCGTCCGTGCGTGCGGCTTTCCTGATGCGAATGGGTTCTCTTGATCTCTTTCATAGCGTCATGATAACGAAAAAAGGACGGGGATGCGCCCGAAGCGGCATCTCCGTCCAAAACGCTCCTGCAAGCGCGTCTGACATATCAGGCCTAGTGCTTCATCTCGTCGATGAAGCCCTTCACGATGAACGCGATGACGAGCACGACGACGATGGCTGCGATGACCCAGATGAGCGTCATCGGAACCGTCAGGCCGAATAACGTCATGGCGACCCCCTTCCTGCTTTCCGTACATCATTTTCACATGTTTCCTTCATATGGTACTGCAATGCTCGATGATTATGCAAACGGAAGCATGGCGTTACCGCCCTGAAATATTGGGAGTCGAGGACCCGATCCTCAGATACCCGACCTACCCCAGACGGTCCTCGAGCGCCTTGTTGATGGTGCGCAGCGCCTTCACACGCGCATGGAGCTTATCGGTCGATTCAAGGATGCGCCACGGCGCCGCCGGCGTCGACGTGAGGCGGAACATATCGTCGACCGCGGCGGCGTACTGCGGGTGCTTGTCGCGGTTGCGCCAGTCCTCGGGCGTGATCTTCCATTGCTTGGCAGGGTTGGCCTCGCGTTCCTCGAAGCGTCGCAGCTGCTCGTCGGGGTCGACGGCCACCCAGAACTTCAGCAGGATGGCACCCCATTCCACCAGCTCGCGCTCGAATTCGTTAATTTCGTCGTAAGCGTGGAACACCTCTTCGGGCGACGCGAACCCTTCGACGCGCTCCACCAGGATGCGGCCGTACCAGCTGCGATCGTAGATACCGACGTGCCCGGCCTTGGGAAGGCGCGTCCAGTAACGCCATAGGAAAGGATGCATGAGCTCGGGCTTCGTCGGCGCGGCGGAAGGAAACACCGTGTAGCCGCGCGCGTCGATGGCCTGGGCCACGCGCTTGATGTTGCCGCCCTTGCCGGCCGCATCGTCGCCTTCGTAGACGATCATGAGCGGCACACGGGCCCGATACATCTTGAGCTCGAGCTCGCCGAGGCGTTTCTGCTCCTCCTTGAGCGCCTTTGAGTAGTCCGCGCGTGCGAGGGAGAGGGTGTTGTCGACATCGGCCAGGCGCACCGGACGGTCGACCATCTTGAAACGCGAGTGACGAGGCGCGAAGGTCGCCTGCTCGGCCGCCTGGGCGCGCGCCGCCTCCAGCACGAGCGCGGATTCCTCGGCGCTGCGCGTGCGCGGGTCGGTCGCCTGGGCCAGGGCGCCTGCGCTGTTCTCGGCCGCCTTCCTCGCCGCGGCCGCGGCGGCGGGGTCCTCCTTGCGCGACAGGGCGCGCTCGAGCTCGGTCACGAGCGTGCGGGCGATGGTCAGGTTCGCCGTGCGCTTGTCCTCGCCGTTGACAAGCACCCAGTGCGCATGGTCCGCGTCGGTGAGCGAAAGCGTCTTGTCGAATTCCTCGTAGCGCGCGGCGTACTCGTCCTTGCCGGGAATCCCGCCGCCCTTGAGACGCCAGGAAGTGTCGGGGTTGTCGGCCAGCTTGCGCAGGCGGCGTTCCTGCTCCTTCTGGGAGATATGTACGAAGAACTTGACCACGACGTAGCCGTTGTCGGCGAGGATGCGTTCGAAGTCGCCGATCGATTCGACGGTTTCGCGCGCACGGGCCTGCGGGTCGTCGCCCTTGGCCATGAGCCGGCGCGCCGCAGCGTACCAGCCCTGCTCGTAGATCGTCATGCGGCCGCGCTCGCCCAGCGCGCCCCAGAACTCCTGCATGAACGGATAGAATCCGGTGACGCCGGGATGCTTCTCGCAGAATTCCCTATGGGCATGCACGTCGAAATCCGACAGCGTATGCACGTTCATGTAGCGCGCATCCAGGTTGTACGCCAGATCGCTGATACGGCTCCCCTTGCCCGCGCCCTTCCAGCCATCGAACATCACGACGGTGCCGATGCCGGCCTGCATCGCCTTCACCTGCAGGACGATGAGGCGGGCCATCAGGGCGTCGTGTTCGGCCTTGTAATCTTCCTTGGCCGTCTTATGATCGAGATCCACCTGTTCGAGCACGGATACGCTCCCTTCGCCGCGGGGCTGCGCGGGTTGCTGCCCTCCCCGGAGCCGAAGCGCCCCGGTACGGTTACTATAATACCCGTAACCAGAGCATCAGAGCTTTCCGCACCTCACGGAAGGAGATCACCCATGACCGGATCAACTCCTACGGACATGGACGAGAACCAGGTCGAAACCGACCCCGAAGCCCGTCCGAAGCGCAAGGCGAAGAAGGGTCCGCAGCGCCCTGTCCCGACGACCTATATGCAGAACCGAGAGCTTTCCTGGCTCGCGTTCAACCAGCGCGTGCTCGACCAGTCCGTCGATCCGAGCGTGCCGCTGCTCGAACGGCTGAAATTCCTCGCCATCTGGCGATCGAACCTCGAAGAGTTCTTCATGGTGCGCGTCGGCAGCCTGCTCGACCTGGCGCTTGCCAAGACCGACGTCTACGACAGCAAGACGGGCATGACGCCGAACGAGCAGCTCGACGCCGTCTACGCCCGCGTGCGCGACCTGACGCCGCAGGCATCCAAGGATTTCCATGCCGTGCGTGCGCGCCTGGCGAACGCCGGCATCCGCCAGCTCTATCCCGACGAACTTTCGGCCGAACAGGCCGAGCAGGTGAAGGCGTATCTGGATGCCAACGTGCTGCCGCTCATATCGCCGCAGATCATAAACGCGACGCATCCCTTCCCCCATCTGGAGAACGGCGCGCTCTACATAGCCGTGCGCCTCGACGACGAGGCCGAGCTCGAGAAGACGAAGAAAGCCAGCAAGGCCGAACGCAAGGCGGCGCGGGCGAAGGCGGCCGAGAACGTGATCATGGGCATCATCCCCATGCCGAAGAACACCCAGCGCATCATCCCCATCAAGAGCAGCGATGGCGCATTCACGTTCATCCTGCTCGAACATGCGCTCGAGCTGGTGGTGGAGGGCCTGTTCGGCATGTATCCCGTCAAGCACGCCAATGTGATCCAGGTCACGCGCAACGCCGACCTGGACGCGTACGAGGAAGCCGACGAGAACGACGAGGACTTCCGCACGCACATGAAGCGCATCATCAAGAAGCGCGCCCGCCTGGCCCCCGTGCGGCTGGAAAGCGAATACCCGCTCTCCGACATGACGCAGCGCGTGCTGGCCAAGCGCCTGAAGCTCAAGCGCAATCAGATCTACAGCATCGGGATGCCGCTCGACATGGGCTATGCGTTCGCGCTGCCGTCCCTGGTGCCGGCCGACGTGCGCGAAGACCTGGTGGACGAGCCGGCATCGCCGCAGTGGCCCGCATCGGTGGTGCGCAACCGCTCCATCATCAACCAGGTGCAGCAGAAGGATATCCTGCTGTCGTATCCGTACGAGACGATGGACGCCTTCGTGCACCTGCTGCAGGAAGCCTCCGTCGACCCGGACGTCATCTCGATCAAGATCACGCTGTACCGCCTGGCCAGCCAATCGCGCCTGGCCGATGCGCTCATCACAGCCGCGGAGAACGGCAAGGACGTGACAGCGCTGTTCGAGCTGCGCGCACGCTTCGACGAAAACAACAACATCGAATGGTCGCATCGCTTCGAGCAGGCTGGATGCACGATCATCTACGGCTTCCACGACTTCAAGGTGCATAGCAAGATCTGCTCCATCACGCGCCGCACGCCCGAGGGGCTGCAATTCATCACGCAGCTCGGCACCGGCAACTACAACGAGAAGACCGCGAAGCTCTACACCGACTTCTCGCTCATCACCGCCGACCCCGTGTTCGGCCGCGATGCCGCGCTGTTCTTCCGCAGCATGCAGCTCGAATCGGTGTCGAAGGACTACCAGAAGCTCAGCGTGGCGCCGATCATGATCAAGCAGCGCCTTTGCGACCTGCTGGACGAGCAGATCGCCCTTGCGCGCGCCGGCAGGCCCGCGTGCGCGTATCTAAAGACGAATTCCGTGACCGACCGCGACATCATCGAGAAGATCGCCGAAGCCAGCCGCGCGGGCGTCGAGGTGACGATGCTCGTGCGCGGCATCTCATGCCTTGTGCCCGGCATTCCGGGCGAAACCGAGAACGTGCGCGTGGTCAGCGTGGTCGGACGCCTGCTCGAACATTCGCGCATTTACGTGTTCGGCGAGGGGGAAGAGCGCAAGGTGTTCCTCTCAAGCGCGGACCTCATGACTCGCAACCTGGACAAACGCGTCGAAATCATGTGGCCGGTGGAAGATCCTCAGGCTCGGAAAAGCGTCGTCACGTACTTCCAGACGATGCTGTCCGACACGGCGAAGCTGCGCGAGCTTCTGCCCGATGGAACCTACACGCGCCTGGGGCACTTCCTGGGAACTGCCGAGGACGGCATGCCGAAGCGCCCGTTCGATGCTCAGGATCGCCTGATCAGAGACGCATATGTGGCCGCCGAGCATACGCTGCCGTCGGCAGCCTACGACTTCGCCCAGCGTCAGAAGCTGTCCACCCAGATCGAAGCCATGGCAGAAGAGGCGATGGACGACATGGTGACGAGAGACGAGCTCGATGCCGTGGCGCCTGTCGCGCATGAAGATGCGCGTGCAGCCGATGAGGATGCCGGAACTGCGGCAGCTCCTGATCATCCGGGTATTCCCGCTTGCTCGGCGAAGGCTGGGGCCGGAGCGACGGCCGAGGCGGCAGCGGCCAGCGATCCGACGGATGCTCCTATTCATTCCGCAGCATCTGTTCAGGAAGCTCCCGCTCAACCGGAAGATCCCGCCCACGCACACCCTGCAGATCCTGACCGGGGCCTCTCGGAACCCGTGCCCGACGAACCCGTCGCGGCGACGCACGTGGAGATCGTTCCCGTGCCTACCGGCTCCGGAGCGCATGAGCGCAAGCGCGGAGGCATCCTCGGATTCTTCTCTCGCCTGTTCAGGAAATAGGAATCGGTCGCACTCGATACGATTGCACCCGATGCGCAAGCAAGGCCCGAGGCGGATTATCCGCCTCGGGCCTTGCTTTCAACCTCGACAGAACACCTCGATCCGATAATCTGCATACAGAAAGCAGCCTCGGAAAGAACGTCGCTCCTCGAAGAATCCGAGGAGCGACTAGCGCACGAAGGGCCGCGCACCAGCGCGGCCCTTCGGTTCAATGCGCTATACGTGCGAGATGCGCGAGGCTTAGTAGCCCATGCCTGCACCTGCGCCGGCAGCGCCGGCGAGAGCGGACAGGTCCGGACCCTCCTTCGGGATCTCGTTGACCGTGGCCTCGGTGATGAGGATGAGGCCCGCGACGGAAGCGGCTGCCTGCAGGGCGGTGCGGGTGACCTTGACCGGATCGGACACGCCCATCTCGATCATGTTGCCATACACGCCGTTAGCGCAGTTCAGACCTTCTCCAGCAGCCATACCCTTGACCTTTTCGACCACGACGCTTCCTTCGTAGCCGGCGTTCTGGGCGATGGTGCGCAGCGGAGCCTCGACGGCCTTCGCGATGATCGCGACGCCGACCTCTTCGTCCTTATCCGCGCATTCGACCTTCTCAAGAGCGCCGAGGGCGTTGAGCAGGGCAACGCCGCCACCGGGGATGACGCCTTCCTCGACGGCCGCGCGGGTCGCCTGCAGGGCATCGTCGATGCGGCTCTTCTTCTCCTTGAGCTCGCTTTCGGTAGCCGCGCCGACGCGCAGGACGGCAACGCCGCCGGCGAGCTTGGCCAGGCGCTCCTGGAGCTTCTCGCGATCGAAGTCGCTCGTGGCGTTGTCCGTCTCGACGCGGATCTGCTCGATGCGCTCGTTGATGGCGTCCTTGGAGCCTGCGCCGTCGATGATCGTGGTGTTGTCCTTGGTGATCTTGACGGTCTTGGCGGTGCCCAGCATGTCGACGGTGGCATCGGCAAGGGACATGCCGAAGTCAGAAGCGATGACCTGGCCGCCGGTCACGACGGCGATGTCCTCGAGCATGCGCTTGCGGCGGTCGCCGAAGCCCGGAGCCTTGATGGCAGCGCAGTTGAAGGTGCCGCGCAGCTTGTTCAGCAGAATGGTGGCCAGAGCTTCGCCGTCGACGTCTTCAGCGATGAGAAGCAGCGTGCGGCCGCTCTTCATGATCTGCTCGAGCAGCGGGACCATATCCTGGATATTGGAGATCTTCTGGTCGGTGAGCAGGATGTAGGGATCCTTGAGCTCGGCGACCATGCGCTCCATGTCGGTGGCCATGTACGGGGAGATGTAGCCGCGGTCGAACTGCATGCCTTCCACGGTTTCGATCTCGAAGCCGAAGGTCTGGGACTCTTCGACGCTGATGACGCCGTCGTTGCCGACGATTTCCATGGCCTCGGCGATCTTCTCGCCGATAACGGCGTCGCCGGAGGAGATGGTGCCGACGTTGGCGATCTGATCCTTGGAGGAAACGGGGATCGCGGTTTCCTTCAGCTCGGCGACCAGAGCCTCGGTGGCCTTGTCGATGCCGCGACGGACGGCCAGCGGGTTGGCGCCGGCGATGACGTTGCGCAGGCCTTCCTCGACGATGACGTCGGTGAGCAGCGTGGCGGTGGTGGTGCCGTCGCCCGCGCCGTCGTTGGTCTTGGTGGCGGCTTCCATCACGAGCTGGGCGCCCATGTTCTCGACCGGATCGGGAAGTTCGATCTCCTTGGCGACGGTCACGCCGTCGTTGGTGACGGTGGGAGCGCCGTAGCTGCGGGAGAGAGCGACATAGCGGCCCTTGGGCCCGAGGGTGACCTTGACGGCTTCCGCAAGCTTGGAAACGCCGTCTGCAAGGGAGCCGCGAGCCTCGGAGTCGAATTTGATTTCTTTAGCCATTGGAATTCTTCCTTTCGCAGCCTTCGGGCTGCCTCAAAAGATGAACCGCTGCGCCAGGCTCGAGGAAAGAGGATCTGCCTTATCCCCTTCAACCTGGCGGCTGCATGGCCGCGTGCCACGAGTGACGCGACCGGCAGGATGCACGATTAGGCGGTGTAGACGGCCAGGATGTCGTCGGCGCGCAGGATCAGGACCTCTTCGCCATCAAGCGTGATGTCGGTTCCGCCGTACTTGCCGTACAGGACGCGATCGCCGGCCTTGACGGGAACGGGCACGAGCTTGCCGTCCTTGTCCAGCTTGCCCTCGCCCACGGCGACGACGATGCCGGTCTGCGGCTTCTCTTTGGAGGTGGATGCGATGAGCAGGCCCGCGGAAGTTGCGGATTCGGCTTCGTCGCGCTTCACGATGACGCGATCGCCCAGAGGCTTCAAATTCATGATCGATTGTCCTTTCTCCATGACTTGATACCCGAGTTGAATGAGTGCTAGCACTCGGCATGCCCGACTGCTAACGGTTCCCTATACTAGCAGCCAAGCCGTAACACGCAATGCCCAATTGAGAAAATCTAAGCGTGCGTCACTAAACGTTGACGGAGCGTCATCTTGGCGGAGCGGACGGCGCGCATATCGTCAGATTCACGGGGGAACGACGGTGAAACGCGGGAGACCTTTAAGCGTGGGCCTAGATACCTTCACGCTTCTCCCGAGAAGCCCCGACAGTTCTCCGCCAGTGATTCGACCCTTTGCATACACGTACTGCATGGCAGCAAGCTCATACTCATTGAACGACTCGAAAGCTGCCTGTCCGATATTGCCTGTAAGAGCATCCTGACTTCTCAATACCCGTGATGTAATGCTATTTTCAAGCGTCATCTGCACTGATGCGTCATTTTTACGACATGACCGCCTGTGCGAACAGATATCCGACGGCACATCCCAGCATCGCGCAGACCAAGACTCGAAGCGCGGTATTGCGCAGGCGGTTCTCACGAGCACGCACGCTTGTGGGATTGTCGCGGTCAACGGGGTCGCCTTTGATGAAGGAGACGATTTCTCGATAGGTCACGAGATCCTGGTCTCTTTTGATCCGATCGATCCGCCAAAAGAACGAGCATCCGATTCCAAAGGATAGAAGCCAGATGATGGTGGATGGGATCATGCCCCATTCCCAAAACATGGTTCCTCCTGCAAGCAGGACCACGGAAGCGATGAGGAACACCGCGCCCGTCCATGACAGGATCGTGAGCTTCTTCGCAAGATCCTTATTCCCAATGATTTCTTCCATGGCCGTCACGTCTCCTTTGATCAAGCTATCCACCGATACGTCGAAGGTCGCCGACAACAGCAGCAGGCTCTGCACGTCTGGGTAGGTCTTGTCGTTCTCCCAATTGGAAATGGTCTGGCGCGAGACGTATATCCTCGACGCCAAATCGTCTTGAGACAAATCGTTCTCGGACCTTAGGCGCTTTATCTGTCCTGCAAGTTCCATGTGGCTCCCTTCGACGCCTCGAAGGATGAGACGTTTCGTGGGATGCTACCATCAAAAGGTATTGGCAAGACCGCACCTGGCCTTATCGCATAGCGTCAACGGTCTTTGACAGGTAAGAAGTTCCCTATGATTCATGCTCTGCACCTCAACGACGGCCGCCGCGGCTCCAAACGCGACTCCCTCGGGCGCACCGTCGTCCTCCTCGTGTTCCTTGCCCTCCTCGCAAGCATGGCGGCCTCCGGCTGCGCGCAGGGCGGTGCGACGTCGATGGATTCCGGATCCTTGGAGACCATGACCTGGGATGAAATCGAGGCAGCCGCGCACGATATAGAATCTGCGTCCGATGAGGAAGACGCCTTAGCACGCGCAGCCTCATACGGCTTCGTCAATGAAGATGGATCTATCGCTGAGGGCACGAAATCCATCGCGCTCGATTCCGGGGAGACGATCGCGGTCCGCGTCGCCGACATCTATCGCGACGATAAATCCGATGGATCGGGGAAAGCCGGCATCACCTTCCTTGCGACAACGGCCGTGGGACCGCACGGTATGAATTCCGGACCGTCGAATGCAGGCGGCTGGGAGAAGAGCGAGGCGCGCGCATGGCTGGCAAACGAGGTGCTTCCCTCGTTTCCTGATGACCTGGAAAAAGCCATCACGCCCATCAAGAAGACGACGAACAACCTCGGCAACGCCGATGCCGAAAACCCAAGCGCGTCCTTGAGCGTGACGGACGATGCACTCTGGATTCCCTCCGCCGCTGAGATCTGGGGGCAGGACATCGCATGGTTCACCGATGACCAGGCTTGGTGCAACGATGTGCTCGCCGAGGAAGGCAGCCAGTATCGGCTCTTCACGCAAGCGGGCATCAACGCAGGCGGCATCGTCGTGGACACCGACGATGCGCAGGCGTTCAGCCACGAGACCGGCCGCGACGCCTCGGCGCCGACCGAGCTGCTCGCACGCACGTTTCCCGACGGCGAGAAGCCCTGCGATTGGTGGACGCGCAGCTCACGTGCGAGCGACGACGTGTACTACGTCGGCGTTTACAAAGATGGGTCGGCGAACCCCTATGGCTTCCTCGGCAACTACGATGCCGGCATCGTGATCGGATTCTGCATCTGAGAACCTACGATGACATGCGCCTGTATGGCTATCGCGATGTTGAACGACTGGATCAGCCGCTTTGACCGAACGTTTTGCAAGACTTCGACCAGACAATATGGAAACGCTAGCCTGCGGAGACGAACTGCTTGACCTGCGCTCGGGGCGATCCTGTGCCACACGGTTCGTGCGGACAGCCATGGCGTAAGCCCAATCCGCCCGCATTGCCGATTTTGCAGAGCTTAGTGGGATTTTGAAAGTCGTTTTTCGAGATCGAGAGCCATTTTCGTTGCGAGAACAACAAAATACCCCTTCAAAAGACTTCGTCGCGGGATCGAATACCCCCTAACCTAGGAAAAACTGTCAGTTGGGCGAGGATCGGCTTCTATTTTTCGTAAAGCACTGATTTTTTGACAACGCATGCACGTTTTTCGATAGCACGTGCGCATTTTCGATAACGCATGCGCGGTGTCCACGCATGCGGCACCGGTGTCGCGCATGAAAACATTCAACGGATCGCGCGACGGCAACCAAACTCTCATCACATTGATAAGCCTTTCTCACGACGGTTTCGCGTCGTGAGAGCACCCATTGACGCTCTAACAACTTTTTAGCATCGCAAGATGCCGCTAAACGCATGCGAATCGTCCTCGCCGCACAGAAGGAAGCGCCCGGCGCGCGCGTGGGGCGGCGCAGGCGCGAGCATGATGCGCACGCGATCCATTCCTACTTCGTCCGACGCACAAACGCAAGCGCCTTGCGCATCGCCGTCCCGATCTCGCGATACGAAAACACGTTCCCGTACAGGCTTAAAGGAAGCGTGCAGAGAAACGAGATCGCCGCCGCCGCGGCGAACCAGCCCGCACCGACGGGACCGAGCGCCTCGAGGCCGAGCAAGCACGCCGCAATCGGGCAGTTCGCCGCAGCAGTCATTCCCGCGACAAGCCCCACGACGGCACCGAATCCCGGATCGATGCCGAAAACGTCCCCGAGAAAGCATCCGCAGGTCGCGCCGATGCACATGGTCGGCATGATTTCCCCGCCTTTGAAGCCGAATGCGAGCAGGAACGCCGTGAACGCGAGCTTTCCCAAGAAGTACGGATCGGTCACACCGCCTGCGAACGCGGCGGTCACGTAATCCATGCCCGTACCCGAAAATACCCGCATGCCAGGCAGCGACAGCACCATCACGGCCGCGATCGTCCCGCCGATCACGAGGGGAAGCCACATGGGAACCGGCAACGCCGCCACAGCCGCACGCCCCCGCACCACGATGAAGCAGAAGAACGCCCCCGCTGCAGTGCTGCCGAGCACGACCAGCAAGAATGCCGGAGTCTGCGCAAGCGCCGGCAGCGATCCTGCAACGACGGCCGATCCAAGGCCGGAAAATCCCACGAGCTTCGCGCATCCGTCGCCGGCGAACGCCGATGCGACGACGACGCCGAGCCCTCTGATGCCGCACGAATGGTTGCGCATGAGCTCGATCGAAAGCAGAGCCGAAGCGAGCGGCATGCCCAAAAGGACGCCGAGCGCACCGGCCATGCCGCACGACGCAAGCGTGACCAGCTGCTTCTTATCGACCCTGAACAGGCGACGCATGATGGACGCCACCGCGGAGCTCATCTGCAGCGCGCCCGCCTCCTTGCCGACCGAACCGCCGCAGAGGATGGTCATGCAGGTGCCGAGGAAGATGGCGGGCATGAGCGTCACGGGAAGCTCGTCGGGGACCGCCGTGTCGCTCAATCTGCGCATACCCCCGAAGAATCCCCGGTCAACGTCGGATGCGTCCGATCGCTTCCCGGATGCGGCATGATAGCCCCAGAGGCGGGATTCCGAAGAAGGCACGCCCGGCACTGCGGGATTCGGCGCGGATGCCTCGCCTGCCGACGTGCGCGCCTCCCCTGCCGGAGCGAACGCGACCGACGCTCTGCCGGACACCACGTCGTCAGACATCGATTCGCTCACGCCATGCCTGACACCCGGTTCTCCTGCGGCGACCGATCGATCGCCCGCATTCCCGTCAACCGCCATCTCGCACGCGTCGCGATCGGCGTTCGCCTCCCCTGCGCCGATCTCTCCCGCTCCCGCGGATTCACGCCTCAGCGATTCGATGGCCACGCCCGTCGCCATGCCGAACGGCACGTGCATGAGGCGATAGAACAGATAGGTTTCGAGCCCGACCAGGGGAAGCAGAACGGCAACGTGCTCCGTCTCAGAGAAAACCCAGCTCGATGCATCGACGGCGAAGGAAAACGCAAGCGCAAGGGCGGTGGAGGCGGCGACCGTCGCCGCAACGGCGCCGACGAATGCGGACGTCCTCCCCTTCATGCGTCTTCCCTCCTTCCCGCCCGCAGCCGCCGAAGGCACGCAGCAGGCTCGTCCGTCCGAACAGCCGGCAGCGCGAACGCGGCCAGCGACCGCAAAAGGCAAGCGGGCTCCGTCCCGTGAGACGAAGCCCGCCCAACGAACGCTCCCCATGCTTTTCGAGAACCGCCGCTTCGCCGTCGAGACGCCTAGCCGGCGCGCTTCCCCAACGACTTCTCCGCCGCAACCGTGAATGCGTCCAAAAACGTACGGACTTCGTCCTCGGTCGTATCCCGGCATAGGCTCACACGGTAGGTATAGCGCCAATGCGTCACGGGGAACCCCGCGAGCCGCAACGTCAACGGATGCTTCACACGCCAGGTGCCTTCGGGCACGTCGGCGCGGGACGTCGAGCAGGCCGTGCTCGCGGAGATGCAGATGCCCTGCTCGTCAAGCATTCTGATGACCTGGCTGTTGCTCGTGCCGGGAATCGAGAAGCTGACGATGTAGGGGCTGCCGTCGTCGCGCGCATTCACGCAGAGCCCGTCGAAGCGCTCGGCCAGCCCCTCGAGGATCATGCGCTTCAGAGCGGATATGCGCTTGAAGGACGCCTCCCGATCCGCGCAGGTGATTCGCGCCGCTTCGGCGAACCCGACGATCAGAGGGACGGCCTGCGTCCCCGAGCGGAGCCCGGATTCCTGGCCGCCGCCGGCAGCCGTGGTGAACAGCGTCGTGCCCCGCCGCACGTACAGCGCGCCGATTCCCTTGGGACCTCCGATCTTATGGCTGCAAAACGACATCAAGTCGACCCCGAGGTCGTCCACCTGCACATCAAGCTTGCCGAACGCCTGAACCGCATCCGTGTGCACGAGCGGATACGAGGCGCTCGCTGCGTCGGAATCGGTCCTGCGACGCGCCATGGCATGTTCGTGGCACAAAGCGGCGACCTCCTTGATAGGGAACCGATACCCGAGCTCGCTCTGCACGCTCATGACGGTGACCAGGGCGACGTCGTCACGCTCCGAGAGCAGCCGTCCGAGCGTATCCAGATCGAGATCGCCCTTGACGGCATCAAGATGCTCCGTCCGCCAGCCGTCGCGGCGCAGGTTGCGCACCGTCTTCGTGACCGACGGGTGCTCCAAGGCCGACGTGATGACCGACCCTTTCCCTTCCATGCGCTCGAAAGCCAGGCACGACCCCGTGATGGCGAGGTTGTTCGATTCCGTGCCGCCGGACGTGAAATACATCTCGTCGGGATGGGCGCCGATCAGCTCGGCCAACGTCTCGCGGCTTTCCTCCATGAGTCGCTTGGCCTGCCGACCGACGCCGTGAATCGAGGACGGATTGCCGAACGTGCGCTCCATAGCATCGGCCATGACGGCGCACACGCGTGGGTAGGGCCTGGTCGTCGCTGCGTTATCAAGATATATGACGCGTTGGTCGCTCACGGCGCCCCCTTGCTGCCGCCCCTCCGCTTATTTGTCGCTCTTGACCGCGCGGTTGATCGCCCAGAAGGCGAGGCCCACGAGCGCGCCGCCGACGATATTGCCGAGCGTGGCGAAGCAGAGGTTGGTCATGACGCCGCCCAGAGTGACGAGGCCGGCGTCGCCGATGCCCGTGGTGTTCAGGAGCAGGCCCATGGGCAGGAAGGACATGTTGGCGACGCAGTGCTCGAAGCCTGCGGCGACGAAGGCGGAGATGGGCAGAAGGACGCCGAGCACCTTGTCAGCGACCGTGCGCGCGGAAAACGCGACCCAGACGGCCAGGCACACGAACACGTTGCACATGATGCCCTTGAAGAAGATGGTCGCCGGAGCGAGCGCGACCTTGCCCGCAGCCACGTTCACCATGGCCTCTCCGACTCCACCGCCGCCGAGCGCAGGCGTGGCGGCGAGATAGATGAGCGCCACCGCGATCAGGGAACCGACCAGATTGCCGATCCAGACGATGATCCAGTTCTTGAGCAGCGGTCCGATGCCGATCTTCTTGTCGACGAGCGCGCAGACCATGAGCGAATTGCCGGTGAACAGCTCGACGCCGGTGCAGACAACGAGCACGAGGCCCAAGCAGAAGCAGATGCCGCCTACGATGCGCTGCGCGGCGAAGGGCATGGCCGGATCGCCGAGGAAGACGCAGAAGTACAGGCCGCCGAACGCGATGAAGGCGCCGGCGAGCATGGCCGAGATGAACATGCGGCCCGGCAGCATCTTCGTTTTTCCGACTCCGATTCCCACGGCTTTCGCAAGCGTGGCGACCGGCGAAAGAGCATCGGGCTTCAACGCGTCGAGTTCTTTGTTCTCCATGATTACTCCCCTAGAATCGAATGGATCGCTTACCTAGACTCACGAGCTCCCGCGAACATCGCGAAGTCGGCTCCGGCCGCAACCCAGTCGTATACGAACCGGACGGCCTTCATGACCTCGGGCGTCAGCGGGTTGAAGAACGAGGTGTCCTGCGGCTGGATCCCGACGAACAGAATCTCGTCGCAACACTCCTCGAGCTGCCCCAAAAGGAACGTGATGGGAAGGGAATGCGTGGTGATGAGGGCTTGCGTCGCAACCTCCTCGGGCGTGATGGCGCGCACCGACCCGGGCTCGAGCCCCATGTCGGCCGCATCCACGAGCACGAGGCGCTTCGGATGCGCCCGACGGATCAGGACGAGGTCGTCCTCGGGCGTCTGCCCGCCGTCGATGACGCTCCACCCCTCGATGGGATCCTCCTCGCACAGCTGCGTGAGCATCGGGCCTGCGGCGTCGTCGCCGCGCAGGACGCTTCCGACGGTGAACAGGATCTGATTCCCCACGTTCACGAGACCACCTCCCTGACCATCACATAGACCGACGGCTCCTCGCGCACGATGCGAAGCTGCTCGAGGAAGAGCCCGACGTAGCGGGCGACCTCCTCATCCGCAGCCGATGCAAGCGGCTCGAGCGCATCGATCACGATGTCGACCTGCGCCTTGCCGAGCTCTATCTCGGAATGGCGCATGACCCCCTCGAGTTTGTAGCGCGCCTCTCCCTCCGGAAGCGTAGCGCAGATGCGCTCGAATACCTCGACCGGCATGCTCAGCACGCACTCGAAGCAATCGATGACACCGGTATGATGCCCGACCGAAAGCGTGTAGTACAGAACGTCCTTCGCGTCGTCGGGCACCGATTGCGCACTGTCCACGAACTTCCTCACCAGGCGATGGACGCGCACCGTCCGCGCCTGAGCATGCTCAGGCGCAAGGTCGGTCCCGTTGTTGCGCGCAAGGCTCATCCGATCACCTTTTTAAGCAGAAGCTCTTTGAGGTCGGCGTAGACTTCGGCGCGACGCGGGTCGTCGGTGCCGGCAATGAGGTCGTCGACCGAGGCGATCACGCTGCCGTTCGAAGACGAAAGCGCTTTCAGGAAATCATCGGCGAGGTCGTGACCCTGCAGATACCCGCTCATAAGACGTGCCTCGTGCTCGATTTCCGTACGAAGGGCGTACGGGATGTCCGCATAGGCCAGGCGCGCAAGCTCGCCGGGAGCCTCGATGGTCTCCTTATGATGCAGTTTCTGGCCCAGCATGCCGAGCGTCATCGCGAAGCCGTAGATGGTCTGGGCCGGCGACGGCGGACACCCGGGGATGTAGACATCGACCGGAAGGATCTGGTCGGTGCCGCCCCACACGCAGTAGTTGTCGTGGAAGATACCGCCGGTGCAGCCGCAGGCGCCGTAGGACACGACGAGCTTCGGATCGGGAGCCCCTTCGTAGGCGCGCATGGCCGGCAGGCGCATGGCGCGCGTGACGGCGCCGGTGAATACCAGGATGTCCGCATGACGGGGACTCGGGGTGTTCTTGATGCCGAAGCGTTCGGCGTCGAAGACCGGCGTGATGGTCGCGAAGATCTCGATCTCGCACGCGTTGCATCCGCCGCAGTCGACGCGGTAGATGTAGACGGAGCGCTTGATGTCGTTGAGCAGCGCGGCCTTGGCCTTCTGTATGCTCTCGTCGAGCTCTATCCTGGTAGGAATGGCCTGCAGGCGCTCGGGCACCTGCTCGAGTACGGTATGCATGTCCTACCTCCCCCCTTCGATGCGCGAAACCGCCTGGGCCGCCTTGGCGTCCATGGTCCGCTTGCACGTAGGACACACCCTCAGCTTCGCCAGGGACGCGTCAAGCTCTTCTCCGGCGATGCCGGAAATGTTCTTCAACAGACCCTCCGCGTAGGCGACCTGCTTGCGCGGCGCGAACGGCTTGCCGCACGCCGCGCAGTGCTCGAGCAGATAGGTGCTGCTCTCCTCGAGGTCTTCCGCCGCCATGACCGCGAGCTCGAACTCGTTGCCGAGCTTGATCGCGTCGAAGGGGCAGACCTCTTCGCAACGGCCGCAGAAGATGCAGCGACCGTAGTTGATGTTCCACGCGATGGTGCCGGCGCTTTCGTCCACCGTCATCTGAATGGCGTTGGGCGGGCACGCCGATGCGCACGCGGCGCAGGCGATGCACTGCTTCTCGTCGTGCTCGGGCTTGCCGCGAAAGCCGTACGGCAGATCCATCGGCGCCGCCGGGTACTGGGTGGTCGCATTGCCCGTTTTCAGGGCGTTGATCAAGGTTTTCAGCATGGCCGTCTCCTTAATCCTTCAACGGCGAATGAGCCCTGTCGCGGCAGTAGAACTCGAGATCGCTCTTGGTCAAGACCTTGGAGGTCTGCTTCTTCACATCCACCACGGTCACGCGGTCGGTGCAGGAATAGCAGGGATCGAGGCTGCCGACGATGAGCGCGGCATCCGAGACCGTGTTCCCCCTGAACATGCTGCGCAGGACGGGCCAGTTGCTGTAAGTGGCCGCTTTGGCACGCCAGCGGTAGCATTTCTGATTATCCCCGACCATGGCCCAGTGCACGTCCTCGCCGCGCGGCGCCTCGGTGACCGCCACGCCGAACCGATGCGGCGTGTAGGTCCAATCCTCGGTGAGGATCGGGCCTGACGGTGCGTTGGTGAGCAGCTCCTCGATCATATCGAGGCTGTCGAAGAACTCCCCGACACGCACGAGCGTGCGGCTCTGGACATCGCATCCGGTCTGGAACTGGGGCTTCCAGTCTTTCAGATGCGTGTAGCCATCGAAGGGATGATGGTGGCGCGCATCGCGGGCGAAGCCGCTGCCGCGGACCAGCGGGCCGACGGGGCTGTAGTCGCGCGCGACCTTCGGGTCCAAGATGCCGATGCCCTTGGTGCGGGAATCGAAGTTCGGGGTGCCCAGAAGCTCCTCGACCAGGCTCTTGACCTCGGCACGCAGCTCATGGACGAGCTGCAGGGTGCCGGCCTGCTCTTTCAAGATGTCGCGGCGGACGCCGCCGATGAGGTTCAGGCCGTAGGTCTTGCGGTGGCCGGTGATGCGTTCGGCCAGATCCATCGACTTCTCGCGCGCACGGAAGAAATGGTTGAATCCCGTGTCGAAGCCGCAGTAGTGGCACACGAGGCCGATGTTGAGCAGGTGCGAGTGCAGGCGTTCGACCTCGAGCACGATCGAGCGGATGTACTGGGCGCGCAGAGGGACCTGGATGCCCTGGGCGTTCTCCACGGCCTCGGCGTACGCGACCGAATGGGCGCAGCCGCAGATGCCGCAGATGCGGTCGGCGAAGAACGTGACGGCATCGTAGTTCAGGCGCTGCTCGGCGCACTTCTCCATGCCGCGATGCACATAGAACAGGCGGTAGTCCGCATCCACGATGGTCTCGCCCTCGACGAACAGGCGGAAGTGGCCCGGCTCGTCGGACGTGATGTGCAGCGGCCCCATCGGGACGACCGTGGTCTCGCGATCTCCGGTCTCGCGCAGGAACTCGTAGGTTTCCATCTCCGATGCGAGCTTCGGACGATGGCGGTAGTCCATGCTGTCCTTGCGCAGCGGATACAGGCCTTCCGGCCAGTCGTCCGGCAGGACCAGGCGACGGTTGTCGATGATGCCGATCGCGCGCAGCCCGAACATATCGTAGACCTCGCGCTCGCTCCATACCGCGGCGGGAACCCGCGGCGTGACGCTGGGGTATTCGCCCGGCTCGGGCGGAACCTCGACGCGCACGGTCAGGAAGCACCGATCCTCATCCTCCATGGACAGGATGTAGTACAGCGCATAATTGCCGTTGAGCGGGCGTTCGTCGTTGCCGACCATGACCGGCATCCAGCCGCCGCGATCGTAGTAGAGGAATTCCACCACGTCAGGCAGCATATCGAGCTTCACGGTCACACAGAGCTGATCCTCGCCCTGCCAGCTCGCGTCGACAACCGATCCTGGAAAACGATTCCGCACGGCTTCGACGTGGGTCTCGCCGATACGGAGCTCCTTCTTGTTCTTCATGACCCCCTACCTTTCGACCTTCATGCCTGCGGAGGCGCCATCGGTCTGGCTGAACAGAATGTTCACGACGGGAGTCTCGTGCAGCGCCTCGGTGCTGGATTGCGTGACGATCCCCGTCGCGTCCTCGACGCACTGCAGCATGGGCTGCGGGGCGGCGACGCCGAACCACAGAAGCGTGACGGCCAGGATGACTTCGGGAACCAGGGCGGCGACGCCGACGTCGCCCTTCTTGATATGGTCGGGAACCTTGCCGAAGACGGCTGCGGTGACGACGTGGGCGCAGGCGGCGACCACGATGGTGAGCGCGATCACGAAGATCGCGAGAACGATCCACCGCCCGTCCATGACGCCCGCCGTGATGCCTGTGATCTCAGACACGAACATCGCGAAGGGCGGGAAGCCGGCCAGGGCGAAGAAGCCCATCGCCAGCAGCACGCCGGTCGCCGGCATGGCCTTGAGCACGCCGCTGATCTCGTTGAGGTCGCGCGTGCCGTACTTCATGAGCACGTTGCCGGACAGGCAGAACAGGAAGGACTTGGTCAGGCCGTGGGTCACGCAGTGCAGCAGCGCAGCCGCGATGCCGAGCGGGCCGCCGAAGCCCAGGAACAGGGCCACGATACCGATGTTCTCGACGGAGTGGTAGGCCAGCTTGCGCTTGAGGTCGTCCTGAGAGAAGACCGACAGGGCCGCCATGGCGACCGACAGGATGCCGATGACCAGCATCACCATCTTCGGGAATGCGTCTCCCAAAGCCGCGCATGCGAGGATGTAGTAACGGATGATGAGCAGCATGGCGCACTTGAGCAGAACGCCGGACAGCAGGCCGGACACGGGGCTCGGCGCCTCGGAGTGGGCATCGGGCAGCCAGGTATGCATCGGGAACAGGCCCGCCTTGGTGCCGAAGCCGATCGTCGCGAAGACGAACGCCAGCGCCACGGTCAGCGTGTCGAACCGGTCGGCATAGGGAAGGATCGCGGTCCAGTAGATGGCCTGGGTCGGATCGGGCAGGATGCTCGCGGCGTTCGCATAGATGAGCACGGTGCCGTACAGGCCGAACGCGACGCCCGAAGTGCAGACGATGGCGTACTTCCAGGCGGCTTCGAGCGAAGGCTTCACGTCGTAGGCGCCCACCAGGAAGATGGTCGACAGCGTCGTGGCCTCGACGGCGATCCACATCATGAAGATGTTGTTGGACAGCGCCGCTACGAGCATCGTGAAGATGAACAGGCTGAAGAACAGGTAGAACTGCTTCACCTTGCGCGGCTCCATGGCGCCGCGCTGCACATCGTGCCTGATGTAGGGAATCGCATACAGGCCGGTCATGCAGCCGATGAATCCGATGAGGCCCACGAAGATGCAGGACAGCTGGTCGAGGCGGAACCACTCGCCCATGGCGGCGGCGGTCTCGCCCGAACCCACGACGCCCGCGATGGACACGAAGCTCAGAACCAGAACCGCGACGACATCGATGCCGTGCAGCGCCTCGTAGGCCGGGATGAGGCCTTCCTTCGAGGGAAGGATGGCGATGATGACGCCCGCGACGAGCGGCACGAGCATCAGGATGATCAATAGTTCACCAGTCATGGTCCTAACCTTTCAATTCAGTCAGGTCGTCGGCGTTCACCGTGTGGGCGACGCCGTACAGGCGGTATGCCAGGACCGAAAGGATAATCACCGCGAAGAACGCGTCGGTGGCGACGCCGATCTCGACGAGCGCCGGCGCATTGGACGCAAGCAGGGCGAGCGTCAGGTGCGAGCCGTTCTCCATAAGGCAGTAGCCGAAGATCTGCTTCACGACGTTACGTTGCGTGATGATGCAGGTCAGACCGATGAAGAAGTGCGCAAGCGAAATGGCCAGCGCGGGCTTGACCTCGACGGCCGCCGGAAGGTCGATATTCTGGACCGCGATGAAGCAGATGGCGACCTCGACGGCGACCAGCACGATCGCCTTGGTTGCCGTGAGCTTCGGCTCGAGTTCGGACCCTGCATCGGCGATCTTCCGCGAGAGGAAGATGATGACGCTCGGCACCACGACGACCTTCGTGACGAAGGCCGTCACGGACCATTCGTACAGCTCGACCGACCCCGTCGTGACGGCGAGGGCCAGGAAGCAGCCGATAAGGACCAGGGACTGAACGATGTAGCCGTATGCCGCCTTGCGAGGCGCCTTTTCCAGCACGATCACGAGCGACGTGATGATGAGGAACGCGCCGAGGATGTTCACTATGGTAAATCCGTCCATGTTCCCCCTCCTAACCAAGCCACGCCGCAGCGATGAAGCTGGAGCAGACGGTCATGACCAACAGAACGACGAAGGCGACCACCATGGCCCGAGGCACGGGCTGGGCGGCGGCGACGGTCTCGGAAGGCTCGCCGAAGAGCACGGAGCCGATCCACTTGAGGAACCAGGCGAAGCAGCCCACGGTCTCGAGCAGGGCGATGACCACGATGACCATCAGCGCAGGATGCCCGCTGTTCGCAGCGGTGATGAAGCCGCCGGCGAAGATGAGCGTCTTGCTGAAGAAGCCGTTCATGGGCGGGACGCCCGCGATGGCCAGCGCGGCGAACGCGAACGCGACGCCGAGCAGCGGCTGCTTCTTGAGCACGCCGCGCAGCTGCGGAAGCATGCGGGTGCCCAGCGTGTAGCTGAACGCGCCTGCCGTCAGGAAGAACAGGGTCTTCGCGAAGGCGTGGTTGAAGATGTGGGCGATGCCGCCCTCGAGGGCGATGCCGCTGCCGAACGCGTAGAAGCCGAACGCCAGGAAGATGTACGACAGCTGGCTGATGGTCGAGAAGGCCAGCAGGCGCTTCATGTCGGTCTGAGGCAGGTACATGATGAAGCTGAAGATGCAGGTGATGATCGCACCGATGACGATGACCCAACCCACGGCCTCGGGGATGGCGCCCGCGCTCATGAGCTCGCGGGCCAGCACCGCGACGCCGACCTTGACCATGGATGCGCCATGGAGATAGGCGGACACGGGCGTCGGCGCCTCCATGGCGGAGGGCAGCCACATGTAGAACGGCAGCTGCGCCGACTTCGCCCAGGCGGCGAAGATGACGCCGAGCAGGATGAAGGTCTTCCACCCTTCGCCCAGCTGAGCGATGTCGACGACCGAGAACGATCCGGTCTGCAGGAAGAGCGCGCCGGTCGCCACGTACAGGCCCAGAGAGCCGATATGGGTCAGGATGAGCGCCTTCATGGCGGACTTGCGCGCGGTCGGCGTGTCGTAGTAGCCGATCAGGGCCCAAGAGCATGCACCGGTGATCTCGAAGAACATCAGCTGGCCGATCAGCGTCGAGCTGAAGACCAGGCCAGCCATGGCACCGATGAACACGGTGAAGAACGCATAGAAGCGGCGGCGGGGTTTATCGGGATGCTCGCGGTTGCCCTCGTTCAGGTAGCCGACCGAGTAGATCGAGATAAGCAGGCCGATGCTCACGAACGCGGTCGCAAGCATGACGCTGACCTTGTCGATGGTGAGCCCCATGATCTCGATGCCGCCGATGACGGCAAGCGTGACATGCGCGCTATCCGCGCCCGACGCGCCGAGACCGATCCAGGTCATGATCGCGCACAGCGTGGAGATGCCGGCGGCCGCGATGCAGATGGCCTTCGCCGCAGGCCTCGGGCACACGACGATGGCAAGCGAGGCGACGAAGGGCACGAGTATGGAGGCGATTGCCAGCATGGCGAGATTACATACCATTCTCAAGCACCTCCCTTAGATTCCGAGGGCGCAGAAGACGAAGGCCAGGACGGCGATGCCGACGACGGCCCAGGTCTGCTTGCCCATGAACTTGAAGCGGACACGTGCGACGAGGTTTTCCACGACGAGGATCACGAGGAACACGACGGCCATCTTGACCAGGTACACGACCAGGCCGAGAGCCATGGCCGGCACCGTCATCTCGACGGCGCTGCCGAACGGCAGGAAAATCGCGAGGAACCAACTGACCACGAGGATCTGCTTCATGGTCATGGCGACCTTGATCATGCCCAGAGACGGGCCGGAGTACTCGGAAAGAGGTCCTTCCTGCAGCTCCTGCTCGGCTTCCGCCACGTCGTACGGAAGCTTGCCGAGTTCGATGTAGCAGGCGACGGCGAACGCGACGCCCGCGACGGTCACGCCGACGGGAGATGCGACCTGCAGAGATCCGATCATCTCTCCCATGGTGCCCACATTGGTGGTGCCGAGGATCATGGCGGTGGCGAACAGCGCCAGCATCATGGAAGGCTCCACCAGGATACCCACGATGAGCTCGCGGATGCCGCCGATCGAGGCGTAGTTGCCCGAACGGTCGACGCCGGCCAGGCCGAAGAAGAAGCGCGGCAGGGCGAGCAGGTAGATGATCAGGATGATGTCGCCCAGCACCGGGATCGGACAGGCGCGGGTCGCCATGGGCATGCCCATGGCGAGCACGAAGCAGACGCCGACGTACAGGACGGGCATGTAGCGCGATACGAACGTCGAGCTTTCGGTGCGGACGTCGTCACGCTTGAACAGCTTGATGATATCGTAGTAGTCCTGGAAGATCGAAGGGCCCTTGCGCGTATGGATCTTCGCGCGCAGCCAACGACCGATACCAGAGGTCAAAGGCGCAAGGAGCATCAGGAGCAACGCCTGGAGGATCGCAACGACGATACTCATTATGCGGCACCTCCCATCAAAGCGACGGTCGCGATGAGCAGAGCCACCAGAGCGACGACGATGTAGACGATATAGAGGCGGGAGTCGCCGGCCTCGATGCGCTGCGAGAGCTTCGCGATGCGGTCGACGAATGCGGCGACGGGATCGACGAGGCGCTTATCGCCCACCGTTTCCGCAACCTTGGCTCCGCCGACGAGCGATTCGAACGCCTTGACGAACTTCGGGGACGTGCCCACGAGCGCGTCGCGCGCAGCATACAGCGGACCCATGACCCACTTGACCTCGGACGCGAATGTGGTCGCGATGACCGGCATGTCACCTTCGGATTTATATCCGCAGGCCCAGGGATCGCGACGGACCGAAGAGCCGCCCTTCGCGAACATCGAGCGGATCCCCAAGGCCACGAACACGGCCGCGATCAGAAGAACGGCGACCAGCGGCGTGGAAATGACGCTGTCGGTGATGCCGTTGGTGACCGCAGCGCCGCTCGCGACCGCGACGGCGCTTCCGCCGAGAACGGATGCCGCGACGCCCTCGAGCACGGGCGCGCAGAGAGGTGCGCCCAGACCGAGGAAGATGCAGACGATGGATAGGATGACCATGGAAGCCGTCATGGAGGCGGGAACTTCCTTGGCCTTAAGCGCCGCGTCAGAACGGCCGACGCCCAGGAACGTGACGCCGTAGGCCTTGACGAAGCAGGTCACGGCAAGCGCGCCGGTGACGGCGAGCGCCACGGCCGCGAAGGCGGCGAAGGCCTTGATCATGGTTCCGCCCATGAAGGCCGCGCTGAACATGGCCTGATAGGTGAACCATTCGGACACGAAGCCGTTCAGCGGCGGAATGGCCGAGATGGCCAGGCTGCCGATAAGGAAGCACATGGCCGTGACGGGCATGGCGTGGATAAGCCCGCCCATCTTCTCCATGTTGCGCGTGCCCGTGGCATACAGCACGGAGCCGGCGCCCAGGAAGAGCAGGCCCTTGAACATCGCGTGGTTGAGCATGTGGTAGATGCCCGCCAGAAGCGCGAGGCCGGCAAGCGCGGGCTGGTCCATCGCGACGCCGACGAAGGCGAGGCCGACGCCCAGCAGGATGATGCCGATGTTCTCGACGGAGTGGTAGGCCAGAAGCTTCTTGATGTCATGCTCGCCCAGCGCGTAGACGACGCCGAGCACCGAGGAGACGGCGCCGACGACGAGGACCAGCAGGCCCCACCACAGCATGCAGTCGGTGCCGGACAGCAGGTCGAGCCCGACCTTGATGATGCCGAAGACGCCGATCTTGATCATGCCGCCGGACATGAGCGCGGACACGTTGGAAGGCGCCGCAGGATGCGCCTGGGGCAGCCAGGAATGGAAGGGCACCATGCCGGCCTTGCAGCCGAAGCCGAAGAACGCCAGCACGAACGCGAGGGACCCGAGAGCAGGGCCGAAATCGTGGACGCGATAGGCGGCGAACTCGAAGCTGCCGGTCTGGGACGCCATGATGAAATACGAAATCATGATCATCAGGAAGCCTACATGCGCCATGACCAGGTACATGAAGCCGCCCTTGATGGACTGCTTCTTCTGCTCGACGACGACCAGGAAATACGAGGTCAACGACATGAGCTCGAAGAAGACCAGGAACCAGAACGCGTTATCGGCGACCACCAGCACGTTCATGGACGCGATGAAGAGGTTCATGAACAGGCCCATGGCCCCCAGGCCGTTTTCCTTGTACTCGTCGAAGTAGGAAAGGCCGTACAGGAACGCCGCGAACGCGAGGACGTTGATGATCGCCAGCAGAAGGCCGGCGATCGGATTGAGCAGCAGGGTGAAGTCGGCGAAGGAGAACGGCGTCGCGACGGACAGACACGCCCCCTGGCCGATAACGCCTTGGAAGCCGGCGAGGACGGCGAGCAGCGCCGAACCCATGCCGAACAGGCACGCGACGACCTTGGCCGCATGGGCGCTCTTGCCCAGGAACAGGGCAAGGAAGCCGCCGATGACGGAGACCGCGATCGAGGCGAGCAGGATTGTCATACTCATCTTTGAGCCCCCATCCTCGTGAAGTCATGCGCGTACTGGTCGCTCGCTTCCGCGGCGACGGCGCGCTCCAGGCGCAACGTGGACGTGACCGCAGCCTCGTCGACGTAGCTCAGAGCGTTGGTCGCGCATGCCTTGACGCAATGAGGACCTTCGGGATCGAAGGAGCATAGGTCGCACTTGACGGCCCTGGTGGTGATGCCTTCCTCCCATTGCAGCATCTCGCCGCGGGAAGAGGGGAAGGTGGGCGTGTCGTACTTCATGCCGGCAACGCCCGCGAGAGAGGTGCCCGAAGGATGGATCGCACCGAACGGGCAGACGACGGCGCACATCTTGCACCCGACGCACGTCTGCTCGTTGATGTGGATCGAACCGTTCTCGTTGGTGATTGCCCTGACGGGGCACACCTGCATGCAGGGAGCCCCGTCGCAATGATGGCAGGTGACCGCCGCCGACACATCCCTCGTCATGACCAGAGCCAGACGGGGGGCCGCTTGCAGCCCGGCCTTCTGATGGCCTTCGCTGCAAGCAGCCTGACACGTTCCACAGCCTATGCATCGATATGTATTTATAACGATGTAGCCATTCATGTCGTTCCTCTTTATGTCGTTACCGTCCCGGATCGGATCAGACCAGCGCTTCGGTAGGGGCGACGTCCTGCGCGGAGGCCTCGCCCGCCAGCCAGTCCTTCATGTCCGTGTAGAGCTTCTGCGCATAGCGCTCGGCCCAGACCTGGTCTTCGATCTGCTCGACCTGGCATGCGCTGTGCTTGTCCTCGGGCGTGCCGGACAGCGGGTCGGTCACGTGCATCGTGAGCTGGTTGCACTTGCCGATCCACCACTGGTAGGTCATGTAGACGGCACCCTTGTTGATGCGCTCGTTGAGGTTGGCGCGGGTGATGACCTTGCCGCGGCGGGACTTCACGAACACGAGATCGTCCTGCGCGATGCCGCGGGCCTCGGCGTCTGCCGGGTTGATGTTGACGAAGCCGGGCTCGTCGGCGAGAAGCGAGAGGACCTTGCAGTTGCCCGTCATGGAACGGCAGCTGTAGTGACCGACCTCGCGAACGGTGCAGAGAACCAGCGGATACTCGTCGTCAGGCAGCTCGGTGGGAACCACGAAGTCGGCGGCGATCAGGCGGGCCTTGCCGTCGGGCTTGTTGAACTTGCCGCCCTTGAACAGGGTCGGGGTGCCCGGGCACTCCAGCGTCGGGATAGGCCACTGCGCGTGCCCCACGCCTTCCATCTTCTCGTAGGTCGCACCGTAGAACGACGGGCAGTTCTCGCGGACTTCGTCCCAGATCTCCTTGGTGTTCTCGTAGTGCATCGGATAGCCCATGCGCGTGGAGAGCTCGCTGAAGATCTGCCAATCGTGCTTGCACTCGCCCTTCGGAGGAACGGCGGCCGTGAAGCGCTGGAACGTACGGTCGGAGGCGCTGAAGACGCCGTCGTGCTCGCCCCAGGAGGTGCCGGGGAAGACGACGTCGGCGTATGCCGTGGTCTGCGTCATGAAGATGTCCTGGCTGATCACGAAGTCGCAGTTCTGCAGGGTTTCCTTCATGTCGGCGGAATCGGGCTCGGTCTGCAGCGGATCTTCGCCGAAGTTGTAGAACGCGTGGATCTTGCCTTCCTTCACGCCGTGGGGCAGATCGGTCAGCTTGAAGCCGGGCTCGAGGGAGAGCTTCTCCTCGGGAACGCCCCAGGACTTGGCGAACTTGGCGCGGATCGCAGGATCGTCGACCTTCTGGTAGCCCGGATAGAGCGTGGGCCACATGCCCATGTCGCAGCTGCCCTGAACGTTGTTCTGGCCACGGACGGGGGCGAGGCCGGCGGCATCGCGGCCGATCTGGTTGGCGATGCAGGCGACGGCGGCGATCTGATGGACGGTCTTGACGCCCTGGCGCTGCTGGGTGACGCCCATGCCCCAGCCGATGATGGAGTTCGGGGAGGTGGCGTACATGCGGACGGCCTTGCGGAAGGTCTCGGGGTCGATGCCCGTGATGTCCTGAACGGATTCCGGCGTGTACTTCTTGATGGTTTCCCACCATTCGTCGTATCCCACGGTATGGGCTTCGATGAAGTCGCGGTCTTCCAAGCCCTCGTTGATGATGACGTTCGCGAAGGCGTTCATGAAGGCAAGATTGCAGCCGTTCTTGATCGGCATGTAGATGTCGGCGATGCGGGCGGTCTCGATGAGGCGCGGGTCGGCGACGATGATCTTGGCGCCCTTCTCCTTCGCCTTGACGATGCGGCGGGCGACGATGGGATGGGAGGCACTGGGGTTGTAGCCGAACAGGAAGACGCAGTCGGCGTTTTCCATATTGGGAATCGAGACGCTCATGGCGCCGGAGCCAACGGCATCGATCAGGCCGATGACCGAGGGGCCATGGCAGGTGCGCGCGCAGTTGTCGATGTTATTGGTGCCCACGCATGCACGGGTGAACTTCTGCATCACGTAGTTGGCTTCGTTGCCCGGACCGCGTGAAGAGCCCGTCAGCATGATGGAATCGGGACCGTACTTGGCCTTGATCTCCATAAGGTGCTTGGCGGTGAAATCGAGTGCTTCGTCCCAGCTCACGCGCTCGAGCTCGGCGCCCTTGCGGCGACGGATCATCGGGTGCAGGATGCGGGGCGTCAGGATCTTGGTGTCGTTGATGAAGTCGTATCCGCTCATGCCCTTGAGGCACAGCTCGCCTTCATTGGTGACGCCGTTAAGGCCTTCGGCGCCAACGACCCGGCCGTTTTCGACCAGAAGGTTGAGCTTGCAGCCGGCTCCGCAATATGGACATACGGCCATATGCTTTTCCATGGTATTCCCCCTTTTAAACGAGCGCGTACACGGTGGAGTCCATCATGGACTCGTACGACTCTGCGGCAACGCGGCGGCGTTTGAGAGCCATATCCTTCAAATCGTCCTGATCGACGAGACGCAGGCCGTTGGTCGGGCATGCCCTCACGCACCGCGGGCCTTCGGGCTCGTCGGCGCACAGATCGCATTTGATGACCTTCGCGACCGTCTTGTCCGCGAGAATCAGATCGCCGAACATGACCGGCTCGAGACGCGAAACCACGTCGCATGCGCCATACGGGCATGCCATGACGCAGCTGCGGCAGCCGATGCAGCGTTCCATGCTCACCGCGACGCGATCGCCGTCGTAGTACAGCGCGCCCTGAGGACAGGCGTTGACGCAGGGCGCGTCCACGCAGTGATGACAGGCGATGGGTGCAGACACCCGGATGGTTTCGACCAGATTCAGTCGCGGAACAGCAGCGTCCCCCGTTACGTCGTGCTTCTCGATGCAGGCCGCCATGCAGGTCTTGCAACCGATGCATAGCCTTGGATCCGCAACAACACATTTGCTGCTCATCTTTTCCCCCAATTTAGTCTTCGTGTAGCTTTCTTCCACCTCTTGAAGGGGCGTTTCGATTGCGTTTTCTTCCTTCACCTCCTTGATTTATTCATATTTGATATGTCCCTAAAGACCTTTCATATAGTGAAAAGGACTTTTACACGAAGTGAACCATTTATGAATATCTACCCATTACGGGTTTTTGTCAAAGCGGTATTTGCAGGCATTTTTCGAGGTATATTGACAATATATTATTCTTAAGATGATATAATGTATCACGTTCGTGTTTATTTCTTACAGAATGCGTTGTATTTGAAGATGTGTAGTACGTATCATATTCGTGATACAATCTTGAAAAACATACCGTTTTCACCTTGTTGTTTGCATTTTTGGAAGAAATAAAGTATCGCCGTTTCGGAAAAACCGATCGAAGGAGGATGCGCATGAGTCGGGATTCGGTCGTCCACGTCAGAATCGATGCGGATCAAAAGGAAGAGGCCGAAAAAATTTTCAAGAATCTGGGCACAAGCCTGTCGGAGGCGATCCGCATTTTCATAGCCGAATCCATCAAGCAGCACGGCCTCCCCTTCCGACCGACCTATAGCGCAGGAAAGGGAGGCATGGAAGCGCAAGGCATCCTCAAGGCATACGGAAGCGACATCGATCGCGAGGCGGAACGCGAATCATGGATCAGGTCATTGGGGGCGAAGCATGAAACTTTTAATCGATGAGAGCATCATCCTGCGCTACCTGCTTGCCGACAATAAGCGCGGATACCACCGCGCGTGCGAGGCCATAGCGACGGGCGAAGCGTACACATATCCCGAAATCTACGCACGCGTGGCCATCATCCTGCGCGACGTCTACGGCGTTCCCCGTTCACAGATCGGATACGCCCTGATCACCCTTATGAACGACATCACCCTGATCGAAGCGCCCATCGTGGAATACGCGACGCGCCTGTTCGGGTCGAGCCTGCTCGACTACGTGGACTGCCTGCTGATCGCCCGCAACGCGGTCATGAAGCAGAACGTCATGACCTACGACAAGCCCCTGCTCTCCCGGATGCTGGCGCTCTAGGAAAACCGGCGCCATCCGTGCAAACGTTGCGCCCGTAGAGTAGAGTATGCTGACTGCATTGAAATTACTGCAGCGCAGAATCTGTATGAAATAAAGGGGAGAGACGACGTCGTGAAAAACGAAGGATCGAATAACGCCTCGGGATTCGGCGTTTTCTCGAAAATCAAATTGATAGCGACGAGCCTGATTGTCGGTCTTGCTCTTGGAGCAACGGGAATTCTGCTCTTCAATGCCCACAACGTGGATGAAGAAAGTCAAGATCTCGAGGCTTCTGCGGTCTTCGAGCGAATCATCCAGCAGAATACGATGATCACGGCATCGCAGCGATATCAAATAGTCGATAAAGTGAGCGACGAAAATGAAATCCTCGGGTCCATTAAAGTTCCCTTCACGGAAAACAGCTTCTGGTATCGATTTGCCGGAACGATACAGGCCGGCGTCGATCTCGACAAGGCCGCATTTGATTCTGACGGCAAAAATATCACCGTTACACTACCGCTTCCCTATATTGTCTCGAATACACCGGACCGGGAGAAAATGGGAATACTCGAAGAGCATAACAACATCCTTAATCCCATCCACGTAGAAGATGTCGATGCATTCCAAAAGAAATGCATCGAAATGAGCCGAAAAGAAGCTATCGACGACGGTCTGCTCAAAGAGGCTCGCGTCAATGCGGAAAAGAACATAACCGGCATGTTCGTCGCAGCATTGGGAGATGAATACACTGTCTCGTTCAATTGGCAGGAAAATCCTAAGAACGCTTCGTAGACGACAGGAACGATAGATATGAAACACAAGTTCACAGCCATCATTGTTATCATCATCATTCTCATCGTCGCGTTCATCTACATCAACAACGGGATACTATCCTGGGAGTAGTCCGAACGCCGCACGAAAAGCCAGACAAGGCGCCGCCCCTCTGCAGAAGCAGGGGCAGCGCCTTGTTCTCTCTATAAGAAGCGACCGTCCGGAAGAAGCGGGCCTACTTCTCGGGATAGAACCCGGAGACCCCCTGGTTCAGATTGATCATGATGTTCTTGGTCTGCGTGTACGCCTGGAGGATCGATTTATGCGTCTCGCGGCCGATGCCGGATTCCTTATAGCCGCCGAACGGAGCGCCCGCCGGAATCTGGTTGTAGGTGTTCACCCACATGCGCCCGGTCTCCACGTTGCGGGCCACGCGCAGCGCACGATCGATGTTCTTGGTCCAGACGCCGCCGCCCAGTCCGTAATCCGAGTCGTTCGCCATGGCGATGACCTCTTCCTCGGTCTTGAACTTCACGACCACCGCGACCGGCCCGAAGATTTCCTCGCGGGCGCAGCGCATGCCGTTGTTCGCATCCACGATGAGCGTCGGCTTGAAGAAGGTCCCGTTCGCGCATTCCCCTTCCGTATAGGCCTCGCCGCCGCACAGGATCTGGGCGCCCTCTTCGCGGGCGATGTCGATATAGGCCTTGACCTTCTTGGCCTGAGCCGCATTGACCTGAGCGCCGAGCTGCGTCTCGGGATCGAGGGGATCGCCGATCCTCACCTTATCGAACTGCTCGACGGCCGCCTCGACGAACCGATCGTAGATGCCCTCCTGCACGAACACGCGAGAACCGGCGCAGCATACCTGGCCCTGGTTGAACAGGATGCCCAGCTGCAGGCCGTCGATCGCCTGCTGAAGGTCGCAGTCGTCGAAGAAGATGTTCGCGCTCTTGCCGCCGAGCTCGAGCGTGGCGGGAATCAGCTTCTTGGCGGCGGCCTTCGCGACGGAGAGGCCGACCTCGGTGGAGCCGGTGAAGGCGAGCTTGCGGAAACCGCGATGATCGAGCATGTACTGTCCCGACTTCGAGCCGCGCCCGGTGATGACGTTTACGACGCCTGCGGGAAGCAGATCGCCGATGAGCTCGATCAGCACGAGCAGCGAAAGAGGCGTGGACGACGAGGACTTGATGACGACGCAGTCGCCGGCTGCGAGCGCGGGCGCGAGCTTCCAAGCGCTCATCAGGAACGGGAAGTTCCAGGGCACGATCTGCCCGACGACGCCGATGGGCTCGCGCAGGATCAGGCTCAGGAAGCCGCCGTCGAGCACAGAGGCCGATCCTTCTTCGGAGCGGAGGACGCCCGCGAAATACCGGAAATGATCGGCGCTGAACGGGACGTCGATGGCGCTCGTCTCGCGAATGGGCTTGCCGTTGTCGAGCGTTTCGACGCGGGCAAGGAGCTCGGCGTTCTCGTCGATGACATCGGCGATCTTCAGCAGGATGTTCGCGCGTTCGATAGGCTCGACCGCTTTCCATGCGGGAAACGCGGCCCACGCCGCCTTAACCGCGGCATCGACGTCTTCCTGCGTGGCATCGGCGCACGTGGCGAGCACCTCGCCGGTCGCAGGATTCTTCGTCTGGAACGTGCCTCCGTCGGATGCGGGCACGAACGCGCCGTTGATATACAGTCCATACGATTCTTTGAGTTCCATGGTCATCGGTATTCCTTCCGTTGTTCGTAGGTGACGAATCGGAGTGTATGGATAGAATGGTGCTATCAAAAGAACCAGATATTGAAAAAGAAATGGAACCAGTTGCATGATCGCCTACGACCTGTCCGCACGCGGGCGCACATCGCTCTACGCGTTCCTCTACGAACGAATCCGCGACGACATCATCGCCGGCACGCTGGCCGCAGGGGAAAAGCTCCCCTCCAAGCGTGCGCTCGCGCAGAACCTGGGCGTCGGCGTGAATACCATAGCCCTTGCATACGGCCAGCTCGTTGCCGAAGGCTTCGTTCAAGCGCAAGAGAAGCGGGGGTACTTCGTGGCGGACGTGCGCGACATCGCCCCGGTCAGCTCGCACCGGCCCGAACGGCTTCCCGTCGAAGAGGACGAACCCGGCTGCGTCATGGACTTCCGCGCCAATCGCCTGAACCTCGATAGCTTTCCCATCGATCTCTGGAATCGCTGCATGCGCAAGGCGATGCTGGACGGCGGAACGCGCCTCTATCAGACCGTTCCGTATGCGGGGCTGCCCGAGCTGCGCAATGCCATCGCCGAATACCTGCATCGGAGCCGCGGCATGCATGTGAGTCCCGCGTGCATCGTTATCGGGGCCGGAACGGAATACCTGCTCATGAGGCTCTTCGCGCTGTTCGGAGACAATGTGGGCTTCGGCATCGAAAGCACGGGGTTCAAGAAGCTCATCCTCGGAGCCTCAAAATTCCATGCGCGCGCCGTCATCGTGCCCCCGAAACCTTCCGACGACCTCTTCGACATAGGCGACGACCTCGATATGGATCGCCTGCGCGGAACCGATGCGCGGCTCATGTACGTTTCGCCCGCGAATCGCTTCCCCACGGGACGCGTGATGCCCGCCTCAACGCGTTCGGACGTGCTGCGCTGGGCCTATGAGAAACCCGGCCGCTACGTCGTCGAAGACGACTACGACAGCGAGTTCCGCTATGCAGGGCGGTTGACGCTCCCGCTTTTCGCCGAGGACGGGCGCGACCGCGTCATCTACCTCAACACGTTTTCGAAGACGATGGTGCCTTCGCTGCGCATCGGCTACATGGTGCTTCCGCCCGAACTGATGGATGCCTACCGCGACCAGCAGGGATTCTATTCGTGCACGGTATCGAGCTTCGAACAGTTCGCGCTGGCGGAATTCATCGATTCGGGCGCCTTCGAGCGGCATATGAACCGCATGCGCAACTTCTACCGCAAGAAAAGGAAGGCGCTGCTGAAGGCGCTTCGGGAAAGCCCGCTCGCACGCAGGTCGACGATCGAGGAGTACGCGGCGGGAACGCACTTCCTCCTCAGAGTGCGAACCGACCTCAAGCGAACGGACATCACGCAGAAGGGAGAGCGGCTCGGGCTGCGGATATCGTTCTTCACCGACTACAGCATCTGCGATATCGACATGCCGGGACAGGTCACGCTCGTCGTCAACTACGCCGCCATCGACCCGGGCAGGATAGACGATGTCGTCGATCGGCTGTGCCAGGTGTTCGAATCGTAGGAGCATACCGGATCCGGCATGCTCCATAGGCATTTCTTCATTTGTTGTTTTAACAACGTACCTCTGAGGACCTTCGGCCCATAGTGGCCCTCGACGCACGAAAGCATCCAGCCCGGCGCGGATGCAGGGAAGAAGGAAGAAAGAGGTATCTCATGAACGGCAGCGCCTATACCGGAGACATGCTGGTCGGCGAAATCATTCGCCGCGATCCCCGAAATATCGCCATCCTCGAAAGCGCCGGCATGGGCTGCGTGGGCTGCCCGGCATCGCAGAGCGAATCGCTCGATGACGCCTGCATGGTGCACGGCATGAACGCCGCCGAGGTGCTGGACATGTTGAACGGGAGCAACGCATGAGCGCGACGTTGGGACCCATCCATTACCGCATGTACGGAAAGGCCCAGGCGGTCGACGCGCTCGCGCGGCGCATCGCCGCATTTTCCGATGAACTGGGCTGGACGGCTGGCGCCGAAGCGCGTCTGGATGCGAGGCATCCTCGCCTCGAGGGCGACTTGACCGGTCATATCGACGTGACCGACATCCATGGCAGCCTGAACGCGCTCGTCGGCAACGCCGAGGCGGCGCTCGCCTGCGCGTGCGAACCCGTCCCCGACCATGTGGAAGAGACTTTGGAATTCGTGAAGGAACTGGGAGCGGCAAACGGACGCGGCTCGATCTTGCCCGACGCATCCCTGCAGGATGCGTGGACGGCCGTCGATGCGCACTGGCTGGACGGCATGCCGTGCGATCGCTTCGTCACCCTGCACGGCAGCTCTCCTGAAGCCATTTCCTGGACCATCCGACTGGAACCCCATCCAGCCGCCTGCTACGAGCAGATCCGCCGCGCATGGACGGCCGGATTCCTGAGCGCCGCACGCATCGCGCTCGAGGCATCCGGAGATGGTTCCTACCGTATCGCCAAGGAGGCATAGGCCATGGCTGTGAATCTTGATGAATTCGAGAACCTGCCCGACACCGCCGGCATGGACATCATCGACGCGATGCTGGCCGAACACGATCGCATCCTGGAAGAGGCGGACGACTTCGAGCGCATGTGCCTCGCGCTCATGACGACCGATGCGTTCGACCTCGCCTCATATCTACGCAAAGTCAGGTTCATCCGCGCGTATGCGGACGCTTCGCACCATAAGAAAGAAGAAGACGTCCTGTATTCCTACATGGTGGCCAACCTCGGCCGCATCGCAGAGAACCTCATCCAGCACGGCATGCTGGTCGAACACGACGCAGGACGCATGGCCACCTCGAAGATCGAGCAGGCCGCCCAGGACTACGCCGTCGACCCCACCGACGAGCATAAACTCGAGCTTCTTTCGTGGTCGATGGAGTACGTGCATCTGATCAGGCGTCATGTTCAGAAAGAAAACGACGTGGTGTATCCGTTCGCCCGCAGGAGCCTTTCGGCCGAGGTGCTCGCCGATCTGTCTTCCCAGGCGAACGCCTACGATCCGCAGGGATAGCCGGATGCGCGCACGAGCGCACAGCGGCTGAAGCCCGCTCGGGATGCGCTCGGAACGCACATGCTCCATACGTAGAAAGCAGGTCCAGAAGGCCTGCTTTCTACGTATATGCCCCGCATCCCTGAACCGACTCCCGTTTCTTAGACACGAAAATGGGAGTCGGTTCACTCAGACGGGGTGATTGCGCTTTCTGCCCCTCGGAGCGCTATGCCATACGGCGCTTCATTTCCGCTCCGGCCAAGGCGGCACCTGCGCTCAAGCTCGCAAGAACCACGAGGACGTACGGCAGCGTGCCATCGCCCGTGCGCGGCAGAGCCTTCGCCGCAGGCGCATCCGACGTCTTGGATATCGCAGCAGAGTCGCCGGCAGGCGTCGATGAGGCCGAGGGCTTCTGGGGCTTCGTCTGCTCCGTCGGATTCGCCGGGTTCGTCGGGTTCGTCGGATGCCCCGGATCGGCAGGCTTGGGATACACGTTGGTGAACACCGCACCGACGGCATCGCCCTGGGCGCCCAGATCGACAACCGTGGTCGTGCCGTCGACGGTCTTCGTCATGGACCGTTTCACCTGAAGCTTGCCTTGGCCGTCATCCGTCACTTCGTATGTCAGCGCATATGAGGATCCGTCGTAGGTGCAGGCGGCGCCACCCTTCGTTTCGGTGATCGTGTACGTATAGGTTCCCGGCAGGGTGAATTCGATATCGCCGAATTCGGAGCTGCCCGCGCCTTCGACCGTAATCGTCTTCGTATCGCCGTCGCTGCCCGCAGGCATGGGGAACGACGCGTCGGTGCGTTTCAGCACGAACGAGAAGGTGTCGGGGCTCGAGGGCTTCGGGCCTTCTATCTTCTTCTCCACCGCAGGATCATGCGTGGTCGGCCGAGGAGCATAGGTGTTGGTAATGGTTCCTTCCACCGTGGTGCCGCTGCCCTGGATAGACGCGGAATCCGTCGTGTAATGCGCGATGTCGCCCTCGGTCAGCGTGTAGGCGACGACATTGCCCGCATTCCCCTTGTACTTGGGAAGACCCCGGTACGACACCTCATACGTGCCGTCGCCCTTGTCCTTGACCTGCGGCGCGAAGGTGCTCAGGTCGATGCCCTTGTCGGACGTAAGCGTGAGCGCGGCCGCGAAGGCATCGGGGGTCGGGCGCAGTTTGCCCGCATCGTTGCCGTCGTTCCAAACCTTGGTCAGGAGCACATCGGTTCCTGCGAAGGTCGCCGCATTGGTGGCAAGCGTCAATGTGGAGTGATTGCCTTCGATATCGTAGTCAAGGACGGTATTGAACACGTCGCGCTTGTCATTGCAGGCGGAACCTACCGTGTCGTTCACCGCGTAGGACACGGCGACGTAGCCGCCCTCGTTGGCCTCAAGGGGCCTGGTGGATTCCAGAAGCAGCATATCGGCCTCGGACGGGTCGTCGACCTCGGTGTAATCGCCGGGCTGCGGAGCGTGGTTCACGTCATACGTTTTGCCGGCGTTCAGCTTGAGGTACTTCACCGCATAGTTGGACGAGGCCGAAACCGACGCAAGCTTGAGCGGCAATTCGGTCGATCCTTCGGGCGTGAACGAATCCCCCAGGTTTGCGGCTTTGGACAGCAGCGGAACGAACAGAGATGTGGAGGAGGCCTCGACGCCGGCGTTGTTCCTCACGGCAATGCGGACCGTAGCGGTATCGCCTTTCTGAAGAACGGCGGTGGTGGCCGGCTTGTTCGCTGAGTCGTACGCGAAATCGGTCACGTCGCCGGTCTGTCCGTCCTTCACGGAGAACGTCGAGACGGCGGCGATTTCGGATGCCTGATCGACGGTGATGCCGCGGCCTTCGGACAGAGACACCATCGTCTCGCCGGAGTTCACCTTGTCGCCGAACAGCGCCGTGTACTTATCGGTGTTCCAGTTGCTGCGATCCCATTTCTCGCTCTTGATGACCGCACCGATGTCCTTGAAGTCCTTCGTGGTGAATCCCACGAAGTCGTTGATGTGGTACACGCCCTTCGCAGCGAGCTTGTCGGTGCTGACCGTCATGCTCAGCTTCATGCTCTTGATGGAAAAATCGGGCTGGTACTGGCCGCGCGTTCCATCGCCGATGTCGATGGGGTATTTCCAGACCTTGACTTCGGTGCCGTTCTTGTCGAACGACCCTACGAATTCGGGATCGCCAAGCGTGCCTTCCGTGACGTTCAGATCGCTGTAGGAAAATCCCTCGGGCATGATGACGTAGAGGACAGGCTCCTGCAGAGGATTCCAATCCCAGTTGGCATCGTTGATGACGCCTTGGATCGTGAACGAGTCGCCGCCGTTGATCTGGGTCTTGCTGATGGAGCCCTGTCCGTTGAGCACCTCGGGCGCGCTCGACTTGCCGATGATGGCTTCCCCATCCCCCGGCTCGTCTCCGGTCGTGTAGAGCTTGACCGTGGTCTTCACGTCGGCATCGGTCCCCTGCTTCCAGGATCCGTACACGCCGTTGGAGATGTAGCTCCAGCCGTAGTACTCATCGGTCACATGCTTGTTGGAGGGATTCCAGGTGTCGAGGATGTCCTGCATGGGCTTGATGCCGTCGTAGCCGCCGGGAATGGGTCCCAGATCGACTTTGATGGACGTGATGGATGTATTGATATCGAGCCCCAGCGCCGTATTGGTGATAAGCGCCGAAACGTCGGACTTCTTCAGAATGCTCGGATCGGCGGTGCCGCTCGTGCCGTCGGATGCGGTCCACGAGATGGCGCCGTAGGCCATACCCTCTTTATAGGGAATGGTGACGCCGCGGATGATGGCCGTGTTGCCTTCGTCGATGGTCATCTCGAGGGTCTTCGGCAAGGTAGGAGACGCAAGCTCATTCTTGATGAGATAGGCGCCCAGACGCGTATTGTACGTGTCGTACTTCTTAAGCGCCCAGTTGGGTGCGTAGTCGACGAGCGCATGGGTCGTGATCTTCTCGGGAACCGCGCCGTCGATGACCGTGACCTTCATGGTCGCGCTCTGCGTGCCGGACGTCCTATCGGTATTCGGCACGTCGTTCCAGATGGTCTTCTTGAAGTTCTTCAGCGTGACGTCGAAAGACGAGCCGTTGGGACGCGTGCTGTCGGAAGCGACTTTCAGATGGGGCTTGAAGGTCAGGCCGCCTGAATACGAGCCGGGCTCGTCCCACTCGATGGTGGCGACTTTGCTGTCGCCATCTTCCACGGTGCTCACGACCGTGCCGTTCGTCTTGTAGAGGGCCGTCTCCCCGAGGCCCACGAGCTCGACGTCTTTCGGATAGATGAGCTGAACCGTGGTCTTGCTGCCGGCCTCGGTAAGAGACGCGCCGCTGCCCGAGTTGGACGCCTCGATGGCGCCGGTCGTGCCGCCCTTGGAAATGACCTCGGTCGCTTGGTCAACCCAGAAGCCGTACTTCAGTTCGTCAGCGGGATTGATCGGATAGGAATGCGCATCGACACCGGACGTTTCGTCCGTGCTCAAGCTTACCTTGATGGCATCGGAAATGACCTGGGACGCATCCTGATTTTCGTACGCATCGTCGATGCGGAAGCGGATTTCGGACTTGGTGTCCACGCGAACGAGGCCGCTCTTGGTCATGTATTTGAGATCGCCGTTCCGACTCTTTTCAGAACCTGCCTCGGGATACCCGTATGGAGAGGTTCCCGTGCCCGTCGGCGTCTTCAGGAGCTTGCTGAAGCTCGTGTTCGAAATATCGCCCTCGGTAAACGTCGCGCCGGGAAGGCCCGTGACATAGATGCCGTCGTCCAGGCGGACGTTGAGATACGTCGGGGAGAACTGCAGGCCGGACGGAACCTTGTAGCTCACATCGAGGGCGTAGGTGACACCGGCTTTAAGCGCGGGAACTTCGCCCGCCATCAGGTCGGCGACCTGCGTATGCGATTCGGCTTCCTCTATCGTGACGGAGTCGAACGCGAGGCCGGCGGTATCGTCGGCGTAGGCGACGTGCATGCCGGCGCACATGACGGCGACGAGCACGGCGGGCGCGAAAACGAGCGCCGCCATGGCTTTCTTCAATGAGCCCATATGAATTCCCCTGCTGTTTCCCTGCTGCGTTTCGCGCGGGTGCCGGACGGCAGACGCGCGAGACCGATGGCACGGTTTCATGAATATGAAGCCGCGTTGTTGCAATGCCGCAATATAGACGATTGGTCACGGGATGTCAGCATATTTTCATGAACTGGACGTACGTGGTATAAAAATACCGCACGAGAGGCCGTGTTACGCGAAGGTCGTCTTTGAATTCCTCCTGAAAGAAGCCATTACGGCCGTATGCATCGAAAAAGACAGCATATCGTCCTTCCAGTCTATGCGAACTCGGTCTCTCGTCACTTGCCCCAGAATTTCTGCAGCAGCTCTTGGCGCGTGGCCACGCCCGCCTTCTTGAATATGTTGTGGGTATGCGACTTCACGGTCCCCAGCACCAAGTTCAAATCGCTCGCGATGTTCTGATTGTCCTTGCCGTCTATGATGCCCCGCAGCACATCGCGCTCCCGCGCCGTAAGGCCGTACTTTTCGCTAAACAGCGACATCGATAGGGCTACATAGCGTTCTTGATTGTCCGCCCGAGGTGTAGGAGGTTCGACGTGCCGGAGCTTCAGCGCATCCGCGGCATGGCGCACCGCTATTACACCAAGGGTTATGACCAGGAGATTCTCTGAGAAATTGCGCTCCGAGATATAGAGGGGTAACATGGAATCCAGCGTCGCTTGCGAGGGATGCCATATGAGTATGACGAAGGTGTTTTCAGCAATGATGCAGCAGATGATCATCGCGACCATGGCGATGAATCTCTTCTGGCGCAGGACGAGCGCCTTTTCCACGCTGGATTTGCGATTGGAAAGAGAAACGAAGAGGAGAAAAAGGAGACACCAGGCCAAAAACGCCTCACGTGCGCTATAGAACAGCCATTGCTTGATCGGACCTTCTGGTAGCGCCGCTGCAATGAGGAGGTCCCCGATCAGAAACGCCACGCCCGGCCCGATCTTGAGCGTCACGCTTTTCTCGTCGAGATATTCGCATATGGAAAGCCAACACGACTCCAGCATGCCGGCGGCCAGAAGGGCTTTATAGTAGGGAAATTGAATGCCATAGAGCTGTTCGAGGGTAATGGGCGCCCCATGACTGAGATTCTCCATCTGGAAAATAGAGGCCAGGTCGAAAAAATACAGGAAGAAGCCGCTGGCAGCGAACATGTAGGTGCGATTTCGGGTGAGCAGGTACGCACCGAATGAAGCTGCGCTGGATACGGCACAGATGAACATCACTGCCATCGTATAGGTTGAAAACGTCGCTTCCACCTATGCCTCTTTTTCGCCGAGCGGACAATTATCCCCCGAGCTATGATTCCGACCTTCGCCCAACCCCAGACTACCATCCAGAAAAGTTCAACACGGTTTAATTGGGTTTAGACGCACGATGAGCCGGCAACGATCAGAGCATCATGAACTGGACGTACATGTTCTCGCTATCCATAAACCCATTCGTCTGGCAGGCAAACCTATTCCTGGCTTTCCAAACCCGAGGACCTGAAAGCATAGTGGAGTTCGTCAGAGGCGCCGCATGGGCGGCTCCGCACTTGCAGATCTTCGACGAAGGAGGAAAGCATGGCTTGCAAAGACTACATCGATACGAACGATTTCACGAAAGAAGAGCTTCTTGAGATGATCGAGCTCGCACGTGCGATGAAAGCCATGATCAAGGATGGAGGCGCGTATCCGCAGCTCTTGAAGAACAAGAGCTTGGGAATGATCTTCCAGCAGGTTTCCACCCGCACCCGCATTTCCTTCGAAACGGCCATGACCGATTTGGGCGGACATGCGCAGTTCTTCGGGCCGGGGACCATCCAACTGGGCGGCCATGAAACCATCGAGGACTCCGCCCGCGTCATGGGCAGCTTGCTCGACGTCATGATGGCTCGCGTCGATCGCCATAAGGACATCGTCAATCTCGCGAAATACAGTAGCGTCCCCGTTATCAACGGGATGTCGGAATACAACCATCCCACCCAGGAGCTCGGCGACCTGCTTACGATGATCGAAAACCTGCCCGAGGGAAAGAAACTCGAGGATTGCAAGGTCGCGTTCGTCGGGGATGCAACCCAAGTCTGCGTTTCGCTGATGTTCATCTGCTCCATCATGGGCATGGACTTCGTCCATTTCGGACCTAAAGGTCATCAGGTATCCGACGGCGGCCTGCAGGTCGATACCGATATCGATCTGGTCGCCATCGCTCAGAAGAACTGCGAAACCTCCGGCGGCACCGTGACCGTCTCCGACGACCTCGCGTCCATCAAGGGCGCCGACTTCATCTATACCGACGTATGGTACGGCCTCTACGACGACGAAGAAGGCACCAGCAGCTACATGGATATCTTCTATCCTAAATACCAGGTCACCATGGATATGATGAACTTCGCATCCCCGACCTCCAAATTCATGCATTGCCTTCCCGCAACCCGCGGCGAAGAAGTCGTGGACGAGGTCATGGACGATCCCGAACGCAGCCTGTGCTGGATCGAGGCCGAGAATCGCAAGCATTCCATCCGCGCCATCCTCGTCTATCTAGTCAAACAGGCCGAAGCTCAGAAAAAGGCCGCGAATCCGGCCATCGCCATCGATGCTGAAGCCCGCATCAACAAGGTCCTTTCCAGGATCTAGGGCCGCGTTGCCCAACGCTTCCTCAGCACGCCGTGCCAGCCTTCCCTTTCCATCGCCATGAAGGATGCTTCCGTGAACGAAAGAACGATTAAGCCGATCAGATTCCGTCATGGCCTGCTCGCCCTGACGTTCTTGGCTGTCGCCATGGCGTTTTGCGTGGTCGGTTTGGGAACCGAACCTCAAATGCCTCTGGTCATCGGGTGTCTCCTTGCCGGCGGACTCGCCATGTATCTCGGATTCAAGTGGGACGATGTGTTGGAGTCCATGATGAAGGGCATCATGGACTCCATGGAAGCCGTGCTCATCCTGATGTGCATCGGCATGCTCGTCGCGTCATGGATTCAGTCCGGCACCGTTCCCACGCTTATCTACTACGGCCTTGCCGTCATCAGCCCCCAGCTCTTCCTGCCCGTGGCGTTTCTTGGCACGTTGCTCGTCGGCATCGTCCTGGGTTCCTGGGGCGCCGCAGGAACCATCGGCATAGCATTCATAGGCATCGCCGCAGCATTGGATATCCCGCTGGGCATGGCGGCAGGAGCCATCATCGCGGGCGCATACGTGAGCGAGATCGCTTCCCCCCTTACGGACGGACCGGTTCTCTGCGCCGCAGTGGCGGGAGTCGGCGTCTTCGACATGTGCAAGAGGTTTCTACCTATCGTCATCGGCGTATGCATGCTGAGCATTGCGTTGTACTTCGGCATCGGCCATCTGGCAGATGCGACCGAAGCATCGGCGGCGGCAAGCACCGCCGGTCTGATGGGCGAGCTGTCTTCTGCCTACTCGATCGGACCTCTCACGTTGGTTCCGCTGATCGTGATGATCATATGCATCGCAGTTCAGGTGCCCGCCATCCCGGCATTTCTGCTGGGTGCCGCCCTCGGCCTGATCGAAGCGGTGTTCTTGCAGGGCGCCGACTTCGGCGTCGCGCTCGAATCCTGCAGCGCCGGCGTGACGAGCACTACCGGCTCCGCCATCATCGACGAACTGTTCAGCACAGGCGGCATTGCGGAGATGCTCCCGACGATCACTATCGTCATCTTGGTCATGGCATTCGTAGGTCTCATGCAGCATACAGGTCTGATGGATTCCCTCATCGAACCCATTGCATCGAAGCTGCAAGGCTATGCGTCGCTCCTCGCGGGCACGGTCGCAAGCGGCGCTCTGTTCAATATCGTCATGCCCGATCAATATCCCGCAATCGCCATGTCATGCAAGATGTACGGCGATGCGTTCGAGAAGCACGGCACGCCCGGCGAAGTATGGAGCAACATCTGCAATTCCGCGTCGGGCATCACGTCGGTGCTTGTGCCTTGGAATACGTGCTCGATCTACATGGTCACCATCCTGGGCGTGCCCTGTCTGAAATACCTGCCGTTCGCATTCTTCTGCTACCTGTACCCCATCGCGGTCATCGTACTGGGAATCTTGTTCAGCAGACAGCTCGGCTGGAAATGCATGCCTCGAGGAACGGAGAGCGTGCAGCGAAGCGACGCAGACAACGTCGCTGAAACGACGCAGGCATGATCATGGGGAACCGATGCGCAGGGATGCAATGCCTCGGATCCTTGCAATCGGTCCAAGCCGCCCCCCCTCACGAAAGGAGCGTTCGAAATGACCGATTCGAAAATCCTGACCAAGGTCGTGATTGCTCTCGGTGGTAACGCTTTGCAATCCAAGGGAAGCGACGGAACCGCCGAAGCCCAGCTTGAGGTTGTGAAAGATACCTGCAGGCTTCTTGCCGAGCTATCTGCCGAGGGTTATGAAATGGCCATAGTGCATGGAAACGGCCCCCAGGTAGGACGCATCCTGCTTTCAAGCGAAACGGCCAAGGACGTGGTTCCGCCCATGCCTCTCGACGTATGCGGCGCCATGAGCCAAGGCTATATCGGCTATCACGTGCAGCAGTCGCTCAAGCACGAGCTTGCTAAACGGGAGCTCGACTACCCCGTGGTCACGATAGCCACGCAAACCATTGTAGATGGGGAAGACCCTTCCTTTAAAGATCCCACAAAGCCAATCGGCCCCTTCTACGCCGAAGAGGAAGCTCGCAGCCTCGAAGAGGAACGCGGCTACGCAATGCGCGAGGACAAGGCGCGCGGCGGGTGGCGTCGCGTCGTGGCAAGCCCGAAGCCGCAGAAAATCGTTGAAATCGATGCCATCAGGCAGCTTTGGAATTCCTCGATCGTGATCTGCGCGGGAGGCGGCGGCATCCCCGTGATCGAACATGCCGACGGCGCGCTGGAAGGCGCCGCGGCCGTCATCGACAAGGACTTCGGCGCCGAGCTCCTGGCTGAAAACGTGAACGCCGACGTGCTGCTCATCCTCACCGAAGTAGAGAAGGTCGCCCTTGATTTCGGCACGCCCGAGCAGCGCGATCTCGATTGCCTGACGTTGGCCGAGGCAGCAAGATATTGCAAGGAAGGCCAGTTCGGCAAGGGGAACATGCAGCCCAAGGTAGAAGCGTGCATGAAATTCGTACGCTCCTATCCCGGCAAACGCGCCATCATCACGAGCCTTTCGAAGGCCGAGGAGGCGCTCGCCGGAAAAACGGGAACCCTGTTCACGTACTAGATCCTCTGCATTCCGGCCCTCTAGAAAAGAGGCGATTCGCATGGGCGAACCATCAACCAAACAAAGAATCTATCCCTGGCTCGTCGTGCTGGGTTGCGGCATGTGGGTGTCCGGTTCGATCGGGTTCCTCACGATCGTATCCGGTAACTTCTACGTACCTGTAAGCCAGGACTTGGGAGTGACCGAATCCGATTTGGGATTCTACATGACCTTGGTGAGCATCGGCCAAGCCATCAGCTTCCCTATAGCGGGACGCACGATACCCAGAATGAACATACCCGTGCATATGACGATAATCTGCGCAATCGAGGCCATTGCCGCCATTGCCATGTCGACCTACGGCAGCGTGCATATGTGGTATGTATCCGGCCTGGTCATCGGCTTTTGCATGGGATTCAATACATCCATCGGCGTTGCTATCGTGCTGACGAACTGGTTCGCTAAGAAGACAGGGTTCGCCATCGGCATGGCATGGGCTATCGGCTCGCTTGCCAACGCCATCATGAGCCCTCTCATCGCACAAGTCATCATCAATGCCGGATGGCGCGTCGGATACGTGGTCCTCGGCGCGGCCAGCCTCGTGCTGATGTGCAGCGCATCCCTGTTCATCATTCGCTTGAAACCTGAAATCCTAGGTCTGCTCCCTTACGGTTACGAGAAAGAGCGGGAAGGGGCACATGTAGAAGATCCCACTGACGGCGTGGCTTTCCGCGATGCGATCAAATCGCCTGCCTTCATCCTGCTGCTCGTGGCCATGACGTTGATCACTACGACCACTATCACGAACCAGCTGTTCACCAGCTACAGCGAATCGGTAGGCTACGGCGCTGCATTCGGCAGCCTCATGGTGACCGTCGCCATGCTCTCCGATATCGCATGGAACCCGCTCATTGGCTTTACCTGCGACAAATTCGGGGCGGACAAGGGCGTTATCCTCTGGTGCGCCGTCACCATCCTGTCCTTCGTCTGCCTAGGCATCGGTGCATCGATGCCGGCCTTCGCCTTCGTCGGAGCAAGCTTGAACGACACAATGTATGCATGCTACGGCACAGGTATAGCCATGCTGACCGCATTCCTGTTCGGAAGCAAAGACTATGCAAAGATCTACTCGCTGGTGCCGGCTATCGGATACGCGCTCGGGTGCATGGGCGTGCCGATATTGACCAGCATTTATCAAGCGACTGGCGGCTACAACAGCGTATGGCTGTTCTGCGCGGCCTGCGACGCGGTCATCGCGCTCTGCGTCATACTCGCCGCACGCAATTCGAAGAAGCTGCCGCGATCGGAGTAGATGGGACGCGGAGCAGAAGGGATGCGCTTGATCCAAGCGCAGGCGGCGCTCACGCGCCGTTCGTATGCGACTCCAAGGACGGTTTCGGTATCGAACCGAGACCGTCCTTGTTCGCTCATATCCGTTCTTGTCCGCATATGTGGAGACGTCCATGCGTGCGTAAGAGCCGGGCAATCTGATAAGCGGACGTGACGCCGATTTAACGGAAGCCAGCCAGGCTGCGCAGTCGTTGCTTTCTGAATACCGCAGCTACATGAATGCACACGGAAAGACACTCGTCCTGTCGCGGCGAAAACGTTTGAGAAGCATGGCGACTACTACGCGATGAGCGGCTCTACAAGCATCCGCGAAGGCGGCTATTTCGCCATCGGCGGAAAGAAATAGCATTCAGCCTTTTGCCGCCGAGCGTGCAACGCTGCATGATTTATGTTCGATGCGAAGCCGCCACGCACGCGACGAAACTATCGCCGCCGGCATGACCGGCAACGAACGAGATTGCCGAATACTCTCTTTCGCGGTTTTGTATAAACAAATCCATGAATTACTTCATTTACTTATAATAAATACGATTTAATATAAATTAAAAAGCACCCATGGCAATTGGAGGCTCAGTTGGAATACAGGGAGCTCTCGAAACTTTACCATGCAAATGCATCCACGAGCAGAGATTCCGATCTTTTGGCCGAACTGCATGTGAGGCTGCATTCCGAATCAACATTCCGAACGGGCTATATCGCAGGAAATGATGAATTGTTCCTTGCTATGCCGCGAGAAATTACCCTGCTCAGCGAAAAGATACTGCGCACAGAGCGGAAGGTCTCCTTGCGCATGCAAAACATGCCAGGAATCGCAGGAGGCGCTATTCTGCGCGGGCTCGTCCTTGACGAGATCGTATCGTCAAACGAAATCGAAGGGGTGCGCAGCACGAAGCGTGAAATAAAAGACGCGCTGAATGCGATGGGTTCGGAGGATTCGGCGCAGAAACGATTCAAAGAGCTCACAATGCTCTACATGAGCATCCTCGACCAGACGGCGAAGCTGCCGGAAGAGCCTGCGGACATTCGCGCAATATACGACCAGGTCATGAATGGAGAGCTGTCTCGCAACGACACTCCGGATGGAACGCTGTTCCGCGCTCATGGCGTTGACATCTACAACAGGGTAAAAGTCGTGCACAAAGGCCTTGAGCCTGAGAAGAAGATATACGAGGCTATGGCGGCCATGCTTGAAATCGCGCAGTCGGAAGAGATTCCTGCACTTTACGGCGCTATCGTCTCGCACTATCTGTTCGAGTACGCGCATCCGTTCTATGATGGAAACGGGCGGACGGGAAGGTATCTCCTTGCGCTCTACCTGAGCATACCTTTATCCATGGCAACATCCCTGTCATTGTCCAGAACGATAGCCGAACATAAAGACGTCTACTACAACGCATTCTCCATCGTTCAAGACCCTTTGAACCACGGCGAACTGACCCATTTCACGTATCAGCTGCTCGGGCTTATAAGCGACGCTCAAATCGACATACTAAACAGACTCGAAACCGCCCAACGGTCCTATGGCCGATTGACGGAAGCACTGGACCGCATCAACAGCGACTTGAAGCTCAATGCGAAGAAATCGTCGGCGGTCTTCATGCTCATGCAATATGAAACATTCGGATTCCTAGGCGACGCACCTCTTGCCGAAATAGCCCGACATCTTGATATAGGGCAGCAGATGACTAGGAAATATTTGTCTGATTTGGAAAAAATCGGCGTTGTCTGCAGGGCACGCAGACGAAACCCCGTAACGTTCATGCTGACCGAAAGCTTCAAGCAGGAATACGGCATCAAAGTTCCTGAGTGGCGTATTCCCGCTGACCAACACCTTGCATGAAAGATATGGGAAGACGCGCCGTCGATATAGGTCGTCGGCGCGTCTTCTTGATGCGATATGTTGAGTTCCGACCCATGTCCCTGCAGAATCCTATGAAACCGTAAGGGCTGATGGGCTCTTTCTTCAGACGCAAAGCGTCCTGTTACGACATCCTACGACGTGCAATGAGAACTACGGAGCCGGCAGCGAGCGCGGTAAGCAGAGCAGCTAGAGGAGCCGCCACACCGTCGCCTGTCTTCGGCAGAGAGCCGGACGATTCCGTCTTACCCTTGGTCGTATCGGTTGTTCCGCCGCCGGGGGCGGGGGCCTCGGGCCTCTCGTCCTTGGTGTTGGTGACGGTGAAGCCGCCCTTGGCATCGCCGGTGACCTTAGAGGAGTAGCCCTCCACGGCGTCCTCGGCCACGGTGTAGGCAATCCTCTTGCCGCCCTCGAAGGCAGGCAGGTTGTCGAAGGAGCCCTTCCAGCCGTTGCCGGCGTTGAGCTTCAATGCCTTGCCCGCGTCCTTGCCGTCGGCGAGCAGGCGGACGGTCACCTCGCCGCCCTCGCCGCCGACCCACCTCTTCGCGACGGGGACGTCGACGGTCTCGGGCTCATGGGCGTTGGTCAGCGTGTAGCCCGTTACCGCGTCGCCGGCCACCGAGGCCTCGTAGCCCTTGGGGACCGAAACCTCCTTGACCTCGTAGACCACGTCCTTGCCGGCCTCCTTCATGAACAGGCCGGTCCAGGTGTGGGTCCAGCCGTTGGCCTCGGAGAGCTCGACGGGGTCGCCCAGGGGCCTGCCGTCCGCGTAGAGCTGGGCCTTCACGCTCGCGGGGCGTATCCCGTCCTGGTTGTTCGCGTCGGCCCACGCCTTGGTCACGGTGACCGAGGTCTTGCCGGGCGTGCAGGAGTTGGTTATATCCGTGCCGTCGACGGCGGTCGCGTAGTTCGGGACCGCCTCCTCGGTCACGGTGTAGGCGTACTCGTGGCCGTCGGCGGGATCGTACTTGGGAAGGCCCGTGAAGGCATAGGCCCACGCGCCCGAGGCGTCGGGCGTCACGGTCCTGGAGTCGGCCTTCGCGCCGTCGCGCATGAGGTTCACCGTGATCGAGGCGGGGCGCACGCCGTCGCGGTCGCTATCGTCTTCCCAGGACTTGGTCCCGGAGACGTCCACGGTCTCCTTGTTCGTGTTGGTGACGGTGAAGCCGGAGGTCGCGTCGCCCTCGACGGAGCCGTCGTAGTTCGGCACCGGGTATTCCTTGACGGTGTAGGCGATCTCGCGGCCGTGGTCGTACTTGGGCAAGCCCGAGAACGCGCCCGACCAGTTGCTATCGGCGTCGAGCTTGAGCTCCTTGCCCGTGTCTTTGCCGTCGGCGAGCAGGCGCACGGTCACCTCGGAGCCCGCGGGCCCGACCCATTTCTTCACGACGGGGACGTCGACGGTCGCGGGCGTATGCGTGTTCGTGACCGTGTAGCCCGCCGTCGCGTCGCCGGCCACGGCGACGTCGTAGCCGCTCGGCACGCCGGCCTCCTTGACGGTGTAGGCGATGTCCTTGCCGGCCTCCTTCAGGTTCAGGCCGGTCCAGGTGTGGGTCCAGCCGTTGGCGGCGTTCAGGGTGACCGGGGCGCCGAGCTCATGGCCGTTCGCGTAGAGCTGCACGTCGATCGAGGTGGGACGGACGCCGTCCCGGTCGCCGTCGTCGGCCCACGCCTTGGTGACGGTGACCGAGGTCTTGCCCGGCGTGTAGGAGTTGACGATGTCGGTTCCGTTCACGGAGGTCGCATACCCAGGGACCGCCTCCTCGGTCACGGTGTAGGCGTACTCGTGGCCGTCCGCGGCGTACTTGGGAAGGCCGGTGAACGAGTAGGCCCACGCGCCGGAGGCGTCGGGCGTCACCGTCCTGGAGTCGGCCTTCGCGCCGTCGCGCATCAGGTTCACCGTGATCGAGGCGGGGCGGACCCCGTCGCGGTCGCTATCGTCGTCCCAGGACTTCGTGCCGGAGACGTCCACGGTCTCCTTGTTCGTGTTGGTGATGGTGAAGCCGCTCGCCGCGTCGCCCTCGACGGCGGTGCCGTACTTGGAGCCGTCGACGCCCGACACCTCGGCCTCGGTCACCGTGTAGGCGATCTCGGAGCCGTCGGCGCCGTACTTGGGAAGGCCGTCGAAGGAGCCCTTCCAGCCGTTGCCCTCGTCGAGCTTGAGCGATTTGCCGGTATCGGCGCCGTCGGCGAGCAGCCTGACCGTGACCTCGGAGCCCTTGGGCCCGACCCAGTTCTTCTCGACCGGGACCTTCACGGTCTCGGTGTTCGTGTTGGTGATGGTGAAGCCGGAGGCCGCGTCGCCCGTAACGTCGCCGTCGTAGTTCGGCACCGGGTATTCCTTCACGGTGTAGGCGATCTCGCGGCCGTGGTCGTGCTTGGGCAGGCCCGAGAACGCGCCCGACCAGTTGTTATCGGCGTCGAGCTTGAGCTCCTTGCCGGTGTCTTTGCCGTCGGCGAGCAGACGCACGGTCACCTCGGAGCCCACGGGCCCGACCCATTTCTTCACGACGGGGACGTCGACGGTCGCGGGCGTATGCGTGTTCGTGACCGTGTAGCCCGCCGTCGCGTCGCCGGCCACGGCTGAGATATACCCGAGCGGAACTGGATCTTCCTCTACCGTATAGGCGATATCGTTGCCCGATGCATCCTTCTGGTCAAGACCCGTGAAGGAACCCTTCCACGAACCGGCCGAATCGAGCGTCACTATCTTGCTAGTGGGCGCACCGTCAGCGAACAGCCTGATCTTGACCGAGGAGGGGCGGATCCCGTCTTGATCGCCGTTATCGTTCCATGTCTTCTCGACCGCAACGTCGACTGTGGACGGAGCGACCTTGTCGACGAACGTCTTCGTCACGCTTTTGGTCGTGAGAGGAAAGTCGGTGTCGATGACCGCTTGGTCGTCAGCCGCAAGATACCCCGATGGCGGAGTGGTCTCTTTAATGACGTAGCTATCGCGCAGAAGGCCTGACAGGCTCGCCTCGCCGGAAGCGTTCGTGGTCACCTGGCCGACAACCATGCCGGTGCGGGTGCGAACGATATCGAACACCGCACCGGCAAGAGGAGCGCCCATCTCGTCGGTCTTCTTGATATTGATCGTGTAGTTATATCCTTCTCCGATGCCGCCAGCAGTCGGCAGAAGATAGTAGGCCTTGCTTTCCTTGCTTACGCCGTTGTCGGTAAGAGTCCCTTTGTTCTCGAACTTCTCGCCAGGAAGAGGCGTGTAGGAGATCTTGGTCTGGAATCGCACCAGCAACCCCTTGGAAGCGGGGATATGACCCAATCCGAGCTTGAATGTCGTGCCGGTGGAAATGAACTGAGGGAGATACTGGCTGGTGACGTTGGTCTGACCGACGAGTTTATAGCTCGTGCCTTGAAGCTGCCAGGTTCCTTCGAACACTTCGAGCGTACCGGGAATGATAGACACGCCGGGAGTCAGGAGCGTGTCGTCGAGCACGGCATCCGTATATTCCTTGCCGTCCTGATTGATTTTGATCTGCCAGACGCCCTTGGTGGTATCGAAGGCGTTCGCCCAGCCAGACTTGATGATGGGCAAGGCCGTTTCAATATGCACCGTGTAGTTGACGGAACCGGCCGGAACCGTTTCGCCGCTTACCACAGGATTCACCGGAAGAACGCCGGAGTGGGTGTGAACGTCATTATCGATCTGAGCATTCACCGAGAAGTCGCCCGAGATGTCGGACTTGTCTTCCGCATAGCTCGTGTAGGTGAGGATGTACTTCGTGTTGGTGGGATCGGTCTTGCCTCTGGCGATGATGTTGTCGCCGTCTTTGATCACGAAGTCGGTCGGAGCAGCGCTCCTGAACCCGGCCGGCAGCTCTATAGTGGTGGTATCCCCCTCATGCACCGTGTGGTTGGGAAGAACGTAGTGGAAGTGGATCTTGAACGCCTGCCAAGGACCGACGTTCACCGGCGTGGTGCCGGTGGAGGTAGTCACGTGGGCATTCGTGACGACATTCGGAAGCTCGACGCCAGGAGACCTCAGGGACGCGACTTGGGCGATATCCGAGATCATAGAATCGGCGGCATCCGCCTGACCAGCGGCTTCGCCAGCCGCCTCGTCTTCGTCTGCAAGCTGCCCATCCTCATCGGCAGGCGCTTCAAGACCGGCATGTTCCTGATCGTCCGCATCGTTTTCCTCGGGAGAGTTCAGACCCTCCGCCGCCTTTGCAGACGTCATGTCGTCGCTATCCTGCGCGAAGGCCTGCAGAGCCCCCGTCGGCATGCAGATGCTGAACGCCAGCATCGCAGCCATGAGATAGCATAGGTTCCTCTTCATGCGTTTTCCTCCTACCCTTGCAAGTCCTGGAATCCACCGAAGGCGCATTCGTACGGCGGTCAATCCGCCGTTGCCCTTCTTTACACGTCAAGTCACGCGATTTCGACCGTACAGTCTACAGGATAATACACTAAAAACGCTGGAAAATGCCCGTAAATGCGGGTTTTGCCGGATGAGGGAACGATTCGGGGCGATATGCAGCTCGAACCCTTCCCTGCGCAACGAGCGGTAGGGATCGTCGGCTAGAATGGGCATCGCCTTGAAAACGACTGCACCATGAGCGATCCTCAAGCGCATCTCGATCCGAATCCAGAGGGAGACCATGACAGACCAGGGAAGCAACATACCCGTCCATACGGTGAAAACTGCCTTTGGATCTTCGCTGGGATACGGAATCGTATGCGGTCTGATGTTCCCCTTGATGGTTTCCAGCACGTTCCTGCAGGAGATGAGCCTGGCCCACGGCGCGGGCCATTCATTCGGCGCTCTGTTCTTCGCCATGTATATCCTGACCATGATCCTGACGGCGCTCGACTGCCTCTTCCGTCGGAAGCAGATGCGCCAAGCGCGCATGCGGTCCGCCTTCGCGTGCGTATTCATCGGGAACGTCCTGCTGCTGTTCCATAATCTGGGATTCATCGATAACGGCTGGATCTACGCCATCGCATCGGCAAGCTGCATCGGATACGGCCTTGCCACGGCCGAGCTCGGCTGGATCGCCCGCATAGCCATGCAGCAGGAAGATGCCGAAGGAAGCTTCTCCATTCTTAGCATCGTGCCGGCGGCTTTTCTGATAGGCGGTTTGATGACGGCCTTCATCTTCTGGGCGGAATGGCCCTTCGAGCTGATCTTCGCCCTCGTCTCGACCGTCATAGCGGCTGCGCCCCTTATAAAGGCCCAACCTCTAGAAAAGGAGAGGCGACGCATCGGGATATCGAGCGCGGGGGCGACCGACTTCATGAAGGCCGTCTCGTACCTAGGGGTGTTCTCCTTCACGTTCGGAGCGGTCAGCCAAGTGGCGAACGTCACGGACGGCACGTCGCCTTCGATCGAATTCCAAGCCGTTGCCGGCATCGTCATAGCTGCGCTGGCCATGGCCGTCGTCGGGCATATCCGCCGCCACACCCCTTCCCTATCGAACCTGTACGGAATGCTGTTCCCGATCGTCGCGCTTTCGCTGATCGCCTTGCCGTTCACGGCATCGGCCGCGCGTGCCGTCGCGGTGACCCTCGTGTTCATCGCCTTCTATCTGTCCGGAATGAATGCGCGCGTCATCATCGTGCGCCTGAGCCAGCGCGACAATGTATCGCTGTGGGTGTACCTCAGCGTGGCCTTGGGCATAAGCGGCCTGCTCATCCTTGCGGGAGTGGCGTTCGGGGCCTTCGCGATCGACCGCGAAGATCCTGCCGTCGGTCTTGCCCTCATCTCGCTTATATCGCTTTTCATTCTTGCGTTGAACCCCATCCTGTCATCCTTCCTGGAGAGAAGCGGAAAGGGCGATACCCCTTTCGGTCACGCGAGCGCTTCCCATGATTCCGAGGCGCACGCCTCGCCGATGGGTCGGGCCGTCGCGGGCGCGCAAGAGCCCGAGGATGCTGTCCTCATCGCCGCATTCGCACACGAGCATTCGCTGACGACACGGGAGAGCGAGGTGCTCATGCTCTTGCGGCAAGGACGAACGCGCACCTACATTGCCGCGGAGCTGGGTCTCTCGCCCAACACCGTCAAGGGATACATCCATTCCCTCTATCAAAAATCCGAAGCGCGCGACAAGCAGGACCTGCTCGATCGCATCGAGCGGTATTCCGAAGAAAAACGCAGGTCGTAGCATACCCCTCCAAAAAGGAGGATGACCGTTCCTTTCAGCCCCAACCGCGGCGCGCGCCGTAAACAACCCACTTTGGTGCTAGCGAGCGAATCCCTTTCCAAACACACTGGCCATGACCCCGGGTCAAGGGAATCCGGAAATCGTCAGCAGAGGAAAGGGAGGATGCTTCATGAAACGCAGCATGGGAAAGAGGGTGCAAGGTCGCGCACCCGAAGGAACTCAAACGATCAAGGCGGCCGAATCCGTGCGTCAAGAACACGTCATACGTTCGGCCAACCTCGAAGAATCACGCGAGAAGATGACTCAGCAACGCGATTTCTCGCGTCGCACGTTCCTGCTCGGCCTAGGCGCGACGGCGGCGGTCGCAAGCTACGGGCTCGCAGGCTGTGCGCCGAAATCGGAAAGCGCCGCGCCAAGCGACGGCTTGCAGGGCGATGATTCCTCGCCAACAGCGAAGGGCGACGCCCCCGACACCGTTCAAGCGGTTGCCGAAACGCCTGCGAAGAACACCGAGACAAAATCCGCCGACCTCGTCGTCATCGGCAGCGGCATAGCAGGCATGAGCGCAGCCGTGGAAGCATCGCGCGCGGGCGCGACGGTTGTCGTGCTGGAAAAGACCGCCATCACCGGCGGCGACTCGTCTATCTGCAGCGGCAACTTCTACTGCTGCGAGTCCAAGACGCAGGACGAGCTCGGCTACACCGATTACGGCACGCCCGAGGATATCGCCCAGTTCTTCTTCGCGCAATCCGACGGCGATGCCAATATGGATATCTGCCGGCTGGTAGCCGAAAACGGCGGTGCCGCCCTGGACTGGCTCGTCGATATGGGCTGCGAATTCGATAAAAAGCCCGGCGACAACGTATCGGACCGATCCATGCTGTCGAAGACCGGCGGCAAAGGCATCGTCGATGTGCTCGTGTCCGAAGCGGAGAAGAACGGCACCGAGCTCATGATGGAGACCCGGGCCATCGGGCTGAAGACGGACGCAGGACGCGTAACCGGCGTCATCGCACGTCAAGGCACCACCGAATACGACATCTCGGCGCGATCCGTGGTGATCGCTTCCGGCGGATTCGACGGACAGGACTGGTCGAAGGAGCTCTACGCTCCCGGAGCCGTCGGCTGGCACACCTTCTCCAGCCCCGGCAACACCGGAGATGGAATAGAGCTCGCGAAGGAAGCCGACGCCCTCATCCTGTTGAAGGGCGGTCTCTCGCAGATCCATCTCGTCGGGAAGAAGCCGCTCGCCCTGAATGACGAAGTCTCGAAGCTGCGCATGATCAATACGGGAATCTTCGTGACGGATCTGGCGTATCGATGCGCCAATGAATCGATGACCAGCCAGTTCGACTACTTCATCCCCTTCGTCGAAAGCGGACGAAAGCAGTTCGCCATCATCTGCGACTCGAATCAGCCCGAAACGCGGCTCGAGCTTCTCAAGCAGGGCGTCGAGAAGGGCGTCGTCGACACAGCCGACACGATCGAGGAGCTGGCGGTTGCGGCCGGCTTGCCGAGCTATCCCCTCGCCAAGACCGTGGAGGCCTACAATGCGCTCTGCGATGCCGGGGAAGATACCGCATTCCATAAGAAGCCGGAGGATCTGCAGCGCGTCGAACAGGCGCCCTTCTTCGCCGTGCAGATCACGCCGAACACAAACGACTCCTTCGGCCAGCTTGCCATCAGCACGAAGGCCGAGGTTCTGAACGGGCAGCGCCAGCCTATCGCCGGCCTCTACGCCGCGGGGACGATCGCGAATGCCGAGCTGTTTTACCTGCGCTATGCGGTAAGCGGGGCGTCGCTTTGCATGGGCACCGTCACGGGACGCATCGCCGCGCAATCGGCGCTTGCGGAGGCCTGATGCGTGATCCGGCCTGATTCCGACTAACCGAATAGAAAGCTCGCCTCGCCAGCATTCCAGGGTATTGCATAGCCTGGAATGCCGGTTTTGCGCTGCTGAAGGTTCAAGGGGACAGGCGGGTCATGCTTGACAGCGACCTCACGGAGTCGCACGGCATTGGAACGAAGAGACCCAACCAGGCCGTAAGCAAAACCTGAAGAGCGAGGCGACGATGCAATAGTCTCGCAAAGCGACCAAGCTGCAATCCCGACCAGTTTTCGCAGGCCAGGGCTTTTGTTTGACCACCACGCTGTCCGCAACGACGACGCAGAGCCCGTCGCACCTGCGAGCTATAGGGAGGTTCTCCGGCTCGGCGGGCGCGTCCTGCCCCGGCACGGGGTACCAGCGCATGGAGAGGAGTAGCATGCCGCCCTCGCGCTCGGGAACGTCGAGGTTCAGGTAGTCGGCGGCGAGCGCGCGCCCGTCCTTGGTAAGGTAGCGAAAGACGCCCCTGCAGAACGTGTGGCTGGATATGGGCTTGAGCATCGCCTTGAGCTGATCCACCGAGAACGTGAGCGCGCCAGCACTTGTGCTCGGCGCTGCGCCTGGGCTCGAGAAGTCGTAGAGCGAGTCGAGGTCTACGTCGAAGGAGTCCGCCACTTTGTCCACGGCGGCGCGCTTTGCGTCGGGGTCAACGTCGGCGTAGATGTCCAAGGTGACCACCATTTTGACCACCAAAGTGACCACCAAATGACCACCAGACCGAAGATGGAGACATGGAAGTTAGAGATTTTGAAGAAGCGGGAGATTAGAAAAACAACAGGTCAGACGCATATCGGCTATGCTGTGGATTGGCAAGATTTGAGGTGAAACGGCCTCTGACTCGCTCATAACCCGCGTCGCGTCGAAACGGCCTCGAAAATGTGAAAAACCACTCGATTCCCCCACGGAAAACCCGTCCAGCAGAAGATGGCGACAGGCGGAGAAGCGCATAGGCGTCGCGGATGCCCATGGTCGCGATGCTCATGAGGGCCATGCCGGAGACCAGCGCGAGCGCAACCAGGCGCGCCACCATCACGCTCGCCGCGTTGCCGGGGTACGAGTACTTCAGCTCGGCCACGCCGTGCAGCTTGCTCGCATGCACGGTGGGAACGCCGACGAACGGTACGAACCATTCTGACGTCCTCTTTGTGCTCATCTCGGACATCGGCGTGGCCTGATCCCTGAAGTAGTCGGCCAGATCCCGGTCGTCGGTGTCGCCAATCCACTGTGAGAGCGGACGGGAAGGGGCAGTGTCGGAGCCTCCAGAACACCCGCGACAGCGGTAGCCCGCCGGGGCAGCCAGCAACCCGTGGGCCGGGGTTGACAAGCGCCACAAATATGTGCATAGTTATGACTATGTATAGTAGAAAGGAGCTATGACCATGCCCAGCAGAAACGTGTATGTCGCGGAAGATGACCTGAGCCTGTTCACCGAAGCCAGCGAGATCGCCGGCGGGCTGTCGGCGGCCGTCGCGGAGGCGCTCCGCGACTACGTGAAGAAGCATCGGCAGGCGGGCGAGGGCTACGAGGAGGTCGAGCTCGCGCTGCGCACCGACGGCGTGGACCACCGGGTCGCCTTCATGGGGCGGCGCCTAATCCACGTCAGGCGACCGGCCTCCGAGGGGACCCGCATCGACACCGTCTACCAGACCGCCAAGGGCCAGCTGGCCGTCGCCACCAAGACCCAGCGGAAGCTGCCCGACTGGACCGCAGGCCAGGAGGACCTCTGGTCCCACCCTGAGACGTGGGACCGCGACTTCTGGGTCGCGGGTGACAAGACGATGGTCGTGTACCCCGACGTCGAACACCTGCGCCAAGCCGACGGCGCCCTGGCCGAACGCGTCGAGTCGGCTCTCGCCATTCCTCCCCTCGAAGTCCTGGACGTCTGATCCGTCAAGGCCGCGACGCCGAGGTGCAGCACGCGGCCGATGCTGTGGACGTCGTCGTAGGGGCCGATGCGCATGCACTGGACGCATAGCCCCTCGTCAATAGACAGGAACTCCACCCTGGAAAAGTCCATCCCCTTCTTCCGCGCCGCTTCTGAGACGGCCCAGTCGAAATCTTCCACCGACACGAAGCCGGGCAGGCGAATCGCGGAGATGAACCTGAAGTCCTCCTTGCGCGCGTAATCCACGCCCACCACGCCGTCCTGCCACCAGAAGCCCTCGAGTGGCGGTATGACGAAATCGAAGTAGCCGTCAATTCGGCGATCGCCCTTCCGCCGTCGAGGATCAGGAACCGGTCGTGGAAGGCGATCGTGCGCTCTACCTCCAGCCGCGGGTACTGCGCGTTGAAGGCGGCCACATCCTGCTCGGTGAGTCGCGTGCTCGGGTGCGTCCAGATGGTGGCCGCGACGCCTATGCGCTTCTTCGCCAGGATGTTGAGCGTGCCCGTGTCGACGTAGCCGTCGATGAGGACGATCTCGCGCTCGGCGCGCTTGACCAACGAGACCAGCAGCTCGAAGGCGGCCCAGGTCTACCCGTCGAAGAAGACCTTCTGCTTCGGGGCTTCGTGGGCCTCTATGCGCTTTTCGAGTGCGTGCGCACCGTGTTGTCGGTCATGAATAAGCGCTCGGCGATGGTTTTCTTGCTACGGCCGCGAGCTATCAGCACAGCGATTTACGCTCCCCTCTCGGTCAAGCCGTAGTCTGTCCGAAAGATGCGGGCGAGCGCTTCGCCAACGAGACGGCCCTGGTGTAAGTGGGTCTTCGAGCGTCAGTCTCCCAAAGACGCCAAGAGCCTCTCGCAGTTGTTCCGCAGCGGCTTCTCCAGACGCTCTCGGAGCTCTGCCATGCCGGGCACGCCTGCCTCCTCGTTGAACACCGACCCTTCCGTGTCGAGGACGCGTTGCGCCACCTCGCCGGCGAGCCTGCAGCACCCTTCTGCCGGAAGCGAGACGCTTTCCGCGAACTTCACCAGGTGGCTCCTGTGCAGGCGGCCAATGCGGTTCTCCCCTCCGATGCTCATGGCGCTGCGCCACGGGTTCCCGAGCCGGGGAATATAGGGGAGCGCAGAGGCGACGTCGTACATGGGGGCGAGCACGGTCTCATCGTTCGCAAGGTGCAGGACCGAGTAATTCTTGGCGTGGGCATCGGTAGCCCCGACCACGTAGTTGAACAGTAGCATCTCCACGAAGAGCGCGACGTTGGACTCCGCGTTGCCTGCGCGCCTGAGCAGCGCGACGCAGTCGCGGGCGATGGGGCCGCCGTCCGAGCTGTACTTCCTGTCGGGCGGGACGGAGAGCGCCTGGCAGAAATCCTCCTGATGGATCCGGTCGACCTCGCCGTCCCCTCCCTGCGCCCTGTCGAAGCGCTCGACGACGATCGCCCCCTTCCCTCCGAACTCCCGGTACTCGACTTGCGCGGCCGGGATGCCGCACGCGCGGGCGAGCCTCAGGCAGAGGTACTCGTCGAGCGCCTCAAGGACCATGCCCGCGATGCCTGGTTTGACGATGTGTGTGGTGGCGGCGGAGCCGGTGCAGCGGAACCATTCGCCGGACTGCTTGCGAAGGGCGACCTTTCCCTGGTTGCCGCCGAGCGACCAGCTCTCGTCGGGCGCGGTCCATTGGGGGGAGGGCGATTCAGCCTCGGCGATCCTGTCGCGTATCTCCCCGTCCGAGATGGGCTTCAACTCGCCTTTCCGGGAGAGCGCGTCCTCCAGGGTGTCGTCGTTGCAGACCTGCACGGCGCCCGGGCAGTCGAGGCCGACCTCCTCGAGCAGTCCGAAGGTGTCATCTGGCGATATACCGGCCTCGCGGCCGATTCTGCGGCGCACCTCCCTGTCGTCGGGCAGTAGGCCCAGGAGCCACGGGCGGATCGTTGCATCGCCGTATTCCCTTGAGCCCTTCGGCATTGAAAGCGATACCGAAGGGCCCGCGTAGCGCGAGGAGTATCGGAAGGACAGCTTGCCCTGCGAATCGCGTCGGATCTCGCCGGCGATGTCCCCTCCCACGAGCAGGTGCAGCGTTCTCTCCCTCATCGGCTGCCGCCTCCCAAGATTTCCAGCGCGGCGCTCCCTGCCAAGAGGGCCTTCTCCGAGAGCCTCTCCTCGGCGGGCGGAAGGGGCCTAGATGGCAGGTCTTCTCCCAGGCACATGGATATCCCGAGTGCGGAGCATATGGCGAGCACGCGCCCGAACCCGACATTGGCTGCCGAACCGTCCTCCACGGCTGCGATGAGCCTGCGCGAGACTCCTGCCTCCGCTGCGAGTTGACTCTGCGTGAGACCGAGCTCGGCCCGCGCGTTCCTCACGATGGAGCCCAGCTGCTCTGTCGTCGTCACCTTCACGGACCCTTCCCCTCTCGTTAAATGCAATATATTGCACAGTTTAACAAAATGCAATATATTGCACAATTATTCGATGTGAAATGCCGTGCGTATCATGGTTCTGCCAGGCGTGGTGGCTACGCGACGGTATCGACCCTTCTCTCGATTCGCGCAATCGCTCGACGTTGGCTAGGGCCCTCTGCCACGGCCTTAGAACCTGAGGAGGACGGAGTGTTGCTGGAAGTGCGGAGGCCCTCACCACTCTTCCCGCCGAGGAAGACCGGCTGCGGGCTGCGCGTGGCCCTCCGCCACCCGCCCTGGTAGAAAGCGTGGAGAGCGCTGCGGCGGAGTCTCGATATGTCGCGAATATCACGACAAACAGGATATTGCGACGCTCTCAGCAGAACATCCCCCGCCGGGAACGTCCATACGGCAGTTGAAGTCGCATGGTCCGTTGCGGTGGCACCCTCCTCGCAGGTACAAGCAGGTTCGAGTAAAACTGTCATTTCCTGATGGCGCACAGTCCGTATAGTCCGTTGAGGCCGAACCTCAGGTTCGGGTAGATGAGGCTGAGACGGAAAGAAGGGAGGAGCTCGAACCCACGGACCACAGGTTCGATGTGCGCGCGGTGCAGCTTGCCCTGCAGATCTCCAACACCTCGATCTACCAGCTCATCCACCAGGGCGAGATATCGGCCATGAAGCTGAGCACCAAGACGATCCGCGTGAACCGCAGGACACTCGAAAAGCGCCTACAGCGCGCGCAGGTCATCGGCATGGCAGTGGCGTAACGCCGCCCGCCGGCAGACTGGCGTTTGAGCGGGCCGCCGCCTGGCGATGGGCTCAGCGGAGGCCGTGTGCATCGGCGAAGTCCTCGAGCGCCCGCACGAACGCTCGCGGCTTGAACGCATGGATGACGTGGTTGGCAGGTATCCTGACGTAGTCCGCGTGCGGCACCAGCTCCGCGATGCGGCGGGCATCGTCGTCATCCATGGCGCCCACCAGGCCGTACCTCTCGTATCGGTGCCAGTTCGCATGCATCACCAGCAGGGGGACGCCCACCTGCCGCAGCGCGGCCTCATGGCTGAAGTCCTCGTAGACGCGCCCGTCGACGAAGGCACGCGCGAAGTCGGGGTCGAAGGTCTTGAGCGACTGGAACTGCCGCTTCAGGATCGCCGGAAGGTACCACTGGTCGAGCGCCACGGGGCTGCCTGGCTGTCGGGCCGCGGTCTGCTTGAGCTTCCTCGAGATGAACGACACGAACCACTCCGGCATCTCCTTGGTGCGCGTCTCGGACACCGGCATAACCTGGCCCCTGAAATAGTCGGCCAAATCCCGGTCACCGATGTCGCCGATCGCGTTCACGAGGTGTCTGAGTCCCTCGTAGGTGAACCTGTCCCGCTCCTTGAAGCGCGGCATCTCGACGCAGAACACCGGGGCATCCTCCAGCACCAGCGCCCTCACCCAACGGGCAGCGTGACTGGCGCACCACAGGCCTATGATGCCGCCCGACGAATTGCCGGAGATTATCGCCGGCTCGCCCACGACCCTCTCGACGAACTCCGCCACGTCGCCGCCCATCGAGCTCCAGGTGTAGTCACCCGACGTCCAGCTACTCCGCCCGTGGCCGCGAATTTCTATCGCGAACACGTGGAACGAACGGGCAAGCGGAACGAGCACCTTCTCGTAGGTCTGCCATATGCCCATCTGGGCGGGGATAAGCACCAGCGGAAGACCGTTGTCGGGGCCTTCGACGTAGTTCATGCTCATGTGGGTCAGCGGTGCGTTGGCCTGCTTGAAACCCGCGCGCCTGAGCGTCCCGCCGACGTCGGAGGGGTTCCCGCCCTCGTAGGGGTTGCGGTATGCGGCGGCCGTCTCCATGGTCCGGATTGTAGCACAGGCCCTCCTGGTCGCCCGCAAGGCGTGCGTGCTGCGGGGTAAACTATGTCGGTCGGAAAATTCCCCCACAAATGAAAAACCCTGACCTGTTTGCACAGGTCAGGGCTGTAATTTTGGTCGCGGGGGCTGGATTTGAACCAACGACCTCCGGGTTATGAGTTTGTGTCCTTGCTGTCGGGATGCTCCGCTTCTCCCGTTGAAAAAACTAAATTCCCTGCTAAACCGTTATTTTTGTATCAGCTCGCAATTCTCGTGTTTCCTCTTGCTCTCTAGCATTCCCCCCGGATTCCCCCCGATTTCAGAAAATCGAGGTCTCCTATTCCCCCGCGCAGTGTTTGTGTGATACGCTCGGAAACGGCCGTTCCGGTGACTGCTTCCACAAACACTCCGGGATGGTGCCGCGGCGAGCTGCTTCCAACATCACCCCAGCTTTCCCGCGGAAACGGTAGGGTGGTCCGGCAACTTCCACATGGCCGGCGCCGGACCGAAGGATGCAAAGGAGAATAGCTATGAAGATCACCGGTTCCGGCGAGATCGAAGAGGTCGTCAAGGGCAAGATCTACCGGATACGCCACCACCTCGGCAGGGACCCCAAGACGGGCAGATACATCAGGTCGCCGAAGAAGACCGTCTACGGCACCAAGGCCGACGCGCGCCGTGAGCTCGAGACCTACAGGCACGAGCTGGAAAGCGAAGTCGGAAACTTCGAGGAGTACACGGTGGGCGCTTACGCCCGTCTCTGGCACGAACGCAGGGTGGACTCGGGCGGCTACTCCCCGCTCACCCTCAAGGACGACGATTTGCAGGTGCGCAAGATCGAGGCTCTTTGGGGCGGCACGCTGCTCGAGAACCTGACCGCGAAGAAGATCTCCGCCGCATACGACCGGCTGCTCGCCAACAGGGAGGCGTCGCGCAACGCCATCCACAAGATCAACGGCACGCTCTCGCTCGTGATGGACCACGCGGTCGCCAACGAGCTCGTCGAGGCGAACCCGTGCAACCTCGTGAAGGCTCCGAGGCCCAAGCCCAAGGAGCGCAAGGCGCTCTCGGACGAACAGGCGCTCGAACTCGCGATGGCGCTGCGCACAGAGAAGCAGACCGGCAACACCGTGGCCGTCTGGATAGCGCTCGCCACGGGCATGCGCCGCGGCGAGATCATCGGCCTCGTGTGGCGCAACGTCGACTTCGACCGCAGGCGCGTCTACGTGGGCCAGCAGTACGCCGCCGACCACACCATCCGCGATCCCAAGAGCGAGAAGTCCCACCGTTGGCTCGGCATCGACAACGGCACGGTGACGTTCCTCGCCGAGTGGAAGGCGAGGCAGGCGCGCGACATGGAGGTGCAGGGGCTTGACCAGTCGGGCGAGACCCCGGTCTGCACGAACTCAGTCTTCCAGTTCATGGATCCCAACACGTTCAACCGCTGGCGCCGTCAGTACTTCGCTGAGCACGGTCTCGGCGAGTTCGGCCCTTCAGTCCAGTACACGGACTCTCAGGGCCGCAAGCGCTGGCGCAAGGGGGCGTACGTCGGCTACAACCTGCACGAGCTCAGGCACACTCAGGCGACGCTGCTCATCGGCTCGGGTGCCGACATCAAAACGGCCCAACAGCGTTTGGGGCACTCGTCTGCGAGCCTGACCATGGACATCTACGCGCACTTCATCGCCCAAAACGACCGCATCGCCGCGAACACGATCGGGGGCATCCTCGGGGAGGCTGCGGGGAAACCCGATCAGCCTCAGAGGCCGACGCTCGACGATGCGGACAGGGCGGCAATCGCGCAGCGGATGGCCGACGGCTCGTCGCTTAAAGCCGCCATCTCGGCTGTGCGCCCGGACGTGAGCGTGCTCGACTTGCTGGGCCTGTAGAACCGCAAATTCGTGCAATACCTGGGATAGGAGTATCAATTCTTTAATGAGAATATTAAAACTGCGCCATGAAACACTTCGATGAGATATACGGGATCTCCGCTGACAACTTCGGTCTGGTGACCGCTGCCCAAGCGAGGTCCGCCGGGTACCTGCCGGCCATCCATTGCCGAAGCTCGCTGCTGCCAAGCCGGACATCCTGGAACTTGCACCAGGGAAGATAAAGTCGCACAGAAATCGAACTCCGTTCAACAGGTTCCAATCACTTCAAGCCTACTGAACGACGGCGCGCCTGCGCTTTGTAAGCGCGCCGTCACGTTCCTACCAGAGCAAGAACGATAATGCATCAGCCGCGCTTCCTGCCAGGATGCCCAGTGTAGCCTTTGGGATACACGATCATCTTGCCGGAGTTGCTGAGCTTCTGCTTTCTCATCGTGCATAGCCCGAATCTCTCGAGCGAATCCACCATTGTGCGATCAGCCTGCGTGTCGGGTATCTGCACCTGAGAGCCTTCGAGCAGCTTGACGTACTCGTCCTGGCCAGCTGATGAGAAGCACTTCCCGAGATCTCGACGGACCGCCCGTTTCTCCGTAAGCGTGCTCATTTCCAGCTGCCATGATATCAAGGCGAGAGCCGCTTCCCGGCCATGTTCGACGGCGACCGCCTTCGTCATGTCTGCAACCATAGTCCAGGGAATATTCACCCTCGCAGACATCATCTCTCTATATGACGAGGAGGCACGTGCCAGTACCGCATGGCGCAAGTCCGGCTCGCCCGACTCGAATAAGCCGGGCAGGGCAGAGAGGTCATCTGGTGAGAAATTCGTCCCACGAATGATGGCCGCCAACAAGCTCGGAGGGTAACCGTCAACGAGCTTCACCGGCGAGCTGAACCCGCCGAGCAGCCGCACCTTCGAGGATTCGGGGAAGCCGGGCGATTCGAAGATCTCAAGCGCTTCGGCCTCTTTGAAAGGCAGGGCGGCGCCCCCTTCGTCGCCGATGACCAGATCAACGTACGCGTCGGCGTCGGAGGAGGCGAGCCGCACTGCCAACGTCCCATGTTCCTCTCTGATGAACTGGAGGTTGGGGGCTGTGAGGGGAATGGCTCCGATCGTTATCAGAGCGCCGACTTTGTCGACCCCTATATCCGTAATGTTGAAATCCGGATAAACCGCCCCGTATCCGTTGGCGATCTTCTCGAACGGGGCAGCTGCCATATCGCTTTTCATCAGGTCTTCCAAGAAGTCGCCCTCCGCGCCGAGCACCTCCTTGCTCTTGCGCAAGCCGAGGTCCGCAGGTGGATCGTTCCGCTCGAGGAAGCCGACCAGCACTTCGCTCACCTCGGACCCGCACGCGATGTAGTATCCGAATATGTTGTCGGAACTTGCGACCACCCGGTCGTGGGCGAACAGCGCCGAGCGCTTGTCGACCGAAACGACGAGGGAAGCGTCGGAAACGGGCCTTCCCGACAGGCGGGCGGCGAAGGACGACGCGGACTCGTTCGACAGCCCGTCGGCGTTCATGACCCAGCAGACGGCCTCCTCGCTAGCGTCGATCTCCCCATCGAAACCCGCGACGAGCGAGGAGATGAAACACTCCATGCCGTCGCGCACGAACTCCTTGAAGGGCTCAGGGTCCGGTACGGCACCCGAGCTGTTGACGCTGTCGACAAGGCGGTCAAAACCAGTCGCTTCGTCGCTGGCCCCGAAATGCCCGAGGAAACCCGCGACGAGGGCGGCGTTGGGAACAAACAGCCTCCTGGCATAGACCTCTTCTACGAGGTTGGCGTCCGAACCGTCGAATACAATCTCCTCGGCCGAGTAGCCTATCGCCTCGAGCCCATCCGCAACTTGACCGGCTCGGCTCTTCCCTGCAGTTAGGAATTCCGGATCGGATTCGGCTGCCAATTTGATGAGCGCCACCACCCTTGGGTCGTCGCGCAGGCTTCCGCCTTCAGCTAGGAGCCTGTGCATCATGATCCGCTTGGCATACGCATCGGCGGGATCGCGTGATTCCAGCATGGCTTCGATCGTCCTCATCGCCCCTTCACGCATGGCGGGAAACGCCTTGGGGGTGCACTGGTCCGAGGCCATGTACCCTAAGAGGAACTCGGTGTCGCAGTCCATCTCAACGCCCGAGAGGAATGCGGCGGTCTGAGACGGCTCCCCCGTCTCGATCAGGACCTTGAGGAGGGAGCGGTTTCGGGCACACTTCCTCGGCAGGCAGGCCTCGTCCATGCACAGCACGACGGCTTTCGGCGCCCCGAGGATGTAATCGGGATCGACGTCGGACCGCCCCCCCCCGAGAACGGCCGTCACGAAATTCCTATCTTCCCGCGTGAGGCTCGTGGGGTAGAAGTTGCTCGTATACCGCTCGTAGGATTCGTCGATGCCCCCCGTGCTGATCAGGAAGGGAATCAGCCCGAAATACGGGCTCCGCTTGACATCATCGAAATCGAGCTCACCGTAGTCTGCAGGCCGGGGAAGGTCCTCGGGTTCCAGGAGGTAGCACTCCTCTTTCGCGAACAGCTCCCTCAGAGGAGCTCGGCGGAGCTCGGCCCGACGCTTGTCCAAGACTCGGATGCTCGACTCGATCCGCCTGCGCTCGCCCTCTCTTCTCGCCTTGACGTCATCAAGACGTCTGAGAAAATCCGGATTGCCGTCCAGAGCCGCCCTAATGTCGTCGAACTTCTCCTTCTTCTCTTGGTCGCCGTCGATTGCCGCCATCAGGTCGTCCGGATTCTCGAACCGAGTGATCTGAGGTGAGTAATAACCGCTTATTACGAACATCTCGGCGATTTGCGTAGTCTGGTACAAGAGAACCAATTCCCGCTCGCTCCGCGCAACCTCATCCTCGGATCTCTCAAGCGCGTCCTCGAGCTCGCTTCTCTGCTCCTCGATTGAACGAAGCTCGTCGGCGATAAGCCTCTCGCGGCCGCTGAGGAGGGCGTGCATGTAGCCGCGTCCGACCTGGAGGCGCTCGAAGTCTTTCGGGAACGTCTCCTTGAACGCGATCGCGGATACCAGATGCTTCGCGTCGCGAGAATCCAGGGACCCTCCCTGGCTGCGTTGGAGGACCCGCTTGTAATGGTATGTCCCGTCGACGATGGCGTTGAGGATGCGCGGGTCGTCGACGAAAACCGAGAGTCCCCGCAAGAACCTGTCATCGGGCTCTACCCCCACGCCCTTCAACCCCGATTTGAGCAGATCGTAGGCGTTGCTAGTGTCTGCGTAGGGAATCACTGGGATGATGAAGTCGAAGAACTTGGCGCGGTCGTGCGAATCTCGGAAGAGCCCGTCATGAACCAGGTAGACGAATCTCAGCACTTTCGCGCCCGGGCGCCTGGATGCGTTTGCGAGCGAATTGATAGAGTGCAGCTTCTCGAAAATGCCGACCTGGCCGAATCGGTCCAAGTCCTCGAACACGACCACGTCGCTGCCCGACCCGTTGAGCAGGTAAAGGAGGTCGTCCATCGACCTGTCGAAAGCGGAGGCGCCCTTGTCGTCGGCAACCTCCAGCTCGGCGCTGAAGAGCTTCAGCTTTTTCAGCGTCCTGGAAAGAAAGCTCGTCCTTATCAGCCACGTCATGCCCGCAACCGCCTCCGCGACCCACAGGCCGCAAGCAATGCCAAAAGCAGCCCGTCCGGTCGGCAAGACGAAAGGGCCGGGGTATGCGGGTCTGCTCAAGCCCCATCCAAGGTAGATGCTCAAAAGCGCGAACGCGAGCAGGGCGGTTGCGAGGAGGACGTCCTTCACGGGGCTTCCGTCCCTGGTGCGCTTGAACCTGCTTTTGGGGGTGAGCTTGGGGTCCGTCTTGTGTATGAGCTGATTCAGGATCTCGACCTCGAGGTCCTGTTCGCCCCCATGCCCCGTCTCGTCCTTGAAATGGGCAAGCTGAACGTGGAGGAAGCTGTGATCGGCGCCATGCTGCCTCTCCCACGATTCCATGACCGTGTTCTTTCCCGCCCCGTAGGGCCCAGAAATCGCTATGTTCTTGATGTCGTCGTTACCGAACGCGAACGAAAACTCCTGGTCATATGCTATAAGCTCGTCCGCTTCGAGCTTCGCGGGCGACAGGGACAGGAGCGTGATGCGGTCTTCGGACTCGTCTCTCGTGATATCGATTTCGTCGGTCATGCTGCGGCGCCTCCAATACACACCTTTTCCATATTGTACTCGATGGGACGGATGCAGCTCGTGTTCTGCCGCATCCTCAGTGGAACGACGCTTCTGCACGGGGTCGGTATTTTCCCACACCGGAGAGACGGCTCTATGCGTCTTCGAGACCCCGACGCTACCGGCCCCTCGACGGGATATTCCCAAAGCTGGGCCCTCTCAGCTCTTCGCAGATGCGACGGGCCCCTCTTTCGCTGCGTTTCGCCACTGTCGCTCAGATCTGCTGCCCCATCTCCGGTCAAGGCCTCGGGGCTCTGGCCAGCTCGACCAGATCTTCAGCTCAGATGGCCCATTCCCTGGAGGGGAGAATCTGGCTTCGGACAAACGCGTGAATGGCGGCCTCGCTCGAATGCCAATCCAAGAGCGGTCCTCGGCGTACCGCTACTTGCGCCCCTCCGGCAGGCCGAGCAGCGTGGTGCGCACGCGCAGGTTCTCGCGCGCCGTGAGGTTGGGGTAGAGGGGCGGCTGCTCCACGAGCGAGCCGATGCGGTAGAGGTCATCGCGGCGCCAGGGCCTTCCCCCGAAGAGCATCTCGCCCTCCGTAGGTCGCAGCATGCCCGTGATCATCTTGAGGGTGGTGGACTTGCCCGCCCCGTTGGGGCCGAGCAGCCCATAGACCTTCCCCTCCTCGACGTGCAGGGACACGCGGTCCACCGCCGTCTGCGCCCTCGCGCCCCACCCGAAGCGCTTGGTCAGCGCGCGCGTCTCAAGAAAGCATCCCGACATTGCAGTTCCTTTCGTTTCCGGTTCCTCGTTTTCGGATACCAGTCTGGAGGGCTTTCCTAAAGAAACGCTAAAGGCTCTTGGGAAAACCGTCCTGCTTCCCATGCGCCCCATCGCGTCCGCCCGAGTGTCTCGCCGCGCAAACCTTCGCCGCGAACCGCACGACGCGCAAGGCGCGGAAAACTTTTCGGCAATCCAACAGTCATGCAACCGAAAACTCCCGCCCTCCGGGTTTCCGCTTTCCTCCTTGCGCGTCTTGCGAACCCCGACGAACCCCGCGCCAACGGGCCCGCAAGGGGCGGGCCGAAACGATTAGGAGGTCATCATGAGAAACAGAGCCGTCATTACCACGCCTCAGCGTAAGCTCGGGGTCTACCTGCACTGGAACGGCGGGAGGGACACGGTGGAGCCGCTTCTGCGCTACTGCGAGCTCAAGGGCTACCGCGACCCTGCGACGGACGACTACGGCTGGGCGAGGATGTGCCAGGTCGTGGGAAACTTCTTCGGCGGCACGAACTCGCTCGGCATCATGCCGTACACGACGGACGAGCGCATGGGTGCAGGCGAGCGTGCGGGCGGAGAGCTTGCCCACGACCTTCTCGGTGTACTCGCCGATGTCTTTGTGCACTGATACGCTTAGCATCCGCGGCCTCCTTACGCCGGGAGCCAGGATGTGTCGAGCATCCCGAAGTACACGGCCGCCGCCACGATGATCGCGCCACCGGCGATGGTGGAGATGGCGCTGGCTATCTGAGCGCCGCCCTGCTGCTCGCGGATCGCGAGGCCGAGCGAGACGGCGCCCCATACGATGAGGAAGCCGCCGAGGAACGTTACGCACCCCGATACGAGGCTGATGATGTTGGAAAGCATTTTTCGCTTGTCTCCTTTGCATCTTCGGGCGGAATAGGTGTGGAAGGACCGCCCTTGCTGGTAGAATCTTGTCCGGAGCCCCTTCGGGGCGCTCCTTTGCATCTGGGACGGCAGCCCCCGGGAGGGTGGAAGCTCCCGTCGGCCTAGGCGCCTTGCGTGGCCGTCCCGTTCATCTCATTTCCCCTTGGTCGTTCCCGGCTCGTACGGCTCGCATACCGCGCCCTCGTGGCCGGGGTGCACCTCCTTCCACTTCGGATGCCTCTCGATGTCGTACTTGGCGTCGCGCAGCGGGTCGGTGCCTGCGATGAGCACGATCGCCTCGTCCCGGGGCATCTTGCCTACTTCCGCTGCCTGGATGAGGTCGCGCTCGACCACGTTCCAGTTGCGCGTCGAGGAGCTCATGGTCCCGCGGCTTTCGTTGAACGTGAGCACCGAGACGGTCTCCTTGCCGACCATCTCGGATATCTCCCGGTTGGTCTCGTTGGATTTCCCGCCGAGGAACAGCGTGGTGTCGCAGCAGTCGACGATGGTCTGAGCGGTCTCGTCGCTGTAGTTCGCCTTCAGCTGCGCGATCGACTGCAGCACGACCGATATGGACATGTTGCGGCTGCGCACGACCGCGGCCATCGACTCTATGTCGGGTATCTTGCCGATGTTGGCGAACTCGTCGAAGAGGAACGTGACGGGCGTTGGCAGGCTGCCCCCGTGCTCGGCGAGGGCCTTGTCGCACAGGATGTTCATCGTCTGCCACATCATGATCGCGAGCAGGAACGAGTAGGTCTTTCGCGCGTCGGACATGATCGCGAAGACGGCGATCCGCCTCCCCGCATCCCCCATGCGGTCGAGCTCCATCTCGTCGCTGGAGAGGATCTCCCTGACCTGCGGGATCGCGGCGGGCTCGAAGCGCGTGTTGCAGCTGATGAGTATGGACTTCAGGGTCTTGCCCGCTGCGTCCTTGAACATCTTGTAGTGGAGCAGGCTGAAGTCCTTGTCCACGTCGACGGGCTCGCCGACCTTGACCCAGCTCCAGCCGGACTGCGCGCCGCCGTAGACCCCCTTGCCGCCGTAGTCGTAGGATTCCGGGGCATCGCCGGTCCGCACGTATTTCCTGCCCGTCCTCACCCTCTCGAAGAGCAGGTCGAGCGGGCTCATGTAGTCCTCGTCGCCCTCTTTTGCCTTCGCCAGGGAGAGCAGGGTCACCAGCCCGGAGAAAGACCTGTCCTCCTCGGGGCAGTGGTATACGAGGTAGCCGATGAGCGCGACGTAGAGCAGTCGCTCCGCCTTCTCCCAGAACGGGTCGCCTGTATGCTCCTTGTCGCCGGTCGTGTTGCCTATGAAGCACTCGGCGAACTCGAGGATGTCGGTCTCGTCGTGCAGGTAGGCGAAGGGGTTGTAGTGGGCTGAATGGGAAAAGTCTATGGTGTCGAAGACCTTCACGTCGTAGCCGTTGTGCTCGAGCATCCATCCGAGGTTGACGACCGTCGTCCCCTTTGGGTCGGTGACGAAGTAGCTCGCGTTCATCTGCATGATGTTGGGCTCTATGTAGCCGCGCGTCTTCCCCGCGCCCGAGCCGCCTATGACGAGCACGTTGCGGTTCCGGTCGTACTTGCGCGAATGGCGAGCGCGCGACATCTCCATGCCGTAATGCTTCGTGAGGATGATGTTGTTGGAGGCGCTGCGGGGGTCCATGAACTTCCGTCCCTTTCGCCTGGTTCCCCATCTGGCGCTACCGTGCTCCTCTCCCGAGCGGAAGTTGCCCTCGCGGATGAGGCTGTACGCCCACGCGATCCACACAGCGCAGGCTGCGGGGAATGGCGGCAAGTCGCGGAAAACGCGGATAGTCCGCTAGGGTTCGCTACGTCCATTAGCCATCCAATCCACATATTCGGGGACGGCGAACGGGCTGGTTCGCAGGCATTCCCAGCCGCCATCAGAGAGGGCTCACGCGTGGGGGAATCAGCCTGTTTTCGCGTTTTCGAGGACGGTTTGACGCGACGCGGGTTGGTTTTCCGATTCCCCCCGCTGGTGCCGCGAAGCACCGTTATTCCCCCATGACCTCGAGAACATTCCCCCCCCCCCGAATTCCCCCGCGAGGCTATCCACGGAGAGAACAAAAGGGGCCTGGAAACCGTCGCGAAACGGCCTCCAGACCCCTCTTCGAACACCCTTGAAAAGGGCTGCGGGGTAAACTTTTTCGGCTGAAATATCCCCCCCAGAAATAAAAATGACCTGCATTTCTGCAGGTCAAAGGCTTGTTTTTGGTCGCGGGGGCTGGATTTGAACCAACGACCTCCGGGTTATGAGCCCGGCGAGCTACCAGACTGCTCCACCCCGCACTATTCGGGCACGCGTAACGTGCGAAAAGATATATTAGCCCCATGGCCGATCGATTGCAAGGAACGCTGCGAACTGCGGCCGTCGCACACGCCGCATCTCCACAATCGAGCCATCCGAAGGCGCAGCGCATCTAAGACCGAAACACGCACTACCCTTGGCGCATCAGCCTGCCGCACCGGCATGCGACCGATTGCAAGGAACGCCTTGGTCACGCCCGCTGCGCACGCCTCATCTCCACAACCGTCGCTACGCAAGCTCCTTCAACGTGAATTCCCCGTCCTCGTACACGGCATAGCTATTCGATCCGTCCTTCGGAATACTGACGCTTCCCGGGTTCACATACCGGATCCCGTCCCGTACCACATTCGTCTTCACGTGCGTGTGCCCCGACAGGAACGCGCTCCCTTCGGGCAGCGTCGGATGATCGCTTGGAGAGAACACATGCCCGTGCGTGCAGAACAGCTGTCGATCGGCGTCCATGATTACCGCGTAATCCGACTCCAAGGGAAAGTCGAGCACCATCTGATCGACTTCGGCATCGCAATTCCCTCGCACGGCGATAACCTTCCCCGCCAGGGAATTCAGCATCGGAATGACCTCCTTCGGCGCATATGCGAACGGCAGGCCGTTACGCGGGCCGTGATAGAGCAGGTCTCCCAGAAGCACGACGGAATCCGGAGTCTCGGCATCGATAGCATCCATCAACTTCCGACACCAATGAGCCGATCCGTGAATATCGGATGCGATGACGAGCTTCATGATTCCACCTTTCCACAACCAATCCGATGACACGCACGTGGACCATTCCATCGGTAATGTTTACACGCGCCGTTCATCGTGCAGCATGCGCGTTTCATGAATCCGCTGCTCGCGACAAGCCGCCTGCGCGAGCCACCATGCCCTGCACGCGCCGCCACGCTCAATGGCGACACGCCCGCATAGGGTGCAACATTTTTTCGGCACGACGCTCGCGAGCCATCATGCCCTGCGTGGGCCGCACCGTCCTTCGAAGCGGCGTTTACGCACCGCCTCGCGCCCGAACCTCGTTCACGAGCGTAATGGCCTCTTGCTTGCTGTGCACTTCGAGCTTCTGATACACATGCTTGGTATGCATCTTAACGGTATTGCGCGAGAGCACCAGCCCTTCTGCGATCTGCCCCAGCGTCTTGTCCTGCGCAAGATAGCGAAGCACGTCGAGCTCGCGCGGCGTCAACCCATGCTCTTCCGCAAGGATTCGGCAAGGTTCCCGGTAGAACGCGTCTTCCATGGCTTCGAGCGATGCCCGATTCGCATCTTCGGTGCCCGAAGAATTCGAAGGGACTGGCTCGCGTTCGGCGACGCCGCCCGACACAAGGCCGGCTGAATCCTCCTCGGCCTTGTCATTGCGCCTAACTACATCAGGCAGCGGCGCCATGTTCATGAAATGGTTCGGATCCCTGAAGAAGAACATCGCCGCCATCACATACACGAAGACCAGCAGCAGAGAAGCCGCCTGCATACTGATTCCAAAGGAAGCCAGCATCGTCGCCCCGGCCGCAAGCGCCGCACCCAAGCTGTGCCCGAGCGTCGCAAGCAGCCTCGCTCCCGCCGCCGCACCCGCCATCCAGCGGCTCAACCGCACGCAGCGCACGGCAAGAAGCCAGGTCGTCGCCTCGAAAAACCCCATGCCGACCGCTTCGAGAGCCACGTCGGATCCCGGTACCGCAGCGCTGATCAGGGGCGCAAGCAAAACGCCTGCGGAGACGAACGCAACCCCCGACCTGAGCATCTCCTGAATGCCCCACGCATCGCGACGAACGACCAACGCGGCCACGACGGCGAGCATAACGGAGGAAAACGCCACGTTGCACGATGCCCCCTCCACCGCTCCGCCACGGAAGAACCCAAGCATCAAGGAGGAAATGAGCATGGTGACCACGAGCCGGCCCGAAAACGCCTCGCGCAGCCTGCCCGACCCCGCACGCGGCCGATCGGCCTTATCGCTTTCTTCCTTCGCAACCGTCCTTAAGATGAACGCGCCGATCAGGATTCCGGCCAGCACGAACGCGCACGAAACCGCCATCTGGCCCGATACGGAAAGCCCGCAAGAGGCGGACACGGCCGTGATCGCGGTATCGAGCACGTATGCTCCTGCAATTCCCGCAATGGACGCACCCGCCAAGGCGTCGCCGTCGACCTCGACGAAAAGACCTGCGTACGCTGCAGAGGAAGGAACCGCCTGGAGCTTCGCCAAAACGAGACCCAGAACAAGCAGGAATCCGGCAAGACCGTGCGAAGCAAGGCCCGCGCGTAAGAAACCGAGAAGCATCGCGCCGAGAACGGACGCCGCAAGACATCCGGCACCGGAAAGAAGCAGGATGCGAAGCCCCCTGTCGCGCGCTGCGGCATCCGAAGGCGCCACGCCTCGCGCACGCCGACGATGAACGAGCGCGACGATTCCGAAGAACGCGGCATAGTCGAAGATGGTGACGATACGCGCGATCGCAGGGGCATTCGGAAGAGAGAGAACGCATGCAAGCGACGAATCCATGATCCAGATGCCCGCGAACAGGCATGCCAGTCCCGTGGCCGCCATCGCTGCGATACCCCGCGCGCGACTCGTCCCCTTCATGCCCCTCCCATTAATGCCATGGTATGAATAGCACTTATCATCCCAGTTGAAACGGATAATCTATCCGTCATCATCCCAACACCCTCAAACAATATTACCCATATATGGGTGTATCGTCCACACCTGCGCAGGCCTACATTCAGGGATGCTGGCGCATGGAAATGCCAGCGCATTCACGATTCGACCAGGAGGGGTTCGAATGGAAAACGCACGTAAGAACGTATTCTCCGGCTCCGGCATGACGCGCCGAAGCTTCGTCGTGGGCATGAGCGCCACGGCTATCGCAAGCATGCTCGGGCTTTCGGCCTGCGGCGCGCCGAGCACGGTCGGCGACTCATCGAATGCGACCGCGGAAGACTACGACATCGTGATCGTCGGTGCCGGCGGAGCAGGCATGTGCGCCGCGATCGCGGCCTTCGATGCGGGCATCAAGAACCTCGTCATCCTCGAGAAGGCATCGATGGTCGGCGGCAACACGAGCTTCAGCTCGTCGGGCATGAACGCCTCCGAGACCAAGTTCCAGAAGGAACAGGGCATCGAGGACAGCAACGAGCTCTTCGCTCAGGAAACGCTCGACGGCGGGCACAACACCGGCGACCCCGAGCTCGTCGACTTCATGTGCGATCATTCCGCCGGCACCATCGACTGGCTCGACGGCCTAGGCATCAGGCTGGACAACATCACGAGCACAGGCGGCATGTCGGTCAAGCGCTGCCACCGTCCCACCGACGGCTCTCCCGTGGGAGCAACCGTCGTGCCCGGCCTTGAGGCGCAGGTCAAGGACCGTGACATCAAAGTTGTTAAGAACTGCCAGGTCAAGAGTCTCATCGTCGACGACTCCGGCGTCGTGACCGGCGTCATGGCCGACAATGCCGGCTCCGAAGCGACGTATAACGCCAAAGCTGTCATCCTCGCGACCGGCGGCCTGGGTTCGAACAAGGAGCTCATCGCCAAGTACCGCCCCGACCTGAAGGACTACGCCTCCACCAACCAACCCGCCGCCACCGGCGACGGCTACGTCATGGCTGAAGAGGCGGGCGCCGAGCTCGTGCAGATGGATCAGATCCAGATTCATCCGACCGTCGGCCTTGTCGAAGGCGCCGATGGCAGCAAGCCCGCCCCGCTCATCGCCGAGGCCGTGCGCGGCGGCGGCGCCATCCTGGTCAACCAGGACGGCAAGCGCTTCTTCGACGAGATGAGCACGCGCGACAAGGTGTCCGCTGCCGAGCTCGAGCAGCCGGGCGGATACGCCTGGGAGGTCTTCGACCAGACCGTCTACGACAACAACAAGGCCGTCAAGAACTACGATTCCCAAGGCCTCGTCGTCACCGGATCCGATCTCGCCGACCTGGCCTCTAAGATCGGTGTCGACGCCGATACGCTGAAGGCCACCGTCGATGCGTACAACGCCATCACCGCCGAAGGCAAGGAAGACGAATTCGGCCGCACCAAGGGCTGCATCGAATTCGTTGACGGAAATTATTACGCCATCAAGGTGTCGCCGGGCGTCCACCACGAGATGGGCGGCATCAAGATCAACACCTCCAACGAAGCCCTTCGTGCCGACGGCACCAAGATCGACGGCCTCTATGCGGCCGGCGAAGTGACCGGCGGCATTCACGGCAACAACCGCATCGGCGGCAACGCGGTCTGCGACGTCACGACTTTCGGCCGTAACGTCGGCGATGTGGTGGCCGAAGCCATCGCGTAACGATTCCAGCCGGAGCAACGCTGCCCGACGATTGAGCACGCGGTCCATCGCATCCGAAATCGATGGACCGCAGCTCTTGCGAGTCGGAGCTCCTTGGCTTCGAAGACGAAGCGCGACTCGCGTCGCGTTCGTTCCCTCAAAAGGCGGAGCCGACGGATTCTTTCCCGTCGGCTCCGCCTCGTTCATCAACCGGCGCGCTTCTCCGACCTCGGGTCTCTTGGGAAAGCCCTTGCCGCACATGCGGCAATTTAGCAACGAGAAGTCGCATGAGAGCGCCGCAAGGTTCTTCGCGCATTACACGTCCGACGGCAAAGCCCCCTGCGACGCGCGCCTCTCGTCAATATATGCAAGCAGCTCCTGATGGTTATGTATGCCGAACTTATCGTAGATGTGCCCTACGTGCGTCTTGACCGTGTTGTATGAGATGACGAGCTCGTCCTGGATGACCCTGCCATTCCTCCCTCGCGCAAGGAGCGAGAAAACCTCTGTCTCGCGCGGCGTCAGACCATGTTCCTTCGCAAGCCCCTCGATAAGGTCTTGCGCGACGAACGCCCTGTCCTTCTGCACATCCGCCTCAATACGCGGGCTTGACTCAAGCTTCTCCGCAGTCGCGCTGAAGCTGAATCCTTCATAGCGAAGGAATACGAGCGTATATGCGATGAACCCGATCGAAGAGCTGGCCGATAAGCTGCATATCCCTGCGGATGCCTTCGCCGCCACCGTCAAACGATACAACGAGATGGTCGCCGCTGGAGACGATCGCGACTTCGGCAAGGAGGCTTTCCGCCTGTCCCCCGTGGATACGCCCCCGTTCTACGGCATCCGGCAGACCGGCTACATGCTCTGCACCATGGATGGCATCCCCATCGATACGGACATGAGAGCCCTCGATCCGGATGGGAAGCCCATCGAGGGGCTGTTCGTGGGAGGAAACGACTCAGGCAGCTTCTTCAGCCATTCCTATCCTGACCTGGTGCCCGGCCTGGCAGCGGGACGATCCGCCACCTTCGGCCGTCGAGCCGGACGGATCGCCGCGACGGCATAGGAAGGCGGTGCGCCGTCAAGAAAGAGGCCGTTCGCTTCGCACCTATTGAACAACCTTGGGCAAAGGTAGCAGCGCAGCGTGCTGCCCTGCTACCTGCCTCTTTGCGGAAAACTCAAGAAACCGCAATCTCTTGGGGAACATGCCTGCGAGGAAATATAATCTATGAAGGGGAGTTGCATCGGTCGGAGATTCCAAGGGGCTGCCTCGACGATCCGATGCAGGTATGCGCGGCAAAAAGGGATGCATCGTGTATACGCCAGCTTATCTTCGAGATCAGAGATTCGTCCTCAATGGAAGGACCTCGGCCAACGCCTACAAGGCGGAGACCTCCCTCGTGCGCATCGAACACGAGATCGCAGGCTCCTCGATCGGCCCGGCCCTCATTCAAGCCATCGCCCGTATCGAAGCCATCACATCGGTGCGCATAGACGGGCAGATCCCCGCCATGCGCGACCTTGCGCTCATCGATATCCTCGGCGATATCGATTCCCGAGATTTCCTGCATAGCCGCCAGGTCGATTCCTGCTTCTGCGAACGGGCCGCCACGCTCGATGCCCTGAAATACCTCAATACGCTGAGATGGATCTCGCAAACCGTGCATCCTGGATTCGTCTTCACACCCGAATTCATACTCGACGTGCATTCGCGGTGCATCTACGGCAAACCAGCCGACCAGACGGGAGCGCGATTCAGGCACAGGGAGTTCATTCCCGTATCCGACGGCCCCATGAACGGCCTACGCCCGCCTGCTCCCACGGACCTGCCGGTCTATATCGACGACCTCTGCCTGTTCATGAATAACGAATGGTTCTCGCCTATAGCGCAATCGGGTTTCATGCATTTCCAATTCGAGTGCATAAAGCCGTTCAAGAGCGGCCGCGACCGCACGGGCAGGGCGCTTTGCCACGCGCTTTTCAAGTCGCGCGGGCTCACGAAGGGCATCATCGCGCCCATCGCTCTCTGGCCGGCCATCAACACTCCCGACCATGCCAAACACCTGCTCCCTTACAGCTTCAGAGACCTCTCGAACGAACAGCGCCTGGGTGAAGCCATGGATTCCTGGACCAATTTCTGCGCCATCAGCCTTGCGGCCGCCGTGGGCATAAGCTCTGATTTCATCGACGTCTACACTCGGCTCGAAGAGAACTGGGAACGCCGGTTCGGAAAGGTAAGCCGCGGTTCCGCTGCCCAAGCCCTCATGCGCCTTCTGCCCGGGTATCCCTATATCACGGTCGACTTCGCGAGACGTCTTATAGGCAAGGGGCTTTCGGCCACCAACGATGCCGTGGACCGCTTGGTCTCCGCCGGCATGATCAAGGTCGTTGAGAACGATCTGAGCCTCGGCCGCGTTTTCGAAGCGACCGAGGCCCTGAGCGTGTTCGACCGCTTCTACGATGCCATGCTCAACGACGAGCCCATTTCGCGCGATTCACTCACCGGGCGCTAGCATGGTCTTTCGCGCCAACGTGGCCACGGATGCATAGAACGGCAGCTTCGCGCCCGACCGAACCTCTTCGGCAAACGAGGAAAGCCAGCGTCCAAGATGCTCCTCGCGGAAAGCATCGGCACGTTCTTGCAGTTCGAAAGCCGCCGATTCATCCCCTTGCTCCCACGCCTCAGCCTCTTGCGCGGCGAGCATCGCAAGGAATTCCAGTTCGACGGCGATGTGGTCAGGATATTCGACAAACCGCTCGGGCATGTCGTACCCGCTGGCCACGTACGCCGCATGCACCTCCCGTTCGGCGGGGCCCCGGAGACGGCCGCGCCCCTCGAGCCCGTCCCTCGTCGCATGGACCGATTCATACGGCGGAGCAAGCAGTTTTCCCGGCCCTACGAACAACCGATTGTAATCAGCCTCAAGCTTCAGATATGCGGCCTGCTCGTCAAGGGCCGACAGGTCGCGCGCGAACGACTCCACGTCATCCAAGGCCGCGCGTATCTCCGAATCGGAGCATTCTCCCAGGATTTCACGTAGCGCTTGCGTCAGTGAGCCTCCTTTGACCTCGAGCGCGAAGTCGGGCGACGGCTGAAGGAAGCAACGGGCAAGAAGCTCGGCGAGCTCGGCATCGGATTGGGCAAGCGCCGCGTTTTCGCATACAGGCATGAAACACCATCCTCCTATCGAAGAAAGCGGCCCGATAGATCGCCCTCCGCTTAGATGCCGCAATCGGCAGGAGCCGACACGGAATGCGCGAGAGAGCCTGGCCAGCGGAATGCCGAAGCGCTGCCGGCATTCCGCTGGCCGAATACCCTATCGGGAGGTGGGAACGGATCGCCAGTAATAGACGTTCGGCGCCGTGCCTTCGTGTTCCAGATAGCGCTCCACGTCCTTGCCGGAAACGATCTTGGAGACCTCGGATTCCGGATCGTCCAGATCGCCCACGACGATTGCGCGATTCGGGCAGCACAGCTGGCACATGGTGGTTTCCACGCCGTTGGACAGACGGTGGACGCACATCTCGCATTTGTCTGCCACGCCCGCATCGGCATCGATTGCACGAGCATCGTACGGGCAGGCCGATACGCACGATGCGCAGCCGATGCAGATATCTTTATCAACCACGACCACGCCATCTTCGCGCTTCGACGTGGCACCCACGGGGCACACCTCTATGCAGCTCGGCGTATCGCAATGCTGGCATGGCACGGGGCGCCACATGAATTCAAGCTTCGGGTACGATCCCGTCGGCGTATCGAGCACCGTGGTGCCTTCCGCGTTCAGCACACGAATCCTCTGCAGGTCGTCGGCTACCTTGTTTTCCATCTTGCAGCTTATGGTGCAGGTGCGGCATCCGACGCAACGATGCAGGTTGATTGCGAAAGCGTACGTAGTCATCCCTCGCACCTCCTATGCCTTCTCGATTTCGACCAGATTGTCGTACGGAGCGAAGTTCGTTTCGAAGATCGCATCCTGTACCGGATTGAGCTCCATCTGAAGCAGATCTCTGTAGTGCCCTTCGGGGAAATCCCTCGGCCACCAGCCCTGACGCTGGTTCACGCAGCCCGGCTTGATCTCTTCGGTCACCAGAGCCTTCACCTTGTACGACCCGCGTTCGTTGAAGACGCGCACCATATCCCCCGTCCGTATGTCGCGCTCGTGCGCATCGTAGGCGGAGATCTCTATCCACGGCTCGGGAATGACCTCGCGGATCCACGGTAGATTCACGTGCTGCCCATGGGTGGTGTACACGGTGCGCGCGTTCATGAAAGTCAGCGGATAATCCCCCGCCATCTTCTTGCGGTTGCTTTCTATGGGCTCGTAGTAGGTGGCGATCTCCTCGCCGAAATCGGTCAGGCCTTCGGTGTAGATCTCCAGTTTGCCCGACGGGGTCGCATAGCGCTGGCTCGTGAAGGGGATATACGGGTCGTCGAAATTCGCGCGTACGACCTGCTTCTCTTCAAGCTCGTCGAAACTTACGGTATTGAACTCGGGAGCGGCGTTTCCTTCGATGGCGAACTTGCGCAACCAATCCTTCACGTCATGCTTCCACGAGGTCTCGTCCTTGATCCCGAAGCGCTCGGCGAGCATCTGCCCCACTTCGTAATCGGTCTTCGCTTCGTACAGCGGAGGAATGACCTGCTTCCTCATCTGAAGGTAGAAATTCGACCAGGAGCTGATGACCTCGCACGGCTCCTCGTAATACGAGGTTATGGGAAGCACGAGGTCGGAAAGGTCGGCCCCTCCGTTCATCATCTGCTCGGACGTGATGATGAAATCGAGCTGAGGCAATACGTCTTCGATCATCTTCACGCCTTCGGGCATCTGCGAGCCCCATCCGTAATTGTTGAACCAGACGAGCTTGACCGGATGCGGCTGCTGGCTCGCCACGAGATCCATCCACTGCGTGCCTGGAAGAGGGGTCGCTGCATGACCGGGACGAGGAACGACTCCTTCGGGATTCACGCTGAACAGGATGCGCATGAGGGTGCCTCCCGCCCAGTTGACGTTCGCGTGGGGCTTTCCCACGTTGCCGGTTATAGCCGCCATCTGAATGGCTGCGCGCGTGGGAAGATGCCCGTTCCAGTATCGATTCGTTCCCTGGCTGATCTGCAGCTTGCTCGGCGTCTCCTCGACGTAGATGCGCGCGAGCTCGACGATGTCCTCGGCAGACACCTCGCATATCGCGCTTGCCGATTCGGGATCGTAGTCCTTGACCGAGTCGACGATGAGCTGGAAGGCTGGAACAAGGCTGCGCTTCACGCCATCGAGCTCGACCTCGTAGCTGCCCGTGAGAGCCGCGTTCTTGGGAACCTCGCACGCTGCAGGGACCTCGCCTTGAACGGTCACCGACGGGTAGGCGGGCTTCAGCGCGTCGTCGAGAGGCGCGACCTCGGCCACGGATTTCGCAGACGCATCCCACACAAGATAGTTCGCACCCGACTTCGCAAGTTTGCGGGTTTCGGGGTCCACAAGGAAAGCGCCGTTGGTATACGTCCTGATGTAGTCGCTGTCGTATGCCTCGTCCTTGATGATGCAATGCATCATGGACATCATCAAGGCGGCATCGGTGCCGGGACGGATGGGAACCCACCAGTCCGCTTTCGCCGCCGTTCTCGAGAAGCGGGGATCGACGACGATCAGACGGGCGCCGGCCTCCTGGGCATCGAAGACGAAGTGCATCTCCTGCTTGTTCGTCTCTGCATAATTGCAGCCGAACATGATGATGGACTTAGAACCCACCATGTCTTCCCAGCCCGCGGAGTCCTGCTGTATGCCCATGGTCGGCATCCAGCCCATATTGCAGCCAAGGTCGCCCATGATGCCGAAGTTGGTCCACTGGGTTCCATCGTAGGTGTTGGCCATCATGGCCGAATAGCATTGGGGAATGATGCCGTAATTGCCCACCATCGTGAACCAGGAATTCGCGGTGGGGCCGTAATGCTCGATGTTGTAGCTCATCTTCTCGTAAATGAGGTCGATTGCCTCATCCCACGAGATGCGCTGCCATTCCCCCGCGCCGCGCTCGCCTATGCGCTTCATGGGGTACTTCACCCTGTCAGGCGAATACACGCGCTGCATCGCATTCGAAATGCCGCCCAGACAGATGCGATTATAGTTCGTGTCGGGAAAGTCCGCCGGCTCGACCTTGATGATCGTGTCGTCCTTCACGAACGCGTTGATGCCGCAGCTGCCCACGCAATTCGGCGCGCAGGTGCATCGCGCGACCCTGTCGTGGTCGGGCTGCGCCATGCCGGTCGCCGGCGCCTTCTCCTGGTTGGACCCCGCGGAACAGGCCGTAAGCACCGATGGAGCGATGGCTCCGATACCGGCCGCGCCCGCCAGCTTCAGGAAGCTTCGACGCCGCAGAGACTTCGACCCATCCTCTGTGTTTCGAGACATTGGTACCCCCTTACCCTCGAACTTGATGAAGGGGAAGAGAAGCGTCCGCATGGGGCGGCCTTCAACCGATAGGCAACCCCTTGCCCGTTTCACGACGTCCCTCCCCCTGTACGTCAAGCCTCACTATGAGAGCCGCGGAGAACGCCTTCAAGAGGATTGCGGTTTTTACGATTTTCCGTCAGACCTGGTTGGGATCATGAGGACACGCGTCTGGACGACGATGCAGAACCTGACCGAAGATTTCCTGGACAGCAGCCTCTTATCGCGAGGCCCTTTCTAATGAAAAGCCTCGCGACACGCCGGGCTAAAGCGTCCTTACGCCCTGGTCGCGATGTAGCAGCAATGGATGCGCGGATTGCGCTCGAAATCGTGCGGGATGGTCCGCTTCGTAATGTCCTCCAGCGCCACGCCGGCACGTGCCAGCCCCTCGAGATCGGGGCGGAAATTGCGCAGGTTGCAGCTGAACACGACCGTGCCGCCCGGCGCCAGCATGCGTACCGCATATGCGAGCAGGCGCACATGGTCGCGCTGCACGCTCCATGTGTTCTTCCCCATGGCCTTGGAATTCGAAAACGTCGGCGGATCGACGAAAATCAGATCGTACACCCCGCCGCGCATGCATTCCTCTTCGATCCAACGCAGCACGTCGGCTCTCACGAATCGATGCTCGGGCCCATCGAACCCGTTCAACGCCATATTCTTCCGTGCCCATGCAAGATAGGTCTGCGAAAGGTCGACGGTCGTCGTGGCCTTCGCACCGCCCGCGGCCGCATGCACCGTCGCCGTGCCCGTATAGGCGAACAGGTTCAGGAACCGCGTGCCCGCAGCCATTTTCCCCACCATGACGCGCGTGTCGCGATGATCGAGGAAGATGCCGGTATCCAGATAGCTTCCCAGATCGACCTCGAATACATGGCCTGCCTCCTGCGTGTAGGCCACGCAGCTTTCCTTCTGCTGATCGACATACTGCCCGCCGCCGCGCTCGTGCCTGCGCGTCTTGGCGAACACATGCTCGGCCGGAACGCCCAGCGCGACCGGCACGATGCTCATCACATCAGCGAAACGCGCCTGGGCACGTAAGGGGTCGATCGTCTTCGGCGCCTGATATTCGGCCACCACCACGTAGCTTTCGCCCGCGCTCTGCCGCACGCCGTCGTACCGATCGATCGCCACCGAGAAATCAGGCAGGTCGGCGTCGTAGATTCGATAGCACGACACCCCCGACTTGGCGGCCCACTTGCGACGCTCCTTGGCGACCTTGCGCAGGCGGGCAGCGAACTGATCGGCGCCTTTGTCGCATACGGGCACCTTCGCATCCCGCCCCGTCGAAGGGTCGGGCACGACGATCTCGCCGATGCGCGACACCGGGCATTCGAGAGCGGCATCATGTGCGAATGCAGCGGTGCTCGATGCGGTGCCGTCGGGGTTTTCAAGGCCGCCGATCTCCCTGCCGTCCTGCGCGGCACCGGCCGTTTCCCTGGTTCTTTTCTCCGTCATTTACCCCACCAGCCCGAATGCCGTCATGCCGAGCACGATCTGCGTACGCACGCACATCGGATCGGCGCATGCTTCAAGAAACGACGGAATGTCCGCCCGCGCGAGCTCGAACGCCTCGATGAATTCGGTCGGCTCGGTATGGGGCTCTCCCGCCCTTTCCACCAGCGCGAACACCAAGGCCACGCTTTCGTCGGTCACGCCAAGCGTCGAAAACCCGGGATGCGCGAACCTGAATGCCCGTGTCGGCGTGCCGTCGGCCTCGCGCACGAACGCATAGCCGGTCTCTTCCCGAAGCTCGCGATCGGCGGCCTCCAGGATGTCCTCGCCCGGCTCCACGAGACCGGCGGGAAACGCGATCGTCCATGCATTCACGGGGCATCGGAATTCCCGAGTCAGCACGAAGGCGCCTGCGCGCGTCACGCCGACGATGCAGACGGCATCGCCGTCTCCTGCAACATCCTCGCCCGCAGCGGCAGCGTCAAGAGCGGCGCGATAGACGGCGTCCTTCTTGCGCGACACCGTCTCATAGGTATGCACGCTTCCGTCAGGCAGCTCGAAATGCAGGTCGAATTTATTCAGCCAGCCAGGACTCAGCAGATCCGCCTTCATGAGCCGCGGCGTTTCCCCGCCCTTGAATTCCATGCGCACGCACGCCTCCTCGCATCGATTCGCTTTCCCGCCATTATCACCCACGAACGCCGATCGGCCGACGGCAACGCGGCCGTGCGAAGAAGCTATGATCGCGCGGGCCGCCGACAGGCTCGAACCCCCGACGCGGATGACGCCGTGCACGGCAATCGTAATTTGATGCATCATCAGCTGGAAGTTTGATGCATCAAATTGAATGATGAGGCATGAAAAGCTCTCGGGCGCCACTGCGATGCGATGCCGTACAATCTTCCGCACGCACCCGCATAGAAGGAGCCCCATGCGCATCGCCGACCTGCCTATAGACGTCCGCGGCATCATCTTCGACCTTGATGGCACGCTCTTCGATTCCATGCCCTATTGGGAAAATCTTGGCGAAGATTACCTGCGTTCCCGAGGCAAGACGCCCGCTCCTGATATCCGCGCGCAATTCAAACGTCGCACGCTCGAAGGCTCCGCCGCCTACATGAAGGAAGCCTACGGCCTTGAAGAGCCCGTCGAAGAGGTGATTTCCGGCATCGTCGCCGGCATCGAACGCCCCTATCGCGAACTCATCCCCCTCAAGCCCGGCGTGCGCGAGATGCTCGACGTGCTGGACGGCAACGGCATCCCCATGGGCATCGCCACAGCCACCGACTACGACCTGGCGCGCGCCGCGCTCGAACGGCTCGGCGTCTGGAACCGCTTCGGCTTCCTGCACACCTGCGGAACCGTCGGCTCCGACAAGAACGATCCGCGTATCTTCAACCTCTCGCGCGAACGTCTGGGCACGCCCCTCTCCCAGACCGTCGTCATGGAAGATTCCCTCCATGCCATAGAGACGGCGAAGCGTGCGGGATTCCCTATCATCGGCGTGCTCGATCCGGCCGCCGAACGGGAACGCGAGCAGATCGTCCGGCTCTCGGATGCCACGATCGCGAGCTTCGTCGGGCTGTTCTGAGCCGCCTCTCTTTCCAACGACTCGACCTTCCGGCATGAAACCTGGCAGCAATGCGGAGGGTTTCCACAGGCATCCCGCACGCGGCTGCAACGCCGTATAATGGCACGTGCCTTGGGCACGAATACGCAGCCGTCTCCCCTCGGGCAGGCGGCGCGCACCGCATCGAATCCATAGAGGAGACCAACCATGAGCAACTGCCTCGTCGCGCAGTCGGGCGGCCCCACCGCCGTCATCAATGCCAGCCTCGCCGGCGTCATACGCGCCAACCAGCTCAATCCCGTGTACGACCGCGTCTTCGGCGGCATCCACGGCATCGAAGGCGTCCTTGACGGATCCCTGTACGACCTGACCGATCTTTCCGGCCGCGATATCGACATCCTCAAGCAGACTCCCTCGAGCGCCCTGGGCACCTGCCGCTACAAGCTCAAGCGCGGCGATGACAAGGACTACAAGCGCCTGGTGGAAGTCATGGATGAACACGGCATCGACGCGATGTTCTACATCGGCGGCAACGATTCGATGGACACCGTGGACGCCCTGTCCGAATGGGCCCAGGCCAACGGTATTTCCAAGCGCTTCATCGGCATCCCCAAGACGGTCGACAACGACCTCGTCCCCGTCGACCACTGCCCCGGCTTCCCGAGCGCTGCCAAAGTCGCCATCGAAATCACGCATGCCACCTATCTCGATTACGCCGCCTACACCCGTCCCGAAGTCTTCATCCTCGAAACCATGGGGCGCGACGCCGGCTGGCTGGCCGCGAGCTGCTGCGTTTCGGGCGACGTCGACCTGCTGGTCCTGCCGGAGGTCGACTTCGACGCCAAGGCGTTCCTCAACCAGGTTCAGAAGAAGATGGCGCTCAAAGGCGAATGCTACATCGTGGTGAGCGAAGGCGCCCACTATGCCGACGGCACCTACATCGCCGCAGGCAAAGCCGCCAACGACGGCTTTTCGCACGCCGTGCTCGGCGGCGCGGGCCAGGCGCTCAAGCAGATCATCCTCGATTCGGGCATCGCGCCCCGCGGCGTGGTGCAGGACCTGTCGCGCGCCGCGCGCTCCAGCAACTTCGCGCAAAGCCTCGTGGACGTGACCGAAGCGTTCGAACTGGGCATGAGCGCGCATATGCGCTCAGCCGACCCGTCGTTCACCGGCAAGGTCGTCGGCATCCGCCGCGCCTCCGCCGACGGAGCGTATAACGCCGAGTTCTTCGCCGGCCCCGCAAGCGAATTCGCGAACGCCGTCAGGAACTTCCCCGCCGAATGGATCCTGCCCGATTACCAGGGCGTGACCGAAGAAGCGCTCGACTACTTCCGCCCGCTCATCGAAGGAGAGCCCAAGCTCGTCTTCGAGGGCGGCCGTCCGGCGACGCTCGTCCCCTTCAACAAGCGCTAAGGTTGCTCGAGCGTGCACGAAGAGCCGCGGTCTCGAACCCGTCCCACCGCCTTCTACGCCGCCATCGTGTTCCTGGCGGGAGCATGCTATGCGGCATCGCCTCCGATCATCAAGGCGGCCGAGGCAAGCGGCTTCACGTGGCAGCAGACGACGTTCGCACAGTGCCTCTTCGGGCTCGTCCTGTTCGCCGTCGCCGCAGCCGGGGCGGTTGCGCGAAAGGCGCCGGGCACGCGCATAGACCTGCGCGAAGCGCTCAGGCTCGTCACGCTCGGCCTGATCACCTGCTCGGTCACGCTGCTCTACACATTCACGCTCTCGCTCGTGTCCGCGAGCATGGCGCTCACGCTGCTCTTCCAGTTCGTCTGGATGGGAATCGCGCTCGAAGCCATCCTCGCCCGTAGGCCTCCCAAGCCCGTCGAGCTCGTAGCGACGGCGTTCGTGCTGGCAGGAGCGTATCTTGGAAGCGGTCTCGCCGACGAAGGCATCGGCGCCCTCAGCATCGTCGGCTTTGTCGCAGGCGTAGGAACGGCCGCCTGCTACACCGCGAACCTCTTTCTCAGCGGACGAATGGGCGTCTTCACGAACTGGGCCGTGCGCGGCCTGTTCGTGAACATAGGCACGATGATTCCTGCGTTCATCTTCTGCCCCGCCTTCTTCACGTCCGGAGCCCTCGCGCACGGCATCGCCCTTCCGGGCTTTTCGCTCGGGCTCGTCGGGCAGCTGCTACCCATCGTGCTGCTCGGAATCGCCACGAAGCATCTTCCGGCAGGCCTTACGACCATCATGGCATCGAGCGAGCTGCCCGTCGGCATTCTGCTCGCCGTCCTCGTGCTCGGAGAATCGGCGACGCCGCTCAAAGTCCTCGGCGTCGCCTTCGTGCTCGCCGGCATCGCCATGACCCAGATCCCCGAGCTTGCGCGCATGAGAAAGACCCCCGAACGGAATGCTCCGGACAAGAATGCCATCGCCTGATGGATGGCGCGGGAATGCCGTCGAGCCCGCCCTTCGCAACCTCACGCGCGGGTAACGGATGCGCAAAAGTTCTATGGCTATCCGCGAATACCGCCTTGCCTTGCCCATAGCCGCGACATTTTCTATAGAATGAATCGATGCTTCGGGGGCGCATCTCATCATCCCAGACCACCGCATGCGGTTCCCCCCGAACGACCGAAACGCGAACGCATCAGGATACGGAGGGGCGCGTGGTGCATACATATGCAGCGACGGCCGCATCCGGCATGCCGGCCGCGCCTTCGACCCGCCCGATCGTCTCGTTCGTCGTACCCTGCTATAACTCGGCCGCCTACATGCGCACCTGCATCGATTCTCTCGTGCCCGCCCTCGATTGCTGCGAAGCCATCATCGTGAACGACGGCTCCACCGATGCGACGCTGGCCATCGCCCGCGAATACGAAGCGACACACCCCGATTCCATCCGCGTCATCGATCAGAAGAACGCCGGATGGGGCGGCGGCGTCAACAACGGGCTCGCCTGCGCGCGCGGGACGTATTTCAAGGTGGTCGATTCGGATGACTGGCTCGACGTTCCCGCATTCAATCGGGTCCTCGACGTGCTTAAAGCCCATGCCACGCCCGAGACCGCCTTCGACCTCGTGTTCTCGAACTTCGTCTACGACCATGTGACGGATGGGACGAAGCACGCCATCCGCTACGACGGCCTCATGCCGCAAGACCGGCCCTTCGGATGGGAAGAATTCGGAAAGCCGCGCATCGACCAGTACATCATGGTCCACGCAACCTGGTACCGGACCGATCTTCTGCGCGAAAGCGGCGTGACCCTTCCCACGAACGTCTGCTACATGGACGGCTATCTCATGCTGCATCCTCTGCCGCTCGTGAAGCGGCTCTACTACGTCAATGCGGACGTCTACCATTACCTGATCGGCCGCGAAGACCAGTCCATCGGCATCGAAACGGTGAAGAAGCGCATCGACCAGCAGCTTCTGGCCACGCGCCTCTGCATCGGCGATCACGATTTCAACCGCCTCAAGCAGCAGGACCCGCCGATGGCGGAACTCTACGCGCGCTACGTATCGGCCATGATGAGCGTATCGACCATCCACCTGTTCATGATCGGAACCCCTGAGGCGATCGCGAAGAACCGCGAGCTCTGGGCATACATGAAGCGAACCAACCCCGCCCTGCACGCGCGCGTCGCACGATCGCTCGCCGGCTTTGCGAACCGGCGCACCGCCTTGTTCCGCAAGGCCGCCGTCGCGGTATTCTCGTACGCGCAGAGGAAATACAAGTTTGCCTAGGCGGCAAGCTTTCGACAAAGGCCGGACATTCGTGAACGCGAGACGCACAGAAGACAACGCAAGGTCCTCATCGGGCGCGAGGCAGGGCTCTTCCCGCACGGATTTCCCTTCCGAGCCGCCGCGCATCACCGGCCGCCGTTTCAACGCCATCCTCATCGCGCTGGCCTTCGTGATGCTGTTCGGATACCTTTTCATCGCCGATGAAGGCCCTAAGACGCTCGAAGCGGTACGCCGGTTCAACTATTGGTTCCTGCTCGTCGCGTTCGCGGGAATGGCCGTCTACTGGCTGCTCGAATCCCTCTGTATGCAGATACTGGTCAACAAGCTGCATCCGGGGTTTTCGTTCCTCAAGACGAACGTCGTCACGATCATCGGGCAGTATTTCAACGGCATCACGCCGCTTTCGAGCGGCGGTCAGCCCATGCAGGCCTATTACTACCGCCGTCTGGGGCTTCCGCTCTCCGATGCCATGCCTATGCTGCTCTGCCGCTTCATCGTCTACCAGACAACCGTGACGCTCTATTCGTTCATTGTGCTCGCACTGCACTTCAATCGCATATCGTCGCAGATAGACGCGCTTATGGCGCTTGTCGTCGTCGGGTTCGTCGGAGGCATCGGACTCGTGGCCGCCCTGCTTGCGCTCGCGTTCGCGCGCAAGTCGACCACGCGGCTCGCGCTGTGGGTCATCGGCATTCTGGCGAAGATCAGGATCGTAAGGCATCCCGAACGCACCAAGGAGCGCGCGCTGCATTCCATGGACGAGGCCTACGACGGCGTTTCGTTCCTCCTGCATGAACCGAAGCTGCTCCTCAAGGTGTCAGGAGTCACGTTCGTGCAGCTCACTGTGTTCTTTTCGATATCCTTCGCCATTTATCTGGGCTTCGGGGAAACCGGAAGCGACATCCTGACCGTCATCACCTACCAGGCCTTCGTGTACATGATCTCGTCGTTCGTGCCGCTGCCCGGCGCGATGGGAGCCGCCGAAGGAAGTTACGTGGCGTTCTTCTCGTCCGTGTATTCAAGCAGTTCGCTCGTGGCGCTTTCCACCTTCATCTGGCGCCTGTACACCTTCTACCTGCCTATTGTCCTCGGCATGTGGCTGACGGTCCTGATCAATAACCCCGAAAGCCGTCTCTCGCGCATCATCGTCCGGCAGGACGTTCGTGCGGCCTTCAAGGATCTGAAGGTCGAAGGCCCCGAAAACTAATGAGGAGCCCGAGGGGCCGGCGCCAGGGCAGATTCCTCGCAGGCCGCATCTGCCGCGCGCAGGCAACCGGTCGACCCTGGAGGCCACATCGGCCATTCGCAGATAGCCGACCGGCGCCGGAAGAACGGACCGGTTCCTCGCGAACGGCGTGCGCCTGACTCCGGGCGATCCGGATCCCAGGTGATCTGGATCCTAAGCGATCGCCGCCTCGTATCCGGCATCGACGACGGCGTCGATGAGAACCTGATCGGCGACATCGGCGGAAAGGGCGACGGTAGCGCGGTTTTCTTCCAAGCTGACGTCGACCGACGCGACGCCCTCCACCTTCTCGAGCGCCTTCGTCACATGGGCGACGCAGTGCTGGCACATCATGCCTTCGACGTTCAGGGTCTTTTCCATGAGAGGTTCCTTTCCTTCCGATTCGTGCGCAGGTTCGTCGCCTGCGCGCTTCTGAACGACCGCATTGCCCGCCGATACCCGGGCCTCACCATCCATCGATGCTCGAATCGCGTCGGTTTCGGTCGATTCCTCGCCTGAAGCGACGGCATCGCCCACGCGTCCCTGCATACGTGCATCCTCGGCATGCGGGGACGACTGCGGCGCCTGATCGGTAAAGCGCGGTTTCCACCTGCGCAGACGCAGGGCGTTGCCGACGACGGTCACCGAACTCACGCTCATGGCCGCGGCGCCGATCATCGGATTGATGGTCAGCCCTGCCCAGCTGAAGAATCCGGCGGCGATAGGGATGCAGATCACGTTGTAGATGAGCGCCCAGAACAGGTTCTGCTTGATCGTGCGAAGCGTCCGCCGGGAAAGCTGGATGGCGGCGGGCACGTCCATGAGATCGCTGCGCATGAGCACGATGTCGGCCGACTCGATCGCGATGTCGGTTCCCGCTCCGATGGCGATGCCCACATCGGCGCGGGCGAGAGCGGGCGCATCGTTCACGCCGTCGCCGACCATGGCGACTCGGCCTTGATCGGCAAGGCGCGCGATTTCCGCGGCCTTGTCCTGGGGAAGCACGCCGGCGATGACCTCGTCGACGCCCGCCTGGCGCTGGATGGCGGCGGCGGTGCGTTCGTTATCCCCGGTCAGCATCACGATGCGGATGCCCATGGCGGAAAGCTCCCGAATCGCGCGGGCGCTCGTCGGCTTGATGATGTCGGCAAGCGCGACGACGGCCTCCAGGCGTCCTCCGCGCGCGAAGAACAACGGGGTCGCGCCCTCGTCGGCGAACGATGCCGCACGAGCGGCGAAACCTTCGACCGGAACATCATGCGCATGCATCATCGCAAGGTTTCCCACCAGACATGACGCCGATCCGATCTGCGCACGCACGCCCTGGCCCGGCACCTGCGCGAAATCGTCGACATCTACGCCGGATGCGTCGATGCCCTTCTCGGCGGCGTATGCGACCACCGCCTTGCCGAGCGGATGCTCGGAACGCTGCTCGATGGCGGCAATCGTGCGCAGCGCCTCTTCGACTTCCACGCCTTCGGACGTCAGGAAGGCCTGCACGCTCGGACGGCCGACCGTGATGGTTCCCGTCTTATCGAGCACGACCGTCCGCACGGTGCCCGCGATCTCGAGCGATTCGGCCGATTTAATGAGGATGCCATGCGTGGCGCCGCGCCCCGTGCCGACCATGACGGCCGTCGGGGTGGCCAGGCCGAGCGCGCAGGGGCAGGAGATGACGAGCACGCTGATGGCGAAGTTGAGCGCACTGGAAAACGGAGCGGCCAGCATGATCCAGACGAAGAGGACGAGCGCCGCGAATCCGATCACGACAGGCACGAAGACGCCGGCGATCTTGTCCGCCGTATTCTGGATCGGCGCCTTCGACCCGGTAGCTTCGTCGACGAGCGCGATGATGCCCGCAAGGACCGTGTCGTCGCCGGTGCGGCGGACCTCCATCGTGAAATATCCCGCGACGTTCAAGGTCGCACCCGTGACCTCGTCGCCCGCAGCCTTGTCCACCGGTACGCTTTCGCCGGTAAGGGCGCTCTCGTCAAGGGAAGCGCTGCCTTCGATCACCACGCCGTCGAGAGGCACGCCTTCACCCGCACGCACCACGAGCACATCGCCTATGCGGACCTGCTCGACAGGGACGACCTCTTCAACGCCGCCTTTCAAAACCGTGGCCGTCTTGGGTGCAAGGTCCATGAGCTTGCTCACAGCGTCGGTCGTGCGGCCTTTCGCACGGGCTTCGAAATACTTCCCCAGCGTGATCAGCGTCAAGATCATGCCCGCCGAGTCGAAATAGAGTCCCATGAAGGCATCGTGCGCGGCCTCCAGATCGCCTGCGCCCAGGGAAGCGGCCATGACGAACATCTTCCAGATGCTGTAACCGGTGGATGCCGCCGCGCCGAGCCCGATGAGCGAATCCATGTTGGGAGCACGGTGGAACAGGCTTTTGAATCCGTTGCTGAAGAACTTGAAATCGACGAAGATGATCGGGGCGACCAAGACGAGCTCGGCCAGGGCCGTGACCATCATATGCTCGCGGCCAAGGAAGACGCTCGGAAGAGGCCAGCCCATCATATGGCCCATGGCCAGGTAGAACAAGGGAATGCAGAAGACGAGCGAGGTAATGAGGCGCATGCGCATGCGCTTTTCCTCGGCAGCGGCGCGCGTGGTCGCGGCCTCGTGCGCAAGCTGCGCGGTGCTCTTCCCGCCGGTCGACGCGGACGCAGAAGCCTTGCGCCGAGGCTCGGCCCCGTAGCCCGCCTTGTCGACCGAAGCGGCGATGCGCTCGTTGATGCGCGCGACGTCCTCGGGCGAAAGATCCGGGGCGTATTCGACTTCCATGCTGTTCTTCAGCAGATTCACGGACACGTCGGCCACGCCTTCGACGGCGCGCGTGCAGGTATCGACGCGTGCCGAGCAGGCTGCGCACGACATGCCCGTCACATCGAACGTCTGCTTCATATCCTGCCTTCTTCCTCTTGGCCGGCGAGACGGCCCCGACCGGATCGGTGCGCCTGACGATTCGCTCGCTGCAGCGAAGGGATCGTCGGCGAGCCGTAGGTGCCGGCGAGCCGCGGTTATTTGAACGTGCGTATGAGATCCATGACCTCGTCGAGCACGTCCGTGTTGCCGGCTTTGACCTGCTCGACGACGCAGGTTTCCAGATGATCGTGCAGGACGAGCTCCGATACGCGACGCACAGCGGCCTCTGCAGCCGCGAGCTGCATCAGCACGTCGCCGCAGTAGCGGTTGTCGTCGATCATATTCTTCACGCCATTGAGCTGGCCGATCGCACGATTCAACCGCTTCTTGAGGTCCTCTTGGAACTCAAGGCTCCGCTCGGTGTCTTTATGCCGGCACCCGCATGCATGGGTGCTTGCGGCGTGTTCTTCTTCATCGGCCATGCGCGTTCTCCATCTACGTCGTTGTTACCCCATAGGGGTATATGCGCACTATACTCCTAGCGCGAGGCATTCATGGGAACGACACGGAGAGCGGCTTGCGTCGCAGGTCGATAGGCGGCAGGGCACTTTTGACGCGCCATAGGAGCCGAAGACGTTGCCGAGAGGCGTACGCGCGGCACGCTGCCAGGAGCATGTGCACACCACGCCGCCGCCAGGCACGCACGGCCTTGGCGAAGAAGGGCTCGACGCCGGCGGCTGTCGGGATGGCTATTCTCCGTACACGTACGGCCTTCGTGCGATGGAGAATACGTTAGGACCGGTCACGACGACGTTATCGGCCGAACCCGAGCAATGCACCACTTCCCGCGGCGTACCGTCGTCATTCACGCTGAGCACGATGCCCACGTGATTGAGGGCCCCTGCGTTCGTTCCCGCCAGGAAGAGAAGGTCGCCTGGTTTGACTTCGTTCCACTTGACAGGATAGGAATTCCCGATCTGCTCGGAGGTTCCCGTCCCGATGTAGCGTGCTGCAGCGGGATCGCCCGCCGCATTCACGAAGGCCCACTCGACGAAGCCGGAGCAGTCAAGTCCTATGGGCTCGATCGAACCGGTGGCCGTGCTTCCCGCGCTCGCGACGATACCCGGGCTTCCCCAGCTGTCGTTCCAGCCGACCGCCCGGCTCTTGCCTCCCCAGAAATAATCCACCTTGCCCTCGAGGGACAAAGCAGCTTCGAGAACCGCCCTGCGGCCATAGGAAATCCCGTCAGGAATGCGTGCATCGATGGCCGAAAGCTCGTCTTCCGTGAGTTTCGAAGAGATCGCGCCCTCCAGCATCGTGCCGACCCCGGCACCGGTATCCGCATCGGACAGATTCTGCGCACGAGCTATCTCTTCGTCGGAAAGCCCCAGCGACTTGCCCGTCTCGGAGAGGCTCAGCATTTCCGCCTTCAGTCCGCCCGAGGGCGATGCAGTGACGCGGTTCGCAGCCCAGTAGACGCTGCCGAGGAGTTCGGCGTCGGCGGCGGAATCTATCGTGACGCCGTAAGGAAAGCCGTCGGTCTCGCCGCGCATGACCGCGTAAATCGCGAGGACATCGCGCTCGCCCGCGATACGCGCGTCGCGAAAGCCCGGCATAATACGGGTTGCCGCAAGGAAACGAACGGACTCCGCATCCTTCTCGAGACCTATTTCAAGCAACCGCATCTCCCAAGCGGTCGAAAGGCTACCCCGCAAGTCGACGTTTCCCGACGTCGCCCATGACGGAACGGCATAATCGATATTCCATGTCTCGGACACGCGCGAATCTTCGTGCTGGCCATCGGTCGTTTCACCCCGCTCCGAGCGCCCGCCGGCCCCGTGCGTATCCGCCGATTCGTCTCCGGGTCCTTCGACAATGGAAGCGCTGGGCTGATCCGTGGGTTCCGACGGCTCGGCAGGATCTTGAGACGGAGCCTGCGGCTGGGCATCGGAGCTCGCACCGCCTCCGGAATCGCCCTCGGGCGCAGGCTTCTTCTCATCCGAAGCTCCGTTGTCAGGCGCAGGATCCTTTTCCGTCGATCCCTCGTCGGATGAAGGCTTCTGCGCGGCGGGATCGTCGGCGGGCTTCTTCTCGTCATCAGGAGCAGCGCCGCCGTTCGAAGGCCCGTTATCCGGAGCCGTCGCGTCCCCGTCTGAATCGGCCGTCGCGTTCCCCTCGGGCTGGCCAGCCTTTTCGTCAGATGCATCATCCGCCGCAGCCTTCTGGCCGTCGGTCGCCGCAGGCGCCTCGGCGGTATCCGGATCTTCATCCGCCGCAGAAGCCGCGACCTCGGTCGGGGAGACCGCCGCATTGTCGGTATCCGCAGACGCGACCACCGTATAGGCTGCCACGAGAACCAACGCAACCGCCGCAATGAAGAACGCGGCCGAGATCCTCCATATACGCGGAACCATATACCCTCCCCAACCTGGATATGCCGTCCAATCGCCGACATCGCCGCGGCGCCGAAGAAACCTAGAATGCCTCGACGTTAACTTACAGAAAAACCCATGCGAAGGCACGGGCCTGCTCCGTCAACCTTTGATACGGCTTCGGATGCCAAAGCCGTCAACGCCTTCCTTTGCCAGGCCGCGTCATCGAATGCGCGCTCTATCGCGCCTGCCGCCCGGCGCTTCGCTTCCGGATCGGCCTCTGCATAGATATTCAGCGTCATCGCGACGTTCGCATGCCCGAGAAGGCTCGCCACGGTACGGACGTCCACGCCCGCGCCGACCATGAACGTCGCGAAGGTATGGCGCAAATCCCGAAATGTGCATTCGAAACCGTTGTCGCGGCAGAATTGAGCGAAATCCCTGCCCAGTCGATCAGGGTTATAAGGTTGATCCCCCGATTCGCCCGCACCGACGATATAACCGTCCGCGGAAGCGCTGCCCTCGCTCCGATTCGCTTCTAAAAACGCACCTTTCAGCCTTCCAAGGGCCTCGTTCGTGTCGCTCGCCAGAGGAATGGTGCGAATGCCGCTCAACGACTTGGGCTCCTTGATGTAGAACCCTCCCTCGGCGTTGCCGAGCGCCCTGCGGACGGTGAGGGTTCCTCGGCTTGAAAAATCCGACCACTTCAGAGCGCACACCTCGCCCCTCCGCATGCCTGTCGTCAGGGCGATCTCGATCGCGAAACCAAGAGGGCTATCGTCCTGCCTGGCCAGATAGAGCATCCGAGATCTTTCCGCACGATCCAAGGCGATGAAGCGCGATCGTATCTGCCTGGGAGGCTTGCAGAAGTCGCAGGGGTTCTTGTCGATCGCTCCTTGACCGACAGCGAACTTCAACGCCTGGCTCAACAGACGGAACGCCTTGCTGCACGTCTTCGGGGCATAGCCGTCTCTGACCATCGACGCCATCCAATCGCTGACAGCCATCACTTCCATATCGGAAACGGTGCAGGTGCCGATATAACGCACGATGAGCCTCGCCACCGCGTGATAGTCCCGCACGGTCGACCGTTCGATGGCGCCGCTGCGTTCCTTCATACTTACGAAGAAGTCGATGTAGTCGCATATGAGCCGATCGCCGAAGGCCGTCTGTTCCGACATGCATACGCTGTGATTGACGATACCTGCTGAACCCATACCTGGTCTCCTTCCATACGCGCGGGAAGCGGGCATCCCCATCCTAGGAGAAGACGGCCGATACAAGGACGCAAGGCTTCCCGACCTGCGCGGTGACCTGGACGGTGGACTTCCATTTCGACGGCGGGACGTTCTCCATCGCCGGCGAGTCCTCGGTCCTGCTCTCCGAGGTCTTCTCCCGCCTGTCGGTGGGCCGCGAGGCCGCCGACGTCGTCTCCTGCGAGTTCAGCGACCCGGCCCTCCTTTCCGTGGAGCGGGAGGGGGGCGACTGGAGGCTGGCGTCGCTCGCGGCCTTCTCCACCGAGGAGAGGCTCGTCTGCGCGTTCCCGAACGGCGACGTGGTCGAGATCAAGGTGACCGACGCGCCCGCCGGCGGCGTCGCCGAGGACTACGTGCCGGGCACGGGCGAGGTCTCGGGCCTGAACGTGTCCAAGGCCACCGGCACCGCGCCCTTCGACGCGGACGACTCGGCGGGCAACGACTCCTCGGCGTCAAACGACGTCGTGCGCTCCTTCGACACGGTCTTCTACAACGTCGGCTACACGCTGAACCTGAAGGACCGCTACCAGGGGATGTTCTCGGGCTACAGGAAGGCGGGCGTCTACGTGAGGGCGACCCTGCCCCTGCCCAAGGAGCAGGCGGCCTTCGACCTGGACGCCATGCCCTGGCTCTCCGACGCCCGGGTGGACGACGCCGGCGCCGTCCAGACGCTCACCGGCCGCTACGACGCGGAGGCGGCCGCGGGCGACTGCGCCGTGCCCTCGACGGGGTCGGTGCGCTTCGCCGTCTCCATCAAGGCGATGGCGGACGGCGCCGAGGTGCGCCCGACCTTCGAGCTGTGGCTGGACGACGGGGACAACGAGAACCACGTCTCCGCCCCTGCGGAGACGCTGGCGCCCGCCGCCACCGCCGTGAGCGCGAAGGCCGCCTACGACGTGGACATCGAAGAAATCGGGATAAAGGATCCCGGCACCTTTGGGCCGGATTCTTACATCGTCAGCTATGCGGTCACCCTCAACGCCTCCGTTCCCGAGACGGAGAAGGGGATGCGCGGGATGTTCGTGGATATCGACGAGGCGTCCTTCGACATCTACGCCGGGTACTATTCGAAGTGCAAACCGGGCGTGTATCAGGACAACACGTCGTCGGCGACGCTGGGAGCCTACACCCCGCGGCTATACGACTACTCCCTGGTTCTGAACAACAACGCCACCACCGGTCAGTTGGGCAAAGATATGACCGTTATGAGCGGCAATGGCGATGCCGATATGGGCAGGCGCGTCCTCCCATACTCTTCCAGAGCGGAGAGCGGAAGCGCGGACAATGCAGCCATGAACTCGGGAGCGATGACGGCGACCCAGGGCGTCGGGACGCCCGACCAGAGGATTCGCGTCACCTTCTCGGGTATCGAGAACGACTATGTTTATCCGAAGGTAGCGGCGAGATCGGACCATCTGGGAAATACCGCCTCCCTGGGCAAAGGCAGCGCCATTCTCGCCTGCGGCGTCATCCAGGTGGAATATCCGAGGGAGAATATCCCGGGGGCTACCAGTTACTATGCAGGATCCACCGTATACAGGCATAGGTATTTGACCGCCTATGACGACCTCGCCATCCACACCTCATCAGGGAACAGCAGCATCACGGACGCGGATCCGGACAACGACACGTGCGAGCAGTACGGCTCCGTCTTGATAACCGCGCAGGGGAGCGGAACCCATATGCACGCGTATGACGTCAATGGAGATTGGATCGGCTGCCGATACAGCAGCACCAGCCAACACGAGTACATGCATCCCGGCGATAAGTTCTACACGGCCGTCTATGCCGGAAGCGGATACCCGGGGGTTGCCACATATGGAATGGACGGGCTCCTTTACTTCGACACGTCCATTTACGAGCCTCTGGCAGAGGATGGCGACGATTGCTTCACATTTTTATATGAAAACGGCTCAGACGCCAAGAAGGCGATCCAGAGCCAGAGCAGCGTTGAGCCGGGCGTTTCGGTGAAGCTGTACTATCTGCAGCTCCCAAATGAGTACATCGATTTCTTCACCCTGCAAAACTACCCCAGATACGAGTCTCTGAGCGAGGCGAAAGCCGCGGGCGTCACCTGCAACGCGGTATTCGTCGAGGCCAGAAGCAGTACGCCGTACTACAACTACTACACCCCGAAGGTCATCGTCCCATTCAAGATCCGGGACGATGCGCAGGCGACGCCTGCCACGGCGGTGGGGAATAACACGACGAGGTGGAATTGCATTACGCACCAGGCGATCATGTACGGCCAAGACGTAAGCGGCTATACCCTGAAAAACTATACGTCTCGTGACAGCTGGGGACCTGGCAACGGACATACCTACCTGAGAGTCTGGCCACCGCATGGCGGCCAATATACGCATCAAATCTACTATCTCTCGCCGGGGCGGGACGTCTACGGCAAATTCGTAGGCAGCGGTTCGAGCCATATACGACTCGAACCGTCGGGGACATGGTACCAAGATGCAGCTTACTTCGGCGGCTTCACGGCGATCATCAGGGACAAGGAGGTGTCCGTCGGCAAGGAGACCTCGCAGCGGGAATTCGGCAAGCCGCGGCATATCTATTTCGCAGGCAGCGGCGAGCGCTATGCCGATTACACGCTGTCTCCCGAACTCGCCTTCGCCGGCTCGTCGGTGCCGCCTGACCCGAAATACTCCACGGTCACCGTCACCGACACGTTGCCGGCGGGCCTGTCCTACCGTGAGGATAGCGCGTGCATCGGCGGCGCCTACGAGCAGCCCGCGGACCGGCACTCCCACGGAACGGTGAACGGGGGCACTCCGCTTGCGCCGGGAACAACCGCCACGGGGGTTGCCACCTCGGCCACCACGACGGGGGACGTCACGTTCACCGTCACTCCGAAGGCGGACGGCACGACGGAGCTCAAATGGGTCATCACCAACGTCCAGGCGGGGCAGGAGATGCCCAAGCTGTACTACGGAACCCGTATCGGGGACGAATCGAATCCCGCCGACGATGTCGCGGATGGCCAACAGCTCACCAACACGGCGCAGATAGCGTCGACGAGCAGCCAGACCGGGAATCAGGACAGCGAGCCCAGCTCGGCTTCGTGGACCATCAGCGTATTCAAGATGGACAGCGCCACGCTCTCCAAGCGCTCCCTGACCCCCGAGGTGGACGTGGGCGAGGACGTCTCCTACGCGATCGACTACGTCAACGACTCCGAGGGCGAGCTCGACGGCGTGGAGATCCTCGACGTGCTGCCCTACGACGGAGACCTGCGCGGCAGCTCCTTCCACGGGAGCTACGAGGTGGCCTCCGTGACCGTCGAGCGGCTGGGCGGCGCGGCCGGCAGCTACGCCCTCTCCTACACCGAGGACGCCTCGGTGCGGGGCCATGAGGGCGACCCGTTCGGCATCTCGCCCGCCCCGGCCTGGACGGCGGCCGCCGCGTCCGAGTCGGGGAACGTGACGACGTTCGCGCTGCCGGCGGGCGCGTCGCCGACGATGCTGAAGGTCTCGGGGGAGGGCGTCGGCGCCCACGCCCGGGCCAGGATCACCGTGACCCTGCGCCCGGCGGGCAACGCCGGCGGAGACGTGTACGCCAACGACGCCGCCTACGGAGCGCCCTCCGTGCCCGCGCCCGTGCTCACGGCCTCGGCCGACGCCCGGGTGGTCGCCTCCCAGGCCCCCTTCTCCTTCGTGAAGGTCGACAGGGACGGCGCGCCGCTGGCCGGCGCCGCCTTCGAGCTCTACGCCTGCCCGGCGGGCTGCGACCACTCCCTGTGGCCGCTGGCCTCGGCCGCCTCGGAGGCCGCGGGCTGCTGGGTGGTCTCGTCGCCCTTCAGGCGCGCCGTCTCGGGCGCCGACGGGACCGTGGACTTCGGGACGCTGCCGGCGGGCGCCTGGATGCTCGCCGAGACCGAGGCGCCCGCGGGGCTCGCGGTCCCCTACGGGCAGTGGCTCGTGGAGGTCGACCCCAAGGCCGACCCGAAGGTCAGGATCACCGCCCACGCCTCGCCCGCCGGCGACATGCCGCCGGCCTTCAGGCCCGGGCCCGGCGCCGGCGCCCTCGCGCTGCCCAACTACCCGAACGTCTCCATGCCCAAGGCCGGGGGCCGGGGCGCCCTGGCGGCGACGGCCGCGGGGGTCTGCCTGCTCGGCGCCGCGGCCGCGCTGGCGCTTTCGCGAAGGAGGCGGGCGTAGGGGGCGACAGTCCGTCAGCTCTGCACGATTCTCTCAACTAGCTCGTTCGCCCATGTCACTGCGAGCTCGACATCGCCGACGACGTCGAGCTCGCCCGACTGCTCACGGTACAGGTCGTTCCAATCGGCACTTCCATCGATCTTCGGTGGCCAGGATTGCATCTGGCGATAGGCGAAGAGGCGCTCGCAGACAGAGCGGGTCTTCGCGTAATCGACGTCGCACCCTGCCACGAGCAGTTGCAGATCGATGAGGTCGTGCGCGCGTTTGCTGCCGGGCTCGCTCAGCCCGTGGAGTTTCTGGGCTATCTGGTGGGAAACAGGCATGAGGGGAACGGGACCGGGGCTGGGCAGCCCGATGGACTCGAACATCTCCACGATGAAGCGGGGAAGGCAGGGGTCGGGCTCGTCGGCATCCCCTATCTCGTTGTGGCCGACCTCAAGGTCGACGGTTACCCAGGGCTTGCCGTTGTAGTCGAGCTTTACGGCAAACGGCTGCATGACGTAGGCTGCAGGCACCCCCCTCGGGCGACGCCGGTTCGCGTGTCACGACGCGGCCGGTGAAGCCCTCCCAGCCTTCGGCAAGCGAGTTCCGGAGGCGTGCGATCCAATCCTCCAGATCTGACGCCCTCGCGACGTCGAGATCGGTGGTGTAGCGTGTGGCGCCCTCGCCGAGGCGGAGCTTTATGGAGCTGCCACCCTTCACGGCACCGTCGGGAAGCATCTGGCCGACTATGACGTTCGCGATGGTAGCTCGGACCCTCGTGAACGAGCGACCGCGCCCGAACGCCCTCTCTATGGCAACGTCGAGGTTCCTCCTGCTGTTCGGCTTCTTCATGACCCCTCGACTTCTTCTATCAGCCTGCCGTACTCCACCTCATCGACGTAGCCCTCGCGCCTAGCGGCCCCCGCCGCCTGCACGAGCCTCTCGGGCATCATCCTGCCCCTGCAGGCCCGTATGGCAGCTTCGGCTGTCTGAGAGGATATGCCGTCGTAGGCCGTCGTCCCCATCCCGTCCCCGCGTTCCACGACGAGCCCGTCAGGAAGCCTTCTGCGGATGCGCCCAGGAACGGCAACATGGAGGCGGCTCGGGTTGGTGGGCGCAAGGCCGAGCATAGCGATCACGGATTCGCCGAAAAGATACGCCCCAGGCCCGGCGAGAGCGACCGCGAGCGCGTAGGGATCATTTTCCTCCGGAACGCGCCTTGCCAGACGGTAGAGCCCGTGACCGACCCTCTCGAGGCGTCCGCGCCTCGCGTATTGCACGAGCTCGTTGTTGGTGACGCCGAGCTCCGCCGCGCGCGCGGACGTGATGAGCCCGTGGCTATCGACTGCCTCCTCGTATATGTCATCGAACTTTGTCATGCCAATAGTATAACGAAAACATAATAGTATTGCTGCAAAGGCTATCGACGGACTGTCATGCGGAACGCCTCGTCTCTCCCCGCAAGGCTTCCCGGGAATCGCCTCGAACATCGGCCCTTCCCTGCAATTGTGCATAATCCGTCGATTGGCATCTGCAAATAGACGGCAGAATCCGTCATTCTATCTCGCCGCATCCATCCAACGCATGTGATAGGAACGTTCCCACGCATCATCGAACGTGTAGACGGCAGCTGGGCGACCATTGAGATCAAAGTGGGGTTGGACAAGGTCGACGAAGCCGTCGCCGGTCTTACGCGCCTGCGCGGCAAGGCGTGCGCCAACGAAAAAGCCGAGGTGCCCGAGCCATCGTTCATTGCTATCATCACCGACGTAAGCGAGACAGCCTACCGTCGCAGCGATGGCATCTACGTCATCCCCGTTCGAGCTCTGGAGGTATAAGGTCCGGCGACGCAGCTGCAGAACGAACGAAAGCATCTCCTGACTTGCCTAATATGGTGCCCTCCACGGAAACGCATCCGTCTCCCCCTACGCCCGCCTCCTTCTCGACAGCGCCAGCGCGGCCGCGGCGCCGAGCAGGCAGACCCCCGCGGCCGTCGCCGCC
>NZ_GG700630.1:1096967-1334731 GCF_000162875.1 Slackia exigua ATCC 700122
CGCGCCTGAAGGGCGACGAGACCACCCAGCAGCCCGCGGCCTCCGAGGCGGCCGAGGCCAGCGGCCACAGGGAGTGGTCGCAGCCCGCCGGGCAGGCGTAGAGCTCGAAGGCGGCGCCGGCCAGCGGCGCGCCGTCCCTGTCGACCTTCACGAAGGAGAAGGGGGCCTGGGAGGCTCTGACCGTCGCCTTCACCGGAACGGCGTACACCTCCTTCGGTATGGTCGCCGTGCTGTACCCGGCGTCGTTCTCGTAGACGTCCTGGTCCTTGTTCCCTGTCGGATGAAGCGTGACCGTAATCCTTGCCTGCGCATACGGGCCGATGCCTGTTCCGATGAAACGGAACATCGTCGGCGCCGCGCCCGCCGGCAGCTCCAGCGTCGTAATCCTGCCCGCGACGGTCGCGGATGCCGACGTATAGGCCGGCGAGATGCCGAACGGGTCGCCCTCATGGTCCCGAACCGAGGCGTCCTCGGTGTAGTCCAGAGCGTAATTTCCCGCTGCGTCGTTGAGCCGCTCGACGGTCACGGAGGCCACCTCGTAGTCCCCATGGAAGGAGCTGCCGCGCAGGTCTCCGTCGTAGGGCAGCACGTCGAGGATCTCCATGTTATCCAAGGTCTGCGCGCTGTCGTTGGTGTAATCGATGGTGAAGGCGATATCCTCGTCGACGTCGAACTCCGCTTCGTCTCCGTGCAGCACCCCGTCTTTCATAACGCCGTCGACGATGGTTGCGGATTCCAAGGCGATGATTTTGAGAGAGGTTGTGGAGGAGGCCTCGTCCTTCACGCCGGAATCGGTGGTATAGGTCGCCGCTACGCTTTTCAGCGTCTCCCCGTCGTGGACGTCGTTCTCCAGGTTCGCCTCGTCGCCGATCTTGGTGCTGTAATGAATCTCAGGTATCTCTTTGCCCAACTCGACGTTCGTCAACTTCCAAGTGAGCGTGGTAGTCCCGTCCGCATGTTCTTCAATCGCCATGTCGACGCTTCCGATGGTCGTCGCAGACGTCGGAGCGCCGGCGACCGTGCCGTTGTCCCGGAGCTTCACCCCGCCCGTCACGCTGCCGCTGTGCTTGGAATCCGTCGGCTGGACGTACGTCCCTCCCAGATAGGCGGTATCCGGAATATAGGACAGCCCCTTGTCCAGCGTCGCCGTCACCGTGACATCGCTCGTCTTCGTGTAGTTGCCGCCGAACAGGACCTTCGACCGCAGCGCATAGTCCGCGTAGCGCTCGCCGCTCGGGACGAAGTAGGTCTGCTTGCTCTTTCCGTTCTGCTCGTTCGCGATCCGCTGCTCCGTCCGGCATTCCTCTCCGAGGATGTAGACCGTCTTTCCTGACCGCCAGTTCGTAGAATCAGAGTCAGCGGTGATGTCGTATCTGGCATTCCTGATGCAGTTCCCGTTGCCGTCGTAAGCCGCGGGGTAATAGTAGGAACCCATTACCCATGTCGCGCCGGTCGGTACGTCATAGTTAGGCCACGACCTGTCATAGTCTGTTTCCACCATGCTTCCGTCGGCACGGTATTTCACACTGGAGGCGAGGATGTGCGTGACCGGTCCGTCGAACCCCTCATTGGATTTCGCGACCAAGTCAAACACAGCGCCGACCGTTTCGTAGTCATTGTAATAACCGTACTTAAGGTCATCCCTTTGAAGCGCTGCGATATCGATGTTCCTGATCTTGAAATACAGGCCGCAGCACAACGCATCCTGCCCCAAGGTGGCATGGAGCTCGTCCATGGAGGAAAACAGCTGGAATCCACCGGCTGCATAGTTCGACGGGTTGTAATACCTCATCCTATCGAGCCCATCCCACTGCACCCCAGCCTGATCGTGTCCTACGTAATACACCGAGATATCGAAATAGGGGTTCGTGAGAGGAACGCCATCCGATAGGCCCACATTTGCTTGGATGCTCCCCTCGTCCACGTCGAAGACCCTGCCGTCGAATTTGACGAAGATATCCTCGTGAACGAACCCATAGGTTGCCGTCGGAAACGCATTTCCGTGTACGGACACGCTGTATGTATCGCCGACATGGATCGTGGCATTGTCTCTCAGGCTTACGTATAAGCTGGCGTCGCCGGTGCCCCCATAATTTATAGGCAAGAAATTCCTGTTGTCTGAGACCGTTTCCGGTTGAAATACGGCGTTTGGATCGTCGTGGGTCTGCCTGTTGATCTTGAACGTGCCGTCGGTGCAGACATCGGTATATCTCTTTACACCCGGGCCGCCTGCCGGTGTCGCCCCGTTCCAATGGAACGGCTGGTATACCTCCACCACGCCGGTGGCAATCATGTTCTGCCCACCATCGAGCACGTCGTCGTTTGCGGCGTTCGTCGGGAAGATCCCGTCCGTCTTTATCCCAGAAAATTTGACGTGGTAAGTATTGCCGCCTCTTGGCTCGACCGAGATCGTTCCCGAATCGAACGCGGAGTTCGACCTATCTCCAATATCTTTCCGCGAATATGGCAATCTGTACTTATTGTTGCCATTGCCCATTTTCATATAGAGCATTTCACGGTTCTGCGTGCCTTGAGCTTCCTCCGTGTAAAGGCTGCAATCCCACAGCACTGTGTTCGCCAAAGGGACGTAGCTGCTGCCGTCGAAATAATACTCGTATGCCTTCAGGTCGAACTCGCAGTTTATCTCGTCTTCGACGAACAACCCCCTGTCGCCCTTTTTCGCATCTTTCACCACGGAAACGTACACCCCGTAGGACTCGATCGAGCCATGGTATGGGGTGCTTTCGGAATTCATGGCGATGGTCCCTGCCGCGTAATCGGCGGTACCTACCTCCCATGTGAAATCTTTAATCCCGACGTTGTAATTGGCCTTGCTGCTCACGGCGGTGTCCGTAGGCGTGACCGTCTTCTCCTTTCCGGCATCCAGCCAGCACTTGATCTCCGTCAGATTGACGTTTGTCCCGTTGGCCATGTTCTTTACGGCCACGGCGAGTTTCATGGTTCCCGTCGAGGGAACGGCATATGCCTTGCCGCCCGTGTCCAACGCGTAATAGCCCGTCAAGGTCTGGCTTGCGCCGTTATCCGTCACCTGGGCATCCGTGAGCCAGGACATGGCGCCGAGGTCGAAGGCCGCCTGCTCTTTCGGCAAGGGTAACGTCGCCTCCACATAGAGGTTCGCTTTCTTATATCCGCTGAACAGGCCTTGGTATTTGTCCGCCAGGTTCAGCGTGTAGCCGACGCTGTAGAAGACCGTGTCGAAGGAGCGCACGACGTCGTTTGACGCCGAGGAGTCGTTGCCCGCCGAGTCGTCGGCGTCGAAGGGCGCGGTGCCGGTGGCCTTGGACACGTTCAGGCCCGAGACCTCGCCCGTGCCCGGCACGTAGTCCTCGGCGACGCCGCCGGCGGGCGCGTCGGTCACCCCGATCTCGACCACATCGCCGTTCGGGAACGCGCAGGAGAGCCTCTCCTCGGTGGAGAAGGGCGCGAGCGACGCCAGCCTCCAGTCGTCCCCCTCCCGCTCCACGGAAAGGAGGGCCGGGTCGCTGAACTCGCAGGAGACGACGTCGGAGGCCTCGCGGCCCACCGACAGGCGGGAGAAGACCTCGGAGAGCAGGACCGAGGACTCGCCGGCGATGGAGAACGTCCCTCCGTCGAAACGGAAGTCCACCGTCCAGGTCACCGCGCAGGTCGGGAAGCCTTGCGTCACGGCGGACATAGAGGTGTCGCCGCTCTCGGCGGCGTCGAGCCTCTCGACCGTCTCGGCACTTTCGTCCAAGCTGTAGAGCTCTGCATCGCCCTTGGGAGCGTCGACGCCCTCGAACGTCATCTTGACATCGCCGGCAGGCTGGACCTCCTGCCCATCGCGCGTGAGTTTGACGTCGTAGAGCCTTGTCTCGCGGCGGGCGCCGTCCGCAGGATCGTCCGCCTGCGATTCGACCAGCTCCTGCGCCTTGGGATCATCCACGGGAGCGACGCTGAGCGTCAATTCGTCCGCAGGGCAGGGCAGCGTCCCCGCCGGCGCCTCGACGGTGACTTTCATGCCATCGCCGGCATCCGCGGTAAGGGTGGCAGGTTCCGTCTGGACGGGAGAAGCGTCCTCGGCCTTATCCTTGGCCTTGGCATCGTCCTTTTCCTCGGCAGTTCCGTCCTTCGTATCGGCAGCGGCCTTATCTTCGCCGCCCTTGCCGTCCTTTTCCTTCTCGGAATCGGCTTCTTTGCTTTCAGGTTCGTCAGGCGCGGGCTTGGCGTTATCGGCCCCTTCGCCGCCGGTCTCGGCGGCGGCCACGTCAACGGTGGCATGCGGGCGAGCCTCCGCATAGGCATAGCCTGAGAAAGACGCGGTCATCACGTAGGTGCCCGCCTGGTTCGCGTCATAATCCCCTGCCCACGTCACGGGGATATCGACCATGCGGCCTTGGATGGCGCCCTGCTTGTCGGAAGCGAACCACGACGCCTCGCCTTCCCCTAGGCTGCCGTATACGCGGTAGACGGGATCAGTGGCCTCGTCCGAGTCGTTGTCGCAGGAATACACCACCCTATCGCCGGCGGCGTAGAGGGCGTCGGCGCCTGCAGGAGCGGCATAATGCCGCTGATCGGCATCCTTGGACGCAGGCGTCGCCTGGACGAAGGAATCCGCATCCTCGTCCTTGTCGAGCTTCACCACGGCGACAAGCTCATCGGGCAGCCCCGCCTTGTCCAAAGGCGTGCCGTTTTTCACGGAAAGCGCCGCCACGGGATCCTTCGCTTCGAAAGATGCTATCCGGGGCACCGCGTCGACGTCGGCCAAAGCGATGACCGCCAGCGAGACGACCATGATCGCTGCCGCCAAAACGCCCGCCGCCATGACAGCGACGAATCCGGCGACGTCTTTGATGTTCCTCGCTTCTCGACGTGCGTCCATATCATTCATCCCTTCTACCGGCTCGATCGGCCGTTTCAACCCGTCGGGCTCCTGCGCGGATCGCCGCGCGAAGCATCCCTGAAAACCATGAATCCTTTCCGCGAGCCAGACAGCCGCCTGGTTCGCGGAAAGCTTCACGGTGCCCGCCTGCCGTCATGTCCTGTCGCAATAGACCACGTAGCGCTTCTCGCTGCTCCCATAGGGATGGCAGGTGATGAGCGTGACCATGTCCTCTCCTTTCCGTATGAGGATCTGCCGTATATCGTTCGGAGCGATGACCTTCGTCTCCCGCACGCGGTAGGTGAGGGTGCCCCAGGGGTTGGTCACGCGCACCTCGTCACCCGGCTCCAGATCCTCGATATCGCGGAACATGGCAGCCGACCAGGCACCCCGGTGGGCTGCGATGACGCAGTTCGTGTCAGCGCCGCCGATAGGCATGGAGGTCTGGGTGAGCTGCACGGCTCCCAAGCTCATCTGGTCGCTGGTGGCGCCCAGGTACAGGGGCAGCGTCTGCCCGATGGCCGGCACCTCGACGTAGCCGATCATTTGATCGGGAAAGCCGTAGGCGCGCAGGTCTATCTCGCTTCGCTGGTAGCTCCATGCGTCCACCAGGCCGGATTGGCCGTCATCCGCGATGCGCCGGTTATAGGCGACCATATCCGCGTATAACCCGTCCAGATCGAGAAAGCCCTCTTCCGAAACGTTTCGGTTCGTCGAAAGCCCTTCGGCATCCTGGCCCATCGAAAACACGTCGGCCCGTTCCATGCGGATATCGAAATCCCGGGCCGCGCGGTTCGCTTCGTCCGCATACATCCACTGGGCCGCATGGGGCAGAAGCAGCAGGACGATCCCACCGACCGCCAAGATCGCGGCCGTTATGCAGGCCGCCCGCCGGCTCATGACGATCCGCCTTCCTGCGAGCCGCCCCCCAGGATCAGGTCGATGACAGCCTGCCGGCGCCGCTCGTTCCTGCGGCTCCTGACGGTTATCGCCGTCACGACGATGACGACCGCGACGGTGGTGACGGCCGCGGTGAGGGCGATGGCGAAGGGAGCGCTTGATCCCGTTACCGCCTCGATGTCCTCCTTCTCTTCGGGGATGTAGTCCGTGCGCTCGCCGCGCACCAGCAGGCGATGGGAATTTATCCCGTAAGGCGTGCAGGTGAGCAGCGTGCAGTAGTCCTTGCCGTCCACGCGCCGCAGCGCTTCGGAATCCTCGGGCTCGACGACGAGAATCTGATCCACGCGGTACGCCAAGGTGCGATCCAGAACGTGCACGTAGAACAGGTCGCCTTCCTCGAGCTCGGTCAGGTCGGTGAACATCCGCGCATGGGCCAGGCCCGTATGCCCGGTGAGCACCGCGTGGGTTCCCTCGCCGCCGATGGGCATCGACGAGCCTTCGAGGTGCCCGATGCCCTGCTGCAACGTGTCCTCGGCCGTCCCGTGATAGATGGGCAGGCTCACCGATATCTTGGGTATCTCCACGGTTCCCATGGCGTTGCCCAGATCGAGGACGTCATAGTAGTTGTCCTGCATAGCCATGCCCGTTCCCTCTATGAAAGGGTCGTGCACGGGATTGCCCGACAGGCTCTCGTTGTACTGAACGGCCTCCTGCCACTCGGCATCGAGCGTCTCCTGATCGACCTCCTCGACGAACTCGTTGTAGCTCTCCGATGCATACGATCCGTTCACATCCGAGAGATACATCGCTACGGAGGGGTAGGCCAACAGGCCTAACCCAGCCAGAGCGAGCGCTATCACCGAGAGGATCCTTCTCATTGCCTTCTTCCGAAACGAGCACCAGCCGGGGACGGAAAACCGTCCCCGGCGGGCTTGCGGAGCTCTGCGTTGCAGGTCGCAGAGCGGGATCGGTTACTTCTTGACGACCTTCTTCTTGCGGGACGTCAGAATGATGGCGACAGCTGCGCCGACGAGGACGATGCCGCCGACCGTGAACAGGATCGTTCCGATACCGCCGGTCTTAGGCAGGGTGAAATCGGTGGTGTTGAATATGCTCTGGGTCACGGTGTAGGTGGTCGCCACGGTGGAATTGTCTTCCGTGAAGGACACCTTCACAGGATCGGACAGCAGATTGTAGTTATTGGGAGCCTGGGTCTCGACCAGCCAATAGCTCAGATAGGTCTTGGCGCCCTCTTCGTATGAGGCGGTTGCTGGATTCCAGGTTATGGAAGACGTATAGTCGGCGACGCCCGCAAAGGCCGCGGAACCGGCGCTGTCGGTGGTCTCTTCCCAATCGGTGGCGGCGTCATAGCCGGCGGCACCGTAGTCGAGGATCTTGCCATCGGCGGCCTTGCGCAGGAAACGGCCCGCTTTGGCGTTGGCCTCGGAGGTGGCAAGCTTGAACTTGGCGCCTGCCAGCTTGGTGTTCTTATTCTTGGCGTCGGCCTTGTCGATCTTGATCTTACCCGAATGAATGGTGGTCTTCGGGGTGTTGGTGGTCTTCTCTTCGCCGAAGCGGTTGATGAACTTGACCGTCGCCTCGTTGTCGGCGGTGAGCGTGGCGCTGGAGGCCAGCTTGTCGTTGACCGTCGCGTCGAAGGTGATGTTGACGAACTTGTAGCCGTTGTCGAACAGCAGCTTACGGCCGTCGGCGGTGAATTCGACGGTCAGCGTACGAGTGCCCGCGTTGTAGGTCACGGTGTAGTTGCCCGCCGCGGGAATTGTGGTGCCCGAGCCGGCGGCGACCTTGGTGGCGGAGCCTTCCACCTTCACGGAGCCGTCGACGAAGTCAAGGGCAGGATCCATCACGTCGTTGACGCTGTAGGCGATGACCGCGTTCTCGGTGGGGACATCGGACCAGATGTCGCTTGGCACGGAAGGCGTGATGGTATAGGTCACCGTGTCGCCCACGCTGACGGCTTTGCCGGTCTCGGCGTTCTTGGTGGTGGTGACCTTGGACTCGGCCTTATCGGCGCTGGAGGATTCGTTCTTGGGATAGGCATGGACGTCGGTGATCCAGGACTTGCCATCGGCGCTGGTCATGGGCACGGGGCACACGAAGGGCGCGGCAGGGCTGGTCACACGGGGATCGCCGCCCTGTTCGACCACCAGGTAGTAGCCCTTGTCGAAGGTGGTCTTGGGCGTGGTGCCGTCGGAACCGGTGGTAAGGGTCTTCACGAACGTGACGTCGTAGGTATTGCCGTCGGCATCCTTCATCTGGGTGTTGCCGTTGATCAGCGTGTACGGGGCGGCGCCGGGCAGCGCGCCGTTGAATCCCAGGGTCTGGTTGTTGACGGCGGAGATCTTGTACACATCGAACTTGATGTTATCAAGCGGCTTGGCTCCCGCGTCGATCAGCTGCTGGATCTGGGCGGGGGTAAGGGCGCTGCCGTCGTTGGGATCGAGGGCCTTGCTCGTGTCGGACATCAGCCATTTATGGATGGTCATGGTGCCCTGGTCGGGAGGCAGCGAGTCGACCGCCCACGCCGAGAGGGGAACCATCCCCACCGCCAGCGCCACGGCCAACAGGAGAGCCGCCGCCCCTTTCTTGATGATAGAGGTCATCGTTCCTGTCCTTTCCTTCTTCGTCTCCCACCGGATTCGGCGAGATGCGCCTCATGGCCTATCTCGCCGAATCCGGCCCTGTCCTATGGTCATGGCCAGAGGGCCTTAGCCTCCCAGCCGAAGAACCGCAATGACCCTCCCGTCTATGCGGGAACGTTCAACGGGACCGAAGCTCCTGCTGTCGCGGCTGCGATCCCTGCTGTCGCCGAGAACGAAGTACTCGTCTTCGGCCAGCGAGAGAGGCAGCGAAACGGCTTGCTTCGCCTCCGTCGCGCCCACCGCGTAGGGCTCGACCAACGGCATTCCGTCCACCAAAACGGAACCTCCTTCGAGATCCACGTCCTGGCCCGGCGTCGCGATGACGCGTTTGATGAGATCGGTGCGAAACCCGTTCCCGACCAACACGACATCCCCTGCCGCATAGGTCCTGTCCATGCGACTGAACAGGACCAGATCGCCATCCTGGTACGCGGGCTCCATGCTGGAACCCTCTACCAGCGCCGCCCCGAAGAGCACCCCGAAGAGCAGATACGTCGCCAAGGCGGTGGCCCCGAGAGCGACCAGGAACCTCCTCGCCGCCCGTCGCCGGGCCGCCTTCCCGATGCGCTTTCGAAGCACCGGGTCGAGAGAGCCGGCCGAAACGCCGAGGGAGCTTCCGTTACTCCCCGGCATCGAGGGGGCCTATTTTCTCCTTGAACCGCGCGAGGGCCCGTTCGTGCACGAGGAGCGTCTTCTGGGTGGAAACCAGCAGCTCGTTGCGAGCGGCTTCCAACCGGGAAATGTCCTCGTCGATGCGGTCCCTCTCGGCCAAGGCGGAAACCTGTATCTCCTGGGCCTTGTTCCGGGCATCCGAAATCAAAACGTCCGCCTCTCGGCGGGCGCGGGCCTCCTGGTCTTCCTTGATGCGGGGAAGAAATTGGGAAAGTTCTTTGATCTCGTCGTATCTGCGCTCGTATTCCTGGCGTATCTCATCCAGATCGCCCCGTTCGGCCCTGAGGTTTTCGACCTCCTGCTGAAGAGAGGTGACCTGGGCGGCAAGTTCGTTCGACGCAGCCATGATGGCGGCTTTCTCCGCTTCCAGCTCGGCGATGCGCCCATTGCGCGCTTCCTCGGACGGTTCCGAAGCCTGCGCACCTTCCGAGACCTGCGCATCGCCGGCGTCCGCATGCGCTGTGCCCGCATGCGTTGCATCCGCGTGCGCCGCCTCGCCGAATTCCGCCTCGTAGAGCCTGCAGATATCCGCGATCTTCTCCAGGGCGTCGACCTCGTCGATGCCCCCGAGAGCCTTTTTCTTGAACGTGATGGTGCTGACGTATGCAGCCACGGATTCAGGCAACGGCATCAGGCGGCTCCTCCTTTATCCTGTTCGGTCGTCAACGCTCCCTGCGGAACAGAGCAGACGAGACGTCACGGCGTTCAGCACGCCTTATGCATCCCCTCATAGATTCTATCGACCGTCAGGAAGCATGCCGATGACCTCGTCTGGCAACCGCATGCGTTTATTTCGTTGCCTCGTCCGTCAACTCCGCGGCAGGCTTGAGCACGACCCTTCGAAAAGGGCGCGGGTCGCTTGGACGAGATGAGGGTGGCATAGGAGGAAGTGGGTGACCGGAGACCGTCCTTTGATGAAAGCCGCCCAAGCGTCGTCGCATACGACGACGTGCAGGTTCCGATACGGGGCGTGCGAGACGGAGGCTACGGAAAGGGAATCGAACCGCTCCTGGCAGGCGCAAAGCTCCGCAATGTGCCTGGTATAGTCGGAATAGGCGTAGGAAAGAGGCTTTTTGCATCGAATGCTGGGAGAGACCAAGGTCACAGGGCGCTCCTCGAAGGCGGTGCGGGAGAGAGTCGCCATATTGACCCTGACGGAACCATGCGCAAGGAAAGACTCTATCAGGGCGCGTTCCCGACGGACATCGGCCAAGACGAGACGCCCCTCCCGTTCGCCGACGCCGGAATTCGCCAAGATGCGTTCGAGCAACTCGTCGCTCATGACGAACACAGGGGGCGAAGTCACGAGGATAAGCAGTTCCGAAGCGCGGGGAAGATCTTCTTCGATGGCTTTGAGAAAATCCCGATTATGGCTCTCGTCAAATGCTTTGACCAGAGGCTTCGCAAGCTCAAGCATGGCTGCGGCGCTCTCTCCCTCTCGTGCGACATCCTTCTTTCGCCGCACCAGACGGGCCTTCGCGAACTCGTGCCTGCCGCGCACGCAGCTTCCCGTGAGAACCGCCGCCTTCGACGCCATGAGAAGATGATGAAAGGGCTGACCGGCGACTTCGGGAAGGTAGTGCCCGGATATCTGCCCGGTCATATAGAAGGGAACCCAAGCCTCGAGACCCGCGATCAACTCGCCCAGAGGGCGATCGAGGCAATGGACCATATCGAGATGGACGCCGCGCTTGAGCAGGAGCGCCACACCTGAGACCCAGCGTTTCATGAAGGACTTGTCGGCAAGCGAGGTTTCGATGGGAAAGTCGCTGTAGATCAGCATTTCGCGGGCGTTGCGCGCCATCAGGGTGGCCATGAGGAAATCGAGCTCGCCTTCCCGCAGCTCTCTTTCTCCCAGGTAGTCGCGCTGAGGGGGGATACGGAAAGGAGCAGCGGGCAGAGCGATGCTGCTCAGGATCCTTCGCCACGTGTAGTCTGCCGGGCTGAACTCGTCCAAGGTTCGCGCGAAGGAAACGATGTCGCGGGACGCCTCCCGCTGTCCTTCCATGAGCCAATCGAGAAGAGCGATTTCAAGGCCCGCCCCGGGAAAATCAGGCGCGCACGACGCGGGAACCGACCGGAAAGATATCGCCTGCTCAATCGTGCGCAGGTCGGCTTCGGAGGTATAGGTGCGGGAAATGTAGCCAGCCAGCCCTGCGGCAAGCACCCGAGGATCCCCGGGACGCCTGCGTCCTGTCCGTATCCGCGAGAGATGGGAGGGATCGTGATTGAGGGCGTTCGAGAGGTCGGAAAGCGTGATGCCCAGCGCGTCGATGAGAGCGTTCATGCGCTCCCTGAAGAGCTCGTAGTCGTATTCGGGCTGGTCCGACCGAAAGCTTTGGGAAAGTCGACGGGAGATTTCCTCGATGAGGGCCACGTCGAGACCTGGTGGGGCGGAAGTGTCGGCGAGGGAAATGCCGGCAGAAACCGCGGATGCGCGGACGAGAGCTTCCGCAAGCTGAGGGATGCTTTCCTCGGAAGGCAGCCTGCTGCCGTTTCTATACCGGCTGATCGTGGACCTTGAAAGCCCCGTCAGATCTGAGAGATCGACCGCGCAGCAGCCCAGTTCATCGATGCACCTGCCGAATTCCTCAGCGAAGCCCATACCCAGCGCCCCTTCATCGTTTCCCTGCCCGCGCGAAACAACGGTTGAGATGACTTTCCCACTCGTCGGTGCCGAAACGTTTCCCGCCCACATGGCGATGCGATAGATCGCCCGTATCCAGGGAATCGAGGCGCACGGTGTCCGCCAGGAGCGATCGAAGCCGTATGTTACCTTGATTGCCCCAGTTCAGAACCACAACATACCTACGCTCCGCGGCCCATCCTATCACACTGCTCTATGAGGACCGCACGTAAGCTGAGCGCCAAGGATATGAAAAGAAGCACCTGTCGACGGTAGATGACAGGTAACGGCGATCGGCGACGATAAGCGGCAGTGGGCCAGATGGCGGCGAAGAGCGAACGGGCGTCAACGATAGGGACGATGGGTGGGGGGTGAAAAGTGAAAACCCTCTCTACTGCCAAAATATCAAAGCTTGGTATACCCTATAGGGGTATATTTTCAGCATATATGTTGTAATAACAACTTAATTTCATCCCATTAGGAGCATTTTCGTTGTGAATACAACAAAATTAGTGCCCGAGATTCTCTAAACAGCGATTTTTTGTCATCGGCGTCGAATTCGATGGTCGAAAAGGGGCTATACCCCCTCTCCTTTCGAAGCTTTTAGAGGATTACCGCACCGACTCGATTACCTTGTCGGCACGGCATAGCCAAGACGCCAACGAGCGATTCCGATTGTCAGTGTCCTTGCGGCATACGAATCTTCATGCTCGGTATGCCCTGTCAATGCAGCGGCTCGTTACGGCAAGTCGTTATAGCGCCTGATGCCGAAGGCAGCCCGCCAGATGCGGGATGTCATCCGCTCGCTGCGACTCGTTACGGCGGCTCGCTAGAGCAAGGCGCTCGTCGCAGCGGCTCGTTAGGACGACTCGTCGCAGCAGCTCGTTGAGGCAGCTCGCCGCACAATTCGCGACAACCCGTTGCGGATCGCCATGGCTCGTACGACAGCCTGCTGCAACTCGCCGCGACCCGTTGCGCACTGCAGCTCGCCATGGCTCGTTACTAAGGCTCGCAGCGACCTGTTACGACCCGCTATCCGTTCAAGGGCGCCGCATTCTCGACCATGTCAATGAGCTCCTGTTGGGAATGGACGCCGAGCTTCGCATAGATGTTCGCCACATGGGTCTTCACCGTATTGCGCGACAAGACCAGCTTCTCCTGGACATACGCCGCGTTGCGCCCACGCGCGAGGTATCCCATGATCTCGTGCTCGCGCGGCGTGAGTCCGCAATCCGACGCAAGGGCGGCGCACGAACCCGCCATATCGAAGGTCGCGCCTTCGGGAAGGGTCGACAGCTCCTTCAGGGGCCGTACGCCGTCGATCGTCTTTTGGAAGCTGAACTCCTTCAGCACGATCAGATTCACGGCGACGAACGCCACCAGCACCGCAACCATGCCGCATGACAGCCAGAGCGGCTCCGTCTCGGTATTCATGGCGTGGCCCGCGAGCGCGCCGACGATCAATCCCGCCGATGCGACGGCACGCCCCCTGGCCACAAGCTCGACCGCGCCTACACGATTGCGAGCCCCGAGAGATGCGAGCACGTACCACATGAGCACTTCGAAGCATTCGCTTCCCGCATACAGGGGACCGGCGGCGAGAACGGCCGATCCAGACGGAATCCCGCCTTGCGCCAGCATGAGCGCCATGGCGAAACCCGTTACTACGAACAGCGCGGCAACCTGGTATAAGACATCAGCCTTAGGCATAGCGGGAAGAAAGACGAGCACCAGGACAATGGCAAGAGGAACAAGGGAGAACATCGTCTGGACGGGAACCCCGTCAGACGCGCCGAACGCCAGCGCGAACCCATAGGCGAATCTGAACACCAGAATGGCGATGAACAGACCATGCGTGAGCGGGAGAAAGGACGAAGGCTCGGTGATGTGCGATACCGCTTGGGGGTCGCTCACCCTCATGGCGCCGAGAATTTCGAGAGCCGCAGGCCGACAAGCCGCATACGTAAGATACGGCAGAAAGAGCAACGCAACCATGCATGCCGAAAAGGATGCATGGGAAAACAGGATGCGCAACGCATAGCTCGCGCAGTACGCGGTCGCGATGGAGAGCATGCACGCCCGCGCCCGCAGGCAGCAAAGCGATATGCCCGCAAGCACCGTCACCCATCTCGTAGAAACGACCCGCAGAATCGCGCCGATGAGCAGCAGAAGCGGATCTGATCTCAAAATGCCCAACACGATGAGCGCAAAGGCAAGGGAATAGGACGCGAGCGATGCCACTGAGATCCGTTGCTCGTCCAAGAGAATCGGCCGACGCGACGCCGTGAACGCTATGAGCGCGAGCGTCGCCACGCCCGCCACGGACGCCGCCTCACGTGCAATCGGAAGTATGGCCGCATAATGGGGGAGCAGAACGGCATTCACAAGCCACACGCCGAAGAACTCGACCATCATCGCGAACGTGCAGCGCAGCCAGATAGCCGGCTTGTCGCCGACGACCGATCTGACGGTCGGCTTTTCCTTCATGCGTTCCCCTCCTCCGTCGAACATGACGAGAGTATCGCAGAGATGACCGTGCGACAAGGAGAAACGCATCCTAGTACCGCTGGGGTGAGAGCCGATGAAGGAGGAAATGGCATTCATAGGGTGAGTACGAAGCGGGCGCCAAGCCGCATGATTCGAATCGCAGGGAAGCATTGGCGACAGCCATGAGAAAACGGCTCGCCGATAGATTCAAGGAGGGAATCATGAAAGAAATCGAAGGCATCTCGCGCAGGGGCTTCCTCGGAGCCATGGCAGGTATCGGAGCCGTGGGAGCCATAGGCCTTGCCGGATGCGCGACGAAGGCCGCCCCGGCCACGAACGAGGAAGCGTCGTCCGATGCGATGAACGCTTCGGACGACTGGCTGGGAACAGCCCCCGAAATCGCCGAGAGCGACATCAGCGGAACCAAGGAAACCGACCTCCTGATCGTCGGCGCAGGCAATGCAGGCTTGGCGGCCGCCGCCGTAGCGGCCGATCTCGGCATGGAATTCATGATCTGCGAAAAGATGAAGAGTATTCAGCGTACGCGCCATTGGTTCGGCGCCATCAACACCCGCTACACGAAGGATGCCGGTCTCGAGGTGGACGAAGGGCGCCTGCTCAACGAGTGGGCCCGCTACGCTTCCGGCCAGTGCGACCAGCGCGTCATCCGCGTTTGGATCAGAGAAAGCTCCGATATGGTCGAATGGATCGACCCTATCCTAACCGCAGCTGGCATGACCTGCGAATTCGATGCCGATATAGATCATGAGACCGGCGGCACCGGCTACTATGTCGCGCCGATGCAGCACTACTATGCCGGCAAGGACGCCAACGGCGATAGGCTCGAGCGCAATAAGGTCCTGCTCGCCTATATCAACGAGAAGGGCTACGACGTCACCTACGAGCACAGCCTCGTCAAGCTCATCCAGAACGAGAGCGGCCGCGTGACCGGTGCGATCTTCAAAACCGGCAGCACCTACGTGCAGGTGAACGCGAAGAAGGGCGTCTTGCTCGCCACCGGCGGCTACGCCGGCAATGCCGAGATGCTGCGCGCCTGCAACCCGATGGTCGACCGCTGCGTCACCCTGCAGGTCGGCTCCCCGAACGATGTCGGAGACGGCATCAAGGCCGGCATGTGGATCGGCGGCCAGAAAGACACGATCGGCGTCCCGATGATCTTCGACCGCGGCGCGGTATTGCCCGGCCAGGATGCGGGCATCGTCTCGGAAGCGGGTGCGAGCGCCGAGTTCATCGGCACCGACAAGCAGTTCAACCTCGGAAGCCAACCGCTCATGAAGGTCGCGCGCGACGGCAGGCGCTTCTGCAACGAATCCACCCCGTACGACTCCTGCTGCTTCGCGGCAGCCGAACATGAGGGCGGCGTCTTCTGCCAGATCTTCGACTCCAATCTGAAGGAAGACGTCAAGCGCTTCTCCACGATCGGCTGCTCGCGTCAAACCCAGATACTGCTCGCCTCCAACGAAGACAAGCCGCTCGACGAGATCTACGCCGACCAGCTCGAGAAGGGCACGATGGTCAAGGCCGACACGATCGACGAGCTTGCCGACAAGCTGGGTTTCACAGGTGAGGCGAAGGAAGCCTTCCTGGCCGAGGTCGATACATACAACGGTTTCTACGATGCGCAGAAGGACAGCGACTTCGGCAAGGAAGCCTACCGCCTCTCCGAGCTGCGCACGGCTCCCTTCTACGGCACCTGGTTCGGCGGTGCGTTGCTGACCACCGGCGACGGCCTGCGCATCAACGAGGACATGCAGGTGCTCGATGCCAAAGCGAAGCCGATCGAGGGTCTCTATGCCGCAGGCGATTGCTCCGGCAGCATGTGGGCCAACAACTACCCCGAATACATCGTCGGCAGCGCATGCGGACGTACGCTCACCTTCGCGCGCCACGCCGTCCGCCATATCGCCGGCGATATCGCATAGCGATCGACCACGCATCTCGAGCGCGCGGCCGCGCCGACCCCTCCCATGCGCGGCCGCGCCGTTCGAACCCTCTCGGAACCTTCCTCGATCGCAGATCAAGCCCTTCGACGAAACGGGATGCGGCCGGGTCCCTTATGTCGCCCTCGTCATACAGATCGAACCTTATGTGAGAAACGGGCTGCGGCTCAAGCCGCAGCCCGTTTCCTGCTGTAAGCATCCGAAGGACGACGACATCAGCCTCCGACGGCATCAACCGCCAACGATGCCGGTCGAAGGTTCCCGAGCGAAACGCCGCGCCCTCTAATCCGCCGCAGGCGGTTCTACTTCGCAGACGTAGCCCTCGGCGATATCCGCGTCTATGATCACCTTCGCGCCCTCGAGCACGTCGCCTGCGATGATCATGTTCGCGATGCGGTCGACCACCTCGCGCTGGATCAAACGCTTGAGCGGACGGGCGCCGTACACCGGATCGAACCCATCGATCGCGAGCTGCTCGATGGCGGCAGGCGTCACGTCGAGCGTGATGCGGCGATCCTCAAGACGCTCGCGCACGGCCTTGAGCTGAAGCCTGACGATAGGCTCCATTTCCTGCGACGACAGCCCGTTGAACGTGATCACGTCGTCGATACGGTTCAGGAACTCGGGCCTGAAGGTCTGGCTCAGCGACTCGCTGATCTTGCGATGAAGCTCGGCCAGCCGCTGGGCGGCGGTGCTCATGTCGGCCTGCATCATGTCTTCGACCATCTTGCCCATGGACTCCTCGGCCTCGCGCGCGCTGTACTCGCGGATCGATTGGCTGCCCACGTTCGACGTCATGATGATGATCGCGTTCTTGAAGCTGACCTCGCGGCCCTGGCCGTCGGTCAGCCGGCCGTCGTCCAGAACCTGCAGCAGCACGTTGAACACATCCTGGTGGGCCTTCTCGATCTCGTCGAGCAGCACCACGGTGTACGGCCTGCGGCGCACCGCCTCGGTCAGCTGCCCGCCCTCGTCGTAGCCCACGTATCCCGGAGGCGCCCCGATCAGGCGCTGGACGCTGAACTTCTCCATGTACTCGGACATGTCGATGCGCACCATGGCCTTCTCGGTATCGAACAGGTATTCCGCAAGCGCCTTGGCAAGCTCGGTCTTGCCGACGCCGGTCGGGCCAAGGAACAGGAAGCTGCCGATGGGGCGATTCGGATCGGAAAGCCCGGCACGGTTGCGGCGAATGGCGCCCGCGACCGCGTGCACGGCCTCGTCCTGGCCGATGACGCGCTCATGCAGACGGTCTTCGAGATCAATCAACTTGGCTATCTCGCCCTGCATCATCTTCGTGACGGGGATGCCGGTCCATGCGCTCACGACCTCGGCGATCTCCTCTTCGGAGACCTCTTCCTTAAGAATCGCGCCGTCGCCCTGCTTCGCCGCCACCGCGGTTTCGGCCTCGGCGAGCCGGCGCTGCAGGTCGGGAATGCGCGCATAGCGGATCTCGGACGCCCTGGACAGATCGCCCTCGCGCGTCGCCTGCTCCTCTTCGGTATGCGCCTGGTCGATCTCGGTCTTCAGGCGCTGGACGCTTTCGATCACATCCTTCTCGTTGCGCCATTCGGCCTTGCGCGCATCCAGCCACTCCTTCGACGTGGCCATCTGGCGGCGCAGCTCCTCCAGACGCTCCTGAGATGCCGCGTCCTCTTCCTTCATGAGGGCCTGCTCTTCGATCTGCATCTGCGTGTACTTGCGCTCGGCCTGATCGATTTCCTGCGGCATGGAATCGATCTCGATACGCAGACGGCTTGCCGCCTCGTCCATCAGATCGATCGCCTTGTCGGGAAGGAATCTGTCGGAGATATAGCGGTTCGAAAGCTCGGCCGCCGCGACGATCGCCGAGTCGGTGATGCGCACGCCATGGTGGATCTCGTACTTCTCTTTGAGCCCGCGCAGGATGGCGATAGTGTCCTCCACCGTCGGCTCGCCAATGAACACCTGCTGGAAGCGGCGCTCGAGGGCCGCGTCCTTTTCGATGTACTTCCGGTACTCATCGAGCGTCGTGGCGCCGATGGCATGGAGCTCGCCGCGCGCGAGGGCCGGCTTGAGCATATTGCCCGCGTCCATCGAGCTGTCGCCCGTGGAACCCGCACCGACGATGGTGTGCAGCTCGTCGATGAACAGGATGATGCGCCCCGCCGACTGCTTGACCTCGGAGAGCACGGCCTTCAAGCGGTCTTCGAACTCGCCGCGATACTTCGCGCCCGCCACCATCTGCCCAAGATCAAGCGCGATGAGGTCGCGATCCTTCAAGCTCGTGGGCACGTCGCCCGCGACGATGCGCTGGGCAAGGCCTTCGACGATGGCCGTCTTGCCGACGCCCGGCTCGCCGATGAGCACGGGGTTGTTCTTGGTGCGGCGGGAAAGCACCTGGATCGTGCGGCGGATCTCGTCCGAGCGCCCGATGACCGGGTCGAGCTTGCCCTCGCGCGCCATCTGCGTCAGGTTCTGGCCGTAGGTGTTGAGCGCATCGAGCTCGAGCTTGCTTGACTGGTCCGTCACGCGCGCGTCGCCGCGCAGATCGTCGTAGGCCTCTTCCACGCTCTTATGCGTGATGCCCGCCATGTTGAGGATCTTGCCGGCCTGGCCCTTGTCGTCGGCCAGCGCGATGAGCAGGTGCTCGCTCGTCGCGTAGCTGTCTCCCATCTTCTCCGCGATCTTCACGGCATTGTCCAGCACCTTCAGGAGGTTCTGGGTGGGTATGGGCATCCCCATGGCGCCGCCCGTGACTTTCGGGCCGTTCTCGATCGCCGTGTTGACGTTGATCTTCAGCTGCTCAGGGTCGGCCCCCACGCGCTTGACGATGGCGGAAAGGTTGTTTTCTCCGGAATCGAGCAGGGCCTTCAGCAGGTGGATGGAATCGACCTGTTGCGTATCGGCATCGCCTGCGATGCCCATCGCGCTCTGGAACGCCTCCTGGGCGGTAATAGCGAGCTTGTCCAATCTCATGATCGAACGCCTCCTTTTGACATATCTTCTAACCTGCAACGATGCCGCGCATGCTCAGACCATGCGGCATATGCGAACGGCCACGTCCGCAACCAGGCCGCATCGTCATCGCCCCGCCGCGCAACCTGGGCGTTTCGCATAAGCGCGGCCATGGGGTTCAATAATCCAACCCGCCCATGCGACCGCTTCCGAGCCGCCGCACGGGAGATGCAGTCTGGGGAAGCTGCGCCTGCGGCAGCATGAGCGCGGTCACGTCGGCGCGCGTCTCGAGCTCGTGCACGCGGTCGGCGAGACGACGGACCTTCTTATGCAGATCGTCGATCTCGTCGTCGCGCTCGTCGAGGCGCCCCTTCAGATCGAGGATGCGGATGACGCCCGCGAGGTTGATACCCTCGCTCGTCAGCTCGTTGATGAGCTCGAGCCGATCGATGTCGGCCTGCGAGTACATACGGGTGTTCCCGCTCGTACGCTGGGGTGTGACCAGCCCTTTCTGTTCGTAGATACGCAGCGTCTGGGGATGGACCCCGGCAAGCTGGGCGGCCACGCCGATCATGTACAGCGGCCTGTTCCTATCTTCCATATCCGTCTCCCGTCTAGGCACCGAACGCGGCACGGACCTGAACGCCCGATGCCTGCTCGGCTTCTTTCAATGCTTCGAAGGCCGTGCGCTCGGCCGCGGAAAGCGTGCGGGGAACCGTCACGCGAATCGTGCAGCGCAGAGACCCGCGGGCACCGCCCTTGACGTTCGGGGCGCCCTTGCCGCTCAACTTGAGCTGGGCTCCATCCTGCGTTCCGGCGGGAACCTTGATGCGGACCTTCGTGCCGTCGGGCGCAGGCACGACCACCGAAGCGCCCAGCGCGGCTTCCGAGACCGTGACAGGAACGTCCATCGTCACGTCGGCGCCATCGCGCGCGTACAGCGGGTGCGAGCCTATCTTCGTGGTAATCAGCAGATCCCCTGCGGCACCGCCGGCTTTTCCCGCTGCGCCCTTGCCGTGCAGGCGGATGCGGCCACCGTCCACGGCTCCTGCAGGAACGCGCACGTCGAGCGTCTCGGACGAACCGTCGGGAGCCTTTACGCTCACCTTCTTCATGCAGCCGGAAAAGGCCTCGTCGAACGTCACGTTGAGCGTGAGGTTCATGTCGCGTCCGCGTATCGGGCGCGCGGCTCCCGGTTGCCCGAAGCCGCCGAAGCCCGCGCCGCCGTACGGCGAGCGCCCGCGTCCGCCGAACCCGCCGAAGATATCGTCCAGGTTCCAGTCGGTCCCGAACGCCCCCTCGCCGCGGCGCATACTTTCAAGGATGTCTTCCCATCCGCCCATGCCGGCGAACGGATTCTGCCCGCCTGCGCCGTGGGGGATGCGCTGCGCATCGGCCGTGCCGTAGCGGTCGTAGACCTTGCGCTTCTTCTCGTCGCTCAGGACCTCGTAAGCTTCGTTGATCTGCTTGAACCGCGTCTCATCGCCGCCCGCATCCGGATGATGCGTGCGTGCGAGCTTGCGAAACGCCTTTTTGATCTCGTCTTGCGTGGCGCTGCGCGCAACGCCGAGCGTCTTGTAGTAATCAGGCGTCTGAGCCATGACAACGCCACCTCCTTCTCAGTGTTCGGACATGTATTGAAAAGCGGGCCCGAACAGCCCGCTTCCCCTTCGTCTACTTGTGCTCCGATGCGTCCGGCTCGGACTCTCTCTTCGGTCCGCCGCTCGAGATGGCGACCATCGCCGAACGAATGACCTTCGATCCCATGCGATAGCCCTTCTGATACACCTGCGCCACGGTCTCGTCGGGAACCGACGGGTCGGGCACGGTGGCGACCGCCTGATGAGCAAGCGCGTCGAACGGTTCTCCGACAGGATCGACCGCCTTGAGGCCGTGCTTCTCCAGAACGCCGGCAAGCTTGGCGCCGATGGCCTTCACGCCGTCGAGCAGGCCGGCCTCGCCGTTCTGCTCGGCATGGGAGACGGCGCGCTCGAAATCGTCGAGAACGGGAAGCACGTCTTCCATCAGGCGCTCGGTCGCGCGCTTGCGAATCTGGTCGTTCTCTTCGGCGGTGCGTTTGCGGAAGTTGTCCCAGTCGGCCTGAAGCCTCAGGTACTTGTCGCGCATGGCCGAGGCCTCCGCGCGCGCCTGCGCAACCTCCTGATCGCTCGTCGCGGAAGCCGGCGCCTCGGCAGGTTCGTCGCCTTCGACCTCGGCGCCATCCTGAACCCAGGCTTCGACCTCGTCGGCGAAGGACGGCTCGGCGGCGGGAGAAGCCTCGTCCCCGGAAGGGGCGGCCTGTTCGGCCGCCTCGTCTACGGGTTCATCGGTGCCGTCGATGGGAATCTTGCGCGGATCGGAGCTCTTGCCGTCTTCGGTCATGGCTATTTCCCTTCGTCGGTCTTATCGTCCACGACTTCGTAATCGGCTTCGATCGGACCGTCGTCCTGGGCAGGGGCCGCGCCTGCGGCGCCCGGAGCGCCGGCCTCGGCCTGCTGCGCGGAGTAGACGACCTCGGCCAGCGAGTATCCGACCTGCTGCAAACGTTCGCTTGCGGCCTTGATGGCCTCGATGTCGGAGCCGGAAAGCGCGCTCTTGGCGTCTTCGATGGCAGACTCCGCCTCCGACTTCTTGTCGGCGGAAACCTTGTCGCCCAGCTCGTCGAGCGTCTGCTGCGTGGCGTTGACCAGGGAGTCCGTATTATTGCGGACTTCGATCTCTTCCTTGCGCTTGGCGTCTTCGTCGGCATGGGCCTCGGCGTCCTTGACCATGCGGTCGACTTCGTCATCGGACAGCGCGGTGGAGCCGCTGATCGTGATCTGCTGCTGCTTGCCGGTGCCCAGGTCCTTGGCGGAGACGTTCACGATGCCGTTGGCGTCGATGTCGAACGTGACTTCGATCTGCGGCACGCCGCGACGGGCCGCGGGGATGCCGGTGAGCTGGAAGCGGCCGAGCGTCTTGTTGTCGTTGGCCATCTGGCGCTCGCCCTGCAGGACGTGGATCTCGACGGACGTCTGGTTGTCGGCGGCCGTGGAATAGACCTCGGTCTTGCGGGTCGGAATCGTGGTGTTGCGGTCGATCATCTTGGTCATGACGCCGCCGAGCGTCTCGACGCCGAGGGACAGCGGCGTAACGTCGAGCAGCAGGATGCCTTCGACATCGCCGGACAGGACGCCGCCCTGGACGGCCGCGCCGATGGCGACGACCTCGTCGGGGTTGACGGACATGTTCGGCTGCTTGCCGGTCATGTTCTTGACCAGCTCCTGGACGGCAGGCATACGGGTCGAACCGCCGACGAGGATGACCTCGTCGACTTCACCGGCACCGAGGCCCGCGTCGGTCAGCGCGCGGGAGACGGGCGCCTTGCAGCGCTCGAGCAGGTTGCGCGTGATGCGCTCGAATTCGGCGCGGGTCAGCGTGTAGTCCAGATGGACCGGCTGGCCGTCGACGGCGGTGATGAACGGCAGGTTGATATTGGCCTGGGTGGTGTTGGAAAGCTCCATCTTGGCCTTCTCGGCCGCTTCCTTCAGACGCTGGAGGGCCATCTTGTCGGCACGCAGATCGACGCCCTGGTCGGCCTTGAACTTGGTTGCCAGCCAGTCGATGACGCACTGGTCCCAGTCGTCGCCGCCCAGGTGGTTGTCGCCCGCGGTGGAGAGAACCTCGAAGACGCCGTCGCCCAGCTCGAGCACGGACACATCGAACGTGCCGCCGCCCAGGTCGAAGACCAGGATCTTCTGATCCTTATCCACCTTGTCGAGGCCGTAGGCCAGAGCCGCGGCCGTGGGCTCGTTGATGATGCGCTTGACATCGAGGCCGGCGATCTTGCCGGCGTCCTTCGTGGCCTGGCGCTGCGCGTCGTTGAAGTACGCAGGGACGGTGATGACGGCTTCGGTGATGGTGCCGCCGACCTGCTTTTCCGCGTCGGCCTTCAGCTTCTGGAGCACCATCGCGGAAACTTCCTCGGGCGTGTAGGTCTTGCCGTCGATGTCGATGACCGCACGGCCGTCCTTGCCGCGCACCACCTTGTACGCGACGGTCTTCTGCTCTTCGGAGGTTTCGGAGAAGCTGCGACCGATGAAGCGCTTGACCGAAGAGACGGTGTTCTCGGGGTTGGTGACCGCCTGGTTCTTGGCGGCCTTGCCGACGACGCGTTCGCCGTCCTTGCGGAAGCCTTCGACAGACGGCGTGGTGCGGTCGCCCTCGGCGTTCACGAGAATGGTCGGCTCATTGCCTTCCATGACGGCCATGGCGGAGTTCGTGGTGCCAAGGTCGATGCCCAGGATCTTTCCCATACGTATCAGTCCTCTCATATCCGCATCCCGCATTCGGGACGCTGGCGGGGTTCCGGTCCGCCGACTGTTTCTGACCTAAATAAAACGCCATGGCTGCCGGCCTGAACGGATTCCGTCGGCCAACCCTTTGGCGCGATGCAAATATATTATCTAAGTGTGTCACTGTCAAGTTTTCTCACAAGTAATCTGACATGTTACTTAACTGTCAGAAAAGATGATTTCCTGAGCGTATGCAGCATGGATGCGGAAGAAGGGATTATCGGGAATGCGCACCTGAGCCGGGCATGATACCCTGAAACGCACATGAGGCGCGCCTCTTCCCCTTGCTCGAAAGGAGCTGCCATGATCGAACTCGATGACAAGAAGGTCCTCTACGCGTTCTCTTCCGAACTCGCCCCGGCCCTGACCGTCGAATCGGGCGAAACCGTCCGCATCCGCACGAAGGACTGCTTCGGCAACCAGGTTCGAAGCGAAGCCGACACGCTCGACTCCATCGATTGGGATGCCATCAATCCCGCGACCGGACCCGTCTTCGTGAAGGGCGCCAAGGCGGGCGGCGCGTTGAAGGTCTCGATAGAGAACATCGAGCTCGATGCGCAGACCGCTTCCTGCACGGGAAAGGGCGAGGGCGCCTGCGGCGACCTGTTCGATGCTTGGAGCACGCATTTCTGCAAGGTGGACGGCGATTCGCTCGTCTGGAACGATGCGGTCTCCTTCCCGCTCAATCCGATGATCGGCGTCATCGGCGTGGCACCCGCGGGCGCTCCCGTCAACTGCGGCACGCCCGGCAGCCACGGCGGCAACATGGACAACACCGCCATCACGACGGGCGCGACGCTCTATTTCCCCGTCGCCTGCGAAGGCGCGTTGTTCGGATGCGGAGACATGCACGCGGCCATGGGCGACGGCGAGGTGAGCGTATCGGGCGCGGAAGTGGCCGGCTTCGCCACCGTCACGCTGACCGCCCTTCCCGAGCTTTCCCTGAAGAATCCGGTGATCGAAAACGCGACGCACTTCGGCACCATCGCCTCGGCCGCCACGATGGACGAAGCCGCGGAAATCGCCGTGCACGACATGGTGGAAATCGTCGCCGAGCGTACCGACATGTCGAAATCAGACCTGGTCATGCTGTTCTCGCTTGTCGCCGACGTGCAGGTCTGCCAGTTCGTCGATCCCGAGAAGACCATCCGCTTCATGGTGCCCAAGAGCGTGCTCGACCAGATCGGATTCTCGTTCTAGAAGCTCTGGCGCCCGTCCGCCGGAATCGAAACGGCCCGCCTCCCGGCAAGGGAGGCGGGCCGTTCTGCATCGCGTTATTCGGCTTCCTTCGCAGGCGGTTCCGCGTCGGCGACCATCAATGCGCAGACATCCTCCGCATAGGCCGCCGGATCTTCGATCGGCAGCCCCTCGACCAGCAGCGCCTGGCCATAGAGCACGTTCGCATACAGACGCACCTTTTCCGCATCGCCCGCTGCCTGGGCGGCCGCAAGCGTCGCGAACACTGCGTGATCGGCGTTGAGCTCCAGCACGCGCGAAGCCTTTATCGGCTCTTCGCCCGGCATCCGGTTCTGCGCGAACACTTTCTCCATCTCGAGCGATATCGGGCCCTCGGCGGTCACGCAGGCGGGCGCATCGGTCAGGCGCGACGAAACGACCACCTTCGACACGGCGTCGCCGAGCGCGTCTTTCATCGCGGACAGGAGGCCGGCGTTGTCCTTCGCGGACTGCTCGGCCGCTTCCTTCTGCTCGTCGCTCGCCAGATCGAGATTCCCGCCCGCCACGTTCGCGAACGGCTTCTCGGCATAGTCCTGCATGGCTTGGATGCAGAACTCGTCGACCTCGTCGGTGCAGACCAGAACATCGAACCCTTTCGCAAGCACCGACTTCACGACCGGGGTCTTGACCACGCGATCGATCGAGTCGCCGGCGGCATAGTAGATCGATCCCTGGTCGGCACGCATGCCCTCGACGTATTCATCCAGCGTGACCATTTTCTGCTGACGGGCCGAATAGAACAGGAGCAGATCGGCGAGCTGGCCCTTCGCCATGCCGTACGAGGTGTAGATTCCCAGCTTGATGCTGCGGCCGAAATCGGCGAAGAACGCCTCGTAGGTTTCGCGATCCGTATCGCGCATGCCGGCGAGCTCGGATTTGATCTTCTTCTCCACGCGCTTGGCGATGGCATGGAGCTGGCGATCGTGCTGCAGCGTTTCGCGCGAGATGTTGAGCGTCAGGTCGTCGCTTGCCACGACGCCGCGCACGAAGCCGAAATAATCGGGCAGAAGCTCTTCGCACTTGTCCATGATCAGGACATTCGAACTATAGAGCGCAAGGCCTTTCTTGAAATCGCGCGCATAGAGGTCGTAGGGCGGACGGCTCGGAACGAACAGCAGCGCATCGTAGGTCAGCGCGCCTTCCGCATGCAGGGAAACCGTGCGCAGCGGATCGGCGAAGTCGTGGAAGTCCGCCTTGTAGAATTCGGCGTATTCCTCGTCGGTCACGTCGGAGCGCTTGCGCTTCCAGATCGGCACCATGGAATTCATGGTCTCGAGCTCCGTGTACTGCTCGTATTCCGTCTTGTAGTCGTCGCCGGCATCTTCGGGCTTCGGCAGCGGGCGCGACTTGGAGACTTCCATGCGGATGGGATAGCGCACGTAGTTGCTGTATTTCTTGATGAGGTCCTTGAGCGCGTACTGGCTTAGGAAGGAATCGTAATCGGCCTCGTCGGTGGAGGGCTTGAGCGTCAGGATGACGTCGGTGCCATGGCCTGCGCGCTCGGCAGGGGATACCGTATAGCCCTCGACGCCGTTGGATTCCCAGGCGAAGGCCTCGTCGGATCCGTACGCCTTCGACACGACGCGCACGTGGTCGGCCACCATGAAGGCCGAGTAGAACCCGACGCCGAACTGCCCGATGATATCGATCGCGTCGGCCGGCGCGGAAGCTTCCGCCGTCGCGCCTTCAGACGCCTCGGGCGCGGAGGCTCCGTCGGCGACGGTTTCGTCGTCAGCGGCGGTTTCGTCGTCAGCGGCGGTTCCGGCGCCGTCCGCAGCGTCGCCTGTGCCCTTCGACTTGGGATTCTCGGTCTTGAATTCAAGGCTCCCGGAATGCGCGATGGTGCCCAGGTTGCGATCGAGCTCTTCGGACGTCATGCCGATGCCCGAGTCGGAGACGGTGATCGTGCGGGCATCCTTGTCGAAGGACACGAGAATGCCCAGTTCATCGGCCGCCAACTGAATATCGGAATCGGTCAGGCTCCTGAAGTAGAGCTTATCGACCGCGTCGGAGGCGTTGGAGATGAGCTCGCGCAAGAAGATCTCGCGGTTCGTATAGATCGAGTTGATCATCAGATCGAGGAGCTTCTTGCTCTCTGTCTTGAATTTGCGCATGGAGAAACGACCTTTCGCGTGACATACCGTTTGGCACTCTTACCCCTTGAGTGCCAAATCAGATTGTAGCCCCGCGATTCCCCGCGTCAAGAAACGTCGCCGAATCGCAACCTTGCCGCATCGGAAGGAACGGGCGCCAGTCGGCAGAGGGATGCCGCAGGACATGGCAGAAGGCGACGCGGCGCTTCGGTTCTGGAGATGCCTGGTTTGAACCTGAAGGAGCTTTCCGGCAATTCCTCCAACCCCCCCCAATTCTTGCATTCCGAATCAAGGGGCGCGACGCCGGATCTCTCTACGCGTCCGACTCCTGCGCGTCGGTCCGTGGCTTCCCGGCCTTCGATTCATCGGCCTTCGCCGATCGCCACAGCTCTTCGAGCTCGGCGGCATCGCGCCCTTCCAGCGCATCGGAGCCGCCGGCTTCCGCTTCCATATGAGCCCATCGCGCGCGGAACTTCGCGTTCGACGCGCGCAGCGCGCTTTCGGCATCGATGCCGCGCCACCGCGCGACGTTCACGAGCGCGAACAGGATGTCGCCGAACTCGAGCGCGGCCTCCTCGGGAGTCGCCGCCGCCTTGAATTCCGCGACCTCTTCGGCGACTTTATCCCATACACCCTGCTCATTGGACCATTCGAACCCGACGGCCGCCGCCTTGCGCGAAATCTTCTGCGTCTGCAGCAGCGCCGGAAGGTTCTTGGGCACCGCGTCCAGCAGCCCGTCGGACGCCCGCGCGGCCGCACGTTCGGAAAGCTTCACCTGCGCCCAGATCGCCTCGACATCGGCCGCCGTCCCGGCATGCGCGCCGCCGAATACGTGCGGATGGCGGCGAACGAGCTTGTCGTCAAGGTCTTTGCATACGTCATCGATGGAAAAGGAGCCCTCTTCCTCGGCCATGCGGCTCTGCAGGAGAATCTGCATCAGCACGTCGCCGAGCTCTTCGCGCATGTGGTCGACGTCGCCCGCTTCGATCGCGTCGACGGCCTCGTACGCTTCCTCGACCATGTTCGCCGCGATGCTCTCGTGCGTCTGCGCGCTGTCCCAAGGGCACCCCGTTTCAGGATCGCGAAGCGCGGCGATGGTTTCAACGAGCGTGTCGAACGCGGGATGGATCGAAGCGTGTGGATGAGATTCGGTCATGGGAGTCCTCGGCGAACGTCAGTCCTCGACGATCTCCGTGATGACGCCCATCGGGCATTCCTCGACGCAGTCGCCGCACGCGATGCACGCCTCTTCGTTCTCGATCGTGACGACGCCGCCTTCGATGGCGAGGACGTCCTGCGGGCATTCGTCCACGCAGATGCCGCAACCGATGCATTCATCGATTTCAAATACAGGATGAGACATGATGAGCTCCTTACCCCCTTGGTAGAACATGCAGGCCGCGCACCCAGATACGCAAGGGGCGAAACGGCAAGTGCAAGATACCATGGGGCACGGCATTTGCAACCTCTGTTGCGAAATTGACCCCGAACGGCATGCGTGCGTCAGAAGGCCGTCAACCGAGCCTCGACCTGAGCCGCTTGAGCAGCGCCCAGTCGCGCTGCTTCAGCCGATCCGAGGCCAGATCGTCGGAAAACGAAGCGAAGGCCGCGACGGGCCGACCGAGCAGCGATCCTTCCGCATCGAGCCTGACCTGGCTGCGGTAGGCCTCTTCCAAAAGGCGCGCCGCCTGCTCGTCGAGCACGACGAGAGCCACCGGATCGAGCGCTTCCACGAGCCTGAACGCCTCCGCCGCGGAAAATCCGCCTACGGAAACGAACGATGCGGCGTCGTATCCGATCCGCGGAGCGGACGCACGGATCGCTGATTTCGCGGCATCGGAAGGCGTTTCCCATGAAAGCGCACACAGGTAGGCGTCCGGGTCGCCCTCGATGGCCGCCGCGTAGGGCGCCAGGTCGCGATCACGCGCACGGGAAAACGTATTACTTTTGAGAGGTTTTTTCACTCCGTTTTTCCTTTTATCACGTTCATCTGCTAGTTCAAGGAGCACAATAGCACCATCCGACAACCAAAGGAGGCAGCCATGTGCACCAACGGAGTCAACACCGGCCAGTTCGAGCAGATGATCGAGCAGATCGACGACCATCTGAAGCTTGAGCGCCGCTGGACCCATAACCTCGGCCACACCGCCGGCGACGCCGGCTTTGCGACCGTATCCGAAAAGCTGCATGAAGCCATGTCCATGATCGACGACGTGCGCGCGCTCCTCGACGAAGCGAAGGATGCCCTCGAAGACGACGCGAGCACCGCAACCGGCGTGACCGTCGAACTGGTGTAGGCATGGGGCGCGACTTGATGAGGTTCTCGGTCGCGATGCCCGAGGACCTTCTGGTCGAATTCGATAAGCTCGTCGCCACGCGCGGGCTCGCGAAGAACCGCAGCGAAGTGGTGCGCGACCTCGTGCGCGAAGCCCTTGCCGGCCAGGCGAGCGGCGAGCCCGGCGAAGAGGTCATGGGCACGCTGACGATCGTCTTCAACCATCACGCGAGCGACGTGCGCGAGAAGCTCGATTCCATCCAGCACGACTGCCTCGACCAGATCATCACGAGCGTGCATGTGCATATCGACCATGAGCTCTGCATGGAGGTCGTGATCCTGCGCGGCGAAACCGATGTGATCCAGGCCATATCCAACCTGATCCTCGGCACGAAGGGCGTCCTGCACGGCAACCTGGCCATCACCGCCACGGGCCGGAATCTCCTCGGCCTCGACAGCGACGCGACGCATGGGCGCGATCACGTCCATGCGCACGACGATGCAGCCGACCACGACGAAGACGCCTTCCCCGCGCGCGGGTTCGAGCGCGGGAACTTCAATGCCGCAGGCTACGGAGCAATCGCATCCGAACAGGAATTCGCGGGGAACCTGCAACGCCCGCACCCGCGCGTCCGCGTGCACGGGTCCGCACGCAAGTAACGCATGGAGAGGGCCACGACCGGGCCTTCAAAGGGGGATTATGAGAGAGGCGCTTGACATACGCGTCCACGGCATCGTCCAAGGCGTCGGATTCCGTCCGTTCGTCTATCGGGCCGCAAAGCATAACCTTATCGACGGATGGGTCTTGAACGGCATCGATGGCGTGCGCATCCACGCCGAAGGAGAAGCTTCCGATCTGGACGATTTCGTCCTGGAGCTTTCGGAGCACGCTCCCGCCGCATCGCGCGTCGAAGAGATCCTGCTCGACGAAGTCCCGCTCGAGGGCTTCGATTCCTTCGAGATCCGCCATTCGGACGAAACGTCCTCCGATGCGACGACGCTCATCTCTCCCGACCTTGCCACCTGCGACGACTGCATCCGCGAGCTCTTCGACCCTGACGACCGGCGCTATCGCTACCCGTTCATCAACTGCACGAACTGCGGGCCTCGCTACACGATCATCGATGCGCTGCCCTACGACCGTCCATCCACGTCCATGGCGGCGTTCCCCATGTGCCCGGCCTGCGCGCACGAATACGCCGATCCCGCCGACCGGCGCTTTCACGCCCAACCCGACGCCTGCTTCGACTGCGGTCCCCATATATATTGGAAAGAAGCGGCCGACGCCGCGACGCCCGCGGATGCAGACGCGCATGAAAACGCGGATACGGACGCACGAACCAGGACGCTGCGCGACCGGCATCCCGAACTCGAATGGGGAAGCGACCTGGCGGCAAGCGATGCCATCATCGAACGAGCCTGCTCCTGGCTGCACGACGGGCGTATCCTCGCCGTCAAGGGGCTCGGCGGATTCCACCTGGTCTGCGATGCCGCAAATCCTGAAACCCTTGCCGAGCTCCGGACGCGCAAGCGCCGCGAAGGCAAGGCCTTCGCCGTCATGGCGCCTTCGTTGGACGCCGTCCGCGCATGCTGCGCCGTGTCCCCTGAAGAAGAACGCCTGCTCGTAAGCCCGGCGCATCCTATCGTGCTGCTCAAGAAGAAGCCCGGCGCCGTCTTCGCCGCGGGGCTCGCCGACGATCTCTCCGAGCTCGGCGTCATGCTCCCCTATACGCCCCTGCAGCACCTCATGCTTGCAGAATTCGGGTCGATGCTGGTAATGACTTCGGGAAATGTGCATGACGAACCCATCCAGACCGACGACGAGGCCGCATGGAAGGCCCTTGCCGGCATCGCGGATGCCTTCGTCGGCAACGACCGCGCCATCGAGACCCGCTTCGACGACTCGGTCGCACGCATCATCCGCGTGGGAGGCGATGCCGCCGTGCAGCTCATACGACGCGCCCGCGGCTTCGCGCCGATGCCCATCAAGCTCGCGCGGCCCGCGAACGGCACAGGGCAAGGGCAGGAACATGCCGATACGCCGACCATCCTCGCCGTCGGGCCCGAGCAGAAGAACGTCCTCTGCCTCCTGCGCGGCGACGATGCATTCGCAAGCCAGCATATCGGCGACATGGAAAACGCCGAGACCTTCGATGCCTGGCTCGAGGCCAAGAACCGCCTCGAGCGCCTCTTCGACGCGAAGCCGACCGTCATCGCACGCGACATGCATCCCGAATACCTGACGAGCAAATGGGCGGACGAGATGCGCCGCACGCACGGCATACGCGTCATGGACGTGCAGCACCACCATGCGCACATCGTGTCCGCCATGGCGGAGCACGACATCGACGACGCGGTCATCGGCGTCGCGTTCGACGGGACCGGATACGGATTCGACGGCGCCATCTGGGGCGGCGAAATCCTGATCGCGAACCGCGTCGACTTCGAGCGCTTCGCGAACCTCACGTACATCCCGATGCCCGGCGGCGCGGCCGCAGTGAAGCACCCTGCACGCATGGCGTTCGGCGCCCTGTGGGCCTTCGACCTGATCGATCATCCTGGGTCCCGCCCCCTGAAAGACAGGCTCGGAGATGCGGCGAACGTCTGCGCGTCCATGATGGAGCGCGGCTTGAACGCGCCTTCGACCTCGAGCGTCGGGCGCATCTTCGACGCGCTTTCGGCGCTCGTCGGCATCTGCGCGCACGCGCGGTACGAAGGCGAGGCCGCCGTGCTCTTCGAAGCCGCCATCGACGGATGCGAAACGCGCGACGCCTACGAGATAGCCATCGTCAAGAATGCCGCGACCGCGGAAAGCACCGCGCACGACACGAGCGTCGTGCTGCTCGACTCCGAGCCGCTCTTCCGCGGCGTCCTCGACGACCTGACGGCCGGCACGCCCGTACACGTCATAGCTGCGAAGGCCCATAACGCCTTCGTCCAGGCGATCGTCCAGACGTGCCTGCTCGCCCAGGCCGCCTACGATATACGGACGATCGTGCTCTCCGGCGGCGTCTTCATGAACCGATATCTCATCGAACACACGACCGAATCCCTGATGGAAGCAGGATTCACCGTCGTGATCAATCGCGAGCTCCCTCCCAACGACGGAGGCCTCTCCTACGGACAGGCGGCGGTCGCATCCGCACGCCTAGGAAGCGAGTAAGACATGTGCCTAGCGATTCCCGCACGCATCACCGAATTCAAAGAAGGCAATATCGCGACGGTCGACATCCTCGGCGTGACCCGTCAGATCTCCGTCGACCTGACCCCCCAGGCCATGCTCGATGACTACGTCCTCGTGCATGCCGGCTTCGCGATCGAAGTCGTGAGCCAGGAGGATGCCCAGGCCACGCTCGATCTGATCGACCAGATTCCCGAACTCGTGGATGACATGGAGTGACGCCATGTTCGACTTGAACACGTTCAAGGACCCGAAGCGTGCGCGCAAGCTCATCGGCGCCATCGAGGCCGTCGCGCCCGAGCACGCCACGCTCATGGAGGTCTGCGGCACCCATACGGTATCCATCGCGCGTTTCGGCATCCGCAACGTCATGCCCGCAGGCACGCGCCTGGCGTCGGGCCCCGGCTGCCCGGTCTGCGTCACCGCGAACGAGGACATCGACGTCGCCATCGCGCTCGCGCGCACGCCCGACGCCATCATCACCACGTTCGGCGACATGACGCGCGTGCCCGGCAGCACCTCGTCGCTCAATAAGGAAAAGGCCCAGGGCCGCGACATCCGCGTCGTCTATTCGCCCCTCGACGCGCTCGCCGTCGCGAAGGCCAATCCCGAGCGCCAGGTCATCTTCCTCGGCGTCGGATTCGAAACCACCACGCCGCTCGTCGCGATCGCCATCAAGCGCGCGAAAGCCGAGGGGCTGGCCAACTTCTCGGTCTACGCAGCGTGCAAGAACATGCCCAACGCGCTCGATGTCCTGATGGGCGATCCCGAGCTCAAGGTCGACGCGCTCATCCTGCCCGGGCACGTAAGCACGATCATCGGCATGGAACCCTACCGCTTCCTCGCGGAGAAATACCGTATCCCCGGAGTCATCGCCGGCTTCGAGCCGCTCGACATCCTCGATGCGCTGCTCATGATCTTTCGCCAGCTGTCCGAAGGCCGCGCGGACATCGAGAACGCCTATGCGCGCGGCGTCATGCCGCACGGCAACGAAGTCGCGCTCGCCGCGATCGATGAGGTGTTCGAGACCTGCACGGTCTCGTGGCGCGGATTGGGTCCGATCGAGGGGAGCGGCTATCGCATCCGCGAGGAATTCGCCGCGTACGACGCGATGCGCCGCTTCGCCCCCACCGTCGAAGAGACGCGCGAGCACAAGGGCTGCCGGTGCGGCGACGTGCTGCGCGGCATCATGACCCCCGCCGAATGCCCGCTGTTCCGCAAGGCCTGCAGCCCCGAGAATCCGATCGGTCCCTGCATGGTCAGCTCCGAAGGGTCCTGCGCGGCCTACTATCGGTATTACTGAGCCTGCCTGCGCATGCGCGCAGTCGGAAAGGACGGAAGATGAAAGACGAAACGGTCCTGCTCGGCCACGGGTCGGGCGGTTCGATGATGAAACGCATCATCGACGACGTCTTCGCGAAGGCGTACGGGTCCGAGGAACTCGCCCAGGGCGACGACGCCGCGACGCTTCCCGCGCCGGCGCCGGGAGAACGCCTGGCGTTCTCGACCGACACCTTCGTCGTGACGCCGCATTTCTTCCCCGGCGGCGACATCGGGCGCCTTGCCGTCTGCGGCACTGTCAACGACGTGGCCACGAGCGGCGCCGTGCCTAAGTATCTCTCGATCGGCATGGTGCTCGAAGAGGGCTTTCCGATGTCCGATCTGGAACGTATCTGCGCCACCATCGCACGCACGGCCGAAGAAGCCGGCGTACACGTGGTCACGGGCGATACGAAAGTCGTCAATCGCGGGCACGGCGACGGCATCTACATCAACACCGCGGGCATCGGCCTCATTCCCGAAGGCCGCGACCTCTCAGGCGCCTCGTGCAAGCCGGGCGATGCGGTCATCGTGTCGGGCACCATCGGCGACCACGGCATCACGATCATGAGCCAGCGCGAGGACCTTTCGTTCTCCACTGCGCTCAAAAGCGATGCCGCACCCCTGAACCACTTGATCGCACGCGTGCTGGATGCTGCGCCCGACGTACGCTGCTTCCGCGATCCAACCCGCGGCGGCCTTGCATCGACGTTGAACGAGTTCGCCGAGCAGAGCGGCGTGGATATCGTGATATCGGAAGACGACGTACCCATCAAGGATGCCGTCCGCGGTGCCTGCGACATGCTCGGATACGACCCGTTCCAGGTCGCCAACGAGGGCAAGATGGTATGCGTCGCGCCAGCCGACCAGGCGCAGGCCGTTATCGACGCCATGCGCGCCGGCCGTTACGGCGAAGATGCCGCCGTCATCGGCACGATCGAGGAGAGCCGTCCCGAACGCGGGCATAAGGTTCTCCTCGAAACGGGCTTCGGCAGCCGACGCATTCTTGATATGCTCGTCGGAGAGCAGCTTCCGCGCATTTGCTAGAGGCGTTCGCCCTCATCTGCTACCCTTAACGCCATGCGACCCGAAGCGCACCGTCAGGCGCCTCGTCGCAGGGGCGGCCAGGCGACCCGCATGCGCCTGCGACGGAATCGAGGAAGAATGCTCACGTGCCAGGATGAAACGACCTACCCTTCGGCGCGAACGCTCGTCAGAAACAAGGTCGCAGGACGGCTCTTCGCGAAAGACGCCTCGCTGTACGCTTTCGACGAGGACGCCTGCGAGAGCGCCGGGCATTTCATGGGATGGACCGACCTCGGCACCCGTCCGCCGTTTCCTATCGCCAAGATCCAGGAATTCGCCGATCAAGCGATTGCAGGCGGTTTCCGTCACGTCGTCCTCATCGGCGAAGGCGGCTCGACGCAGGCGCCGATGACCATCACCAAGTACAACAAGCCCGACTACAACGCGCTCGATTTCAAGGTGCTCGACAGCATCTCCCCGGTGCGCGTGCGCGCAACGTTGGCCGCGATCGACATCGAACGCACGCTCGTGCTGGTATCCAGCAAATCCGGCACCACGATCGAGATGCTGAGCAACCTCGACGTCGTCCTCGACGCGTTCCGCACCTATATCCCCGAAGAGAATCTGGGCAGCCATTTCGTCGCCATCACCGACCCCGGCTCTCCGCTCGAGCGCATGGCGCACGAGCATTCCTGGCGCGCATGCTTCCTCGGCGAGACGAGCGTGGGCGGACGTTTCAGCGCCCTGTCGGTCTTCGGCCTGGTGCCCGCCGCGCTCGTCGGCATCGATCTGGAGACCTTCGTGAGCCATGCGAAGGAAGCCGAGCGGGTCTGCCGCATGAACCGGCCCGCCAACCCGGCTATCGCCCTTGCCGCGTTCCTCTATGACGGGTACCGGCAGGGACGCGACAAGTTCAGCCTGCTCACGCCTAAACGCGGCCGCGTCTTCGGCCTTTGGATCGAACAGCTTGTCGCCGAGAGCCTCGGGAAGCGCGGCGTGGGCATCCTGCCCAATATCGAGCTCGATGCCCTCGTGCTTGCCCACGACCATCACGACCGAACCGTCATCTCGTACACCACCAAAACCGATCTCTGGGACGAGCGCATGAACTTCGCAACGGCGCTCTCCTACATCGACGAAGCCATCCCGACGCGGGCGTATCGCATCGAAAACGTCTCCGACCTAGCAGAACACTTTGTGATGTGGGAATATGCCATCGCCATGGTCGGCTACCTGATGAAGGTCTGCCCCTTCGACCAGCCCGACGTGGCGGCAGCCAAGACCGCGACGCTCGCGATGCTCGATGGAAGCGAGGGGACGACGGCGTCGTCGACGTCGTTCGAGGACCGCTATATCGAACGCATCGATATGGGAAAGGTGCTCATCAACGCGAGCGACGCGCTCGATCTGGAAGAGAAGACCCTGGCATGCGCGCTGCGGACGCTTTTCGCCTCCGTAGGACCCGGCGACTACTTCGCCATCGATGCCTTCCTGCCTTTCGACGGAGAAGGGCGGCGCGAAGCGCTCGAGGGCATCCGTCACCACGTGGCCGACAAGCTCTGCGTGCCTTCGTGCCTGGAAATCGGCCCGCGCTACCTGCATTCGACCGGACAGCTGCAGAAGGGCGGCGCGAACAACGGCGTGCTCCTCATCGTGTCATCCGACGAATGGGGAGACATCCCGCTCGAGAACCTGCCGGCCCCCACCCTCGGCACGCTCGCGAAAGCTCAGGCCAACGCCGATTTCGATGTGCTCGCGCAGCGCGGACGCCGATGTCTGCTGCTGCACCTCCCGAATAATTCGGGCACATCGCTGCGCGCCCTCAAAGATGCCGTCTGCGGTGCCATCGAGGACATTCTGCGCGAGCGGGCTGCACCCTCGCAGGACTGAGTCGACGCCGTGGGCCACGGCATCGACTCTCCGCATGCCTGTTCGAGACCGCCTGCCGTCACCAAACGGGGAGTACCGTCAAATATGGGAATTTAATTCCCATATTTGACGGTACTGGATATCGATGAGATAATGCCCTCCTGTTGCCGGGAGGGCATCTTATGTACATAAAGCGCGAAATCGAATCAACGATCGATGCAATGCTGAAGCAGGGAAAAGTTGTGCTTGTGACCGGCGCCCGTCAGGTCGGAAAGACAACCATGCTCAGGCACCATCTCAACGACGCCTTCAGCTATGTTTCGATGGAGAACCCTAGGGACTATCTCCTTGCCAAAGAGGATGCTGCCCTGTTCTTCGAGTCGAAAACCCTCCCGCTTATCATCGATGAGGTGCAGCGCGTGCCAGAGCTCTTCTCTCCGGTGAAATGGGTTGTTGATCAATCGGAGGAGAAGGGGCGCATCGTCCTCACCGGCTCGCAAACATTCCACCTCATGAAGGGCGTGAGCGAGTCTCTGGCGGGAAGAATACGGATTCTGGAGATGCCCGGTTTAAGCCTGAGGGAACTCTCGAGCAATTCCTCCGACCCCCATCCCTACATTCCGAAGATGGTGGACGATTCTGCAAATCCATCCTCGGCAGACGTTTGGGATGTAATCCATCGGGGCTCGATGCCGGAGCTGCAGGACCCCGACATTGACTGGGATCTCTTCTACGCCGACTATGTCGCTTCCTACCTCGAGCGCGATGTCCGCGCGCTCGTCAACGTGAAGGACGAGGCGAAGTTCTACAGCTTCATGATCGCATGTGCGGCGAGGACCGGTCAGCTCCTGAATGCCTCCGACATTGCAAAAACCGTCGACGTGGACCATAAGACGATCAAAGCCTGGCTCTCGGTTCTTCAGGCTTCCAATATCGTGCGTGTTATCGAGCCGTTTTGGCCGAATATTGACAAGCGCCTGACGAAGACTCCGAAGATCTTCTTTATGGACACCGGTCTCGTATGCCATCTAACCAGGTGGACAACGCCTGACCAGTTGCGAAACGGTGCAGCGGCGGGACACGTATTCGAGACGTTCGTCGTTTCCGAGATCCTGAAGAGCTTCATGAACTCAGGAAAAAGCTTGCACGACATCTGGTTCTACCGCGACGCCAAGAAAAGGGAGATCGACCTGATCATCCAAGATGGGCGTACCCTGCATCCCGTCGAGGTGAAAACATCAGCCACGGTGAGAAGGGATGCCGTGAAGAATTTCGCTTGCCTTGAAAACCTTTCCGGCTACGAGGTAGGATTCGGACACGTTGTGTGCCAGACTCCGGATCCGTATCTCATCACGCGAACCGTCCAGGCAGTCCCCATCTGGAAAATCTGATCCTTATTCATTTCTCGCTATTGCGTCCTGAAGCGGGACTCAGTGCTGAGCTTTAGGTGAGTTCGGACTTTGGAACGGTCAAACCGAATTGAACCGCTTCTTAAGCATTCTCATGCGTGCTCTCGCTCGACTCGAGCGTTGCCTACGAGCCTTTCAACCAGCTGACCAATACAGGCACGATTCCTCATGATTCTTCTTTCAACGACCTGAAAGAAAAGAAATTCGAAGTAACCCGAGAGGTTGATAAGACCCTTATCGATACTGAGAAGCTGTACATGAATCTGTACGCTATCGCCCAGGTTCCGGGAAGCTCTCAAGAGGGTTATGTTTTCGAGGTCATCAATAAGCATTCTGATACTCTCTATGTGGAATTCTGGCTTGGCGACATAACCGGTCCTCTGAATGCCAGTGGCAACGCGTTCCTAGAGCCTGGTGAGAAATTCTATCTATTCATACCGAATGTTTCAAAAACTCCAGGACCTCTTGAGGGAATTTCTGATCCGAAAGCTGCTTTGACCATTGGTTACAACAGTGCGTCGGACGGTACTCTTACGGAGCAAAAGCAGAAGACAGAGCTTGATCTGAGTATTCCTCCTAAGTCTGAATAACAGAAGGCAGTTCGGTTTTATCGCCATTGACAGTAAAACGAAGACGGCGAGACATACAGGCGATATCGCCCGGCACTATGCCGAGCGATGATCACGTGGGCTCTCAGGGCCGGAGCGCTTTGCGATACTCGCTGGGAAGCATGCCAACCTCGCGCCTGAACAGCTCCGAGAAACGGCTTGTGCACGTGTAACCCACAGAGCGCGCGATCTGCTCGATGGTGAGATCAGGCTGTCTGAGCAGAAGTTCGGCCTGCGACATCCTCCGTTCCTGGACATAGCCCGTCACGGTCTTGCCATTCGCCTTCTTGAACGTCTCCTTGAATTTGGTAGGGCTCATGCAGGCTATGGCCGACAGGTCGGCAATACGCAGGGCAGACGAGCAGTGGTCGTCGATATAGCGCACGACATCCTGGATCCTCGCCCAGTCAGATGAGCTGACAGGCTTGCAGGTACGTGCGCGCGGCTGCCTCGTGCCTTCCACGATAAGCCCCATCGCCTCGAGGACCTTGCCCTCGTAGTACAGCGCGCTATGGCTTTGGCCACCGGGTACAGGCCAGAGCTTGGCGAGGAGAGCCTTCAATTCCAGATGCTCCCCATCGTTTCCGAGCGAGACGAACGCTTCCTCGACGCTCGCGAACCCGCCGGGATACTCTTTTTCGAGAAACCGCCTGGAAAACTCATGCGACACCTCGATCGAGATGCTTTGAACGGGTATGCCGGCATGCGCAATGCCCTTCCATGGCTCTCCCTTGAAGCTCTGGCCCCAGAGGCTGTTCGGCCTGAGCTTGCGGTAGGGGTTGAACTCCTCCCCTGAAATCGACTTGAAGTATGTGACCGTGAGATAGTCAGAGGTTTCGGAACTCATGACGAAATCGTCGTCCATGACGAAGTCGTGGATGCTGATGCTCCAATCGGCTTCTTGAGGCGACAGGAAATGAAACCATCCCCAATATGCGCCCTGCCTAGACCGGTACGATCTCCACAGCTCTCCGAAACCATCGGGCGACGGCACAGGCGAGAAATCGGTGCCCCCCAACATCTTCTCTTGGAACGTCTTCTCCATTTTTCGTCCCTTCGTCATGTGGCGTTGAGACAGGACTTCACGTCGATTAGACAGAAAATCAGCCTAAATACCCGATAGATCATGCTCAAACATATACTCGCAAGATAAAGATAGCCAAAGGTAATATATTTTGAAAGGACAGAGATGGACCAGCAAGAAACAGCGGGGAAGGGCACAGGGAGGCTTGCGGCACGGGACCTTGTCACGGTAGGCATATTCACGGCGCTCTACCTGGTGTTCATGATGGTGGGCGGCGCGTTCTTCGCCTCCAACCCCGTGCTCACATTCTGGATGCCGGCTTCGGTTGCCTTGCTCACCGGACCGATCTACCTTCTGCTCATCGCCAAGGTGCCCAAGCACGGGCCGCTCATCGTCGTGGGCGTCGTCGAAGGGCTGTTCCTTTTTGCGACGGGCATGTACTGGGGTTGGGCGGTGGCCTGCGTCGTCTTGGGCATTGCCGCCGATATCATAGCCGGCATCGGCCGGTTCAGGAGCAAGGCGCTCAACTTCGCGGCGTTCGTCGTCTACTCGCTTTCCCCCATGGGATCCTATCTTATGCTCTGGGCCAACCCGACGGGCTATGCTTCATACCTGGTGGGCAAAGGAGCCGAGCAAGCCTATATGGACACGATGATGTCCACGGCGACCGACTGGATGCTGCCTGCGATGGTGCTTGCCACCGTGGCCTGCGCCATCATAAGCGGGCTTCTGGGCATGCGCCTGCTGCACCGCCAGTTTGAAAAAGCCGGAATCACGGCCTAGACGCACGCGTATGCCCAAAACGCAGAAGATTCCTGAAGCATCCCTGAAAAGAGATGGGACGCCGGGGAGAGGCGTGCGCCTCGATCCACGCGCCAAGCTCGCGGCAATCGCCGCCATGGCCGTCGCGGTGGCGCTGGCACCGAATATGCTGTGCGACTTCGCGCTCATGGGGGTCGCCTTCGCCTTTGGAAGCATGCTGGGGCAGCTCCGAGTCTCTGCGGCCATGCTCGTTCTATACGCGCTGTTCATAACGCTCGCGCAGTTCGTCCCATACTTGGATGACGTAGGCCTGCGCACCATGTTCTCCTCGTTTCTTCTCCTGATGCGCAAGGTGTTCGCCTGCGGGCTCATGGCGTACGCCACGGTGAAGACCACGCACATAAACGAATTCATGAGCGCGCTGACGCGGATGAGAGTGCCCCGTGCGGTGACGATTCCTCTGGCCGTCGCCCTTCGCTACGCGCCGACCGTGCGCGAAGACTGGGGGTTCATCAAAGACGCCATGCGCATGCGCGGCATATCGCCAAACCCGCTGGGGTTCATCCAGGCGCCGATGCGCACCATCGACTGCATCTACGTCCCTCTGCTCATGAGCGCAAGCCGCGCCGCCGACGAGCTTTCCATGGCAGCCGTGGCACGTGGCATCGAAAACCCTGTAGCGCGCACCTGCTATCTGCATATAGAGCTACGGCGTGCGGATCTCCTGACGTTCGCGGCATCCCTCGCCGTCATTGCGATCATGCTCGCGATCAGGGTGGTCGCATGATCTCCTTCAGGCATGTCTCCTTCTCCTATGGCACGTCCCCCACGGCCGATGACGCGGGGGTCAGGAACGTGTCGCTGTCCGTTGCCCCCGGCGAGGTCGTCGTGCTCTGCGGGCGGTCGGGCTGCGGCAAGTCGACCCTGCTCAGACTCGCAAACGGCCTTGCCCCTCGCTTCTTTTCAGGAGAGAAGGCCGGCAACGTCATGCTCGACGGCACCGACGTGGACGACCTTGCCACCTGGGAGATAGCGCAACGAGCGGGCTCGCTCTTCCAGAACCCGCGCACCCAGTTCTTCAACGTGGAGACCACGGGCGAAGTCGCGTTTGGACTGGAGAGCGCGGGGTGGCCTGAAGAGAAGATCCGCCCCCGCGTGAGCGAGACCTTCGAGGAGCTTGACCTTTCCATGCTGGCAGACCGCAGCATCTTCGAACTTTCGGGCGGCGAACGCCAGAAGATCGCCTTCGCGAGCATCTGGGCCCAACATCCCGCGAACCTGCTCTTGGACGAGCCCACGAGCAACCTCGATCTGACCTCGATAGACGCCATGACGGCATTCGTGGGGCATGCCAAGGAAAGAGGCTGCGCGATTCTCGTCGCCGAACACCGGCTCTCCTGGCTCGCCGGCATCGCCGACAGATACGTGTACCTGGAGAAAGGGAGCGTGGGGCGCGTCATGGGGGCGGCGGAATTCGCATCGCTCGACGCCTGGGAGGTCGGACGGATGGGACTGCGCGCCCGCAGCATAGGCGAGATAGCCCCGCGCGCGAATCCTTCCGTGAGCACGTATTCCCCTCGCGCGGGCGGCGCGCTGCTCGCGACGCGGGCGCTCTCGGTCTCCTTCGGCACGGCCCCTGTCCTGCGTGGCGCGGCACTTGAGCTGCACGCGGGCGAAGTCACGGCGCTGGTCGGCCGCAACGGAGCGGGCAAGACCACGCTGTGCCGGGCATTGTGCGGGTTCGAGCGTCGGACGCGGGGGAAGATCCTGCTCAACAGCGCGACCGCCACGCGCAGGGAACGCGTGCGCGTCTCGTCGATGGTGTTTCAAGACGTCAACTACCAGCTGTTCGCCGAAAGCGCGACCGAAGAGGTGACCTTCGGCCTGCCTCGACGCGAGGCCGAGAGCGTAGACGTTGCGCGTGTCCTGTCCGAACTCGACCTCGAGGCCTTGGGCGATCGGCATCCGGCTACCCTCTCGGGCGGACAGAAGCAGCGTCTGGCCGTCGCGGCATGCGTCGCCGCAGAAAAGCGCGTGCTCGTGTTCGACGAGCCCACGAGCGGCCTTGACCTCGACGGCATGCAACGTATAGCCCGGCTGCTCAGACGGCTCGCGGAGCAGGGCCGTGCGCTCCTGGTGGTAACGCACGACCTGGAGCTCGTCGCGTGCGCCTGCGACCGGGTGCTGTGCGTGAAAGACGGCGCGCTACGCGCTCCTCTCGCGACCGCTGAGCAGTTCGATACCGTGAAAGCTCTGATGGATTCGGCCGTTTCCCGGTAAGGAGGATCTTCGTGGAAATCAGTAAGGGGGCAAACCCCGTCGCCCTCGTGTTCGCGTGGGCGGGACGGCATCGGAAGTACCTGGTCGCCTCGGTCGTGTGCGCCACGCTGTCGGGCCTCTTGGTCGCAGTGCCCTATTTCGCCGTGTTCGATGTCATGAGCGCCGTCTACGGAGGCACGGCCACGGCCGACACGATAGCGGCAGACGTCGCCATCCTCGCCGTGGGAATCGTGCTGCGCTTCGTCTTCTTCGCCTTCGCGGGCACGCTCTCGCACAAGGGCGCCTATGGGACGCTCTTCGACGTGCGCTGCCGCATCCTCGAACGTCTCTCGAAGGCCCCGCTCGGCGAGATGGACGAGCGCAGCACGGGCAAGATCAAGACGGTGCTCTCCGACGACGTGGAGAACCTCGAGCTCCTGCTCGCGCACAACGTGCCCGAGGCCTTGATGTACGGCGCAGGGCCCGTCGCGACCTTCGCCTTCCTGCTCTTCGCGAATGTGCCGCTCGCCTTGGCCACGCTCATCCCCGCCATCGCGGCGCTGGCGGTGCTCGTATCGTTGTTCAAGGTCATGAGCTCGATCGTGGGCCGTGCGACGAAGTCGCTCGAGGACATGAACTCCGTCATGGCGGAATACGTGAGCGGCATGCGCACCGTCAGGGCGCTCGATATGGGCACGCGTTCATTCGGGCGTTTCAGGAAGGCGGTGGACGAGGAAAACGCCGTGTGGTGCGAGATATCGCGTAAGACCGGCCCGGGATTCGCCTCCTACGTCATCATCATCGAAGCCGGGCTGCTCATCATGGTGCCGGCAGGGGCGCTCATGTTGACGAACGGCGCCATCGATGTCTCCACCTATCTTCTGTTCGCGTTCGTCGGGTCGCTCTACCTCACCGAGATCAGGCTCCTGCAGAGCTTCGCCAACAAACTTTCCCAAGTCTCCGCCAGCGCCGAGCGCGTTCAGGAGCTTTTGGATATCCCCGTGTTCGGCGGAGGCGTTCCGTTTCCTGACGACGCCTCCATCCGCCTTGACGGGGTGTCGTTCTCCTATGCCGATGACGCGCCCGAGGTGCTGCACGATGTCTCGCTCGACGTGGCGGCGGGCAAGCGGATCGCCATCGTGGGCGCGTCCGGCTCGGGCAAGTCGACCCTCATCCAGCTGGTAGGGCGTTTCTACGACGTGACGTCGGGCAGCGTCTCCATCGGCGGTATCGACGTGCGACACATCGACTACGACGACCTGCTGGCCCACGTGTCGGCGGTGTTCCAGAAGACCTTCCTTGCCAGCGGAACCATCCTGGAAAACATTCGCATGGGATCGGACGCCTCGCTCGACGAGGTGCGTGCGGCCGCGCGGCGCGCACAGGCCGACGACTTCATCCAGGCGCTGCCGCAAGGCTACGACACGCGCATGGGCACGTTGGGAGGTCGCCTTTCCGGCGGAGAGCGCCAGCGCATCGCTATCGCCCGCGCCATCTTGAAAGACGCCCCCATCCTGATCCTCGATGAGGCCACGAGCGCCGCCGACCCGGAAAACCAGGTGCTCATCGACCGGGCGATCGACAACCTGTGCGAAGGCAAAACGGTGCTCGTCGTGGCGCATCGACTCGACGCGGTCGACGGCTGCGACGCCATCGCCGCGATGGAAGACGGGCGTATCGCCTGCATGGGTCCGCACGACGCCGTGCTCGAGACAAGCTCCTATTACCGCAGCGCATGGGCCGCTTGGACGCGCTCGCGCTCCATGAGCTACCGCATCGGCGAAAAGGAGGGGCGCCATGTCCGATAAGGCTCGGGATGCTGCACGCAACCCATTCGCGAAGAACCGGGATTTCTACCTCTCGTGCATCTGCACAATCGCAGAGGGCCTGCTCGGCGGTGCGAACTTCGTGCTCATCTGGATGGTGATGCGCCAGGTGTTCGCAGGCGCCGTCGAACTCGCTGCCCTTCTGCAGATCACCGGGATGCTCGTCGTCATCTTCGCCGCGCGTCTTGCAATCTACCGCTTCGGATACGTACGCGGGCAGGTGGGCGGCGCCCATGTAAGTCACGACCTGCGCATCGCCTTGGGCGACGCCATCAAGCGCATCCCATTGTCGCATTTCGCGAAGCGCTCGAGCGGGCAATACCTGCAGGCGCTCACAGTCAACGTGAACGATTACGAGCAGATTCTCACCCACCGCACGGGCGACATCGTGAGAGGAGCGGTGCTGGCGACGGCGGTCTGCGCGTTCACACTCTGGCTCTATGCGCCGGCCGGCATCGTGATCGCATGTTCGTTCCTATCGCTCGTCCCCGCTGTCGCGCTCTCGTGGCGCCAAGTCAGGGTCTTCGGACCCCGCAAGGACGAGGTGCGCGCGAGCAGTTCGAGCGCCATCATGGAACACGTCGATGGCATGCAGACCTTGCGTGCCTACGGGGTCGCAGGCGTGCACAACCGCTCCATCGTGGAAAGCATGCGTGCGTTCTCGCACGTGAGCTACGTATACGAACGAGCGATTATCCCGGTCGGGGCCGTATGGTCCATCTTTGCGGGCCTTGCCCAGCCCCTCCTCGTGTGGATGTGCTATAGCGCATGGACGGCAGGGGCGTTGCCCGTCGAGTCCTTTTTGCTCATCGCCATGTTGCCCCTGTTCACCCTCAAACTCGGAAGCGCCCTGTTCATCGACCTGACCGCCTACCGCAACCTCGAGATCGCCAAACGCAACATCGCGTCCGTGCTTGAAGAGCCTGAGGAGACCGGCAGTTTCGACGATATGCCGATGCAAGGTACGGGCATCGAGCTTGCGCACGTGGGGTTCTCCTATGGGGATGGACCAGCCGTGCTCGAGGATTTTGATCTGACCATCCCCGAAGGAAGGCTGACAGCGCTTGTGGGCGATTCGGGCTGCGGCAAGTCAACGGTACTCAACCTGGTAGCCCAGCTGTACCGACCCCAGAGCGGGACAGTGAGCTTCGGGGGCGTGGATGCGAGCGGCTTTGCGCCCGAGAGCGTGCTGCGCAACGTGGCGCTCGTCGACCAGGACGTCTTCCTCTTCGACGATTCGGTGATGGACAACGTGCGCTACGCCCGCCCCTCCGCAAGCGACGAGGACGTGCGCGAGGCGTGCCGCCTGGCAAACGCCGACGCGTTCGTGCAAGCGCTGCCGCAAGGCTACAACACGCGGATCGGCGAGAGGGGCGGCAAGCTCTCCGGCGGCGAGCGCCAGCGGCTCTCGATTGCCCGCGCCATCCTGCGCGATGCGCCCATCGTGCTTTTGGACGAGGCCACATCGAACCTCGACATAGAAAACGAGCTCGCCGTGCGCGAGGCCGTCGCAAACTTGCTCGCCCACCGCAAGACCGTGGTGATGGTGGCTCACACGCTGCCCATTGTGCGCACGGCCGACCAGATCGCCGTCATCGACGGCGGACGAGTCGCTGAACTGGGATGCCACGACGAGCTGATGGCGCTCGGCGGCAAGTACGCCCGCATGTGGGCGGCATCGAGCAACGGGTAGCTAGATGCCGCCCTCGCGTCGGCAAGAAAACGACGACCCGATCCCGAAGAACGTGCGCAGGCGCAAGACACCTTCCTCGTCGAGATCGTATTGGCCGGCCATCCCGCCCCCTCTCATCTCGGTCACCCGGTCTCCGACGATCCGCACGAGTTCGTAGTCGTGCGTCACGACGAGAACGAATATCCCGGTGCCGGCCAGTTCCCTCAACAACTCCGCCGTCTGCGCCATGTGGGCGTAATCAAGCCCGCTCGTCGGCTCATCGAACGCGATCACCCTCTTTCCGCAGAACACGGCGGCTGCTATGGCGCAGCGCTGCTTCTGCCCGCCCGACAACGTCAGAGGATGGCGGTCCCTCACGTCCCGAAGATCCATCCGGTCGAGCACCGACTCTAAAGCGGAAGCGTCGAGCCGGGCCGCCCCGAGGACGACCTCGTCCTCGACGCTGTCGCAGAACAGCTGGTGGTTGACTTCCTGCATCACCTCGTAGCTGATCGGCAGCCGCTTTCTCGCTTTGATCGATGCACCGTCAATCGCTATGGTTCCGCGGTTCTCCTTGGCAAGCCCGCATATCACCGAGACGAGAGTCGACTTTCCCGCCCCGTTGTCTCCCACGATCATCTCGATGCGACCCGCGCCGAACCGCGCGTCGCCGACGAAAAGAGAGCGCTCGGAGCGCCGGGAATACGAGAACGCGATATCGCGAAGATGAAGCTCGCAAGAACGAGAGAGCTCTGTCGGCGCGCTTGTCCTCGAGATGTCGAACGCATCCAGCCTCGCAGGCCGTATGCCCGTCTCAAGGCGCTGCTCGCGGGTAAGGCCGGCAAGTTCCTCCATGGCGTAGATGCCGGCGACCCTCCCGCCGTCAAGGTAGACCGCGCGATCGGCGATACCTTCGAGGTACCAGGTGCGATGCTCGGCAACAAGGATCGTCTTGCCCTTCGCCTTCAACAGGCTCAGAATGCGCTGCAACTCACGAATCGCAGGAAAATCGAGGTTCGCCGACGGCTCGTCCAGAAGGAACACCTCAGGGTCCGAGGCATAGACGCTTGCGACGGCAAGACGCTGCTTCTCACCGCCCGAGAGCTGAAAGATGCTGCGGTTCATGAGGCTTTCTATTCCCAGCTCTTCTGCCGCGTTGCCGACTCTTCGGGCAATCTCTGCGCGCTTCAGTCCTTGATTCTCGCAACCGAAGGCCACCTCGCTCGTGGTATTAAGGGTATAGAACTGCGTGCGCGGGTTCTGGAAAACGGTTCCCACGCTGCGGGCGATCTCGTACTGCGGGCATGATGCGGGGTCCATGCCGGCAACTTCCACCCTCCCGCTCGCCTCGCCATCGTAGAACTCGGGAATCATGCCGCTCAGCAGGCGAAGAACAGTGGATTTTCCGCAGCCGCTCTTGCCGCACAGAAGAACGCATTCGCCTGCCGCCACATCGAGCGACAGCGACGAGAGGCTCGGAGCGCCGGCGCCTCTATACGAGAACGTGACATCGGCTAACGAGACCGCGGGCTTCTCCATCGGACTCAAAACCCCTTTCCGGCAAGGGCGAATGCCGTCACGACCAGCACGCCTGCGGCCACGAGCGCAAGGACGATCCGGTCCTGGGCATGAAAGCCTATCTCGGACAGGCTGGTGTGCGGTCCCGGATCGTCCAGGCCACGACACAGGGCCGCGGCCGCAAGCTCGTCGCTTATCGTCGCCACCGAGGCGAAGAGCGGCATGTAGAGGCAAACCAATGTACGGATGGGATGAACGATCCAGGCGGACGGCCCCGTCCCGATACCCCTCATCTTCATGGCCGACCGTATCGCACGCCACTCCTCGCCGATCGTCGGAAAGCAACGGAATATCACCGATGTCGTGACGATAGCGTTCCGCGGCACCTTGCTCTTCCACAGCGCTGCTGAAAACTCGCCGACACCGGTCGTCTCCATGACCCAATACGCAACGAGGACGCACGGCAGGACTTTGCGAACCGCCACCGCTAGAAACTGCGCAAGGGACAGCGCCAAGCTCTGGCCCACTACGGGTCCTATCACATGTTGCAAGGCCACGAGCAGGGCGAATGCCACGCAGGAACGAAGCGAGACGCCGGCCATGCCGCCGACGGCCACGAGCAAGGCGCATATGAGAAAGACCGCGCATTCGTACGGCAGCGATCGACCGAGGAACACGGCTATATCGAGCAGCACGAGCAGGGCCAGCTTCGTTCGCGGGTCGAACCTGAGCCCTTGATGCTCGCGCCGCTCGCCGTACATCCTGTCAAGAACGCTCACAGGATTCCGGCGCTCTCGAGCCTGCCCGCCAGCAGCTTGCGCGCGATCAGCGACCCTGCCAGCGAGAAGCCGACGATGGCGAGCATCATCGCAAGAAACACCCAATCGGGAGTAAGCGCATAGAGGGTATCGCAGAAATCGGCGCTCATGCCACGCTCGAACGTATCCTGGAAGAAGTAGTCGCGCATGAACCAGATGGGCACGAAGCCGCCAAGCAGGTTCCACGAAAAGACGGCATGGCTTGCAGCGTTCCATTTGAAGCTCTTGTATTGCCCCTTGCGGGCGATGAGCACGGCCGCGATGCCGACGGGAACCGAGACGAGGGGTGCGATGGGGATGTGGCCCGAGGCGATGAGGATGAGGCTCGGCAGGATGGCGGCGATGAAGATGGACATGCCCGAAGGCGACTTGGAGAGCATCGTATGGTAGACGGGCGCCGCGACCAGCGCGACGAGCTCCGGCATGAGCAGGAACAGGATCGGAACCGGCATGCATGCGACGCCGATGATGACGTAGACCGCCAGGTAGAGGGCAATGAACACGCCGGCCGATATAGCTCCCCTCGATGAGCTGCGCTTCTTCTGAGAATCCATGTCGATTTCCTTTCTTTAGGCTGTCAATTGGAACGTTGCAGTCGGTTGATCTGTAGAATCCGCCCTCGCTGCACCGCATATATGCGTCGCTCGTAAGCTCCTTCCTGCCATCCAGAACGAATTCGTTCCGATTTCCCGTTAAACGCGCCGGCGGGAGCATCCTCTCGAATGCTCCCGCCGTGGAATGATCAGTCTCTCTCGCCGCTCGCGACGTCTGTTTTCTGCTCGCTTACATCAATGAAACAGCTCCTGCGCTATCCCGAAGGCCTCTTCGGGGGAATACTGCCCGCACTCCGGCGCGAAGCGCCCGTTGTACATGACGCCCCAAAGCCCATAGAGCACGAACAGCGCACACGCTTCGGCGCTATCCTCGTTCACGCCGAGACGGTTCTTTATCTTTTCGGTTCGCACGCCTTCGAGCATGAGTTTGGCGTAAGAGCCTGCCATGCGATCGAGCATTTGGACCATGTCCCAAAGCTTGTACGAGGCATCGGGAACCGATTCCCCCGGTTCAGGGTTGAATGACCTGACATATTCGTCGACATCGTCCTCGACAAGGCTGCGCAGCGCGGAGATTCTCTCGTCGAACGACCGTTCGTCATCCTCCATGACCTCGCACTTGCGGCTCATGCGTTCGGAGATGAAATCTTCCATGACGGCGACGTAGATATCCTGCTTCGACTTGAAGTAGTAGTAGAACATGCCCGGAGCGCCCCCGACGGCATCCAAGATGTCGCGGACCGACGTGTTCTCATAACCCTTCTCCGCGAAGAGATGCGCGGCCGCGTCCACAAGCTCCTTGCGCCGTTCGGCCGGTTTCTTGCTGTTCCTCTTCACGTGCGACCCTTCCGATTCTTCGCTCGATGCAGATAGCTTTGCATTAAAGTACAGAACGAACGTCGGTCTAAGATTACCCTAGACTAACTAGTGCTGTCAACGACGGCGCATGCTGCATGGATGCAAGATCGGACGAACGCCTGATTACCGCCATTGGCGGTATAATAATGGCGGTAAAGAAAGGACAGGCCATGCCATACGAACCGCCATTCGAACGCAATGACGCAATAGATACGCTCTGCATGGAGATCGCGGAGCTCGTAGGCATGATCTCCCCGACGCGGGCCGTTTCCGCAGCGGCAATGTCGGCGTGTTCGACGGCGATGCTCTTATCCACGCAGGCACTCCTGCGGCCTACGTTCCCGAAGTGATGGCCGATATCTTCGGCTGGCTGGAAAAGACGAGCATGCATCCCCTGGTCGCATCCTGCATCTTCCATTTCGAGTTCGAATTCTGCCACCCCTTCTCCGACGGAAATGGAAGAACAGGAAGGCTATGGCACACGCTGCTTCTATCGAAATGGAGACCTGCGCTTGCATGGCTTCCCATAGAAAGCACGATCAGGCAGCGACAGGCGGGCTATTACGAGGCTTTGGCGAAATCCGACGCCATCGGATCGAGCGAACGATTCGTCGAGTTCATGCTGGATGTGATCAGGAATTCGATCCTGCCGTTCTCCAAGCCTGCAAACGAGAAAGAGCTGACGCGAGCAAGGGCGCTCGACTTCTTCAGAGAGCGCGGAGATGGAAGCATTTCCCGGCTCGCAGAACACCTCGGATGCTCGAAGCGAAGCGCCGAACGCATAGTCGCGGGATTGAAAGAAGAAGGCTCCCTGGCAAGGCGGGGAAGCGCCAGGTCCGGAATTTGGATCGTCCACGAGAATTGACGACTCGTTCCGCCAGATCATGCATCACTCGCCGGCAGAGGGCAGCCCGAAATCCGCTCTAGGTAGCGGTTTGCGCATTCTTGCATGACGGTCTGGTAGAGATCGCTCTTGGATGAGAAGCTACAGCCCAAGAACCTTCTTCAACGCGGAGACGCGGCGGCGGGAGACGGGAATCTTCTCTTCGGTGCCGTTGAGCGTCAAAAGGAGCGTGCCGCCTTGCACGGGCTCGACTTCCTCGACCATATCGAGATTGACCAGGTAGCCGCGATGCACCCGGAAGAACCCATGGCCCTCGAGGCGCTTCTCGAGCTGCGCGAGGGAGACCGTGGAGAAATACCGGTCGGCGTCGGTCTGCAGGTAGGCGTAGTCGTCGCGCGCCATGACGAAGCGGATGGTATCGATCGGGATGAGGATCTTCTTGCCGCCTTTTTCGACCGGAATGCGCTCGGCCTGGCTCGCCTTCACGTGCAGCGTGACGTATTCCGTCGCGCGCTTGACAGCTTGGCGCAGACGATCGGTCTCGACGGGTTTGACCAGATAATCCACAGCATTGACCTTGAATCCCTCGAGCGCGTGCTCGCCGTAGGCGGTCACGAACACGACCGCGGGCGGGTTTTTCAGGCGCTGCAGGGCCTCGGCGAACTGCAGGCCGGTCACGCCAGGCATGCTCACGTCGAGGAAAAGCACGTCGACGGGGTGGGATTGCATCTTCTCGATGGCTTCGCGCACGCCGGCGGCTTCCGCCACGACTTCGACATCGCCGATCTCATCGAGTAAAAAGCGCAGCTCCGAACGCGCTGGCGCCTCATCGTCTACGATTATGGTCTTCAGCAACGTCGACTCCTGACTCGTTTGAATCCAAGGGGATATGCGGCTTCATGATAGCGCACATTCTAAACGTCTCAAAGTTCGCTCAGCCGTCGTCGAAGCCAATCTGCCCGATATTCACGCAAACTCACACGCTTCGAAGAAAATCGCGTCCCATAGGCGCGTACAATCAACGCTCGAAGGCCGCTATCCGTCGTTCAGCATGCCTTTGAGCACAAGGCGGACGACCGTTCCTTCGCCGATGCGCGATGAGACTTCCATGTACGATTCGGTCCCGAAAAAGACGCGCAGGCGCTCCGTGATGTTCTTCATGGCGATGCCCGTGCCCCGGCTTTCCGGCGACTGCTCGAGCTTGCGCGACTGCTCGGGCTCCATGCCCACGCCGTCGTCGGACACCGAGATGATCGCGTCATCGCCGTCGCTTTCCGCCCGCACGACGATATGCAGCATCCCTTGATCGGGCATCGCGTGCTTCACGGCGTTCTCCACGAGCGGCTGGATGAGGAATGCGGGCACCAGGAAGTCTTCCAGGCCCGGCTCGACTTCGACCTGGAGGTTCAGACGATCCCCTCCGAATCGGGCGAGCTCGAATGCGAAGTAGCGCTGGGTCTGGTCCATCTCGCGGTCGAGCTCGATCATGTCCTGCGCATCTTCGAGCGTACGGCGATAGAACACGGCGAATTCGCGCAGAAGCACGCGGGCGCGGTCGGGATCGGTGCGCGTAAGCGAGGCGATGGTATTGATGGTGTTGAACAAGAAGTGAGGATTGATCTGCGATTGGAGCGCACGGAGCTCCATCGCGGTCGCAAGCTTCACCTGCTGATCCAGCTCCACGGCCGCGATCTGCGTGGACAGAAGCTCTCCGAGGCCTTCGGCCAGCGCGAGCTGCGTCTCGTTGATGTTGCGGGCGCGGCGGAAATAGAGCTTGAGGGTGCCGACGATCGCCTCGCCGCGGCGCAGCGGCACGATGATGCCGGCGCGAAGGTTCTTGACGGAACTCGGGAATCCGATGGCCTCGGGCGTCGAAAGCACCCGCGTCTTACCGTCCTTGAGCGTGGCATGCGTCGCCTTGGTCCTGATGGGGCTGCCGCCTGGATTGGAAATCTCCTGGTCGCCCGAATATCCCAGGATGTGCTCGCGATCGGTGATGGCGACGGCACGCGCGCTGGTGGCGGGCAAAAGCAACCGGCAGATCCTTTGGGCCGATTCTATGGTCACGCCGTTCTGCAGGCACTCGAGCGTCTGGGACGCGATGCGCAGGATGGTGTCCGACTGCTGCGCGCGGATAGTGTCGGGGTTCGAGCGCATATACACGAGAATGAGCAGGCATAGCGTGAACGAAGTGCCCGCGATGGGAGTGAACGACCCGACCTGCGCGGGACTGTAGATCGAATAGACCAGCGTTCCGCCTGAAAGCAGGAGCGTCGCAAGCAGCACGACGTCGAGCACGCGCTCGTAGGTATCCTTCTGAGGCATGCGAAAACCCCTAACCGACGACTTCGTTCAACACCAGTATGACGGCAACGACGAGCAAGAACGATGCGAAAAGCAGGCGAAGGGCGCTTTCCGGGATGCGTTTGACGAGGCTTGCGCCCAGAATGGACCCTGGCATGGACCCGACGGCGATCGCAAGGCCGACGGACACATGCACGTTGCCGAGGAGCGCCTGTTCGATGACGCCCGGAACGGCCAGGATGCACACGGCGACGAGCGACGTGCCCGACGCCTCGCGCATGGAGATGCCGAGCACGGATATGAACAGCGGCACCATGATGAAGCCGCCTCCGACGCCGACGTATCCGCCCATGAAGCCCGCGATCAGGCCGATCGCGATCATGGCCGCCACGGTGCGCGTCGTCATGGCGACATGCGCGGCCTCTATCGACGAACATGCGCCTTCTGGGTCCTTCACGCCTCCTGCGCATGCGCCAACCGCTTTCGATGCCGTCGCGTCCGCACCCGCGCCGGCCGCCTTCGATGGAGATACGGCCGCAGCTGCACGCTCCGCCCTTACGGCAGCGATGCCCCGACGCAGCATGGTGATGGAGGAATACCCGATGACGAGGGACGTGCCTCCCATGACGGCCCAGTTCGGGGAATGCGTGGCCGCGAGCACGCCGAGAGGCGATGCGCAGGCGCCCGCACATCCGCAGATCAGACCGATACGAGGAATGCACGTCCCGTTTCGCAGGTGCTTCGACAGACCGGCGAGCGACGTCGGGATGATGGAGAACAGGGACGTCGCCGTGGCGGCGAGGGGGTCCAGCCCGAAAGCCAATCTGAACAGCGGCACCATGACCGTGCCGCCGCCGATGCCGAGCATGCCCGACAAGATGCCGATCGCAACCCCGACGATCGCGGCCGCCACGAACGACAGCATGGCGCGCCTACTCGTCTTCCGGCAGGTTCAAGCGAATCTCGCTTGTCAGCCCCGGATCGACGCTCGTGGACGAAAGGTGCGGACGTTCAAGGCTTTCGCCGTCGTCGCGCGGCTCGTCGTAACGCGGATGCGCGAGGTCGCGTGCGCTTCCTTCCCGATGCGCATCGTCTTCGCACGCAGCCGCGTCGGCGCCACGCCGCCACGATGCGGTCTCCGATTGGGAGGCGAACATGCGCTGCACGTAGGCGTCGTTTTCCATGCGCGCGATGAGCGCAGGCCATCGGTATTGGAATCCGAAGTACTTCATGCAGTTCTCTTCGGCATACCGCGATGCCATCGGAACCGATCGCGCCGCCCGACGATATCCGCTCGAATCAGGACGCGCGATGGATCGCAGCCATGCGGTGCGCTTCGCGCGCTTCGTGATGCCGGGCTCGAGGAACGAACCCGGATACGGCATGAGCGATGCAGGCTTGATCTGCATGAGGTCGATCTGGGTGCGTGCGTATTCCACCTTGCGGTATTCGTAGAGCCAGCGATAGATGTCCTGGCGGAACCGCAGTCCCTCTTCGTTCGAGGGCGTCGATTCCCGGGTCAGGCTCCATGTGTTGTCGAACCACATATCGCTGCCGTACATGCGCAGGCTCAGCATGTAGTCGAGGTCTTCGCCGCGCGGGATCCACGGGTCGAAGGCCACGCGTTTGAACGCCTCTTTATGAACGGCCATGCAGCCGCCGCAGACATGGTTCGACCGCGTGAGGCGAGGCCCCGCCATGACCTGGGTGATCCAGGCATCGAAGGCGTTGCCTTGATCCCAAAACGCGTTATACCAGCGACGGGAGGCCGACGAGCGATAGCTTCCCTCTTCGTTCAGGTAGAAGCCCGACTTCGCGAGAATGGGCACGCGGCGGCGCGTGAGCTTGCCGAGACCGTACATGGCGCGTTCGAGGAATTCCTCGCCGCCGGCGGTCTCGTTGTCGTCCATGAAGACGACGGCATCATGCCCGAGCGCATGCGCCAGCACGAACCCGAGGTTGCGGATCGCCGAATAGCCCGAAAGCCCGACTTCATGGGCGGCATCGATGCCGAGCTGCTCCATGCGGCGGCGCAGCGCGGCGAGCTCGGGAGCGCCCACGAGGACGATATCGAGCTCGGGAAATCCTTCGAGGATATGCGCGACCTTGCCGTACGCCTGGTTCTCCACGGCGCCCTCGGCGACCACGAGCACGGCCACCCGTCCGAGCGAGCGCACGGTGCGCAGCGAGGAGAGGCAGCGCGCAAGGCTTCCCTGTTTGGTGAGCGGCGTCATGCGATCGTACGTCGCGATGACCGTGCTCATCTCCTTGACGCGTCGGGCCGATATATATGTCGGAATAACGACCAGCGGATTCACGAACACGGCTCCTTATCTACTACACGCGGAAAACCCGCAGGCATGCCGCAGGAATCCTCTTGCCGAGGAAAACGCCGCGACCATCCGCGACCTTCCCTCGCATCATGGCGGCGAGGCAAGCGTCCGCGTTACTTCTCGGACGCCTTCGCGTCGGCAGCGGCATCCGGCTTGTCGGCTTCCGTCGCACGGCGGCGGGCGAACAGCGGTTTCCTATCCTGCTTGGCTTGCGCCTCGGCAGCCTGGGCAGCCGCGATGGCGGCGTCCGGCTTCTTGCCGTGCTTGCGGACCATGTCCGCCTGGTATGCGCGGCGCAGCTTGCGGATCTTGCCCAGATCGAGCCAGACGGCAGCGATGATGCACGCATATGCGGGAATGATGAACGCCCAGGAAAGCTGCGCGTTGTCGAACTTGGCCGTCAGGAGTCCGCCGACGGCGGTGGCGATCAGGCCGACGCTGATGAGCGCGATCCAGATACGGCGCAGGCGCTTGTATTCCCTCGTAGGAGGATTGTAATAGAGACGCTCGAGCTCGGCCTGGCGCTGACGCTCGGCCTTGCGGTTCTCGCGGTTCTGCTTCGGCGTCTTCTTCGTCGACTTGACATGAACGCTCGAGGCGGCCTTGGTCTTAGGCTTCAAAGAGGCGGCGGATTTCTTCGTCTGCCCCTTGATCTCGGACTGGGACCTCTCGTTCATGGGATTGCGCTGCGTCACGATCGTTTTCCTTCGCTCTTGGCGTTCGTAAGGCGGAAAGCCGTCTGCCTATAATAGCGGATATCCGCCCCGAAAGGCGGATATCGCATGCAACCGCTATTTCTCGAACGCGTCGGCGCCCTACCGCTCGAACGCGCGGCCCGTCAGCTTCTCGTAGGCCTGAATGTACTTCTCGGACGTCTTCTCGATGATGTCCTGGGGAAGATGCGGAGGCTCGCCCGTACGGTCCCAGTTGGCGTTCAGCCAGTTGCGCACGAACTGCTTGTCGAAGCTCGGCTGCTCGCGCCCGACCTCGTAGTCGTCGACGGACCAGAAGCGCGAACTGTCGGGCGTCAGGACCTCGTCGCCCAGGACGACCGTGCCATCGACGGTACCGAACTCGAACTTCGTGTCGGCGATGATGATGCCGCATGCGCGGGCATGGTCGGCGGCGGTCTCGTACACCTTCAGCGAAAGGTCGCGCAGGGTCTGGGCCGCCTCTTCGCCGACGATGCCGACCGTGCGATCGTAGCTGATGTTCTCGTCATGATCGCCGATCTCGGCCTTGGTTGAAGGCGTGTAGAGCGTCGTCGGGAGCTTGGCGGAATTCTCCAGGCCGCCCGCAAGCTCGATGCCGCAGACCGTGCCGGTCTTCAGATAATCCTTGAATCCGCTGCCCGTCAGATATCCGCGCACGATGCACTCGATCGGGAACATCTGCGCCTTCTTGACCAGCATGAAACGGCCGCGCAGGTATTCCGACCAGGGCTTGAATTCCTCGGGCAGGTCGGCGACGTCGGATGAGACGAGATGGTTTTCCACCACGCCGTCCAACAGCTCGAACCAAAAGCAGCTCAACTGCGTGAGGACCTGGCCTTTGTAGGGGATTTCGTCTTTCAGGACGTAATCGAACGCGGAAATGCGGTCGGTCGCCACGAGCAGAAGCCTGTCTCCCAGGTCATACAGGTCGCGCACCTTGCCCTGTGCGGTCGGCGCCATGGTAATGGGATTCATCCGATCAGTCCTTCCCTTTCGACCGAGGAGCGGGACGCGCCTTTCAGCGTCTCGGCCCCGATGGATTCCTTCTCGCGCATCGATTTGATGCGTTCGTAATCATAGAGCGGGATATGCAGGGTGAAGCACGCGCCCTCGCCCTTCGCGCCCTGAACGTCCACCCAGCCATGATGGCGATCGACGATTTCCTTGACCACCGACAGGCCGATGCCGAGCCCGCCGCTGGCGCGCTCGCGGCTGCTGTCGGCGCGCCAGAAACGCCCGAAGACCATCGTGCACTCCTCGGGCGTGAGGCCGACGCCGGTATCCTGCACGGCGATCATGGCCTCGTCGTCGCTCTTCTTCACGCTGACCGTGATGGTGCCGGGTGCAGGCGTGTAGCGCACGGCATTGGAGATGAGGTTCGCAGTCGCCTGGCGGATGAGGTCGCGATCGGCATAGACGACCACGTCGTCTTCGGCTTCATAGACCAGCTGCAGCCCGGCTTCGCTGATATAGGCCTCGTGCGACATCGCCAGCAGGCGGATCATCTCGCCGACATTGACGACCTCTTCGTTCAGGGGCGTCGTGCGGTTCTCCAGACGGGAAAGCTTCAGCAAGGCATCGACCATGCGCGAGAGGCGTTGGACCTCGGCATCGATCGTGCCGAGGCGTTCGGCATCGGGCTCGAACACGCCGTCGACGATCGCCTCGACGGTAGATTGGATCGCCATGAGCGGCGTGCGCAGCTCATGGGCGACATCGGTGGTCAGGCGGCGTTCGAGCTCGCGATCCTTCTCCACGCTCGCCGCCATGGCATCGAACGTCTTGCCGAGTTCGGCGATCTCGTCATCGCCCTCGAGATTGGTGCGTGCGGAAAGATCGCCTTCCTTGATGGCGGCCGCGGTTTCCGTCATGCGGCTGATCGGGTGCACCAAGCTGCGCGCGAAAAGGAAGCCGAGAAGCGAAGCGAGCACGATGGACAGCACCGCGGCGAAGGCCATCGCCTGGTAGCTTCGGTTGCGGAATTCCTGGTCCGTTTTGGATAGAAGCACGTCGGAGCCGTATACCCACATGTTGACGCGACCTATGGCGGTGCCGTTGACCATGATGTCGGCGTGGGCCATCGTCGCATCCGAGCCGGGCGCCAAGGATTGGGTCTTGTTCGGCGCCAATGCGTCGCTGCCCGTCATCACGACCGTGGAATCGTACACGATCGTATTGTTGATGCCGACGACCTGGATGCCCATCGTCTGATTGAGCGTATGAGCGGCGGAAGCGGGCGAAACGTCGGACATCGTGAGCGGGGGATAGGTGCCCTTCCCCGTCGTGTTCACGATATCGAGCGCATGCCCGTTCGACTTCTCGTATTTGTCGGCGATGGCCGACGCAGTGCGGTCGGCCAATGCCTGGATGTTCTCGTGCGTATAGTTCTGGAAATGCTGCTCCCACACGAATGAGAGCACGCCCATCGCGACGATGGCCGTCAGCCCGGCGATCAGCGCGAACGTCACCGTGACGCGCGCGGTGTACGAATGCCCGAAGACCCATGCCTTGATGGCCGCGATCGGGCCGCGTATGCGGGTATTGATGCGATCGACCACGATGGATTGACGAAGGAGCCGGCGCAGCCGGGATTACTGCTGCGAAGGCTGCTTGGTCGGATCCTCGAAACGGTATCCGACGCCGTGAACCGTGTGCAGCCACTTCGGATTGCGCGGATTGTCGCCGATCTTGGCGCGAAGGTTCTTCACGTGGCTGTCGATCGTGCGCTCATAGCCTTCGAAGTCGTAGCCCAAGACCTTCTCGACCAGCTCCATGCGCGAATACACGCGGCCAGGATAGCGGGAAAGGGTGGTCAGGAGCTTGAATTCGCTGGCCGTGAGGTCGACTTCCTTGTCGTTGACGAGGACCTTGTGGCCCGAGACGTCGATCGTGAGCTCGCCGAACTCGAGAACCTCGCGCTGAGGCTCGCTGTCCGCATGGACGCGGCGAAGCAGCGCCCGGACGCGGGCGACCAGCTCGCGCGGCGAGAACGGCTTGACCAGATAGTCGTCGGCGCCCAGCTCGAGACCGATGATGCGGTCTTCGACCTCGCCTTTGGCGGTCAGCATGATGATGGGCACGTCGGAATTGTCGCGGATGACGCGGCAGACGCGCTCGCCCGGGACGCGGGGAAGCATGAGGTCGAGCACGACCAGATCGAAGTGATGCTTGCCGAATTCATCGAGGGCGTCCTGGCCGTCGCCGACGGCGGTGACCCAATAGTTCTCGCGCTCGAGATAGGCGGCCACGGCATCGCGAATGGCCTTTTCATCCTCAACAAGTAGAATTCGACGCGTATCGGTGGTGTTCATGATCCGGTGCTCCTCAGGTCGTACGGTACGTCAAGGCGCAAGGCCTCAAGATACGGTTTGACGTTATTGTAGCGATTTTTGACCCGTCCATCTGCAGCGCTTTTGGAAAAATGACATAATGAGCGGCCATGTCTCAGCAACCCAGACATCCACGACCGCGCACGCGTTCGAACGCGACCGCGCGACGCATGCGTTCCGACTCGCGACGGACGCGATCCTCGTCGAGAACCGCCGGGGCGCGTCGTCATGCCCGGCCTCGCTCGCATGCGGCGAAACGCCCGTCCATCGCCGTTTCGAGGCGGCAGCTCATCGCCGGCGCGGCCGGTATCGCGGGCATCGCGCTCGCCTCGTCGGGCATCGCGCATCTCACCTCTAAGAAAGAAGAAGCCGCGGAAGATTCCTCCGCCCTCTCCGTCGCCCCCGACAGCGTCTTCACCCTATCCGATTGCACGGAAGCCGACGCATCCGATTGCATGCGCCTCGTATCCGAATTCAAGCTTCCCTACCACACGCTCGTGTGGGCCTGCAATGACTCCTATGCAAGCTGCCTCGTTCCGACCTCGGGTTCCGCGCCCATCACGAAGGCGGGCATCCTCGACCTTGACAGCGGAAGCCTCGCGACGGTGCTCGACGGGCCCATCTCCTCGGAAAACGGCTACGACATCTACGACGTGCGCTGCAGCTCCCGAGGCATCATCTGGACCGAGGCAAACGCCTTCACCGGAGAATGGCGCGTCTACCACGCAACCCATTCGGGCGAATCCATCGGCGATCCGATGCTTGCCGACCACGGCACGACCGACTACGAGATCCCCACGCTCGCCGTCTCCGAGGCGCGCGCGTTCTGGCAGGTGCTGCCGTCGGCCGGCACGAAAGGCGTCGAATCGCTGCTCAAGTCATCGACGTACGGCACGAAGGGGACCGATATCGCCTACCGGTCGAACGGGCGCATGGCCACGCCCCCGTATTCCTGCGACGAGGGCGTGGTGATCACGCCGCGCACGAAGGGATCGGCGGTCGCCTACCAGATCACGCTCGTCGACGGAACGTCCATGGACCAGCGCGATGCGCTCGTCCTGCCCGCGTCCATGTCTCCGCTCGAGGCGGGCTACGCGAGCGATCGCTTCGCCTTTTCCTTCGACGCCATCTACAACGTGAAAAGCGGCATCGCGAACCTCGGCACCTATGCGCCGGTCAAGTCGGGGGCGCCTCAGCCAGGCGATGAGTGGTTCCGCTTCAGTCGCAATCCGTCCGCGCCGCCGGCATGGGCCGGTCAATGGCTCGTCGTGAAATCGACCAAATCCGTCTCGGGCGTCGATCCAGTCAATCGCCTGGTATTCGCGCTCGATTGCCCCGACCGCAGCGACGACTTCGGCGACTACCTCGCCTCCACGGGCACGCGCGGGATCGTCGCGACCTATGCGCACGTAAGCCGTTCGGATACCGACGAATACACCCTGCTGCGCACCTGGCGGCCCCTGCAGGCATAGGAAGGCCGTTCCTTTCGATGCGTCCACCGTCCATCCAGGCCCTTTATCGGCCTCAAGCGACGAAAAGGCCCTGGGATCGGGGCCTTTCCTGCAATCGAAGCGTAGAACGGACGCGTGCCGCGTCGGGCGCGATGCCGACGTCTAAAACGTGAGCGACTCGAGCTTCTTGAAGACGACGTCCTTGTGCGCGAGGAACGCCCAGGGATCGAAGATCTCGTCCAGCTTCTCGGGCGCAAGGTTCGCCTCGGGATCGGCCTCGAGACGTTCGCGATACGTCGGGCCGACGACGGCGTTCTGGATATCGCTCCAGACCGCCATCGCGTTGCGCTGGACGATCGCATAGGCCGCCTCGCGCGTGATGCCCGTATCGACGAGCGCCAGCAGCACCTTCGACGAGAAGATGAGCCCGCGCGTGCGATCGAGGTTGAGCTTCATCTTCTCCGGATAGACCTGCAGACCCTCGAGAATGAACTGCATCTTCGCGAACATATAGTCGAGCGCGATGAAGCTGTCGGCCAGGGCGACGCGCTCGGCGCCCGAGTGCGAGATGTCGCGTTCATACCACAGCGCCACGTCGTCGAAGCCCACCTGCGCATTCGCCTTCACGATGCGCGAAAGCCCGCAGACGCGTTCGACCGTGATGGGGTTGCGCTTATGAGGCATGGCCGAAGACCCCTTCTGACCGGGCCTGAACGGTTCTTCCGCTTCGATCACGTCGGTCTGCTGCATAAGGCGCACCTGCATCGCGATGCTTTCGAGCGTGGACGCGACCACGGCGAGCGTGGATGCGACCTGCGCATGACGGTCGCGGGCGAGGACCTGCGTGGAGAGCGGGTCGGGAACGAGGCCCATATGCTCGCACACGTAGGCCTCCACGAAAGGATCGATGCTCGAATAGGTGCCCACGGCGCCCGAGATAGCGCCGATCGCGGCGACTTCACGCGCCTGCTCGAGCCGGGTAAGCGAGCGTTTGAGCGCCCAGGCCCAGCTGCCGAACTTCATGCCGAAGGTCATCGGCTCGGCATGGATGCCGTGCGTGCGTCCGACGCAGAGTGCGTCCGCAAGCTCGAACGCGCGGTCCTTCGCCACGCGGCCGAGCTTGCGCGCATCTTCGATGATGATGTCGAGCGCCTGCGTGATCTGGTACGAAAGCGCGGTGTCGCCCAGGTCGGACGACGTCATGCCGTAATGGACCCAGCGGCTCGGCTTCTCGGCGCCCTCGGGCATATCGGCATCGATGTATTCTCCCATGCAGGTCAGAAACGCGATGACGTCATGGTTGGTGACGGCTTCGATCTCGTCGATGCGATCGACGCGGAAATCGGCGTGCGCACGGATCCATGCCGCCTCGTCCTTCGTGATGCCGCACTGCCCGAGCTCGGCCTGGGCCTCGCATGCCAGGATCTCGATTTCCTTCCAGACGGCGAACTTGTTCTCGGGCTCCCAGATGCTTCCCATTGCCGGCCTGGTATAGCGAGGAATCATATCGGTTTCCTTCCTGGCCGCACGGCGGCCGTTCCTTGGGTCAGGCCCGACAGGCGGGCTCGAGGGTTGACGCGAGACGCATGCCGGCCCGATCAGAGGCTGGCGAACAGCGCGCGAGCGGCCTCGATGGAGTCGCGTTCCGCGAGGATGACCGCCTTGTCCCCCGGGCGAAGCACGGTTTCGGACGTGACGATCTCGGCATTGCTGTATTCCTTGCGATCGATGGCGACCAGGGCGCTGCCGCGAGGCATCTTGATGCGCGCGGCGAGCAGGCCGCGCTTCGGGTCGAAGCGACGCGGGTTCCTCGGGATGGCCGCCTCGATCAGCACGACGTCGCCGCGGGAGAGCGCGGATACGACGCCGACGGAGCCCATCATGGCCTCTTCCTCGATCATGTTCGCGATGAGCATCGTGGACGATACGCTTTCGATGCCCACCTCGCGGAACACGCGGCGGTTCTTGGGATTGTTGACGCGGGCGATGCAGCGCGGCACCTTGAAGATCTGGGTCGCAAGCTCGCACGACACGAGGTTCGCATCGTCGTGGCCGGTCACGGCCGCAAGCACGTCCGCCTTGCGCACGCCGGCGTCTTCCAGATAGTCGGAATCGCAGCCGTCCCCGCAGATGATCAGGTAGTCGCCGGTGAGATTCATGCTCAGGCGGTCGGCGGTGCGGCGGTCCTGCTCGATGACGGCAACCTGATGGCCCTGCCCGAGAAGGACGCTGGCGAGGTATTCGCCGACCTTGCCTCCGCCCATGATGACGATATACACGCCGCCCCCTATTCCCGAATAAAACGTTGGAATCGTTTAAGCAGGTCATGGCGCACACAAGCGATGATCGTATCGCCATGGTAGAGCACGCTCGTCGGCGAAGGGATCGAATTCGCGCTGCCGTCGGAGCGTTCGAAGCATACGATGCGCACGCCGTGGCTCTTTTCGAGCTCGCTGACGCGAATGGCCCTCTGCTCGGCCCATTCCAGATTGAGGGAGAAACGCAGAATCTCGTACTGGCCGAACGTATCGAGGTGGGAACCATGGCCCGACATGATCTTCGAGAAGACCTCCTCGGCGATGAGCGACGTGCCGCAAACGTAATCGATGCCGAGCTGCCCGTAGGCGCGTTCCCTGTTCGTATTGTACAGGCGGGCGATGGCATGTTCGACGCCGAAGATGCGGCGAGCGACCTCGACCACCATAAGATTCGTGTTGTCGTTGCTGGTCACGGCCGCAACGACATCGCAATCCTCGATACCGGCGCGCACGAGCACGCCTTCGTCAAAGCCGAGACCTTGAAGCGTGGCTCCGTTGAAGTTGCGTCCGAGCGCGGAGAACGCATCGGCCTTCGTGTCGATGACGCACACGTTGCGCCCGTTCGACGACAGCATCGTTGCGAGCGACGAGCCGACGCGCCCGCATCCCACGACGATGACGTTGGCCATTGGACCTCTTTCCCTCTACATGGAAGATGCGCCTTGAAAGCGCATCTTACAGGAATTTGTAGTAGACGGTGCGAACGCCCCAGTCGCCGACGCTCCGTGCTCCGAGCGCCTTCCATGTTCCGGGCGCGAGGTCCAGGTCGCGCCCGTACGGGGCGAAGCCGCCGGTGTCGGTGACCGTCGCGACGACCACCTTGTCCCCGCACATGACGGCGACCGCCTGGCCGAGACGCCAGGACTGGGACTCGGGAACGGCGACGGTGATGCCGCCGTCATCGAGCTTGCGACCGGATGCGGTGGCGGTGGTGTTGAAGTTGCCTTCGCCATCGTCGTTGTCGACGATGCTGTACGCGGATGCGCTGCCGGTCGACCAGCCGTCCGAAACATCGGGAAGGACATGGGGCGCCGTGGGCAGCGGGGTCATCGTGCCGACCTCTTCGGCAGCTGCGACGGTATGGGCGTTGGATTCATCGATGGCGGCGAGGACGACGACGGGATCGGGATCCTTCACCGAGATGCTGCGGGCGGCGGAAGCGCCCTTGCGGGCAGACGACGCGTCCGTCGTGCCCGACAGGCGGCTCGACGGATTCGAACCCGAAATATCGGACGCGGTGCTCTGGCGGTCACCGATGCCGATGGTGGAAAGATCGACTTTGAGCGATGCCGACGCAGGCTGCCAGACGCCCGACGCGACGATCACGGCGACGACGGTGACGGCCGCGGCCTTCACGAAAAAGAAGAAGAGCTTCGCGTTCGAACGAGCGCCCGTATGTATCGGCGTTGCTGCCAAGCCCCCTCCTTCGCATCGACTCGAAAGGCTGTGAATAGGTAACCGCGACATTCTAGCGTAGAAGGGCTGTCAATAACAAATCACAAGGTCAGATATGTATTTTTAGTAAGAATGGCATGGAGGGCGACGAAGGCGGATGCACCGGACGAGACGCCGCGCCGCTAACCCTTGGCCTCCATCAGGGGCGCTGCCGTAATCTCGTACTCGGACCCGGGAAGAACCCGGAACGCCAGCGCGTCCACGTCGCCCGGGATGCCGAAGACCGTCGCGGCAAGAATCGCTGCGACAAGAACGAAGAGCCCGCTCGCGAAGATCATCAGATTGCTTCTCCGCACATGCCCGTAGACGGAGCAGCCGACGGACACGGCAAGGAGCGGCCAGAGATCGCCGGCAGCCTCGGGAACGGTCGTCCACGACAGCAGATCGATGGAGCAGAAGAGCAGCAGCAGCCCGATGCCGACGAACGCGATGCCGCATGCCATAAGATCGGCGTGGAACCGGCGACGGACGGGAAACACCATCATCATGATGCCGAACGAGAACGGGATGATGGGCCAGAACTGCCACCAGTGAGAATCGACGAGAACGATATCGAGCGCGCCGGCGAAGCCGATGCAGGCGACGAAGGCGGTCGACCAGATCACCAGGCAGGCTTTGCGCGTCAGTATCGGGGACATGCTCGGGTCGGGCGCGCCTTCCGCACGCACCGTGATGGGATCGCCGTCCTCCCGCATGGGGATGACGGCCCACAGAACCAGATAGGCGAATGCCGCGGCGCCGAAGCTCGCAAGGAGCGCAAGGAGCGCAAGTATGCGCACGACGAGGGCATCGACGTCGAAATAATCGGCAAGGCCTGCGCAGATGCCGGCTATGGCGACGTCGTCGCGGGACCGCCTGATATTGAAATCCCCGATCGACCTCTCCATGGCGGCCCGCCTCCTTTCGACCCTGCCCGGAGGCGCGCTCACGCCTCGTGCGCCTCGCGCGTCGCCCCGTCTTCCGCCTCAGGTTCAGACGCCGATTCTTCAAGACGCCTGACCAGCACTTTCGCGATACGACGGCGACGCATCTGCTGGACTCTGAAGACATAGCCCTCGAACACGAGCTCGTTGCCGACCTGAGGAACGCGGTCGAACGTGTCCATCAGCCAGCCGGCAATGGTCTCATACGCATCGCTCACCTCGACAGGCCAACCGAGATCGGCGGCATCGTCGCAGGTGAACGCTCCGTCGGCGAGCCATTCGTCCGGAGCCGTCTGTATGATATGGCGGTTCTCGAGGTCGGTCTCGTCGATGATGTCGCCGACGATTTCCTCCACGATGTCTTCGATGGTAATTAAACCAGCGGTGCCGCCGTATTCGTCTACGACCATGACCATCTGTTGACGATTCGTTTGCATCTCGTTGAGCAGGGGCATGAGGTCCTTGCTCTCGGGAACGTAGCTGATGGGGGCTAAACAGGAGGACACGGGATCGTTCTCGCGATCCTCGAGCAGCGGGCCGATGAGATCCTTGTAGCGCACCATGCCGACGACGTTGTCGTGATCTCCTGAAAACACCGGCAGGCGGGAATACCCGGTTTTCCGCATGAGCTCGATAGCATGCAGGACCGTGTCCGCCGCCTCGATGACCACCATATCGACGCGCGGAGTCATGGCCTCCTCCGCCGTCGTATCGCCGAGGTCGAGCACCTCGTGGATCATGCGCTTCTCTTCGTCATCGAGCTCGTCGTTGTCGGCCACGATGTAGCGGATCTCCTCCTCGGAGACGTCCTGGCGATCCGCAGCGCTCTTGATGCCCATCGCGCGCGCGACCACGTCGGACGAAGCCGCCGTCAGACGCACGAGAGGCGAGGCGATGGTCGAAAACGCCGTCAGGGGGCCGGCCACGGCGCCTGCCATCTTCTCCGCATCGGCGAGAGCGAGGCGCTTAGGCACCAGTTCGCCGAAGACGATGCTCGCATAGGAGACGATGAGCGTGATCAGGATAGGAGCCGCCACCTGGGAAGCCGCCGTAAGCCAGTCGATGCCGAACGAGGAGAGCCATGAGGAGAGCGGGGCCGATAGGTTCGTCGCCGCCGTCGCGGAGGCGAAGAATCCGACGAGCGTGATGGCGACCTGGATGGCCGCGAGGAACCGATCGGGATCCTCGGAGAGCGCAAGCGCCTTCTGCGCGCGTCGGGAGCCTTCCTCGGCTTCTTTCTGCAAAACGACGCGCTTGGCGCTGACGAGCGCCATCTCCGAGCCCGAGAAGAACCCGTTGACGACGATGAGGACGAGCGTGACTAGGATGGATATGCCTACGTCCATGGAAGTTGCGTCACAACCTTCTTACAAGATGCGCCTACCCGGCGCTACCGGTCACAGGAGAAAGAGCTCGACGGCGAAGAAATGGCAGATGGTCCCGACAAGCACGAAGACATGGAAGACCGTGTGCATGTACGGGATCTTCTTCAGGATGTAGAACCCTGCTCCGATCGAATACAGGATGCCGCCAATGAGCAGCAAGAAAAAGCCCGGACGCGGCAAAGATGCGTAAAGCACGGGCAAAAACCATACGACACACCATCCGAGCAGCAGATACAGAAGAGCGGAGGCCCACCGCGGACGAAAGACCCAGAACGCTTCGACCGCCATGCCGACGAGCGCGGCCGCCCAGACGACGCAGAACAGGACGAACCCTCCGTGGTCCGCGAGGGCGATCAGGCAGAAAGGCGTGTACGATCCGGCGATGAGCAAGTAGATGGCGCAGTGGTCCATGACCTTGAAGACGCGCTTGGCGCCTTCGTGCGCGAGCGCATGGTACAGCGTCGAGGCGAGGTATTCGAGCAGCATGGATACGCCGAAGACGATCGCGGATGCGAGATGCGCCCCTCCGCCGTGCGACACGGCGGTCACGATCATGACGGGGATGGCGGCGATGGCGAGCAGCGCGCCGATGCCGTGCGTGATCGCGTTGGCGATTTCCTCGCCCAGGCGGTACTCACGCACCGAACGCGGCGCGCGGACGGATGTTCTGTCGCATTCGCTTCCCATGTCGGGATTCTAGCACAGGGCCGTTAACCGCGCGGACGCGCCCATTCCAGCCAGGCGTTCGCATCCGAAAGCGAGAGATCCCAGAGCGTCGTCGTCTTGCCGTCGATGCCGGCGGCCGTGCGCACCGATGCGCAGCGAACCTTCGAGGCGCGCTGGAAAGGATTCGCGGAAAGCGTGGCAAACTGGATCTTCTGACGAGGGACGACGGATGTGCGCCGCGAGAACCCGCCGTTCACGAGCGTCATGAAGCGGCGGTCGTATCCGATGCCCGAGCCCTTGAACCAGAGCACGGCGCGCGCGATGGAGAGGACGACGTCGATCAGGCAGAAGGCGAGCAGGACCCCTATGATGCCGCGCGCGATGGAAATCAGGACGACGAGAGCCTGGTCGGAAGCAACCAGCGGATCCAAGGCGAACGAAACCGCAAGCAAAACGCCCATGGCGATCGCCGCGTAGGCCCCGAAGTTCCGCCAGACGGCGATCCTCATGATGCCGCGGCGCAGAGCCGCGGGGGCCGGTCTGACAGCAAGATCGGGATAGGAAGCGAATTCGGGAAGAATGCCCTCGAGCAGGGACGGCACGCGCGAAAGCTTGATGAACGGATGCAGGATCGTTCCGTGCGCCGCCTGGCCGGCCTGCTTCTGCGAGGGATCGAGCGTGTCGATCTTCTCGACCCTGATCTCGCAGTACCCGATCAAACGACGGAAAAACGACTGATCGATGACGATTGATTGCACGCGATCGACGTCGATGCCGTGAAACGCGCGGCTGACAAGACCCGATTCGATTTCGATGCGAGACCCCCGGCGACGCAGGCGGAAGCTGCCGTACGTGAGCATGGATCCGAGAGCCGAGAAGACGAGCAGGATGAACAGGACGAGCAGCGCAATCGCGATCGCCCCGACAAGGCCGTTCGCGGAAAAGGAGGCCATATCGCCTGCCTGCAGGGAGAGCGCGGGGTCGAGAGAAGATCCCGCCATCTCCTCGAAATACGCACGGAGCCGATCGTTCACGACCGAGGGAAGGTATCCCAGGGCACCGAAGAGCGCCGCAAGAACGACGCCGACGGACGACCCGATTCCCGTCAGCCCCGCAAGCAGCAGCTCGACATTGGAAAGGCCGGTTTCATACGAGACAGGACCCGTCTCCACGGCTTCCCCGCCATCGAGACCGCGAAACCGGTCGGACGCGGCGGCGACGCCTCCGAGAAGGTTGGCCTCGGCTCCGGGCTGCGCGCTGCCGGCGACGGAGATGCCGCCGGATGGAGCCGAAGGGGCGGAAGCGCGCGTTGAAGACGCGACGTCGACGGGCGTTCCGTCGACGCGAACCGGACGGGCCTGAGACGGATCGACGCCGTACTGGATGCATGCCCACTGCGACGGATAGACGACGCCGTCCACGGTGGCGCTTCCCCAGGCATCGAGCGATCCGCCGTCGAGCAGGACCTTCTTGCGACGGAACAGCTCGCCGCGCAGGGCCTCGACTTCGGAGACGCGCATGCATTGCAGAACGATGGCCTCGTTGGACGAGCCGCCCGCGGTTTCGATGCGCACGTCGCAGACGCCCACGACGCGCTGCAGCGGGCGCGCGGACTGATTGACCGACTGGATGCGCTGGTAGGGCACATGGGTCTTGCGCTTGAAGACGACGCCCCACGACTTGCGGAATTCGGTTTCCGACAGCTCGTATGACAGGCGGGTCCATCCCAAGACGCGCAGACCGAGCACGAGCACGGCGATCAGGGCCATAAGAGGAACGATAAGGACCAGCGTCAGAACCTGGACCAATCCGGGCAGCGAGGCGACTATGAGGGACAGGATGATCGGCAGGCTGCCGAGCCAGACATATGAAGAATGGACGCGATGCGCACCCGGCTTCAGGGTCTCGGGAATCATACGTCCTCCTGAGCGAGGCGGGCCTGCTCGGCGATGCGGTCGCGCAGAGCGTCCGCCGCATCGAAGGCTAGGCCCGGAATGACGTGCGATCCGGCCGCCGTGGCCACGGTCACGCTCGCCAATCCGAGGATCCTCAGAATCGGGCCCTGCACCGTGTCGGTGTTCTGAACGCGCACGAACGGAATGACGGTACGGGTGCGCCAGACGACCCCTTGCACGATATCCAGATCGTTCTCGGCAACCTCGTATCGCCAGAATCGATACTTGAGCATGGGATACGCTACGGCGTACACGATGACGGCGACAACGGCGAGCGCGATGAGCGTCGGCAGGACCCACGAAGGCGGCACGATGCCGTTGAAAGAGACGGCCGCATATGCGCCCATGATGACGGCGACGGCGACAAGCGCCTTGAGCGCGCCGGATGCCATCCAGACGATCCTCATGCGACCGTCAAGCAATTGGGAAGGGAGTGCCCTCATCCTTCGCTCCTTCGAAATGGGGGTTGGCTCGATGATTTCCCATCAATATATCAGACGTTCCGAAGCCCTCCATGGGCTATGCTTGAGACTTAAGCCAAATCGCAAAAGAAGGAACGCCATGACATCCTGCCTTCCGCCTGAAACGACCCTCTCATCCCTCGCCGACGCGATCGCCGCGCAGGGCGTGAAGATCCGGCTCGTCGGACCGGATCGGCCGGTTCGCGGGATGTCCATAGACTCGCGGGCCGTGGGCCCGGAAGCGCTGTTCGCCTGCAAGGGCGCCGCGTTCAAGCCCGCCTACCTGGAAGATGCGCTGAACGCAGGAGCGGCGGCGTACCTCTGCGACGAATCCTCGGAGCCTGATCTGAGCGCGCATGCCGAAGGCGTTTCCCACCTCGTCACCGACGACATCCGACCGGCCATGGCCTACGCCGCGCGCGCGGCGTACGGGCGTCCCGATAAGCGCATCGATATCATGGGCATCACGGGCACGAAAGGCAAATCCACCACGTCGTTCCTGCTGAAGTCGATCTTCGCGGCGGCGGGCATGCGGCCTTCCATCATCGGATCGATCGAAACCGACGACGGGATCGACGCGTTCGAAAGCCATAACACGACGCCCGAGGCCGTCGATTTGTGGCGCCACGTCTTCAATACTGCCGAATCCGGCAGGAAGCACCTGGTCATGGAAGTCTCGAGCCATGCCCTTAAATACGACCGCACGCTCGGCCTCATGCTGGACGTCGCGTGCTTCCTGAATATCGGACGCGACCACATCTCCCCGAGCGAGCATCCCTCGTTCGAGGACTATTTCGCGTCGAAGCTGCGCATCTTCGACCAATGCCGCACCGCCGTCGTGAACCTCGATTCCGACCTCGTCGACGAGGTGCTCGAACATGCACGACGCGCCGAGCGCCTGCTGACCTTCGGCGTCGATCGGCCGGAAGCCGACTACAGCGCCAGAGACGTACGGCCGTGCCGAGACGGCATCGCATTCGATCTGGCCTGCGAAGGGGGGGCACGCCCTATGACATTGGGCATGGCCGGCCTCTTCAATGCGGAAAACGCCTTGGCCGCCATCGCGATGGCGCGCATCGCGGGCATCGGCTTCGAAGACATCGCCTCAGGCCTCGCGCATGTCCGCGTACCCGGCCGCATGGAGGTCGTGCGGTCTGCCGCAGGCAGCACCATCGCGCTCGTGGACTATGCCCACAACGAGCTTTCCTATAAGACGTTCTTCACATCGGTCAGGAAAGAGCACCTTGCGGCGAAGGTCGTGGCGGTGTTCGGCGCGCCGGGCGACAAGGCGTTCGAACGTCGCGAGGTTCTGCCCCGCGTGGCCGCGCAGTTCGCCGACTACCTGATCTACACCGAGGAGGACCCTGCGCACGAAGATCCGCGCGCTATCGCCGAGGAGCTGGCGGCGAACACGCCGGCGGATACGCCGTGCGAAATCATCGTCGACCGCGAGCAGGCCATCATCCGCGCGTTCGAGGTGGCGGGTGAAAACGATGCCGTGGTCTGCCTGCTTGCGAAGGGCGACGAGACCCGCCAGCATAGGGGAGACTCGTTTCCCGAAGTCAAATCGGATCTGCATATCGCACGCGAATGCCTCGGCGTCGCGCAGGACGCCTAGGGAGGATCCGACGATGGCCGTCTACATCGCTCACTACCGCTCTCCGCAGAACGAGAACCCCACGTCAGGATCGTTCGAATTCGAAAGCGAGCACCGCGCGGGATCGAAGCAGAACCTGCGCGATGCGCGCATGCATATGCTCGTTGCCTACGGCAATGAAGCCGTGACCTGGAATATCGATGACGTGCAGGTCAAGCGGGCCAAGAGCGATGTGCTCGACAACCAGATCGAGATCGATTTTCGCGAACCGGTGAAGCATCGCAAGACCCGCACCGTGAATCGGGGCAGACTCTAGCGCACCGCAGCCCGATGCAGCGTGCGACTGACGGATAGGCCGAAAGTCATGCGGTTCGACCGCGGTCGGCATCGGAGTGCGAAACGAATGTCCCGGTCGCCTCGACATCCCGAGAAAGAACCGCAGAACGGCTTATGCCAGCTTCCCGCCGACGATCTTGGCGGCAGCGGCCTTGTCGAAGTTCCCGCCGGTCGCCTTCGTGAGGGCGCCCATGACCTTGCCCATGTCGCGTTTCGTGGTCGCGCCGAGCTCGGCTATGGTCGCGTCGACGAGCTCGCAGAGCGCGTCTCCTGAAAGCTGTTCGGGAAGCAGATCTTCGAGAATGGCGACCTGGATGCGAAGCGTCTCAGTGCGCTCTTCGTTCGTGCCGGCCTTAACGGACCCTTCGAGCGTCTCTTTCGTCTGCTTGATCAGGCGCTTCGTCATGGCGTCGACATCGGCCTCGGTCGCTTCGCGCCGCTCGTCGACCTCGATGTTCTTGATCTCGCCATGAAGCTGGCGCAGGATGGAGAGCCGCACTTTGTCGTGGGCCTTCATGGCGTCCTTGATCATGTCTTTCAGCTCATCGTAGCGCATGGCGGCTCCTATCTCCGGTTTCGTTGCCCCTCCACTATAGCCCTGCCGCATGCCCTTTGCCGCGATACGCATGCCTCGTCTCGACCGATGGAACACCATTCCCGCGGCGTACTGCATAACGATCGGCGAAACGTCGTTCCGCATGCAGCTGACGCCGTTCGCATTTCGCTGTCAAGAATCGCCGCCGCGAATCGTGTTGTAGGTAAGCAACGTTGCATGATTCAATGCGATTCGAAAGGAGGCCGGATGAGGGCATCGAGACCGACAGACGCGGATTCCGAGGCAAGACGCCTGGTCCATGACTATGCCGACCTCATTCTCAGGCTGAGCTACACCTACCTGAACTCGACCTGCGACGCGGAAGACGTATGCCAGGACGTCCTTCTGAAAACCCTGGCACGAACCGTCCCCTTCGCCGGAACCGAACATGAGAAGGCTTGGATCATCCGCGTCACGATCAATGCCTGCAAGGACCGTCTGAAGCAGGGGCGGGGACGATTCGTCAGCCTGGATGAGGCCCGCTATGCGGAAGCTCCTGGGCACCCGCACGACGAGACGCTTGAGGCGGTGCAGAAGCTCCAACTCATCTACCGAGAAGCGATCTACCTGCATTATTACGAGGGATACTCCATAGCCGAAATCGCGCGCATGACCGACAGGAGCGAATCCGCCGTCGGAGCGGCTCTGAGCCGCGGACGCAAGAAGCTGCGCGCCATGCTTGAAAGGAGCGCATCATGAACGAAGGCTTCGCCGAGACCTACGCTCGAGCTCTTGACGATTTGAAATTCCCTTCCGAAGAGAAGGACCGTATGGCGGAAAGGCTCGCGCATGCCGCCGATGCACGAGCGCAAGGATCCGGCTCCCGCAGCGCCCCGATCGCAGGCGCGGGCGCCGCGTGCGCAGCGGATGCGGGCGATGCGTCAGGGCAGAGCCGCGCGTATGCGCCCCGCGTCGATCGCCCGGCCTCCGCAGCACGCGCGGCCGCCTGGTTCCGGAAGCATCCCGCGCGCGTCGCTGCCGCGGCCGTCGTCGCCGCCCTTGCGCTCGGGGGAGGGGGCGCCTATGCGACAGGCAACTTGGTCACGCTGCAGAACGCCACGGACGACCTGTTCAACGGAGCACCCGCGAAGACCGAGGTCGTTGAATCGATCGGCCATCCCCTGGGAGCGACCGCAAGCGACGGCGGCATCACCGTCAGCGCGGATGCTATCATCGGCGACGCGCATACCTACACGATCGTCTATTCGATCTCCAAGGACGACGGCAGCGCGTTCGACGATCTTGACACGAACGAGAACGGGATCCTTGCCGGCTTCATGTTCTACGAGCAGAATACGACGGCCGACATCGACTGGGGCGGCGCTTCCGGAAGCGCGTATTTCTACGATGCGGATCCTGACGACCCAGCCATCCAGTATGTGGAAACGATGAGCTACGACGCAACGGAGAGCCTGGCCGGAAGCGTCGTGCGCTCTCACATGAAGAATCTGATGCGTGACGATGCCTCCGGATTCGAAACCATCGCCGAAGGCACATGGAACCTCAGGTTCGACATCGCCTACGAAGACTCTTCCGTCGCCCTTTCCGCCGCCGAATCGTTCGACCTCTACGGATATGACGCCCATATCGTCGACGCGAGCATCTCCCCCATTTCCCTGCACCTCGCCTATCAGGTCGACCGTCCCGTCGCATGGAGCGATGAGGGCCGTGGAATCTCCTTGAAGGACGGAACTTCCTTCCGAGGCGACGAGGCTTCCGGCCGCGAAAACGCCCAGGATGCGAGGCTTTCCAACGAACTGCTCGGCGCCCGCGCGACCGTAACCCTGAAAGACGGGACCTCCTTCGAATGCGACGCGAACGGAGGCGGGCGTATCGATGGGGACACCGAGCATCCGACCTGCACCACGAACATCGTCTTCGACCGCATCATTGATCTCGACGAAATCGAATCCATCGATATCGAAGGCACCGCGCTTCGAATGAGTTAGTCCAAGCAATCGTTCCGAGACGAACGAAGGAGGATTCTCGCTCGATTCAGGAATCCTCCTCGGGCGCCCTTTATCGCGAGCGTGCCCACGCATCGTCGCCCTCCCGTCCAAGAATGGAAGGGTGACGAAGATGCTGAACCCCTCAGGTCCGCTCGCCCTTTGACGCACGATGCCTCCCCTTTCCCGTCATCGGGGAAGGGGAGGCATTCGTTCAACTGGAAGGATCTTTCTCTCCATCCGATATACGTGCGTGCCGAAGCGTGTTCCGGCACGCCGCGGGCCGGACGCCGTGGCGCCCGGCCCGTCAATCATCAGTACTCGCTCGCGTCTTCCTTCGTGAGCTTTCCTGCGAACGTGCGGTAGACCAGGAAGTGGTACAGCAGCACGAAGGGAAGACCGACACAGGTGATGCCAAGCATCCAGGCGAGCGTCAAATCTTCGGACGCAGCCGTCTCGATCGTGATATTCGCGCCGGAAGCGGCCGTTGCGAACAGATTGAACGGATCGCCGGCACCCGCCACGACCAGATTCGGGAACAGGCTCGCACCCAGCAGCGCAACCAAAGCGAAGCACGCAACGGACGAGGCGAGGAACACGACGAGCGAAGCCTTCTCGTCCGTCGCCTTCATGAAGGTGGCGGCAAGCATCGCGACGAAGAGCACGGCGAAGGCGATGCGCAGGATGGACAGGCCGCCGACCATCTCGGGCTTGATGATGACCAGAGCGTAGACGGTGACGAGCGCGAAGAACACGATCGCCAGGATGGCGAAGGTCCGACGAGCCATGCGGGCGCGAACGGCCATCGCGCTACCCTCGGGAGCCTTCAGCGCAAGCCAGGATGCTCCCTGCAGAATGAACATGGACAGGCCGAGCAGGCCGCACAGCAGCGTGAAGGGCGTGACGAGGCCGAGCAGGGGAATGCCGACGTAGTCGCCGTTGGCATTCATCGGAATGCCCGCGTACACGTTGCCGATGGCGACGCCGAAGAGCAGGGCCGGAAGCAGCGAACCCACGAAGAACAGGGCGTTCCACGCCTTCTTCCAACCGGGCTTCGTTTCGTTCGCGGAATACTCCAGAGAGATCGCGCGAACGATGAGGCCCATGAGCACGAGGATGATGGCCAGGTAGAAACCGGAGAACGTGGTGGCGTATGCCGGCGCGAATGCAGCGAACAGCGCGCCGCCCGCGGTCAGGAGCCAAACCTCGTTGCCGTCCCACACAGGACCGACGCTGCGGCGCAGGAGCGCCTTTTCCTCGTCGGTCTTGGCGACGAAGGGGCTCAGGACGCCGGCGCCCAGGTCGAATCCGTCAAGAACGAAGTATCCGGCGATCAGTACGAAGATGAGGATGAACCAGATGATTCCCAGTACGGTCATGGTTATTTCGCCTCCTCGATCTCGTCGCTGACAGGGTTGCCCTCAAGGTCGTCCACAGGACCCTTGCCGATGAAGCCCGTGATGAGGCGGGCCCAGGCTATGAAGATGAACGTGTAGACGATGATGAACAGCAGGATGGTCACAAGCAGCTCAACGGAAGAAAGAGACGAGGAAATCGCATCGTTGGTGAGAAGCCCCAGGCCATCGGGAGAGCTCGTCGCAGGATACACGACGTAGGGCTGGCGACCGACCTCTGCGGCCGTCCATCCGGATTCGATCGCGAGGAACGGGAAGATCGGGGAGAGGACCAGGATCCACTGCCACCACTTCTTATCCTTGAGCTTGCTGCCCTTCTTATAGGAGGCTATAAGCGCGAGCGCCAGCACGATCACAATAGCGCCGAACATAAGCACCATCAGGTGATAGCTCACGAAGGTCACGCCGATCGGCAGATTGTCGACATCGAGGTCGGCGTTTTCCTTGGCGAGATCGTTCAGGCCAGGGTATTCCGTATCGAAGCTATTGGAAGCGAGGAAGCTGGTGAAGCCTTCGAGCTTGAGGGGCGCGACGACTTCCTGCGTGTCCTTGTCGACGTAGCCGATGAGGTAGAGCGGCAACGTGCCTTCTTCATAGTGGCCTTCCATCATGGCGATCTTGGAAGGCTGCTCTTCGGTGACCTCGACCGCCGAGGCATGCGCGCTCACCAGAAGGACGCACGTGGAGATGAGCGCGACCGTGGCGCCCAGACGCAGAGTCCTGTCAGCGAAGTAACGGAACTTCTCTTTGCGCATATACCAGGCGGAAACCGCGATGGCCATGAAGGCGCCCATCACGAACAGGGCCATGACCGTATGGAAATAGCGCACGCCGGTGGAGGCGTTGAACGCCGCACCGAAGAAGTCCGTGAGAACCGCCTTGGTGCCGTCGGCGGAAAGCTCCGCGCCGGCCGGGGTCTGCATCCAGGAGTTGGCGATGAGGATCCAGAGGCACGACAGGCAGCTGCCGAGGAAGACGAGCCAGGCGGAGGTCAGATAGAACTTCGGGCCGACCTTCTTGCGGCCGAAGATCACGACGCCGAGGAACGTGGACTCCATGAAGAAGGCGAAGATGGCTTCAGCCGCAAGGGGGGCGCCGAAGATATCGCCTACGAAGCGGCTGTAATCGGCCCAGTTGGTGCCGAACGAGAATTCCATCGTGATTCCCGTGGCCACGCCGATGGCAAACGTGGTCGCGAAAATCTTCGACCAGAACTTCGTCGCAGCCGCGTCGCGCGGGTCGCGCGTTTTGTAGTAGCGGGTTTCATTGAGGGCCAGGATCAGACCAAGGCCGACTGACAGCGGAACGAAGCAGAAGTGGAAGATAGCCACCAAAGCGAACTGTATGCGCGACAGCACGGCAACATCGGACAGGAATTCCATAGCCACACCCCCTTTTCTCTTTACGTTGTTCCAATTGCATACTCGTCCCCATACGCGAGCACGCGCAGATAATAACACTCGAAATCTCCAAATTACGGGACGATGACGATATTTGTTCCTAATTTAATAACATTTTCGCCCGAACGCCGTTAAAACCGAACCGTTGCACGGAAAAGAACCTCCGGATTCGCTCCGAAGGCTCTGAAAAAATACAGCGAGCAGAAGGATGCTGGAGAGCGCGCTCAACGGAAGCCGCGCAAGAGGGCGGGCAGACGCATGAAGCGACGGACGTCTTTCCATCCCCGTCGAAACCGGCTTGTCGAGCTTTCGGGCCATGGCCCGAAAGCCTCGCCCGCAGCCTAGTTTTCGCCGTGATGATGGTGATGATGCTCCTGCTCTTCAAGCTTCTGGGCGGCGTCGCATGCGGAAAACGCCGCATCGTCGAGCACGGCGATCGCGTTAGGATGGAACTGCAGGATGGATGCAGGAACCTTCGGCGTGATGGGTCCGTAAAACGCCTGGTTTACGATATCCGCATAGGCCGCTCCGGATGCCACGACGACGATGCGCCGGGCCTCCATGACAGTGCCGATGCCCATGGTGAATTCCCCGCGTTCTTCGTTGTAGCAGGTCTCGTTCGAGAAGAAATCCCCGGGGACGTTCGCTCCCAGCTCGCCGTTCGGCCCAAGGGAAAGGATCAGGGTATCGATGCCTCCCTGAAGCCTGATCTGGGCTTCGAAGGCGGCGCAGACAGCATGGGGATCGGCGGCCGCGCCTCCCGGCGTGCAGACGTTTTCGGAATGGATGTTCGTCGCGCCGAAGAGCTCGGCATCGAGCCTGGCGCGCACAGGATAGGCCTCGTCGTCCCCACCGTCGTTGCGGCCGACGCGCGATTCGGTCACGCCGAATGCGGCAACGCGCGAGAAATCGAGCGCTTCCTCGACATAGCGGGCGCTCAGCTGGCCGTACACGTCCACCCCGTCGGGAAAGACATCGAACCCGAGCGTACAGCCGGGCTTCTCGCATACGACCTCCGCCACGCAATCGGCGGCGTAGGCGGCAAGTTCTTCGGAATCCTTGGCAACCATGATCTGCATAGGGCGAACCTTCCTTCGCGGTAGGCATGTGGCATAGGCGGTCTTCGAAGGGTACCATGAATCCGCGCATGACAGATGTTTTCAAGATAGGAGGCCGCAATGGCCGCATGTTACGACGCATTCGTGTTCGATATGGACGGCACCATCCTGTACACGCTCGACGACCTGACCGCCACGACGAACGCCATGCTGAAGACGTTCGGCTACCCCGAGCGCACGAAGGAGGATGTCCGCTTCATGGTAGGCGACGGCACCCGTGCGCTCATTGAGCGGGCGCTTCCCGCGGATGCGCCCCGGGAAAATATCGATGAGCTCTATTCCTGCTGGACCTCGTATTACGATACGCATGGCGACGAGCACACCCGCCCGTACGGCGGCATCGTCGAAGCCATGCGCGACCTGCGCGCCCGCGGAAAGAAGATCGGGGTCTTGTCCAACAAGTACCAGGCGGGAGTGGACGCCATGATCGCGCGCTTCTTCGACGGACTCGTGGACTGCGCCATCGGCGACGGCACGGCTCCGCGCAAGCCGGACCCGACCGGACTCATCATGCTGGCGGAACGCATCGGCGCGCCGCTCGACCGCATCGCGTACTTCGGAGATTCGACGACGGACATGAGGACGACCGTGCGCGCAGGTGTCTTCGGAATCGGAGTGACCTGGGGATACCAGACGAGGGAAGCCATTGCGGATGCCGGAGCCCGAACGCTCATAGACACGCCGTCCCGCATTCTCGACTTCGCATAGAAAAAGCCGGGCCTGTAAAAGCCCGGCTTCAAGCATCGATGGTGGTCAGAGAGGGACTTGAACCCCCGACACGGGGATTTTCAGTCCCCTGCTCTACCAACTGAGCTACCTGACCGGTTCGTTAAACGCGAGTATGCATGATACCTGTAGCGAACCGTCTGCGCAAGCGGTTTTTGCCTCGGCCTGCATGCGGGCCGCAAGGGACCTGACCCCAGACGACGCACCGTTTCGAACCGTGCGATCCGACGTCTTCGCACCCGCATGGCAACGCACGCGAAGCGCTCCGCACCGCTCGCTCGCGCGAGCCTCTACTCCTTCATGGCGCAGCCGCTGCCGAACAGAAGCTCGCGCTCTTCAGGAGGGAGAATCGAACGCGCCTGGTCGCGCAGGTTGTTCACACCGATGAAGAACTGCCGCATCATGACGACCATGAGGTAGCGTCCCTTGGGCGTGAGCGTCAGCTGCTCGTCATCGTCCTTGTCGATGCCGCCGACCGCCTTCATGAACGCGTATTCGACCGGCAGGCCCCTTTGCACCGAGCAGCCGAAATCACGTTCGAACCGCGTTTTATCCAGACGCAGGCCGAAGAGCTGCATCAGGAAGCGATACCGCATGCGATTCGCCTTCGAGAACGTGGTCTTGCCCATGATGGACATGCGTCCCGCGTCGATCGCCTGATTGTACTCGCGCACGCTGAAGGTATTGATGTATTGGGAATCGCCCAGATACGTGAAGCCGCCGCTGCCGATCGCCGGATACTGCTCGTAATCGACGATGTATTCATCGATCATCGTGGGCGCATCGGCCGTACGGTTGAACGTCCATGCGCTGCTATGCGTGAACAGCGCGTCGGGCCCGTCCGTCAGCGTCTCGCTGATGATCCGGTAGAAACGCTGCTCGCGATCGTAGTCGACCTTACCGACGGTAGCGGCCAGGGAGCGCTCGACCGCAGGCGATGCCATCAGAGGATAGAACGTCGTCTGGTTGCATCCCGTCTCGATGACGGCTTCGAGGTCGCGGCGGAGGATGTCTTCGGTCTGCGCCGGGAAGTTGAAGATCATGTCCACGTTCATCGAGTCGAAGTAGGGCGCGGCGATTTTAACGGCCTCCATGATGGACGCCGCATCGCCGTACTTGTCATAGCGATCCATCTGTTTGAGCAGGCCGTCATCGAAGCTCTGCACCCCGACCGACAAGCGGTTCACCCGTCCTTCGAGTTCGCTCAGATAAGGTTCCGTCAGGTGGTTCGGGTTCGTTTCGCACGAAACGTCTTTGATGGAGAACTCGCGTTTCGCCGCATCGATCGTCTTGCAGAGCTCGTCCAGCAAGATGGTCGGCGTGCCGCCGCCGATGTACAGGGAGTCGAAGTCGTAGCCGAGCTCCTTGACCATCATCATCTCGCGGCGCAGGTTCTCGTAGTACGCCTTCGCGCGCCCTTCGTTGAAAGGGAACCGATTGAACGAACAGTACGGACACAAACGCTCGCAGAAAGGTATATGCATGTACAGCATATACGGCATCCCGGCTTGAGGGCCGGGGATGCGCGTCTCTTCGGTTCTATCGATGCGCAGATTGCCTGATGTGTAGTGACGGACCGCCTTGCTCAAAAGTCGTTCTGAAAGCATAAATGAATCTAAACCTCTATCGCTCGTTTCGCGATGTCGAACCGCATCTGCTTGCCTTCGAAGTTGATCTTGTCGCAGGCTTCGTAGGCAAGCTCGCGCGCCTCTTCGAAGGAATCGGCGAGCGCGACCACGTTCAGGACGCGGCCGCCGCTCGTGATGAGCTCGTCATCGGCGTTGTAGGACGTGCCGGCCTGGAACACAAGCACGCCGTCCATCTCCTCGGCCTCTTCTATGCCGAGAATGACCTTGCCTTTTTCGTATGATCCAGGATAGCCGCCGCTCGCAAGCACGACGCAGACCGACACCTTGTCGCTCCAGGAAGGACGCACGTCGCCAGCGCGGCCCTCGGCCACGGCAAGGAACGCGTCGAGCACGTCGCCGTCGAAGCGTGCGAGAACGGCCTGGGTTTCGGGATCGCCGAAGCGAGCGTTGAATTCGAGCAGCTTCGGGCCTTCCTCGGTCAGCATGAAGCCGCCGTAGAGCACGCCGCGATACCCCGCGCCGAATTCCTCCTTGGTCGCCGCCGCTGCCGTGCGCATGATGTCCGCCATCCGGGTCTCGAGCGCATCGTCCACGGCAGGTACCGGGGAATACGCGCCCATGCCGCCGGTGTTCGGGCCGCGATCGCCATCGAAGGCGCGCTTGTGATCCTGCGCGCACGGCATGCAGACCGCCTCGCCGTCGGTGATGAATGCAAGCATGCTGCATTCCGGACCCACCAGGCATTCTTCAATGACGACCGAGCTTCCTGCCGTGCCGAACGCACCGGCGAAGCAGTCATGGACGGCCTCTTCCGCCTCTTCGAGGTCGTCCGCCACGACGACACCCTTGCCTGCGGCCAGACCATCGGCCTTGACCACGATCGGAGCGCCCGTCTCGCGCACGAACGCGAGGGCGTCGGCTTCGCAATCGCAGGCGCGATACCGCGCGGTCGGAAGCCCATGCCTGATCATGAATTCCTTCGAGAACGATTTGCTGCCCTCGAGCCGGGCGGCGTCGGCATTCGGGCCGAAGACGGGGATTCCCGCCGCGCGGACGGCGTCGGCGACGCCTGCGACCAAAGGGGCCTCGGGGCCGATGACCACAAGCCCTATCCCCTGGTCTTTGGAAAAGCCTATGACGGCCTCCGCATCGCACGGATCGAGCGGCACGTTCCGGCCGCACTGCACCGTTCCTCCGTTTCCGGGGGCTATGAATAGGTCTCCGACCTGAGGTGACTTCGCAATGGACCATGCGAGGGCATGTTCGCGGCCTCCGCTGCCCAGAACCAGTACGTTCATCATGTCTTGGTCTTCTCCTTGAACGGAATGCGCGCTAGCGATCCCAGCCGCGCATCAGGGTCTGATGGCGATCGGGGCCGACGGATACGATGGTCGCCTTGACGCCGCTCAGACGTTCGATCTCGGCGATATAGTCTTGAGCGGCCTGCGGCAGCTCCTCGAAAGCCGTCGCCTTCGTGATGTCCTGCCCCTTCCAGCCCGGCATGGTCTTGTAGATGGGCTTGGCATGGTAGAGCACGCTCTGCTGCATCGGGAAATACTCGTAGCGCTCGCCGTTGCATTCGTATGCGACGCAGATTTTGATCTCATCGAACGCGGACAGCACGTCGAGCTTGGTGAGCGCGATGTCGGTCAGGCCGTTGACCTCGGCGGCATAGCGCGCGATAACGGCGTCGAACCAGCCGCAACGGCGTTTGCGCCCGGTGGTCACGCCGTACTCATGACCGACGGAGCACATCAGGTCGCCGTCGACGGCATCCTGGCCTTCCCCGCCGTTTTCGGGATACAGGAGCTCGGTCGGGAATGGGCCCGCGCCTACGCGCGTGACATAGGCCTTCTCGATGCCGAGAACGCGATCGATGGCCGCCGGGCCGACGCCCGATCCGGTAGCTGCGCCGCCGGCGCAACAGGAAGAGCTGGTCACGAACGGATACGTGCCGTGATCGATGTCGAGCAGCGTGCCTTGGGCGCCTTCGAACAGAATGCGCTTGCCGTCGCGCAGCGCCTCGTTGAGCATCATGGCCGTTTCCGCCATGTGGGGACGGATGACCTCTGCGTAGGGAAGGCAGGCCGCGCAGATCTCGTCCACGGTGAACGTGCGCTTGCCATAGACCTTTTCGAGGATGGCGTTCTTCACCTCGAGCGCAGCCGCCACCTTCATGCGGAACACCTTCTCGTCGAGCAGGTCTTGGATACGGATGCCGCTGCGGGCGGCCTTGTCCTGATAGCACGGGCCGATGCCGCGATTCGTCGTGCCGATTTCGTTCTTGCCCAGCTTGAATTCGGAGGCCCTATCGAGCTCGATGTGGTACGGCATGATCACATGCGCGTCGCAGGAGATCTTCAGACGGTCGCACGGGAAGCCCTCCCCTTCGAGCATGCGCATCTCTTCGACCAAGACCTGGGGATTCACAACGACCCCGTTGCCGATGACCGGTATGGCGTTTTCGTACATGATGCCCGAGGGAATGAGGTGCAGCGCGAGCTTCTTGTCGCCGCTTACCACGGTATGCCCGGCGTTGTTGCCACCCTGATAGCGGACGACGAAATCGAATTCGCGGGCGATGAGGTCCGTGATCTTGCCCTTGCCTTCGTCACCCCACTGCGCGCCGACCAGAACTACGTTTGACATGCTCTCCTCTTCCGTTCTTCGAGAAATCGAATTGCATCCTGCCGAACATACTAAACCGCGATTATATCCGCCTGCATCCGCATGCCGCGGCAAGGTGCGGAGCGTCACCAAAACCCCGTCGAGCGCGGCGGATGCTAGATCATCGAAACGTCGACGTAGTCGCCGAACTTCGTGTATTCGGCCGCGAACGACAGGCGTATATCGCGCGTGGCGCCGTTGCGGTGCTTCGCGACGATGAGGTCGGCCGTACCCAACGGAGGGCGGCCGTCCTGTTCGGCTTCGGCTTCGTCGGTACTGCGGTCGATGAACATGACGATGTCGGCATCCTGCTCGATCGAACCTGATTCACGCAGGTCGGAAAGCATCGGCCGTTTGTTGCCGCGCATCTCGACCGCGCGAGAGAGCTGGGAAAGCGACAGGATAGGAACGTCGAGTTCCTTGGCAAGCACTTTGAGGCCTCGGGATATCTCGGCCACCTCGACCGAGCGGTTGCCGTCGCGCCGGGCCTTGGTCGGCTGCATGAGCTGCAGATAGTCGACGATGATCAGGCCGCGCTCCTTGTCACGAAGTTGGCGGCGCGCCTTAGCGCGCATCTCGAGCAGGGACAGGCCCGGAGTATCGTCGATCCAGAGATCGAGCTTGGAAAGGGAGTCCGTCGCGCTCAGGATGGGCGCCCAGTCGGCATCGGTCAGGCTGCCCGTGCGCAGCTTCGACAGGTTCACCCGCGCCTCGGAGCAGAGAATGCGCTGCACGAGCTGGGTTGCGCTCATCTCGAGGCTGAACAGCGCGACTGAGGCGCCGTGCTTGGCGGCGTTCACGGCGACGTTCAGCGCGAACGACGTCTTGCCGACGGCGGGGCGCGCGGCAAGGATCAGCAGGTCGCCGCCGCGCCAACCCCAGAACAGGTCGTCGACGTCTTTGAATCCGGTGCCGACGCCGGCAAGTTCGTCTTTATGCCGTGCCAGTTCGTCGATCTGGTCGAAGACGGTGCTCAGCAGATCGCCCACCTTCGTGAACGACGACCCGACGCGCTTCTGCGTGACGCTGAAGAGCATCCGCTCGGCTTCTTCGATGGTCTGGCTGGCGTCGTCGGGGGCATCGTAGGCGAGCGCGTTTATATTGGTGGATGCGTAGATCAGATCGCGCTGCAGGCTTGCGCGCCTGACGATTTCCGAATGGCTTTTCCAATTCGTGAGCGAGAGCGTGTTGTTGGCGAGCTCGACGAGGTACGGACGTCCTCCGGCGGCCTCCAGCTGCCCTTCTGCAGCAAGGCGGTCGGCAAGCGATATCTGGTCGATGGGGATATGACGGCTTGCAAGGTTGGCGATGCCTTCGAAGATGAGCCTGTGGGCAGGCCGATAGAAGTTTTCTGGGGAAAGGGACGATGCGATTTCATCCACGGCCTCTTCGTTGAGCATGCAGGCGGCGAGGACCGATTTCTCTGCTTCGACGTTGCTCGGGAGGGGTCTGCCGGTAGTGCTTTGCATTATCGAGGCCGAGGGATCCTGGTAATTCGGCATGGTCTCCATCACTCCACTCTGACCTGGCCTTTTAGAGATACCAAGTCGAATTTGCTTTGGCAGAACAGATATATTACCCCATCGCGCGCGTCTTGTGTCGGCCGCATGTCCAAGCCCTCGATGCGCATTCCGTCAATCCACCTCTGAAAACCGATTTCCACACCGACAAACTGCGCCTTTCCCACTTATCAACGTTTTCCACATTTTAGACTGTGGAAAACAAAAAATCCCGCCGCGCATGCGGCGGGATTTCATGCCGTTTCGCCACCAGGAAAAACCCGGAGACGATCCGTAAAAGCGCGTTACTCGGCTTCGGTCTCTTCGACCTCGGCGGCCTCCGCAGGAGCTTCCTCGGCGGGAGCCTCTTCGACTTCAGCCGGAGCCTCTTCGACCTTCGGCTCGCCCACGAACAGGTTGATGCCGACTTTGATGTCGCGGTAGATGGAAAGCTCGACGACGTGCTCGCCCGCGGTCTTGATGGCCTGGCGCATGACAAGGCGCTTGCGGTCGATCTCGAGATCGAGGTCGGCCTTGACGGCGTCAGCGACCATGGAAGCCGTGACGGAGCCGAACAGGACGCCCTCTTCGCCGACCTTCGCAGGCACGACGACGGTCTTGCCCTCGAGGGCGGCCTTGAGCTCGTTCGCGCGGGCGATGCGGGTCTCTTCGCGCTTGGCGATGGAGCCGCGACGCTGCTCGAGCTGCTTCAGGTTGCCCTTGGTGGCCAGGACGGCCATGCCCCTGGGGCCGAGATAGTTATTGAAGAAGCCGCGCGCGACGTCGACCACGTCGCCTTCGCCGCCTCTTCCGGGGATTTCGGTAAGCAGGATGACCTTCATCGGTGTACCTCCTTAGCGATTGCGGCGATCGCCACGGCCGCTGACGGCAGCCACGACATAGGGCATGAGGCCCATTTCACGCGCGTTCTTGATGGCGGTAGCGATGTCGCGCTGATGCTGGACGCAAGCGCCCGTCACGCGGCGCGGCTTGATCTTACCGCGGTCGGTCACGAATTTACGCAGCATGGCCGTATCTTTGTAATCGATGTAGTCCGTGCCGTCCTTGCAGAACTGGCAGAACTTACGGCGAGGCTGCTTGTTGTATTCAGCCATGATTTCCTCTTTCGATTCCTAACGCATTGAGACGTATGGGAAGCCTAGAAGGGAATGTCCTCGTCATAGACGGAGGTGTCCACCATCGGAGCGGAGGACGCGGGAGAGGCGTACGACGAAGCTTGCATGCGCGGAGCCTGCTGGCCTTGACCTGCGCCGTCGCGGGAGGACAGGAACTCGATCTCATCGACGATGACCTCGATCTTGCTCCTCTTCTGCCCGTCGCGTTCCCACTGGGACCAACGAAGCTTCCCCTCGATGGCAACCTTCGAGCCTTTGCTCAGGAAGCGCGAAACGCTCTGCGCGCGCGTCCCGAACATCGTGCAATCGATGTAGTTGGGGAAATCCTTCCATTCACCGGTCTGAGGATCCTTGCGGCGATCGTTGACCGCCACGCCGAAGCCGAGAACGGGAAAACCGCTCGCGGTCTGGCGGAGCTCAGGGTCACGCGTGAGATTGCCCGTGATGAGAACCTTGTTGATGCTCATGTCTTCCTCTTCCTTCTTCCTCAAGATTTCGACGGTTCCGCATCCTTTCGGGATGCATGCCGCCGAATTAATCGCGGTCGTCGCGACGAACGATCTTGTGGCGCACGACTGCGTCGGTAATACGCAGGATGCGATCCAGTTCCGCAATGCTTTCAGGATCCGCATGGAAATCGATGAGCGTGTAATCGCCTTCGGTCAGGCCGGCGATCTCGTACGCGAGCTTGCGACGGCCCCAATCCTCGACGTTGTCGATCGTGCCGTTGTTGTCGTTGATGGCGGTCTCGACGCGCTTCATTGCCGCAAGGCGAACCTCGTCTTCGATCGTAGGCGAGACGAAGAACAGCAATTCATAAGCCTTCATGATGTCACCTCCTCTGGACTTAACGGTCCCGAGGCTCATGAAGGCATCTGCTCGGGACAGGAAACTTCGTTATCTTATCAGCAGGTTTCCGTCATTGCAATTGCCGATGCCTTCGGCCGGGCCATCGCTCCATGCGTTGCACACGACCCTATCATGGCATCCTTGCCCGGATCCGGACGGCGTCTTCCGGCGATTCCGCGCGATACGGCCGAATCCTTGCGTTTTTCGGACGAGAACGCGATCGAAGCTGCCGAAGACCGTGCCCCGCCACCGTATACTGGACGCACGAATCCTCATCGTTCCCCAAAGAAAGGCAGGCACTATGGCCGACAGAGATATCGAAATCGCTCCGACCGAGGTTCCCGAGATCGACGAGACGCTCGAGACGCTCCTGCTCCAGACGCTCGAAAACGCCCAGGATCGCTATGAGAAGTCCGGCGTCCTAAGCCCGTATACCGCCACGCTCATCGGCGAGCGCGTCTTCGAGGAAACCTACCTGGGAACCACCGACGAATGCTTCGCCGAAGCCGAAAGGACCGTCGAAGGCATGAGGGGGGCGCGCGCCTATGCATTCTGCTACGACGGGTACCTCGACACCGACGAAGGGCAGGTGGACGCCATCATCGTGGAGGGCGCCATCGCCGACGGGCAGGACGGCATCGCGATCGGCCTGCTCTATACCGAAAAAGACGATACGATCACCTTCAGCGAAGAGCCCTTCTATCTAGGACCCGCCCCCAGCTTCCTTCCCGTGAAGGTCGCCAAAATCGAGGATGACTCGATGAAAGCCGCATCTGAAGACGAAGCGGAGGCATCCGAGGAATAGAACGGCTCCTCTGCGCGCACCGCGGCCCTCCGACGCGTCAAATGTCGGAGGGCCTTCTCGTCCGTGCGAGCCATCCGTATGGCGTCCCCGCCCGACGATCGCGGCCGTTAGAAGCCTTTCGCGCCCACCACCAGGTCTATCAGCTCCTGCTGGCTATGGACCCCCGCCTTGTCGTACACATGAGCGACATGCGTCTTCACCGTGTTGTACGAAATCGTGAGCGCATCCTTTATATAGTTGCCGTTGCGGCCGCGCGCGAGAAGCTCGAACACTTCGGCCTCGCGCGGCGTGAGCGAAAACTCCGCGGCGACCGCGGCGCAGCGCGCCTCGAACGTCTCGTCGGGCACGGCATGCGAGACGGAAATCTCCTGAACAGGCTCCACGCACGCAATGGTTCGCGTAATGCGAAACGTGCTCGCGAAGTGCACGACATACGACACGAACGCGACGGTCGTCACCGCCACGAGCACCGATCGGTCGATGGGCCCTAAGGCTCCCGCATTCATGGCACGGCCCAAAAACGCGCCCGCTATCGATCCGAACGCCTTCATCGCGCTTCCCCATGCGAATGCCTTGATGGCCATTGCATGGTTCCGCGACCCGAGCGCCACGAGAACATACCAGCTCAACATATCGAACAGGGCGGAACCCGTGTACAGGAACGCGTTCACGAATCCTTCGCTGAACGCAGATTCGGCCTGAAAGAGCGACAGGCCTGCGACCACGCACAGCGATGCCGCGTAGAACAGGAAGTCGGCATCAAGGCTGCGACGGCGCGCGAAACAGAAAAGAGCGTAGAGAAACGCGGCCGCCAAGGGCGCGAAGACGATGCTCGAATCCACCGGGATGCGCAGGGTTTCGCCTGCCGTGAGGGCCAGCCCGTAGACCACGCGAAAAACCAGCATGCAGACGAAGATCTGGTTCAGCATGGAAAGAAACGAGTTCGGCTGCGCAAGCGCCGCATCGGGAGATGACGGCGAGGCGGATATGCACGCAAGCCCGCTGCGAGCGGGACGATGCACCAGAAGCACGGCGATGATGCAAATCAGAGGCGCGACCATATATCCCTCGGAAACCGCCGCGACCGCGAAAAGAGCGCGCCACGCGAACGAAAGCACGTAAGCTCCGGCCACAGCGGCACCGAGCACCGGAAGCGAAAGGGACAGGCATGCGACGCCGACGACCACCGCGGCGAGGGACGCGCCTATGGAAGACGCGAAGGCGCCGAACACATGCAGACCGGTCGAATGCATGAAGAGGGCGGCCATGTATCCCGCGATGCCAAGCACGATCGAAAGCAGCGAGACGCCTACGAGGGAGCGAAGAAGGACTTCCCGATATCTGCCGCCCGCCGCAATCGCAACCGCCACGAGCGTGACGGCCTTCGCGCCGACGAGCGCATCCCTCATTGCGGGCGACAGGGGATCGAGCGCGGGAAGGACCTCTGCGTTCAAGACCCATGCGTACATGAACACGAGCGAAAGCGCCGTGACGCAGAAAACGAGCGTGCGCGCATCGGCGCCCGCCCTCTTGTGCAATTGCGAGATCGAATCTGACATACGCGCATTATAAACGCCCGGCCATTCTTACGGAAACGCAGGTCATGCGCATCTCATATGACGAGGGTGAGAGGAAATCCCCGAGCGTGCGCCGTGAAATACGGGGCGCAGGGTGATGCGTCGCCGAAGCGCTGCCCCTACGGTTGAGAAGCATCAGGCGGCCGCAAGCGTGGCCGCAACCATCATAAGGAGGGGTATCCATGTCGACCGAACTTTCCCGCCGCAACTTCCTTGCGGGCGCCGCGACGCTGAGCGCGCTCGCGGGAGCCGCCGCACTCGTCGGATGCGGCAGCTCCACCACCGCCGCAGATGCAGGCGCGGCCGAAGCGACCGCCGCCGACGCGACCGCATGGCTGGGCGCCGCGCCCAGCATCGCCGAGTTCGCCGACGAGCAGACCGCCGACGTCGTCGTCGTCGGCGCCGGCACGGGCGGCATGTTCGCCGCTGCGGCGGCGGCCGAAGGCGGAGCATCCGTCATCGTTATCGAAAAGGGCGAGGATTACGGCAACGTCAAAGACGACCTGGGCGCCGTGAATACGAAGCTCCAGCAGGAGGACGGCACGACCTTCGATCGCGCCCAGATGATGCTCGACTATTACCGCTATTCCAATGCACGGACCGACCTGCGCCTGTTCAACGCCTGGTTCGACAATTCCGCCGAAACCGTCGACTGGTTCACCGACCTCATCGCCGCCAAAGGCGTGACGATGTGGCACGAAGCGGCCGTCGGCGACCAAGAAGGCCTCGTCGCCCATTGGGCGACGGGCCACAGCCCCGCATGGCCCGAAGATAAGGACAAGAAGATCAACGGCGCCACCGTTCTCGGCGAATATATCCAAGGGCTCGATGGACAGATCGTCTTCTCGATGCCTATGGTCGAACTCGCCGTTGAAAACGGCAAGGTGACCGGCGTGGTCGCGCAGAATGCCGACGGCGGATACGTGAAGTACAACGCTTCGAAAGGCGTCGTCGTCGCAACCGGCGGCTATGCGAAAAACGATGAGATGATGAGTGCGCTTCAGCCCGAAACGCTCAAAATGATCTCGTCCACCTGGGCTCCCCCGACCAACACGGGCGACGGCATCAAGGCCTGCATATGGGCGGGCGCCGCATTCGACCAGACGCATTCCTCCATGCTTTTCGATCGCGCCGCGATCGCGACCGATGCTCTGTCCGGCACCGGCGCCGAAAGCTCCATGTTCTGGATGGGCAGCCAGCCGTGGCTCAAGGTCAACCTGAACGGCGAACGCTTCACCAACGAAGGCACCGGCGTCTACGACTGGATCCTCCACTCGGCGCTCAACCAACCCGGCAACACCTACTGCACCGTTTTCGACAGCAATTGGAAGACGTATGCCGAGCAGTTCGTGATGCATGGCTGCAGCCGCCTGTTCCCCTTCGAGAACGGCGCGCCGTCCAACCACGACACGGCCTTCGCCCAGAGCCAGATCGACCAGCTCGCCGAGAAGGGCATGCTCGTTCAAGCCGACACGCTCGAAGAGCTTGCGAAGGGCCTCGGGCTTCCGGAAGAGACCTTCGTCGCGACGGTCCATCGCTACAACGAGCTTACCGATGCAGGCGTCGACGAGGACTTCGGAAAAGAGGGCTACCGCCTCTCGAAGCTCGATACGGCGCCGTACTTCGGCGTTCGCCAGAGCGGATCGCTTCTCGCCACGATGGACGGCATTCGCATCAATGCGAAATGCCAGGCCCTGCACGAAGACGGCACCGTCATCGAAGGCCTCTACGTCACCGGCAACGACTCCGGCTGCTACTTCGATCGCAGCTACATAAACCAAGCGACCGGCGCGGCGGCGGGGCGCACCGTCACGTTCGGCCGCATGATCGGCAAAGAACTCGCCGCCCTGTAAGCGCATTCAGATCATCGCATCGGCCACGAGCTGCGCCCGTCCATCTCCTGCCATGCGCGTCCATCGCCCGTCGAGAACCATGCGATGCATAATCAGAAGAGGGCTCCGATGCAAAGTGCATCGGAGCCCTCTTCATGCGCCCATGCGCCCTCTTCTACATTTCTCCGATTCTGTACAGGGCTTTTCTTCATAAATTCCTAGACCTTTATTCATAAACTTGCTACAATTCACCTCATAAAGTTTACTTTAGAAATGATTTGAATTTATTTCAAAAATATTTGCGACGTATAGGGCAAGAGAAACGGATGAGGGAGGCAGCAATGAGCAGAAGGGCGTTCGCAGTCGCAGGCGCCGCCGTGCTCGCATTCGGAATGACCGGATGTGCGGCAACGTACGAAGGATCGGGGTCGAAGGACGCGGCAAGCGCAGAGCAGCTCGCCATGACGACCGACGATCCATGGGATGCCGCCATCGTGCAGACGCGGACATCGGCGGAAGGCAACCTGATCGACGGCACCTACACCGGAACCGGCATGGGCATGGGAGGGCCGATTTCGGTCACGCTTACCGTCAAAGGCAACGTCATCGCCGTCGACCGCATGGTCCAAACCGCCGAGACGCAAAGCGTCGGCGGGTTCGAAGCCATCCGCGACGGCAGGTATGCCGATATGATCGAGGCGGTGCAGGGATCGGACATCGACACGATCTCGGGCGCGACGGTCACCACCGTCGGCGTCAGGACGGCCGTCGACGACGCGCTCGCGCAGGCAGCCGGAGCTGAATCCACCACGAAGACCGAGGAGGCGAAATAATATGCTCGAGAAGACGAACGAAGTGCTCTCGCGCCGCAACTTCCTCGGCCTCGCCGGCCTGGCTACCGTAGGCGTCGCGGCATCCATCGCCCATCCGAACGAGGCGTTCGCGACCGAAGACGGACGTGTCGGCGACTGGGCCCGCGACGGCAGCGAAACCGTCGACGTGCCCAACAGCAGGGGCGGCAACGCCTCGTCCGACGACGGCACCTATCGCGAGCACACCGCATCGGCCTTCCCTGCCGATGACGCGACGCCCATCCCGCCGCGCAGCGTTCCTGCCAGCTGGGATTACGAATGCGACATCGTGGTCGTGGGTGCCGGCGGCGGCGGCCTGAACGCTGCGGCCCGCTCCATCGAGCTCGGCGCGCAGACCATCTGCGTCGAGGCGGCAGGCCTCTGGGGCGGAAACGCGCAATCCGCCGGCATGTGCGCAATCCTCGGCGGATCGCGCCTTCAGGAAGACAAGCGGTTCGCATTCCCCACCTACCCGTTCGATGCGCAGAAGATGACCGACTGGGCCATGGACGAATACCATTTCGCCGCCGACCCCAAGCTCATCTACCGCATCGCCGAAGGCGGCGGAAAGTGCATCGACTGGATGGCCGACTGCGGCGTCGAATGGCGGCTCGGCGAGATCCCCGTCTACGTCGCGCCTAAGAAATCGACGCTCGACCACCACGTCCTGAAGATGAAGGACGCGACCGATGCCATGTATAAGTTCGCACGGAACGCAGGCGCCGACTTCAAGTTCAACACCCCCGCGACCGCGCTCGTGCAGGATGACTCCGGCACCGTCGTCGGCATCGTGGCCAACGAGAACTACGAGGGCGAGGTCTACATCCATGCGAAGAAGGGCGTCATCCTGACGGCAGGCGGATTCTGCAACAACAAATCGCTGCTCGACAAGTACATCCCGACGGCGGCCATGGGCTGCGCCTCAAGCTATCTGGTGCTCGGCGAGACCGGCGAGTGCTTCCGCATGGGCCTGGGCGTTAACGCCGACGTCTCCGGATTCAACAGCTCCGCTTCCTTCGACGGCGGCGTCGACTGGGCGAGCGAAGGCAAGGAGTGGGCGCGCTTCCTCTACGACGGCATGACGCAGCTGTCCCGCCAGCCGTGGTTCACGATCGACCGTGCCGGCAACCGCCTGCGTTACATGGACAGCCGCGTGGGCGAAGACGGCGCTGCGGCCATCTATGCGCTGGGCGACCTTGCCACCGTCCAGATGTCCAACCCGGGGCACCGCGGCTACATCATCTTCGACGGAAAGTATGAAGATTACCTGGCGGGCTTCGGGCAGGAGCACTGCCGCAAGCTCATCACCCCCGACCTCGAGCAGATAGAGAAGGTTCCCGAGCACTACCGCGACTGGCACCACGGCGTCCAGGACGCCATCGAAGCCGACGTCCTCAAGAAGCGCGACACCCTTGAAGAGCTCGAGCGCGACCTCGGATTCGAAGAAGGCATCCTGACGGAGGCCGTCGAGAAATGGAACGCATGCTGCGAGGCCGGCGAGGACGATTTCATGTACCCCATGCCGAAAGAGTGGCTGCACCCCATCATGACGCCTCCGTTCTACGGCTGCCGCATCGGCGGCAATCTCTATGGCACCAAGGCGGGCCTGATGGTCAACGACAGAATGCAGGTCATCAGCACGTCCGGACGCGTCATCCCCGGTCTGTATGCCGGCTGGCACACCGCCGGCGGCGCCGTGGGCGAAAACTCCTACGTCGGCGACGTCATTCTGGGTTCGCTTCTCGGCGACGTCAGCCTGGCATTCGCGGGAGGCTTCTTCGCGGCGTCGTTCGCGAACGATGCCGATCTGGACGCATAGAGCAGAGAAGGAGGTTTTGACATGAAAGAGAAGCTTGCACCGTATGCCAAGCCGTTCGCGCTGCTCTATGTCCTGGCGATCGTCGTCATGATCCTTGCCCGCATAGGCATCGCCGTCATGGATGCGACCGGCATCCTGTCTTACAGCTATTGGAGCGCAACCTCGCCCTACATAGCCGCAGGCTCCCTTATGGACCAGCTATGCTGGGCGCTCACGGGCGGCACGCTCGTCGGGTTCATGTTCGCCGCCGGCCTGGCGTTCGCCATAACCGCAGCCGCGGTCGTCATCCTGGCGGCCAAGGCCCGCGAAACGAAGGCCGATTCGTCGACCATGACCGCCAATGCCCTGGTATGGGGCATGATCACGGCAATCGTCGCGTTCGCGGGACTCATGGCTACCATCGCAGGGCTGTTTTCCGGCATCCAGATCGCGCAGATGTCAGGAAAGAGCGGCGGATCCACAGGCGTTGTCCTGCTGCTGCTCGTCATCGAGCTCGGCACGCTCATCGCCGCCGCAGGAAGCATCCTCGCATCCTGCGCTTGCAGGGAAGAAGCTCTCGCTCCCTCGCTGCTGCGCACCGGGCTCATCGCCCTTGTCTGCGGCGCCATCGTCTGCGCACTGACCGTCGGTACCTTCGCCACGCTCAATCAGGCGGAAGTCTCTACCGGAGCAGCGTTTGCCTGGCTCGCAGGCGGCATCGTGGCGAACGTCGCGATGACGGCCTTCGGAGCTAAGCGCCTCGGCTAGATCCGACGAACATATCCGCGCCTCGGCCCATCCCCATATCGGCCGAGGCAGGCGCCTCATGCGGCGCATCGGCATTCGACCCCCGGAGAACGCCTTCACGGCATCCTCCGGGGGTCGAGCCATGCAGCGGACTCCTAATCCATAGGGCGGAGCAGACTCAGCGCAGACAGACGCTCCGCCTCCTTCTTCCTGCGCAAATCTGCAATGACGACGCTGCCCAGCTGACGGAAGGCCTCGCGTTGCTCTTCGTTCATGATGCTCCAGAAGCGCGTATAGGCGGCTTCGTCGATGATGCGGCATATCCTCTGCGCTTCCTGCGCGCCTGCTTCGGTCAGGTCGAGGTAGACGGCCTTGCTGTCATGCGGGTCGACAAGCTTGCGCGCCCATCCACGACCGCAAAGCTTCGATGCGTTGCGCGTAGCGGTGGCATTGTTCATGAATATCTGATCGGCCAGATCTCCGATGCGCAAAGGACGGCCGACCTCGCACAGGCGCTGCATGATGCGGCATTCTCCCAGGGACACCCCCGCCCCCGCCACGATATCGTGCTCCAGCCTATGGGCGATGAGCTCGACCGTGGTCACAACGTGAGATGCGGGGAAGCGCTCGGAGTTCCCCGAGCTGAGGATCGGATCGATACGCGCGCCCGCATACACGACCGTCTCGAGGATATCCCTGAACAAAGGCGTGTCGGTCGGCCACGACCGATAGAGCTCATCGACCAGCGCAGCATTGACCTGGGCGATGTGCGCAACACCATCTTCGGTGATGAAGATGTCCCGCGCACGCGCATCCGAGCGCCCCGCCTGCCGCACGATGAACGACGCCTCTTCGAGCACGGCGGTCGCCTGCGCGGCCGCCGAAGGCTTCAATCCTAAGGAATCGATGAGCACCGATTGCGGCGTCGCTGCGGGTGACGAAAGGAACGCCCTGATAAGGATGCGATACTGCATGATATTGAGCGGACTCGACGCCTTGAGCGCGCGCCGAAGCGTTTCATGGCTCATGGAAAACGAGATGAAGTACGTGGAATCCAGCCGATAGCTCGCGGAATCGGCGGCATCGGATACGGTGGTAACGCTCACGCATGTCCCCTTTGGAAAGATAGTTTATCCAGGAAACAATTATAGAGGTCGTGCGAACGCAGCATGCGCACTATCGCTTTAGAAGATCAAACCCCCATGTGAGCTGCAAAACGAGAGACCGGCTTTCGTTTTCGCGCCTCTCTCGAGAAGAAAACTGGCGGAGGAGGAGGGATTCGAACCCTCGTAGCCGGTTAAGCCGGCTAAACGGTTTTCGAGACCGCCGCATTCAACCACTCTGCCACCCCTCCGTAGGGTGAAGCCCACGTACGCGGGGCTTGGAAAAACGCCTCCGTGATTCACAGAGGCGTCGGCAAAATCTGGCGGAGAGATGGGGATTCGAACCCCAGATACCCTTTTGGGGCATACACGATTTCCAATCGTGCTCCTTCGGCCAGCTCGGACATCTCTCCATTCGGTCGATCGCTATGCGCAGCATAGCAGCAATGAAGTATACCAAAGAACCTTCCCCATGGGCAGAACTCTTTTCGGCGTCCCCTAAAGATGAAGAAAGGAGCACAGGGAGGTCGCGAAGGTCGACCGAGATAATGCGTCTATCACCGAAAGCCATGATGGCGAAGCATGAAAAAGCCCTCCGATGTTTCACGTGGAACATCGGAGGGCATAGGCTTGCCGGCGATTCGATTCGCGTTCCGGACTTACTTCGCAGCAGTTTCGGAAGGCTGTTCGGCAGCCGAAGAGGCCGACGCGCCGCCCGTGGATGCAGACCCGCCATTTCCGGACGTGTCGGCGGCAGCCGCGTCGTTAGACGAAGCCGAACCCGGGGCGCCGGCAGACGTCGAAGCGGCCGGAGACCCGGCGGCCGGCGTGTAGCCGGTCAGATCGACATCGTACGGAAGGCCTTCGGGCATATCGTTGACCGTAATGTCGGCGCTGTCATAGAAATCCTTGAACCAAGCTTTGTATGCCGAGGTCTTGTTCGCCTGCTGGAGCGATGCCTTGATGGAGTCGAGCCATTCGGAGGGAATCTGATCGACGGACGTCACTTCTTCGGGGGTCTTGAAGACCTGGGTGCATTTGATGATATGGATGCCGTATTCGGAGGTGACGAGCCCGCTCACTTCGCCCTCGCCAAGGCCGGAGAGCGCGTCGGTGTACTCCTTCACGAAGGAATTCAGGACATCCCAGCCGACATTGCCGCCATCGGCCGCGGAAGCGGTGTCTGTGGAATACTGCTTCGCCGCCTCGGCGAAGTCGAGCTCGCCGGAATTGATCTTGTCCAGAACCTCCTGGGCGGTCGCCTGGTCATCGGAGGCGAACAGGATGTGGCTCGATTTCTTCGCACCGTCATATGCCGTCGCATACATCTGAGCGTACTGAAGCATGTCTTCATCGGACGGAGCGGTATCCGGCACGACGGCCTTCTGCAGGCTGGCCTCGAGCGAGTACATTTCAAGGAGCGTGCGGTATTCGTCCTCGGACGCGATGCCGACAGCTTGGAGGGCCTTGTTCCACGAAGCGGTCTCGTCCGCGTTCAGCGAGCCGTCGCCATCGGAATCGTAGTTCATCTTCATGGTGTTGAGCTGCTCGTCAACGGCATCTTCGTCCACCTTGACGTTGTTCTGCTCAGCTGCTTGACGCACGAGCTCCTGGCTCACGTAGTAATTGATGACCTCTTTGCGAAGGTCTTCCGCGGTATAGCCGTTGTCGACCATCCACTGCGCCCAATCGGTGTCTTCATTGAGCGAGTTGAGGTTGCGGAAGTTCGCGACATAGGATGAAACGGCGTTTTCGCCGATATCCGTCCCATTGACCGTCGCAGCAACGCCGCCCGATGTGTCCGATATGTCGGGCGCAGCGCCGGCGGAACCCGATTCATTGTGCGAGCCGCACGCGGCAAGGCTCAAGCTCAGCGCCGCTGCGCAGGCGAACGCCGCGATGTTTCTTGCGATACGGAGCGTTTCCATGGGCATCCTTCACCTCTCGATTCTCGCGTCGTAAGACGCATGTTTTTCGACATTTTCCCATATGCGGTTCTCTGACGGCCCCCGCGTCACAATACGTTCATAGGCACGGCTGCGGACGGCGTCGGAAAACCCCGGCCGACAGCGGATGCGGTTATCGGCCCGCATGCTTGACGACATGCCGGCGAGCTCGGACGCAGCATGCGCCCTAGGATGCCCGTCGACGGGACCGCATGGCCGATGGCCGCGTCAGAGCGGATGACGGCGAACGGCTACCGCTTGCTGGCCTTGCGACGATCGGTCGCGGACAGCAGGCGCTTGCGCAGGCGGATGCTCTTCGGCGTGATTTCCACGAGTTCGTCGTCCTGGATGTATTCGAGCGCCTCTTCGAGCGTGTACCTCGTCGGAGGCGTGAGCTGGATGGCCTTGTCCGCCGTCGACGAGCGCTGGTTGCCGAGCGCCTTGGCCTTCTCGACGTTGACGACCATGTCGCCTTCCTTGGCGCTTTCTCCGACGATCATGCCCTCGTAGCATTCCTCGCCCGGACCGACGAACATCTTGCCGCGCTGCTGCAGCGTGTCGAGCGCATAGGCGACCGACTTGCCCGTCGACATCGCGATCATGCTGCCGTTCTTGCGACCGGCGAATTCACCGCGGAAGGCGCCGTACTCCGAGAAATGATGGAACATGTTGGCTTCGCCGTGCGTGGCGTTGAGCAGGCGGGTCTTGAGCCCCATCGTACCGCGAGAGGGAATCTTGAAGACGAGGTGCGTCTGGTCGTCGCGGGAGACCATGTCGGTCATCTCGCCGCCGGCGTTGCCGAAGACCTCGATGGCTTTGCCGGCGTATTCGCTCGGAACCTCGACGGTGGCTTCCTCGATAGGCTCGAGCTTATGACCGTGCTCGTCAGTCTTGATGATGACGCGCGGGCGACCGACCTGGAATTCGAAGCCTTCACGGCGCATCGTTTCCATGAGCACGGAAAGATGCAGGACGCCGCGTCCCGCGACCTCGACGCCGAGACCGTCCTCGCAATCGGAGATCCTCATCGAGATGTTGCTTTCCGCCTCCTTCATCAGACGCTCGTGCAGCTGACGTCCGCCGACGATATCGCCTTCACGGCCGACGAGCGGACTTGTGGACGCCTCGAAGACGACGGCCATCGTGGGTTCTTCGACCTTGATGGGGTCGAGACGGACCGGGTGGTCGACGCTCGTGACCATATCTCCGATATCGGCATCGTCGACTCCGACGACGGCGACGATATCTCCTGCGGTGACTTCCTCCTTCTCGGTCTTGCCGAGCGATTCGAAGGCGAAGACCTGCTTCATGACCGCGTTATAGCGCGTGCCGTCGTTCTTGATGACGAGGACCTGCTCGCCTTTGTGGATGGTGCCGCTATGCAGACGGCCGACGCCGATACGCCCGACGAAGCTCGAGTGGTCGACCGTGCAGATCTGCAGGGCGATAGGCCCGTCGGGATCGCACTCAGGTGCCGGGATCTCCTTGATGATGGTGTCGAGCAGCGGAATCATGTCCATATTGCCGTCATCGAACTCGTAGCGGGCGAATCCATTGACGGCCGAAGCGTACACCACGGGAAAGTCGAGCTGTTCGTCAGAGGCGCCGAGTTCGACCATGAGGTCGAAGACCTCGTCCACGACCTCCTCGGGCCGCGCGCCGGGGCGGTCGATCTTGTTCACGACAAGGAGAATGCGCAGCCCTTGGTCAAGAGCATGCTCGAGCACGAAGCGCGTCTGAGGCATAGGACCTTCGAAGGCGTCGACGATAAGCAGGGCGCCGTCGGCCATGTTGAGGACGCGCTCCACCTCGCCGCCGAAGTCGGCATGGCCGGGAGTGTCGATGACGTTGATCTTGGTATCGCCGTATTGAATGGAGATGTTCTTGGAAAGGATCGTGATGCCGCGCTCGCGCTCCTGGTCGTTGCTGTCGAGCACGCGCTCTTCGACCTGCTGGTTGCTGCGGAACACGTTGGCCGCGTACAAAAGGCGGTCGACGAGCGTGGTCTTGCCATGGTCGACATGCGCGATGATGGCTACGTTACGGATGTTCTCTTGCTTCATTTACTCTTCTTCCAGTTCTTCCTCGAGACGGCGACGCTGCATCTCCATGTCTTTGAGATGCTCGTCGATGGTGCCGATGTTCTGCATCGTTCCTACGAGCGAAACGATGCCGTATACCGCAAGCGCGCTTGCCACGCCGGCAAGAATCACGATGCGACGGGCGGCCAAGGCCACGATCGCACCGCCGACGATCATGATGATCGCGTTGCGGCGTTCGTCCGAAAGTGCATCGCACTGGGCGGTGAGCTGGGCTTTTGCGGCGGCCAAACCTGCAAGCCGGGCTTCGACGGCACGGTAGGAGGCCTTCGCGCCCGACGGCGCGCTTGACCGGGACCCGGATGCCGACGTACGGCGGGCCTTGTCGCCCGTCAGATACTCGTATGCATCCTGCAGGCGTTTGAACTGCTCGGTCGCGCGGTCTTGGAGCTTCGCGTTCGAAGCGAATCGATCGGGGTGAAGGATCTGGGCGCATTCCCGATAAGCAACCTTTATGTCCTTCTCGGTCGCATCGGAATCAAGTCCGAGAACATTCAGGGCTTCGATTCGATTCATGATCACCTCTTCCCACGCTTCACGCCATATGCCGCGCAAGAGCAAGCACGCAAGCACGCAAGCACGCAAGCACGCAAGCACGCAAGCACGCAAGCAATGCATTATACATCCTGATGAATCGAGGGTTTTAGCCTGCGCAATATGCACATGAGGCAGCAACGGGAAAAGAAAACGGCCCGACTGCGCGGACCGAAGGAAGATGGTGGAGCATAGGGGGATCGAACCCCTGACCTCAGGCTTGCAAAGCCCGCGCTCTCCCAGCTGAGCTAATGCCCCATATGTTCGCACTTACAATAAACGCCCCACCGGCTCGTGGCTCACGATGGGGCGTTTATTAGCGGAGATGGTGGGCCTGACAAGACTTGAACTTGTGACCTCACGCTTATCAGGCGTGCGCTCTAACCACCTGAGCTACAGGCCCGCAAAAAAGTGCTTGGCTATAGTACAACGAAGGATTCCGAAGTTGCAAGCACTTTCGTCGATTATTTTCGAAATCGCATGCACGCCTCTAATCAGGCCAATTGCAGAAGGAAAGAGCCGCCCGAAGGCGGCTCTCGCAATCGTATGGAGCGGGTGACGGGACTCGAACCCGCGAATGAAAGCTTGGGAAGCTTTTGCCTTACCACTTGGCCACACCCGCATTTCGCCCTGCGGCGAAGCATGCATAGTATAGCCTAGCCGCGCCGACGTCTCGGAAGAAATCGCAAGAAACCACCTAGATGTTCTTCAGGAGCTCGATGACCACGTCGGTGTTCTGGCTCAGCAGGGCGGGATCGACGGCTTCGACCGTATCGCCGGCCTCTCCGCAGCCCGCAGGCTTGTCGCCTTCCATGCCGACGATGCCGATGCCTTGCATATGATGTCTGAGCGCATAGCTCGACGCGCTGTCCTTCCATTCGATCGATGCGCCCTTGATGGACACGCCGAGCGACTGGCCTGCACGACGGAGGTAACGCTTCATGCGGCTGGAAGAGGAACTCTGGAGAACGGCCCCCTCCTTCTCCACGTAGCTTACCTCGCCGGCGCCGAGCGCCTCGAGGTTCACGATGACGGCGCCGCGCATCTCGGCGGCATGGCGCGAGAGGAAGGCGCGGATTCCTTCATTGGAATCCACCTGGGATCCGAGCGCCACGAACCAGATTTCGGTGTTGATGTCGCCCGCGGCGAAGGAATAGACCTGATCGATCTCGTCTGCGTGGGCCGCCGCGTCCTGTTCGGCCGGAGAGGCCGCCTGGGCGACGGCCGTTTCGGAAAGAGGCTCGTGGGTGTCGGCATCCGTCAGCGGGAGCATGGCCTGGGTCGTCCCGTCCGGCGCGCCGTCGAGCGCGACAGCGTCCGCGTCGGACGGGGCATCTGGCGCCTCGGCGCCGGCAAGCTCCTCGTCGGAGTAAAGGACCTGATCATCGTGCGCCATGCGGCCCGCTATCCTGGCCCGCAGATCGCTGAAAGCACCGCCCTTCCAATCGTCATCGTCTTTGAAGCTGTCCCAACCGCCACGCGCCTTACCGGCATCGCGCGCGTTGAAATCCTCACCCACGCCGAGCCAGTCACTCGTGCTCTCCTCGGGTTCCTTGGGCTTGCGGAACCGATCGAAGAAACGGCCGATGCGCGACTTCGGCATATCGACATAGCCTTCGCCGACGATGGCTCCCGTTTCGCTGTAATCCTCGTCCAGAGCCGAATCGTCCGCATCGTCGATATAGAGGTCTTCGGGCGCCAAGCCGCCCACGAGTTCGTCCCCCAAAGGCTCGAAGGCCCCCGTGGCGGATGCGGCGGCAAACGTGCCCGCGCGGTTGATCTCGATTTTCGCAGTGGCATCCGCGGACGATTTCGGATCCTCTATCGGAGGCAAGGTCGAGAGCAGGTCTTTCGCAGCCGCCTTTGAGACGGACTCGGTCGCGCTCGCCAGAGGCGCGCGCTGGCGCAGGTCATCGAACGAACTCAGAGGCTCCGCCGCCGTCGGGGCGGGCGAAATGCGCGGTATTTCGAATACATGCATGGCATTGTCCTGGGCCGACGCCGCAGCCGCCACGGGATTCATGATGCTCGTGGCACCGAGATCGGCCGCAGGCCGGAGCGAATCGTCGTAGGCGACGGACACGCGTTCCTTCTTGGCTCGGTCGGCAAGCTCCGCGCTGCGCTCGGCGCTGACCGAAGCAGGAAGCTTTTGGGTCCGCGCCAGAGGATCGACGGGCAAGGGTTCTTCTTCAGCCGCCTCGGAATCATCGGAAGAGGAAGCCTGTCCTTCTTCGACAGGTTCGTCAGGCTTGTCAGTCTCGTCAGGCGAGACGGTTTCGTCCCGATCGGCAGCTTCGGACACGGCCGTGTCCTCCTCGCGGACATCGGCCGCGCGCTCGTCGATCGCCGTCTCTTCCGCATGGATTTCTTGTTCGCCGGCCCCTTCCGAATCGGCGCGGGAATCCATCTCGTCCGTTCCGGCCGGCGCGATATCCGTCTCCTCCGCCCTGGAAGAGACTGCATCGCTCGGCGCCTGGCCGGGCGTCTCGGGGGCATCGTCGGTGGAATCCGAAACAGGCGTCGTGCAGGGCTCTTCCGCATGGATTGCATCGGAGGCGACGGCGGGCGACTCGGCGGCAGGGACGACCGGAATCTCGGCATAACGAGAACGCTCCACCTTGCCCGTGGATTCCTCGGCCTCCTTGCGGGCGCGGGCCGTCGCCTTCGCATACCATTCGGGAACCTCGGCAGGCTCCTTATGCGGGGAGGCGGTGAGCGCGGACGAAACGGGCTGCGCGAGCGACTCGGACGGCTCGGGCATGCCGCCGACGGCCTTGTCGGTCGACTCTGATTCGGCATCGGCATCGGGCTCGGCGGCTGCAGCACCGCTCGAGGCTTCTGTCGGAACGGCGGTATCGGCGGCATCTTCGGCCCGGGCATCCTGGAGGGATTCGTCCGACTCCCGCTCGGACGGCGTGGGAATGGATGCGACGTCGGTCACGTGAACGAGATTGCGCGCGATATCGTAGGATTCCGCAGCGCCGGCAACCGGTTTGCCCGTCAGGGCGGCGATGGCCGCCTTGGCGGCGGCGAGCTCTTCTTCGGGAGACGCATCTTCATAGTAGACGAGCGCGGTGTTCGGCCCGACCAGGCCTTCCGCTCTGAGAGCCTCCTCGTCGTGCACGATGCCGTCCATGGGGCGCGGCGTGGAGGAGACCATGCCGTTGCCGATACGCCGCGCGACCTCGAGCAGGACCGCGACGCCCGACGCATTGTCGTTCGCGCCGTCGTTGTACGCGGCGATATGGCCGTAGCCGAGGCGGACGACCGGAAGAAGGATGGCGACGAGCGCGATGATGAGCAGCGCATTGAAAACGCCGATGCCGGCTCCGTCCGCGTCGCGGAAGAACAGGGCGCGCAGGATGATGAGCAGCGCCGCCAGCGCCATGGCGACATGAGATGCGATCTGCAGGTATTTCAGGATCTTCACGAAACCGGAGCGGTATTCGGGATGGACCTTGCCGCTGTCGTAATGGGCGACGAGGATGACCTTGCGCCGCCGGCTGCCGGCGGCATGCGCGCGGCGGGGCGGGCGATACGTGGCGACGACGTTCTGGCTGACCCCGTTCTTAAAGAAGCGCGACAGCACGGGATGATCGAAGAATTCGAGCGCGAACAGCGAGAAGGCGACGAGCGCGAGGATGGCCGCCGGGATAATGGCGACCTGGACCAGAACGGCCAGGACGCCGGCGACGAGCATTGCCCCGTAGCAGATGAGAGACGGAAGCGAGGAATCGGTGCTGCTTGCGAAATCCTCCACCTCGACCGGAAGATGGGCGTCTTTCTGCAGGCGATCCATGATATAGATAGCTGCCTGCTGCTCTTCCTCCGTGCCCGAAGGGCGCGGGCCGATCTCATCGGAGAGGTACGCGACGTGGTCTATGAGGTTGGTCATCGTTTCGCCTATCGATTCATGGTTCGCTCAATATGGATATGGCTGCTAGAAGTATACACTAAGGCGCTTATTGCGATATCCCGAGGTATTCCCGTAAAAAGGAGTCGGCAGCGGCCGCGTCGGAACGGGCGGAGAAGTACCCCTCGTTCGCATCCTTCACGTTGAGGTCGTACTGATCGAGGATGACGTTCTCTATTCGTTTCGGAATGCCGTCGGCAATGGAGACCGCCTCGTCGTCCGCTTCGTTGTACCGCTCGTTCTGAGCGTCGGCCGTCGCCTTGTCTTGAATGTAGATGGCCTCGTCGGATGCGATCGCGTAGCCGATTTCCTCGATGCGCTTGTCTATGTAGTTCCCGACGGCGTCGAGACCTGCGGCCGGATAGCGGGTCTTCACGACCTCCAACTGGTCCTTCGCCTTCTCAAAAAGCGCCTGGGCCTCCTTGCTCTTCTCCTCCGATTCCTTGGTGTTCGCCTCCGTGGTGTCTTCGACCAGACGCGCCGACTCGCGCATGGCGTCATCGGCTTCGCCGACCGTCGCCCAGCATTCGCCGAGGAGCGCGATGGCGTCCGAAGCCTTCATGTCCTCCTGAAGGATGGATTTGCCGTAGCCGAGCATCTCCAGGCGGGCATCGGCGGCTTTGATCACCTGGCTGGCCGCCTCCTTCGATTCCGAGTCGGAAAGCTGGTCGTATGACTCCTCGGCAAGCCCCTTGGCGGCGTTCAGATGGACCTCCGCGGCATCGATCTGGTCGATCAGATCCTGGAATCCCGCAGCGCCGCCGGCGGTCACATCGCCGACGATGGCCTGGTCTATGGGCACGACCGCGACATCGGCGGCCTGCAGCTCCGACATCCCTTGATGGAGAAGCCCCATGGTCTCCTGGTATTCGACGTATCGCCCATGGGCGTACACGCCCGCTGCGCCGATCGCCACGACGAGCACGCCGCCCAAGAACGCAGACAGCACGAGGCGGCGCCGGCGGCGCGCGGCTTTTCGCCGTTCGACCTCGCGTTGAAGGTCGAACGCGCTGGCAAGGGAACCGGCCGGTCCGGACGAGCCCCTCGACGCCTGGAACGCCTCCGATGACGAACCGCCCTGCGCCGCATCCGCCGCGCCGAGAAGCAGGCGTGCGAAGACGGAACGCCGTGCAGGGGCGTCCATTGCCTTCTTTGAGCTATTCTCGGCAAAGCGAGCCTTTCGGGGAAGCGAAGGAAGCGTGCCGGAAGACGCTTGCGAACGGGTCGCGCCCTTGCCGTCGGGCGAGCCGAATACGGAAACGCCGCTTCCAAGATCGCCGATGAACACGTCGCGCGGGCCGGACTTGGAAAGGCCGGCCTTGGAGCTGCGCTCTTCCAGGATGGAGACGGAGATCTCATTGGACGTCCCTGCCGTCCTCTTCTTTATATGGAGGCTTCCCGCGATACCTGCGAGCCCGCCTTCCTGCCGCGTACGCCGTCCGAACATAGGCCTCGGAACCCCCTATCCCGAAAGGCTTCCGAAGAGTCCGCCTGTCATGGCCTCGATGAGCTCATCGGTTGAACAGACGGTGATGTTCTGAGAAGGAAGCGATCGGAGAAACGTCCTGCCGTACCCCATGGTCACCAGGCGCCTGTCCGCGAGGATCAGGATGCCCGTATCGGTCGAAGACCTGATGAGGCGTCCCGCCGCCTGCTTGAGATCGATGACCGCGGCCGGCAGGCAGTACTTCGACCAAGCGCCCTTCTCACGGGCGGCGCGCTCCTTCGAAAGAGGATCGTTGGGGCTTGAGAAAGGCAGGCGCGGGATGATGACCCCCTTAAGGGTCGAGCCGGGGGCATCGAAGCCCTCCCAGAAGCTTTTGAGCGCGAAGAGCGAGAGGGTCTCGTTCGCAATGAATTCGTCGCGCAGCCCCTTGGTCGACACGCCCCATTTCTGGCATACGACGCGCAGACCCTCCTCCTTCATTCGAGGATTGATGTCGTCGAAGCAGGTTTCCATCTCCCGCCGATTGGTGAAAAGCGTCAGCATGCTTCCTCCTTGCGCGATATGCGCGCGGGCAAGAAGCCCCTCGAGGATCGGAAGGTATGCGGGGTCGCGCGGGTCGGGGATATCGTTCAAGACGAAGACCCTCATATGGTTCTCGAAATCGTAACTCGATCCCAGCAGGCACTCGTTCACCCGTGCCGGCCCATCGCCGCCGAGGCCCATCGCCCGATTGAACGAGGAGAACCCATGCCCGACCGAAAGCGTCGCGCTCGCATAGACGATGCTGCGCGTACGTTCGTAGAGGGTTTGATCGAGTTCTTGGCCGACGTCGATGAGCATCGCCTCCAAGCGCTCGGCGACGTGCTCCGGCTTACGAGACACATGGGCCGAATACACGTAGTTCCGATCAGGGGTTTCCATGATGGCTTCGCAGGCTTGCAGCATCGATTTGACATCGATCGCGATGGTCGCGATATCTCGTTGGACATCGCCGAGGCCATCCGTTTCCTCGAGGAACGCGACAAGCTCCGAACCGGATGACGCGAGTCTCTCGGCGGCTTCCCTGAACTGGGAAGCCTTCTTGACGAGCTCGACGAACGCGTCGCATGCACGGACATCGTCGTTGATCCAGAGGTCGAAGACGTCATAGCGGCGGTCCTGCTGCGTGGCGCATGCGGACAGATCCTTCATCCCATGCGCGAAAGACGCCGCCGCGACGGCGAAATCCTTTCCCCTCTTCTTCGCCTTCTCGGTCAGACCGAAGAAGAGCGTGCTGGCTTCGGGCAGGACGGCCTCGCATTCCGGTGCGCGGCGTTCAAGGCGCACGAAAGGATTCCGCGCGCCTTCGTCGGAGGCCAGGCGCCTGGAAAGCCTCAGCATCTCGGATGCGTCAAGGGAAACAGAAAGGGCGCGACGGGCCTCGGCCTCGGCACCATGAGCCTCATCGACGACCCAGAAAGGAGCCTTCGGCAGAAGGCTGCCATCGGAGGACGCGTCGCGGAAGAACAGGGAGTGATTCGTCACGACGATATGGGAGCGCTCGGCCTTCTTGCGCGATCCATGAACGAAGCAGTAGGTTCCGTAGAAGGGGCATTTGCGCCTGAGGCAATCCCTGGATTCCGTCGTGACCGCATATCGCGGAAGCACGCGGTAGTCGATCTTCAGGCCGTCTATGTCATCGTATTCGGTCTGCTCGATGAATGAAAGCATGCCGGCGAGCGACGGGGCCTGAGAGATGTCTCGACCGGATACGTTCACATCATGAACGCCGTCCCTCATGACCGAATCGATGCGGAGCAGGCATGGATAATGCCTGAAGCCTTTCAGGGCGACGTATTGGAGATCGCCGAAGCCCTTGGCGGCAAGGGCATCGTGCAGCAGCGGAAGCTCTTTGTACACGATCTGATCGAGAAGCGCATTGGTCTTCGTCGCAACGCCGACGGGAATACCATTGCGCAGTGCCGCCATGGCGGAAGGAAGCAGATACGCCATGGATTTACCGACGCCCGTCCCCGCTTCGACCACGAGGTTCGTCGAGGTCGAAAACGCCCTGAGGACCTCGGATGCCATGATCTTCTGTTCCATGCGGGGCTCATAGCCCGCGTACATCTCCCCTACCACGCCGCGCGCATCGAACATGGCGTCGAGATCCTGCTGGCTCGGCAGCTCCAAAGGACGGTCGGCGGATGAGAGATCGACGATCTCGCCCGAGCGGCGCGCAAGGTCGTCGCCCGTCTCCGCTCGGTCTTTCGGCGAGCCGGCGTCGGAGGCGGTATCGGAGGCGCGGGGCGCCGATGCGCAGGAAGCGGCCCTGAACCGCACCGAACGCAGAGCACGCAACGTGAAGGGGAATTTCTTTTCGAGAACAGCAGGGGAATCCGCCTTCGCTTCGCAGACGGCCTGCTGGAAGTTCGTCATGTCCTTGAAGACGGCGCCTGTCGGCCAGGAATCGGCATCTGCAAGTTCGGCAATATAGGAGACCAGGTCTTTCGGCATCTTCGCAATAGCGGCGAGCATGATGCGGTATGCGGCGCAGAGCGCTTCGACGTCGGCGTCGGCCCTATGCGTCGACACCGGCGCGTCGAACGCCTTCACGATATCGATGAGACGATGCGATTTCAAACGCGGAAGCGCGATGCGCGCCAGGTCGAGCGAGTCAATCCAAAGATTGTCGGATAAAGGTGCGCCGCCTTGGCTTTTGGTGCAGAATCCTTTGTCGAATGCAGCGTTGTGCGCGACGATGCAGGAATCGCCCACGAACGCAGCGAGCTGGATTCGCGCATCGTCGGGCGACGGGGCGTCCGCAACGTCTTCGTCATGAATATCCGTCAGGCGAGCGACCTCTTCAGGGATGGGCTTGCCGGGATTGACGAAGGTGACGAACCATTCGACGATGCGGCCCTGCTTCATGCGAGCGGCGGCGATCTGCGTCAGCTCATCATGATTCTGGGAAAACCCGGTGGTTTCGGTATCGAGCACGACGACGTCTTCGTCGAGCCGGCCGAAATCGGAAACGGCGGCATATTCCTTCAGTGAGGCATACCGCTCTCGAATGTCGGCGGGCGTGCCGTCGGTGATATATTCATTGAGCTTCGTCAAAGCATCGCTCATAGGCTTTATTGCTCCCCTCTTCAGACGTTGGTAGCCTAACATGAAAGGAATACCATGACAGCCTCATCGGCCCGCGACCTGTATTTCGGCGCATACCTGCGCGTCGAGGCGCCCGACCGGAAGCTCATGTCGCAGCTCGCAGGACCCGACAACGCCGTAGGAGATATCGGCTCCATCGAGTGGGACACCGATTCCCACGCGCGGCAGCAGGCTTGGCTTGTGAATCGGTTCGGCAACCGTATCGGGTGCCTTTCCGCTTCCGATTCGTATAAGATCGCCGTATACCACGCGAAGGGCTGGACCCTCTCGTACGTGCTCAGCTTCGTCGCAATCGATGAATCGAAGGGAACGAACGAATACTGGGCGCAAGCCGCCGTCATCGCATTCGATCCGCGATACGAAGCAACGTTCGGAGCCTTCTTGAAGCAGTTCTCAGAACGAGCGGGAGAAGGGTTCAGACCCGACCCCGAACTCAGCCGAGAAGCCGTCCGCACCCTTGCTGCGGACCCTGCGTCGTTCAAGCTTACCGGCAAGGTGAAGATCCCGAAGAACGGCTCGACGACAGTCGTCGTGAAAGACCATCGGACGCCGCACGACAGGATCTTGGATCAGGCGAGGGCCGGAAACAAGGGATGCTATGCCGTGAGCTGGCTTTTCATCGCAGCCCTTATTGCAGTCGCCGCTTTCATCGCCCATACGCTCGGGCTCTTCTAGGAATCCCCGCCCCTTGGCGCCGCAGGGCTCGCGCGCGATGTGCGCGATGTGGCATTGCATGAGTCTCGCCCCTGCCTTGAACGACGGCGAACGCTTTCGTGCGTCCTTCGACAGTCCCTTGCTCTCCTATTCGAGCGCGAGCTCGATAAGCCGTTCGCAGACGCGAGAAAAACCCATGCCCGCGACGCGCGCCGCATCGGGAACGAGGGACGTGCCCGTCATGCCGGGAAGCGTGTTCGTTTCCAGAACCCAGCATCGGTTCTCCGCGTCCACCATGATGTCGGTGCGCGAGATTCCCCGGCATCCGAGCACGCTATGGGCGGCGACGGCGAGTTCCTGCACTGATTCGGTCAGCTCGGGGGAAAGCGGCGCCGGGCAAAGATGGCGGCTTCCGCCCTGGGCGTACTTCGCATGGAAGTTGTAGAACTCGTCTTCGGTCGGCACGATCTGTATGACCGGCAGCGCCACGGGATCGTCGTTTCCCATGACGCCGACCGTCAGCTCCGTGCCTTCTATGAACCCTTCGATCATCGCTTCGACATCCACAGACAGGGCCGTTTCGATTCCTTTGCGCAGGTCGGTGGCATCACGCACGATCGTCATGCCGAGAGAGCTTCCTTCGGTCGTCGGCTTCACGACGCAGGGCATGCCACAGATATCGATGCACTCATCGAGGAAGCCTTCATCGAGAGGGTCGTCGCGGCCGACGGTCACCGACGGCGCGACGAGAAGCCCCGCACGCTCGTACGATTCTTTCGCACGAGCCTTGTTCACTGCCAGGGCGCTCGCAAGAATGCCTGAGCCGGTATATGGAAGGCCGATGGTCTCGAGGAACCCCTGAACGGTTCCGTCTTCCCCGCCCTTTCCATGCAGCGCAAGGAAGGCGACGTCAAAGCTCTCTTCGATCAAGCGCTTGAGCTGCTCGTAGTCTTGGGTGTCTATGAGCTGGACGGAAAATCCGAGCTCCGCAAGGGCTTCGGCGCAGGCCGCGCCGGATTTGAGCGAAATCTCGCGCTCTCCGCTCGTACCGCCGTAGAGCACCGCTACGGAATAGTCTTCGGGTTGACCGGAATATGTCATGCTTGCTCCATTCGTTCCCATAGTGGATGCATTACCTTCGGCTTACGTGAGATTCTTTTGTACGGATGCGCCGCCTGTTTTCATATTCTGAACTATAACCCAACGTCAGAGGTTGAATCCCGCTCTTTGACAGAACATACCGAAGGAGTATTATTCCACTCAGCGTTATCAGTAATTCATCTTAATAAAGGGGGTCCACATGAAAGTCTATCGTTGCAAATTCTGCGGGTATCTCGAGGTCGGCGAAATTCCGGAGGAATGCCCGATGTGCCACGCCAAAGGCAGCGTCGCATTTTCCGAATATCAGGTTCCTGACGTTTCCGGCACCAAGACCGCCGAGAACCTCGCTGCGGCATTCGCCGGCGAATCCCAGGCCAACCGCAAGTACCTGCTTTGGCAGCATATCGCGCAGGTGGCGGGCGACGAAGCTTCCGCATCCGCATTCGATCGCCCTCTGGCCGAAGAAACCGCGCATGCTCACGCTGAAGCCGCCTACCTCGGCATGTTCGGCAGCGTGAAGGAAAACCTCGAGAACGCCGCCGGCGGCGAGCAGTACGAAGAAGAGGATATGTACCCTGAATTCGCCCGCATCGCGCGCGAAGAAGGTTTCGAGGACATTGCGTTCTTCTTCGAGAAGACCGGCAAGTTCGAAGGTATGCATAAGAAGGGGTACCTCGACGCCGTTGCAGCGCTCAAGTAGCTGCAACGCCAGAAGGCAACCGCAGTCGAAGCGTATCTGACCAAACCCGATGCGCTCGCCGCACACCGCACATTCCCAACAGATTCACGTACGCAAGAACCCGCGGTCAACCGCGGGTTCTTGTTATGTATCCGAGCAGAGGCGCGCTCGTTCGTTTTTAAGCTGCCCGCAGGCGCCTGCTATATCCGACCCTCTCGAATCCCTGATAGAGGCTTCGATGCCTGCGGATTTCAGTCGCTTTACGAATTCGAGCGACACCTTTCTTCCCGAAGGCCTGAAAGGCGACTCCTCTATTTCATTCAATTCGATCAGATTGACGTTCGAATGAGTTCGGCGACATATGTCGATCAAGGCATCGATATGACGGCGATCATCGTTCATCCCCTGTATAAGCACATACTCGAACGTGACACGGCGATGCGTCTTTCGATCATATTCCTGAATGGCTTCGATAAGCGCATCGATCGGCTGATTCGCGACGCGCGGCATGATCATATCGCGCGTCTCCTGTATGGCCGAATGGAGGGACACCGCAAGCACGTACTGCTCCCCTATATCGGCGAACGCGCGAATCCCCTGCACGATACCGCAAGTCGAAACGACGATATGCCGCGCCCCTATGCCTCGATATGCAGGATCGTTCAGAATCTCCAGGGCTGCGGAAAGATTCTCGAGATTCAGAAGCGGTTCGCCTTGTCCCATGCTGACGACGTTGCTTACCCTCGTTCCCATATCCTTTTCCGCAAGGATGATTTGATCGACCATCTCCCCAGGAACGAGGTTTCTTGTAAATCCTTCCTTACCCGTTGCACAGAACGAGCACTGCATGGCGCACCCCACCTGTGTAGAGAAACACACGGTCAGCCTGTTGCCGTACGGCATGGCTACCATCTCGGTCGAGGCACCGTCATGAAATGCAACGATATATTTACGCGTCCCATCCTGGGAAATCTGCCTATCGACGATACGAGGCGTATAAAGCGGCAGTTCCACGGCCAGCCGCTCTCTAAGGGAGCGGGAAAGGTTGGTCATTTCGTCGTAGGATGCCGCACCTTTTCCATACACCCATTGGGCGATCTGCCGTGCCCGAAAGGCCGGCAGATCCAATTCTTTGATCGCAGTTGCGGCTTCTGCGAGCGAAAGTTCCTTATAAGGACGCATCTTCTCTCACGCGCTCTTTCTTGAAAGGGATGCCGTGATCTTCTTGCTCTGTCGAAGCCTTATATGATCGCCTTTGAAATCCATGGAATCATTCGATGCATCGAAGCAATTGGCCGGATATATTACTTTCCCACCCTCTCAAGAAGAGCCTTCAGGTCTTCTTCGTCCTTGAATTCGATCTCGATCTTATTCTTTCCACGAGAGCTCTTTACCTTAACCTTGGTTCCGAAGGCTGAGCTTAGGCTGCGAGCGGCCGTGCGGAAGAACGGAGGCGTGACGGGCTTCTGACGTATTCCGAGTCCCTTCTGCTTGCCTGCATAGAGACGTGCGATATTTTCAGTTTGGCGAACGGAGAGCTTCTCATCGATGATCTTCGTTATGAGCTTCTGCCTGTTCTCCTCTGTCGGAACGGACAGAATAGCGCGCGCGTGGCCCGCAGTGATCTTCTCTTCGTACAAAAGCTCTTGAGCGGATTCCGGAAGATCGAGAAGACGGAGCGCATTCGCGACCGTAGAGCGTCCCTTCGAGACGGCGGCGGCGACTTCCGACTGGGTTTTCCTACCCCGTTCCATCATCCTTTTATAGCCATAGGCTTCTTCAATGGGATTCAAATCGGATCTTTGAAGGTTCTCGATGAGTGCAAGCTCAAGAGCTCTGTCATCATCGGCTTCCACGATACGGATAGGAACTGCGGCAAGGCCGGCCTTCTTAGACGCTTGCCAGCGACGTTCGCCAGCAATGATCTGGTAAACGTCGCCTTGTTCACGCACGAGAATAGGCTGAAGAAGCCCATCCTTCTCGATGGAGCTCGAAAGTTCTTCCAGCTCTTCCGCTTTGAAATGGATGCGCGGCTGATTCGGATTGGGAAAGACTTTGGCTACAGGGACTTCCATGAGTCCGCCTTGAAGGACCTTTTGATCGTCTACGAAAGTCGACTTGATGGGATGACGGGCCGTGACGACCGATTCATCAGCATCCCCCCTCTGTTCTTCGGTGAAGCCCGGTTCTTCGTGGCGGGCGGCGCGCTCTACAACACCTTTAAGGGTGACGCCATCGGTTTTCGCCGTCAGCGCTTCATCGGATTCGGAATCGAATGATTCTGCAACCCCAAGCGATTCATCGCTCGTATGTTGAGGCTGACCATCGTTCTTCCATGCGTCTTCGAAGCGAGGTTCGATATTCGAAGAAGATGCAGATTCAGGCATAGATCCACATTCCGCGGCATCGTTCTGTTGATGCGAAGCCGCCTTATGCTCCGTCTCTTCGGCTTTTCTTGTTGGCGCAGGAGTCGGATCATAGACCCCTAAAAGGGAATTCAAGCCCCGTCCAAGACCTCGCCTCGTGTTTTTAGCCACGCCTGATCACCTCTTCTGCAAGTGAAGAATACGCTTGGGCACCTTTGCCGGTCGGATCGTATTGAGTAATAGGCTGCCCGAAGCTGGGAGCTTCGGAAATTTTAACCGTGCGAGGAATCTCGGTCGTGAAGACGATTCGGCCAAAATAGCCTCGAACTTCATCGGCAACCTGTTTCGACAGCGTTGTGCGTCTATCGATCATCGTAAGAAGCACGCCGAAGATATCAAGACTGGGATTCAGATATGTCTTTACCCTCTTCATGGATTCAAGAAGCTTCGTGACCCCTTCAAGCGCATAGAATTCGCATTGGATAGGAATGAGAAGCTTGTCGGCGGCGACTAATGCATTGACAGTGAGAAGTCCCAATGAAGGCGGGCAATCTATAAGAATGTAGTCGTATTTTCCGCGCATGGGCCACACGGCTTCCTTCAGCCTGTTTTCCCGTGCCATCTGGGATACGAGTTCGACTTCCGCACCGGCGAGATTGATGGTCGCAGGCGCCACATCAACGCCTTCGACCACATCGGGGATAATGATGTCTGTAATAGGATCGCCATTGATAATGACATCGTAAATGCAGGCGTCGAGTTTTCCTTTCTCAATGCCAAGCCCGCTTGAAGTGTTGCCTTGGGGATCAAGATCAACGAGTAAAACCTGTTTGCCTTTTTCCCCAAGAGCGGCGGACAGATTGATTGCTGTTGTAGATTTGCCGACGCCACCTTTTTGGTTGATGATGGCAAGAACCTTTGTCGTTCCAATGACGTGATTTACCGGTTTCTTTTCGGCATACGTCTTCAAAGATGCTTCAATATATTCACCCAACTGGCTGGATTCAGCATCCTCGGATGTTTCACGTGAAACATCCCTCTCTATAACCTCGGCATTCTCTATATCTTCAAGAGACATCGAGGAAGAGACGGTCTGGGACTCAATATCTTCTTCAGTTGAAGTTTCGCAAGAAGCTGTTTCCGACACAGCCTGTTCTTGACTGACTGAAGGCTTTTCTTCGGCTTCCTGTTTCTGGCTTTGCTTTCTAAATGAATCAAACAATCCCATAAGCCCCCTCCTTGTGCTGCATTTCATTTCCATCAGGAGATATTGCTCTGTTTGGATAAAGAATCGCTCTCGATTATAGAGGATGTTTCACGTGAAACATCCTCTCCGTCAAAATCAACTATCCCCTGCAAATTTCCTTGCAAGATCTTACAGAATTCAAAGAGGGCATAGGGGAGTGCCAAAAGTTTCTGTATAGAAAGAATTTGGCAAATCACGCCAGAGGATTATGCTGGGCAAGACCTACACGACGAGGGAGCTTCACGGAAGCGCTTCCTCTTCTCTCAAAAACGACGAGAGTTCGAGGATCACCATTGCTAAGTGCGAACTCCTTCGATGCGATAAGCTTCATTCCCACAAGCTTCTGGATAGCTTGAACGGAAGAAACCTCGTCTTTTCCAAGGGAAGCTTTGTAACAGATAAGCCTTCCTCCCATGCATAGAAGAGGAGATGCGAGCTCGATAAGCGAAACGAGTTTCGTTACCGCGCGCGCCGTTATAACAGCAAATCCATTTCGCTCTTCCCGTGCAAGATCTTCGATACGTCCTGCGTAATAGGCGATATCCGAATCCCATGCAAGATCCGAGACCATCGCTTTCACGGCGGCGATCTTCTTTGATACAGAGTCGACCAGGAGCGTCGGCCGTTCGGATGCAATAGCCAATGGGATGCCGGGGAAACCACCACCGGTTCCTAGATCAGCATATCTTCCTGGAAGAGCGTCCTCTACCAAAGGAAGGGCCGTGAGGCTATCTTCGAGATGGAGGATACGAGCTTCCTGTTCATGAACGATACGCGTAAGATTAAGCTTTTCATTCATCTTGATGACTGATGCAAGATAGTCTTCGACCATCTTTTCTTTTTCAGGGGCAATGACTATCCCATATGTAGAACGCATCGTATCTGCAAGAAGTCCCATATGCCTTTCCTTGACCAAAGATAAAAGGACGTTTCCAGGCAACATCGCTCGGAAGCGTCCTTTTCAACCGATGTACGAAACAGTTTTACGAACGAGGAAGCACTACGACGTGACGCGAACTTCCTTCTCCCTCGGATGCGGTTTCAACGCGATCGTCATCGCGCAGGGCAATATGGACGATACGACGTTCGTACGGCGTCATTGGGCGAAGCTTTATAGCCTTATGCTGTTGATCTGCGCGAGATGCAGCAGAACGCGCCAGGGATTCGATCTTTTGACGTTGACGATTCTTATATCCCTCGACATCGACGACCACGGGATACCTGAACCCGAGGACACGTGTCGTAATGGCAGACACGATGAACTGCAACGCATCGAGCGTCTTCCCATGACGACCGATGAGAACCGCAAGATTATCTCCTGTGATATCGAGAATAAGCTCGCGTTCATCGCCTTCGTATTCATCGATCATGACTTCGCCGACATCGAAATACTTCAGAATGCCCTGAAGAGCATCGATTGCCGTATCGGCTATATGATCGAGCTCTTCCTCGGTCAGGTTCGCGATATCAACCTGCATGGAAGCCGGTTGATCATCTTTTTCCACGACGGCATCCGTCAATTCGACTTCCTCGGATCCATGTTCTTCAACCAGGTGTTCATCTGCCATGATGATTCCTCTCTTACGAAAATACTGCGAGGTTGCCTAGAAATTGTTTAACGCTTCTTTTTAGGACGTTGTTTTTTGACCTTGCGCTCGACATCGACTTCAACAGGCTTAAGCGGTTCTTCGGCTTCGCGCTCGGCATCGGCCTTGCGAAGATATCGATTGGTGAGCTGCTGCTGAGCGATACCGAAAATAGAAGAAACACCCCAGAACAGAAGAACGCCGGCCGGAGAGCCCCAAGAGATCCAAAGCATCATGACCGTCATGATGACACCCATGATAAGCATCTGATTACGCTGCTTGCTGTCGTTTTTGATGTTCTGGAGAATCATCGGCATAAACGTCGCCAGCGCGAAAACCAGCATCAGAATCAAATAAGGAATGAATGCGCCGATGCCTTGGGAAAACATCGTGGAAGGTGCGGCCGTCAGATCAGGAACCAGACCGTAGAACGTGTATGACGTGTCTTCATATGATCCGATATTGCGCAATGTTTGAAACATAGCCATGAAGATAGGCATCTGAAGGAGCATGGGAAGGCATCCGGCAAGAGGATTGAATTTGGTCTCCGCATACATTTTCTGCATTTCTTCCTGCATGCGTGTCGGATCATCCGCGAATTTAGTTTGAATCTCATTCATCAGAGGCTGCATCTTCTGCATCTGATAGCTGGATTTAGACTGTTTATGCATGATGGGGGCTACGATGATTCGGAAAATCACCGTGATGATGATGATCGCTAGGCCCCAGTCTCCCACGATGTTGTAGAAGAACTGGACGCACGCGAAAATCAAATCCTTAAACGCGTCCCACATACCTTTCCTCCCTCATATCCTTTTCCGGAACCGGATCATACCCTCCTGCATGGAGAGGATGACATCGGCTTATTCGCTTAAGAGTAAGAAGAGACCCTTTCAAGAATCCGAACCTGCGAATGGCAGTGAGCCCGTATTCCGAACATGTAGGCGTGAACCGACAGCATGAGGGGAACAGGGGAGAGATGGCAGCCCTATAGAAGGTGATGAGAAAAAGAGCACCTTGAGCAGGAATGCCCTTGATATACCGGAGCAATGTCTGATACACGCCCAAGAGAATCACCTCATTCCACCCGGAGCATTATCGCGAAGCGGAATCGAAGAACTCATGCCCTTCCAATGCATGGAAGCATGCATCCACCACTTTGTCATACGGAGCGTTCAGAAGTAAAGGTTTCGCCATGAAAGCGACGTCGACGCCATTCCAAGGCCCGCCGATATCATGTATGACCGCTCGGAGCCGGCGCTTCGCAGCATTGCGCACCACCGCTCCACCAATCTTCTTACCTGCGATAACAGCAACACGACCCGAATGGTCGTGTTGTGTATGGTTCAATACCAGAAGAGTGATGTATCGGGTATTGATCCTTTTTCCCTGAGAAAAGAAAAGGGACATCTCAGCGGCCGACTTAACCGTGGACTTCACTGAGCATCCCTCTCTTTAAACGGTCAGCTTCTTACGACCCTTCGCACGACGTGCAGAAAGAACCGCGCGGCCACCCTTGGTCGCCATACGAGCACGAAAACCATGCGTCTTCGCACGGTGACGCTTATTCGGCTGATAAGTGCGCTTCATTTCGTCTCCCTTTCTTATCAGGAATATATCGAACAGTGAGCGTAGCCGCATAATTATATACTAGGCATAAGGAATGTAAACCCTACCTGCATAAAAGGATCTCCTCCCTCCCTTTATTCCGATATCTTCGACAAGGCTGTTCCTATGCAGCTGTGGATAATGTGGATAAAGAAGAAAGACCAGATGCAACATTCTCAAAAGAGTGGATTTCTTTCCCCTCCATTTTCGATCTTCAATTCTCCAATTTCTAGAACATATGTCTGTACTGATATATTTTTATTATTTGAACTGGTATTACTTAAACTATTGAAAAATACTTCCCATTTATTTTCTATACAGCTTCGTGATATGAAAAAACTCTTCCAATTTCTTCCACCAATACGATGGATCTTCCTGAATCCCTTCTCGATATATATTTATCCACCAGGCATTCCATATTTCTCCCTATGGTATGTTCCAGGTTATACACAATTATGGAATAAAATGTGGATAACTTGGAAAATACCGTATCATGCAAGAATAGTTTTTCCACAAATGGTGGATTTATCGATGAAATCCACCATAGGAGCCTATAAAATGATTCCACCGTCGGAAAAAGCGGATTCCATATCTCATCCGCACGGAAAAGGGATGGAAATGAACCGCTGCAACGAGAGAAATTCCTTTGGCTATGGCATATGAGATGGAAAATACCTTTGAAGATGGTGTGACGAGCGATTACGCACAAGCCGTAACCACCGCTCGCATCGCGACGTACGATGATTTCCGCAGCGCGCCGCGCGTGACCGAGATCAGCCCATGCCGCACGAACGAATACATCGAAAATCTTGCGAGCACTATATATACCCAGGCTCAACAGGCAGGGGGAACCATTCCTTATACCGTCATCCGCGAAGTAAGCGAGAATTTCATCCACGCCCAATTCAAGGAAATCGTCGTTTCTATTTTCGATAGAGGGAACACGATCAGGTTTGCAGATCAAGGCCCAGGCATCGAAGAAAAGGAGAAAGCCCAGCTTCCCGGTTTTTCTTCTGCAACATCGCCCATGAAACGATACATTCGAGGCGTTGGAAGCGGATTGCCTTTGGTTAAAGAATACCTTTCGTTCTCCCATGGACGTATCAGCATTGAAGACAACATGCATTCGGGCGCCGTCGTGACCGTAAGCGTCGCCCCTGATCATGAACCTACGCATTCCGCTTCGTCCTACCCAACGCACCGAAATCCCGAAGCGACGCCGCCTATCCCTGCGATTCGGTTAGACGACCGCGAAGCGAGCATAGCCTTGCTCATTCATGAAAACGGAGCAATGAGGCTGACCGATATCTACAAGACGCTCGATATGCCTCAAAGCTCGACGTACCGGGTTCTTTCCAAAATGAAGGAAGCAGGCATCGTGGATAAGGACGGAAAGATGTTCACCCTTACCGACGAGGGAAAACGCTCTCTTGAGAGTATTTCCTGATCGAACCTGACTAGAATTCCCGAACATGCAAGGCGGGTATAATGAAGCGCACATCCGTGTGCGGCCGGCACGATAACCTGAGGAATAGATGATGACCTCGACAGAACTATTCGAAACCTGGATAAACGTCCTCACGCTCATGAAGTCGTACGAAGACGTAAGCGGAATGCAGATGGATGCATTCTTCAGCCGCGTGCATCCCCAGGCGACGTCAGAAGGATTTCTCATCGCGACGGCAGAGACGAATTTCATCAAGGAACAGGTGGAAAAACGATATTCCAACGCCATGAAGCGAGCCTTGAAGGAATTGACGGGGATGGATTACCTTATAGAAATAGAAGTCGATGAGAGCTTCATTGCTTCGGCAGCTCAGGTGCGCCCCCAATCTTCAGGGGATGCCATTCCTTCCCATACGGAGCAGACACCGCCTTCACCCGCATCGCAGCCTCATCCCTCCACAGCGGGTACCGATACCCAAATCAGCGAACCACCGCTCGATCGAGATCGATCGATCTCTTCGAATCATATGGAGACATCCGCCGATCCCTCTCGCATGAAAGGAAGCGGCTCCTATTCGGGAATCGTCTCCTCTTTGACGTTCGAAAACTACGTTATTGGAGATTCGAACCGTCTCGCCTATTCCATGGCTCTCGCCGTTGCGGAGCAACCAGGCGTGAAACCCATGTTGAATCCCCTGTTCATATATGGAAACTCCGGGCTTGGAAAAACCCATTTGCTACGGGCGATACAGAACTACATCAATGCGACCTATCCGACGATGGACGCGGTCTACGTGGATTCCTCCGAATTCCTGAACGACTACACCGCCGCCGTCGCGTCGCACGACAAGGACAAGAAGAGCTATCAGGATTTTCAAAACCGCTATTGGAACGCCGATGTGCTCATCATCGACGACGTGCAGTTCTTCCAGGGTAAATCGGCCACGGTGGATATCGTCTTCCAGCTGCTCAACAAACTTATCGATCGTGGAAAGCAAGTGGTTCTGTCGGCTGACCGCGCTCCGAAGACCATCGATGTCGACGAACGCATGCAGAGTCGTTTCAATCAAGGCGGCACCTTCGATATCCAACCGCCTGAAGTGGAAACCAAACTCGGCATCATCAAGAGCTTCATCGCCGAGCACCGACGGGCAAGCGGCGAGGACACCGCAAGCATCCCTAAGGATGTGCAGATGTATATCGCGGAAAATTCCAGCTCGAACGTGCGTGAGCTCAAGAGCGCCGTCACGCGCGTCTTAAGCGAGATCATCTACAAAGGCAGGAAAGACTTTTCGGTCGAGGACGCGCAGGAACTCTTGGCAGACCATTTCTCATCAGGTGCGACGAAGAAGGCCGATGTTGCAACGATCCAGCACGTCGTAGAGCAGTACTACAAAGTGAGCCATGCGGATCTCGTCGGCGTCAAACGGTCGCGCAATATCGTCTATGCCCGCCAAATAGCGATTTACCTCAGTCGGAACATGCTCGATGTCCCTTTTGCATCGATCGGCAAGAAATTCGGCCAACGAGATCATTCGACCATCATGCATTCCGTCAAGGCTGTGGAAGACAAGATGCGCAAAGATAAGGAAATACGGGATGAGATAGAAATCATCACGAAGATGATCCGAGAGAATTGAGCGTGGGGAAAGACGGTGCATAACGTGTGACAAGATTGTTCAAGACGGAGGGGCGCGTGGGGGATCGGTGGATGGACATGCGGCCGACCACATTGTAATCCACGTCGCTTTACAGGTAATGAACTGGTAGTACGTATATTTCCTCAGTATCAACCGTCCTTATTACTACTACTATTCTTAAAGTATATTCAAGGAGGAATCTGCCGTGAAATTCAGTATCAACAAGACCGAGTTCCTGAACGCTCTCGGCATCGCCGGCAAAGGCATCGCTTCAAGGTCGACGATCCCTATCCTCTCAGGCGTATATATAAAAACGCTCGGAACATCCCTCGAACTCAAGGGAACCGATTCCGAGCGTGCGATCCGTTGCACCGTTTCCGCGCTTATCGACGAGGACGGCGAATGCGTCGTACCCGAACGTCTGCTCTACGACATCGTCAAAAGCTTTCCCGATGCCGCCATTACGATGGAGGTAGACGAAACCCAGGCGCTCATTTCCTGCGATAAGACCTCGTTCACGCTCAAGGTTTTCGATCCTGCGGATTTTCCGGCCTTTCCCGATATCGACGTGAATACGAAAGCATCCATCTCGTTCAAAGCGTTTTCCCAGGCTGTGAAACGCGTTGCGAAAGTCGCATCGAAAGATCAAGGCCGTCCCGCGCTGACAGGGGTCCTTATCACGACGATTCCCGACGGCATGCGACTTGTGGCAACCGACTCATATCGTTTGGCCATGGACGATATCCCCTGCGAGAATCCGACCGAGGGATTCGAGGCCCTGGTTTCGGGTTCCTTCATGCAGGAAGTCGCATCCCTTCCCGAGAAGGAAGAATCAATCGAGATCTGCCTTAGTTCGAACCATGTGGTTTTCACCTACGGATCGATTGTTTTCATTAATCGCCGCATAGAGGCCCGCTTTCCGAATTACCAGCAGCTTCTTACGGATTCCTATACGACGCGCACTGAATTCGAGACGGCCGGCATTCTTGCCGCCGTTCGTCGCGTCGGCCTTATGAGCAGCCTTTCCGCGCCGATCAAATTCGATATCGAATCATCTACCGCCACGGCTCTCCTCAGCACCGTATCTCAAGATATGGGAAGCGCCGAGGAATCCCTGTCATGCGACGTTGAGGGAGAGAACATCGAAATCGCGCTCAATCACCAGTACGTCGTCGATGGATTATCCTCGATACCTACCGACAAGGTATTTTTGGAAACGAGGACGTCCATGATGCCCGGCATCTTCCGCGCGCAGGATCCCGAGCGGTTCCTGTACCTGCTTATGCCCGTACGTATATAGCACGCCGATGGATCTGCACATTCAATCGTTTTCGCTGAGAAACTTCCGCAACTACCGGTCGTTCGAGATGGACGACGTAGACCCCCTCACGATGTTCATCGGACCGAATGCCACGGGAAAGAGCAATGTGCTCGAAGCCATTCAGCTCGTGACATCCGCAACGACGTTTCGCGGCGCGAAATCGAGGGAGATGATTCGATGGGGATGCGATTGTGCGGATGTGAAAGCCCATATTGTCTCCGATACCCGTGATCTCGAGACATCGATGAGGTTGACGGAAAGCAGCCGCAGCATCGCGGTAAACGGGAAACGGAAGCATGGTCAGGATGTTCTGGGAATCCTTCCTTCGGTGATGTTTTCTCCTGAGGATATGCAGCTTGTCACGGGAGCCCATGGATTCCGCAGGGATGCGTTGGATGCCTTGGGTTCTCAGCTCTCCCGTACCCATCGCGTGTTGAGGCGCGATTACCTGAAAATTGTAAAACATAAGAATTCCCTGATGAAAAACGGTATTGAAGGATCTCTTCTTGATTCTGTGAACGATATGCTCGTAACGTCGGGCGCCCATCTCTACGTGTATAGGGCAGCGCTGTTCGATAATCTCGCGGTGCGTATCGCGCGGGCTTATAGCGAGATTTCATCATCGGGAGAGACTCTCGATATGAGATACGTGCCGTCGTGGGAGGATGCGGATCTTTATTCCGATCGCATGCGGGATGCAGCGCATTTCTTCGAAGTCGAGGAATGTTCGAATCGTATGCGCAGGTCGTTATTCAATCGACATGATGAGGAAAGCCGCCGAGGCCGTGCGCTCGTCGGTCCCCATGCGGATAAGCTGTTCTTCTATCTTGATGGAAGGAATGCGACGCTTTACGGTTCGCAGGGGCAGCGCCGATCGATCGCTTTGTCGTGGAAAATCGCGGAAATCGGCCTCATAGAGGACGTTCTCGGTCTCAAGCCGATCCTCCTTCTCGATGATGTTGCCTCCGAGCTGGACGAATCACGACGTGAAGCGCTTATCGGTTTGCTTCATCACGATATACAGACGTTCATCACGACGACGGATATGGGAGCGTTCGAAAAATCAATCGCGAACGGCGCGCGCGTCGTCGATATGCACTCTATTCATGCCGATGGGAGGGATTGATATGCCGCGGCGCATGAAATCGCTCAGCGAGGCGATGAGGACGACTCTCAAGAACATGTCGGATGATTCGGGGGCCTTGCGCAAGGCCGCGCGCGCCGCTCAGGTTCGCGATATATGGAAACACCTGGTTGAACCTGCATTTCTCGAACATACGAATTCCGTGTTCATCCTCACCGAGCAAGGCGTGAAGAAACTCGTCGTGTATGTTGACGACAGCATCTTCGCTGCCGAGCTCAATGCGCGTCGGGAACTTATCAAGATGCAGCTTGCGGGCAGGTTCGGGGAAGAGGTCGACGAGTTCCAAATCAGAATCTCGAAAGGAAGGCATAAGAACGTTCATCCGTTCATCGAGGATATGCCTTCCTTCGAACATGGGGATAAGAAGGCTTCAGGGCCTTTGCGGCGGCTTTCTTCCGAGGAGAAGGAATCGATCGAAGCCGATGCTATGGCCATCGAGGACCCCCGTATTCGAAAAGCATTCGTGAGAGCCATGATTTCCGATTTAGAGTCGAATTTTGATGAAAGTAACCAAAAAAGGTAAACATAAGGGCTTAAAACGCCTTCGATTAGTTTTTAGAGGGGTTTTCCATAAAGTTATTAAAGGTATATTTATGGTAAAATTTGAGAGTTGGCAGCAAAGGCCGCGGAAGCGGCCTTTGCTCGTCTCTTATCGCACCGATTCAATGCATGAAAAGGAGCAGGTACGTGGCTGATAAGCAACCGAGCCATTATGACGGCAGAGATATCCAGGTTCTCGAAGGTTTGGAACCGGTTCGCAAACGTCCTGGCATGTATATCGGATCGACCGGCCCGCGCGGGCTTCATCATCTCGTCTACGAGGTCGTCGATAATTCGGTCGACGAGGCTCTTGCAGGGTTCTGCAGCAAAATCGACGTGACCATCCATGAAGATAATTCCGTGACCGTCGTCGATGATGGGCGCGGCATTCCGGTGGACAAGCATCCGAAGGAAAAGATTCCGACTGTCGAAGTCGTTCTCACCAAACTTCATGCAGGAGGTAAATTCGGTGGGGAAGGGTATAAGGTTTCCGGCGGTTTGCACGGTGTCGGCGTTTCCTGCGTAAATGCGCTTTCAACGCGTATGGAAGTCGATGTATGCCGTGATGGATCGCGGTATCGCATCGTTTTCGAGCGAGGTGTCACGACCGAGAAGCTCAAGCGCATCGGAAATTCCAAGAAGACGGGCACGATCGTCACGTTCTGGCCTGATCCTGAAATCTTCACCGATACCACGGTATATGATTATTCGATCCTGCAGAACCGTTTCCGCGAGATGGCGTTTTTGAACCGCGGGCTCCATATCGAAATGCATGATGAGAGGGATCTCGACGAGGAAGGGAATCCCCATACCGATTCGTTCCAATACGCCGGCGGTATCGTCGATTTCGTAAAATACCTGAACAACGGTAAAGAGACGCTGAATAAACCTATTTATTTCGAGGCCGAGAACAAAGACGGCACGGTCGAGATCGCGATGCAGTGGACGACGAGCTACAGCGCAAACGGCGTCGAAGCGTTCGCCAACAACATCAACACCACTGAAGGCGGTACGCATCTTGAAGGTTTTAAGAATGCTCTGACCAGGACCATCAATGATTACGCCCGTGCCAAGGGCCTGCTCAAGGAGAAGGATAGCAATCTGACCGGAGATGACGCGCGTGAAGGACTTTCCGCCGTTATCAGCGTCAAACTCCATGAACCACAGTTCGAAGGCCAGACGAAGACCAAACTCGGCAACACCGAGATCCGTGGGTTGGTGCAAGGAGCCGTGACCAAAGGGCTCGCCGAATACCTCGAAGAGAATCCGACGCCTGCGAAACGTATCGTGAACAAGGCTTCCCAAGCTCTGAAAGCGCGTGAAGCAGCACGTAAGGCACGCGAGATGACTCGCCGGAAAGGAGTGCTCGACAGTTTCAGCATGCCCGGCAAGCTTGCCGACTGTTCGAGCCGCGACCCATCCGCATGCGAGATCTTCATCGTCGAGGGTGATTCCGCAGGTGGGTCGGCGAAGCAAGCCCGCGACCGCAAATACCAGGCAATTCTGCCTTTGCGCGGCAAGATTCTGAACGTCGAGCGAGCCGGTCTCCACCGTGCGCTGTCGAGCGACACCATTTCAAGTCTCATCACTGCCATCGGCACCAATATCGGCGAAGACTACGACGGCGAGAAGGCCCGGTATCATCGCATCATCATCATGACCGACGCCGACGTCGATGGCGCCCATATTCGCTGCCTGTTGCTCACGTTCTTCTATCGGTATATGCCCGATCTCATCAACCGCGGCTATGTCTATATCGCCCAGCCGCCGTTGTATGGTCTGAAGAAGAAGAATTCCGCCTCGGGAAAGATCCTCAAATACATCTACAACGATGAGGCGAAAGACGAATTGGTCGCTAAGCTTGAGAATCCCGACAAGTACGAGATGCAGCGATACAAAGGTCTTGGTGAGATGGATCCCCAACAGCTTTGGGAGACCACGATGGAACCTGAGACCCGTACGCTTCTGCAGGTCGATATCGAAGACGCAGCTGCTGCCGAGCTTGCGGTAAGCGAGCTTATGGGAGAACTTGTCGAACCTCGTAAGGAATTCATTCAAAAACATGCCCGCGACGTGCGGTTCCTGGATATCTAACGAAGGAGTGCGAACGTGTCTGATAACGACATCCTGAACGAAGCGGATTCGGGCGGAACCGGAGTCCGTCTGGCCGAGCTCGGCAGCGAGATGCGCACGTCGTTCCTCGAATATTCGATGAGCGTCATCGTGTCCCGCGCGCTCCCCGACGTCCGCGACGGGCTGAAACCCGTGCATCGCCGCATTCTCTATGCGATGCACGATTCCGGCATTCTGCCTACGCGCCCGCATGCGAAGTCGGCCCGTACGGTCGGCGACGTCATCGGTAAGTACCATCCCCATGGCGATTCTGCGGTATATGACACCATGGTGCGACTCGCTCAAGACTTTTCCATGCGCGTTCCTCTGGTCGACGGGCATGGAAACTTCGGATCGATCGACGGCGACAGCGCCGCGGCCATGCGCTACACCGAAGCTCGCCTGGCCAAACCGGCGATGGAGCTTCTACGCGACCTCGACAAGGAAACGGTCGATTGGCAACCGAACTACGACGAGAGTCTGCAAGAACCTGTCGTGCTTCCTGCCCGTTTTCCGAATCTCCTGGTCAATGGGTCGAACGGCATTGCAGTCGGTATGGCTACGAATATTCCGCCCCATAACCTCGGCGAGGCGATCGATGCCACCTGCCTGATGCTCGACAATCCCGACGTGACGGTCGACGAGCTCATGCAGGTCATTCCTGGTCCTGATTTCCCGACGGGCGGCCTGATCATGGGACGCAAGGGCATCAAGGATGCGTATGAGACCGGTCGCGGCAGCTTGACGGTTCGTTCGCGCCATAAGATCATCGAGAGCAAGACAGGCAAGAAGAGCATCGTCATCACCGAGATTCCGTATCAGGTCAACCGCACGAACCTGATGAAGAAGATCGGAGAGCTCGTACGCGACAAGAAGCTTCCCGAGATTTCGAACGTCCATGACGGCGCCGACCGCAACAGCCCGGTCGACATCATCATCGATTTGAAGTCGAATGCTATTCCCCAGGTCGTGCTTAACAAGCTCTATAAGCATACCCAGCTTCAGGTCGGGTTCGGCGTCATCAATCTCGCCTTGGTCGACGGGGTGCCCCGCACGCTTTCTCTCCGTGAGATGCTTCGGCATTACATCCTGCATCAGGAAGATGTCATCGTACGCAGGACGCGTTTCGATCTTCGTAAGGCCGAAGAGCGTGCCCATATCTTAGAAGGCCTGCTCATTGCCCTTGATAACATCGATGAAGTTATCAAGATCATCCGCGGTTCCCAGACCGACCGCGAAGCATCCGAGCGTTTGCAGGAACGCTTCAACCTTTCCGAGGCGCAGACCGCGGCGATCCTCGAGATGCGTCTTCGCCGCCTGACCGGGCTGGAACGCCATAAGCTCGAAGACGAGCTGGCGGAACTCAAAGAGAAGATCGCGTATTACAAACGCATCCTTTCTGACGAAAGCCTCGTGCGCGAGGTGATCAAGGAAGAGTTGCTCGAGATCAAAGGGCGCTTCAATACGCCGCGCCGTACGACGCTCTGCGGCGAAGCCGAGGACATCGACGTCGAGGATCTGATCGCCGATGAAGAGGTTGCCGTGACGGTGACCAAGGCCGGCTACGTCAAGCGCATTCCTGTATCCGCCTATCGCCAGCAGAAGCGCGGCGGCAAGGGCATGCAGGGAGTGAATCTTAAAGAAAACGACTTCGTGGAGCATCTTTTCGTCGCATCGACTCATAGCTACATGTTGTTCTTCTCGACGGCCGGCAAGGTCTATCGCCTGAAGGTCTACGAAATTCCCGAGGCGAGCCGTCATGCACGCGGCACGGCCATCGTGAATCTGCTGCCGCTCGTCAAAGGCGAGTCCATCGCCGCGGTCATCGCGACGAAGGACTTCCCTGAAGACGAATACCTGATGTTCGGCACGGAACAGGGCATGGTGAAGAAGACATCCATGAACCTGTACGACCGCACGCGCCGAGACGGGTTGATCGCCATCAACCTTAAGGAAGATGATCAGCTGATCGCTGTTCGCCGCGTGAAATCAGGTGAAGACGTCATCATGGTTTCGAGCGCCGGAAAGGCGATTAAATGGAACGAGGGAGAGGTCCGCTCCATGGGACGCGACACCATGGGCGTGCGCGGCATGACGGTTCCGGCGAATACGAAGGTCCTCGGTCTTGAGATCGCCCGTCCCGACACCGATCTGCTTGTCATCACAGAGAACGGGTACGGCAAACGCACGCCCGTCTCCGAATACCCGTCCCACCATCGTGGCGGACAGGGCGTCTTCACTATCGTGATGACGGCCAAGAAGGGCAACCTTTCCGCGATGAAGGTCGTCGCCGAAAGCGACGAGCTCATGATCATTTCCGAGAGCGGCATCATCATCCGTACGAAGGCGGCCGATGTCAGCGAACTCGGACGTGCCACGCAAGGCGTGCGCGTCATGAATGTCGCGAACAAGGACAAGGTGACTGCGGTAGCGATTTCCACCGAAGACGACTAGGATTTCGGCGGCGAGCATTTCGACAGCGAACGAACCTAGGCGCACCGCATCGGATCGAACGAAAAACGACCCCTCAGAATCGATTCTGAGGGGTCGTTTCACATATGATCGGCTAAAGAATTGATAAAACGAAAGCCAGGCCTTCTATGCCGTGTAGATGGATCTAAGGGGGATATCGGTAGATTCGCGGGGAATCCCGGGGAGATGCTGTTCCACAAATGCAACGCCGACGATCACGCAGGAGTCTTTCAAGCGGGGGAGGAAGCGGTCATAGTTGCCTCCTCCGTATCCGAGTCGGTTATGGGTTTCATCGTAGGCGACCATAGGGACGACGATCATATCGATCTCTTCGGGAGCCACGACCTTGAATGGCTGGACGCGCGAATCATCGAGCGCGAAGGAATTGATAGGAGACATGACGAAGGGCGCTTCCTCCGTGAGCCATGCGGCATGCGAAACGCTTCTCATGATCATTTCCGATCCCTGGCCTGTTTTCGTCATGCAGGGAAATGCGACGCGCACATGCGAAGCATAGGCATCCTTGATGAACGGGGTCAGGTCGACTTCTTTCGGAAACGCCGAATACACGGCGACGCAAAACGAAGCGGAAGACGTGAGATCGGGGCGATCGATGCTGCGGACGTATGCTCGATGCGATTCTTCCAGAAGCGATGAGAGCTTCTTGGCGATAGCCTGTGATTTGACGATGCGCATCTCATCGGGAATTGCTGCGCGAGCCGCAATGGCCTTGCTCCGCGCTTCCTGCTTCGAGTCCGCGCTATGCGCTGTGTTCATGCCGCGCCTTTCCATCGTTTGCTTCTGAAGGTCCATGGTATGTCGTTTTCCGCATCGAGGGTTTGTCGGAGCATAGTATTTCTCTTGCGTTAACACGACGAAGCTTCGGATATCTCCGTGCGTTCGGGGGTTTCGCTCCCTATTCGGGAGCCAGGCACGAACAACCGTCTATGGCTTCGCGACAATCCATCTCGCCTATCCCCCGGCACAGCGTCTTTTTCTATGAAATACCTGTTCAAATACTGTAAACAGGAGGATACCGATGATATATGAATGAGATATGGCGTCAGAGAATCCGCTCCTGTGATTTCTCGTTGACACGGTGTAGGGGTATTGCTAAGATAACTCCGCTGCATCGATGTGCGCCGTTACCTCAGCTGGATAGAGGGTCTGACTACGAATCAGAACGTCGAGGGTTCGAATCCCCCACGGCGCACCATTTTCTTGCAGAACCGAAGGCGCAGCGGCGCCTTTTTTTATGGATGCGTTCAAAGGATGACATTGAAGGTTCGAAAATCTAATTTTCACTCATGACCTTCACCTTCGCTTCATGCGTGGGCCTGGAAGGTCGTGCGCATGAAGGGGAGCCATGTTCTATTTATCCGCCATGCTCGGCATGCCCGTATACGATTCGACGGGTGAAAAACTAGGAATCGTATCCGATCTCGCCATTTCAACAGGCGAGGTGTTTCCTCGTATCACATCGCTTGCATTCAAAGGGCCTGGTCGAACGCCATTCATGATCAGTTGGCGCAAGTATGTCGAAGATTACGCCGACGACAAGGTGGTCTTGAATACCGAGGCGTTCAACATCCGGTTCAGCTATCTTCAGCCGCGAGAGATCCTTCTCGCTCGCGATCTGCTCGATAAGCAGATCGTCGATACGCAGGGCTTGAAAATTGTTCGCGTGAACGACCTGAAGATCTCGCCCAGCGGCTCTCAGCTGCGTTTGCTCGGCGCCGAGGTCGGCGTCCGCGGGATCTTGCGCGGCCTGCATCCTTTGCTGGAAAAGGCCGTCGTCGGTATCGGCGGGCTCTTCAATATAGATATAAAAGAGCAGATCATTGCCTGGAATTACATGGACCTGCTCGATCGTGACCTCTCTAAAGTCCAACTGTCCGTCACGCATAAACGCCTCGAGGAGCTTCATCCTGCCGACGTCGCGGATATTCTCGAGCAGCTCGATCCCCGCCAACGCGCCGAAGTCTTCCGCCATCTGGATGCCGAGCGGTCGGCCGAGGTCATCGCCGAACTTGAGGACGAGTTCCAGGCGGAGGCCCTCGAGGATCTCGATGTAGCCGAAGTATCCGGCCTGCTTGGACATATGGATCCTGACGATGCGGCGGATATTATCCGCGATCTTCCCTATGAAAAGGCCGAGCGCCTGCTCCGTCTTATGGGCGTCGACGATGCGGCGGAGATCCGCTCGCTTCTGGGGTACAAGGACGATACCGCCGGCGGCATGATGACGACGCGGTTCGTCTCGATGTTCGAAGACGATACGGTAGGGGATACCATCGAGGTCCTGCGCGGATTGGACGAAGACTTCCCGACGGTTCATTACGTGTACGTCCTTGAAGAGGACAGCGAGAAGTTGACAGGCATTCTGTCTCTGCGCACGCTCGTCCTCGCCCAGCCCTCGACCGTCCTCAGCGATATCATGTTCACCGACGTCATCACGGTAGACCCGAACGAAGACGAAGACGAAGTGGCGGCTGACATTTCGAAGTACGATATGGTCGCGCTTCCTGTCGTCGATGAAAGCGGACATATGCTCGGCCTCGTCACCGTTGACGATGCCATCGAAGTCATCGAAGACAGCTCTGAAGACGAGAAGGCGATAGACACCTTCGGCAAGGTGGTGCTTGCTGTCGCGGCAGGCGTCATCCTCCTGTTCTTGTACACGCTGCTCGTGCTGCACCTGGCGGGAGTCTCGTCATGGTAAAGAAGGACGCATCCTACGACGAAGTCGTTCAGGCTGCGACTTCAGGAGACGAGGATGCCCAACGGCTCATGACCGGCGTGTCGGAGGGCGACGAACGCAGCTCCGTCGCACGTTCCGCCTCTTCGACGAAGCCGTTCGTCCTGCTTCTGCTCAGCGCTATGGGGCCCGGCGTGGTTTCCGCCATGGCGGGCAACGATGCGGGCGGTATATCCACCTATTCGACCGCGGGCGCTGAATTCGGCTACGCGACGCTTTGGGTCATCCCCGTCATGTGCGTGCTGCTCTTGGTCGTGCAGATGACGGCGGCGCGTATGGGCGCCGTGACAGGCAAAGGATTCGCCGCTCTTATCAGAGAGCGTTTCGGCATTCGTTTGGCTGCCCTTGCGATGGCTGCGCTGCTTGTGGGCAACGTTGCGACGACTTTCAGCGAGTTCGCCGGCATCGCCTCGGGGGCCGAACTCTTCGGCATGCCTCGATGGGTGAGCGTCCCCTTTTCCGCCGGCATCGTTTGGATTCTCATCACGCGCGGAAGCTATAAGAGCGTGGAAAAGGTGTTCCTTGCGGTCTCCCTCGTCTTCATCACGTATATCATCGCTGCGTTCCTTGCGGGGCCGAATTGGGGAGACGTTGCCCAGGCGACCGTTACGCCTGCGATTCCTGCAGACATGCGTTTCATCTCCCTCGTCATTGCGATGATCGGCACGACTATCGCGCCTTGGATGATGTTCTTCACTCAGAGCAACGTGGTCGATAAGGGGGTCACGGCTTCTCGGGACGATATGTTCGGGCAGAAGGTCGACGTCGCAACGGGCACGATCGTGGCCTGCATCGTCGCGTGGTTCATTATCGTGACGACAGGAGCGGTGCTTTTCCCCCAGGGAATAAGCGTCGATTCGGCAGAAGCCGCAGCAAGCGCCCTGGCTCCGTTCGCAGGCCACTACGCGAAGGTGCTCTTCGCCGCCGGTCTGACGGCGGCAAGCTTCCTTGCGGCCTGCGTACTGCCCCTGACAACATCGTATGTGCTGTGCGAAGCGTTCGGCTGGGAAGCGGGCGTCGACTTCACGTGGCGTGAAGCACCGGTGTTCAAAGGCATTCTTTCATTCGTCATATTCCTATCCGCCGGAATCGTGCTCATTCCTCATATGAACCTGATGGGCATCATGCTGACCGCGCAGTTCATCAACGGCGTCATACTCCCCGTCCTTTTGGTGTTCATGGCTCTCCTTGCCGCCGACAAGCGCCTTATGGGAACCCATGTAAGCGGCGTTGCGGGAAAGATCGCGGTGTGGGCGACGGTCGCGATCGTCACGATTCTGACGGTGGCGCTTTTGATCATGCAGGTTCTCGGGTTATAGGGCTCGCGCCATGTTGCAGCGCCTTGAAAGGCCGGTGCTGGCCTCATCGCGCAGATCGATCGTCGCATCGATGATCGCGCGGATAGGTATGTTTCGATGGACATGTTTCACGTGAAACAGCTTCGGCAACTCAATCGCTATACCGGAGTTTTCGCTGCTCATAGAGTTCTGCATGCCTGAAACGCAAGGTACGGTACAATTTCATGCATGCCTTGAAGGGATTCATGCATGAAAGGGGATGCCATGATCGAGGAACTGCCTCTCTATTCGAATTTCGAAGAAACGCACCGCGTCGATCCGTCGTATTTCTCAAAATACGACGTGAAGCGCGGGTTGCGCAACGCGGACGGCACAGGCGTCATCGCCGGCGTGACGAACATCTCGAACGTTCATGGCTATGTCGTATGCGATGGAGACAGGACTCCCGATAGGGGCCGTCTTTCGTTTCGCGGGTACGACATCCATGATCTTGTCGATCATGTGGTATCCGAAAGGCGCTTCGGCTTCGAGGAAGTCGCATACCTTCTTATGGGCGGAGAGCTTCCGAGCCAAGAAGAGCTGGATGTGTTCCAAAGGAAGATCGACGATGCGCGCGACCTGCCCGATGGATTCACGACAAGCTATATCCTGCATCCGCCGACACGCGACGTGATGAACTGCCTCTCCCGCAGCGTTCTGCAGCTGTACGCCTTTGATGAGGACGCTGAGGATCGCTCGTACGCTCATGAGATCGACACGGCGATCATGCTGCTGTCCCGCCTGCCCCGCATCGCGGTTCTTGCCTATTGCGCGATGAGGGATAAATTCCTCGGCGAGTCTCTGTATATCCATCATTTCGTTCCGGGGGAACGCACGGCGGAAACCATCCTTTCCATGCTTCGCCCCGATCGTTCCTTTACCGAGGAAGAGGCGCGCGTTCTCGACATCATGCTGATGCTCCATGCCGAACATGGAGGAGGCAACAACTCGACGTTCACGTGTCGCACGCTCACCAGCTCGGACACCGATCCGTACTCTGCATACTCGGGGGCTATCGGAAGCCTGAAGGGCGCGCGGCACGGCGGCGCGAACAATCGCGTGCTCGCCATGACCGACGACATCGAAGAACACGTGAAGGACATTACCGACGAGGGACAGGTTGCCGATTACCTGCGTCGTATCCTACGCAAGGAGGCCTATAACCGTACCGGTCTTATCTACGGCATGGGGCATGCGGTCTATACGCTCTCCGATCCGCGCGCCGAGGTCTTGCATGAATACGCGAAAGATCTCGTCTCGGGCACCGAGTATGAACGCGAATTCCGCCTGCTTGAGCTCATCGAGCAGCTTACGCCCGATCTCATGCGCGAGAAGGGCACGACGAAGCAGGTATGCGCGAACGTCGATCTGTACAGCGGATGCGTGTACTCGGCTTTGGGAATCCCTCGCGACATGCTGACTCCTATCTTCGCGTGCGCCCGCATGGCAGGATGGAGCGCCCACAGGTTCGAAGAGATCGTATCCGGCAAGCGCATCATGCGGCCTGCGTATAAAAAAACCGGGCATGCACGTCCGTATATTTCGATCGAAGACCGCGATTAGGAAACCCGGCATGGCGCAGACGGTCTTTTCGAAACCTGCATCCGGGTACGATATGGCAAAGCCCTTGCCGTTGAACGGCGCGCTCGATCAGGTACGTCCTTCGGGGATCCGCAGATTCTCGCGTCTTGCCGCCGAGACGCCTGGATGCATCTCGCTTACGCTTGGGGAGCCGGGGGAGGATACCCCCGATATCATCGTGTCACGCGTGCAGGAAGATCTGGATGCGCGCATGACGCACTATCCTCCGAACAACGGCCATGCGTTCTTGCGCGAAGGCATCGCGCGCGATTGCGTCAGGCGAGGTCTGTCCTACGATGCGGACGATATCGTCGTCACATCCGGCGCAACCGAGGCTTTGTTCGTGACGATGATGGGGCTTTTGAACCCGGGGGACGAGGTCGTCATTCCCACGCCCGCCTTCATCTTGTATGAATCCATCGCGCGCCTCTGCCGCGCGTGCCCTGTCCTGGTCGATACCGAGGCGGATTCCTTTCAGCTGGCTAGGGAAAAGCTTGAGGCTGCCGTGACCAGGCGGACCAAGGCGATCGTCTTGGCAAGCCCCAACAACCCGACCGGAAGCATCTTGGACGAGGAAAGCCTGGATGCGGCGGCCTTCGTCGCCCGTGAACATGGTGTATACATCATCTGCGACGACGTGTACAGAAAACTTGTATACGAAGCAGGGTACGAAGGCTTCGCCGTGCGTCATCCTGAGCTCAGGGATCGAGTCGTCGTTGTCGACAGCTTTTCGAAGCCGTATGCCATGACAGGCTGGAGGCTCGGATGGCTTGCCGCTGCCGCGCCCATTGTCGCGAAGCTGTCGATGGTGCACCAGTTCGCCGTGTCGAGCGTGCCGTCCTTCATCCAGCACGCTGCGCTCGAAGCGCTTTCCTACGATACCGCGGCATTCATGGAGGCCTATCGCCGCCGCCGAGGCTTGGTCGTCGATGCGCTTCATGTGATGGGCCTCGATCTTGTCGAACCGCAAGGCGCATTCTATGCGTTTCCCCCCATTCGCCCCTTCGGCCTTACGTCCGAAGAGTTTTGCGAGAGGGCCATCGAAGAGGCCGGCGTCGCTCTCGTGCCTGGGTCTCTTTTCGGCGGGGAAGGCCACGTACGCCTCTCGTACGCATGCGACGATGAGACCTTGAACGAAGGCCTGATCAGACTGGCTTCGTTCATACGCGCGCTGAAGGCGCGTTCTTAAGGAATGCGAACGAGGCGTTCGTAGACGCTCAATCCCGCTTCAAGGACGCGTTCGTCGAAATCGAAGGTGCTCGCATGCAGCGGGATGCCTGTTCCCGTGCCCAGCAGCAAGAAGACGCCGGGAAGGTGCTGCTGGTAATGAGAGAAATCCTCGGCGATGAGAAGCGGTTCGGGAATCGTTTCGAGCTCAGGTATGGATTCCTTCGCCCGCGCGAAGAGCGCGGCGTCGTTGATGACCGGCGGATATCCTTCCGAAACATCGACGGTGCAGGTGCAACCCTCCGCATCGGCGACTTTTCGAGCGATGTCCTTGATGGCGGCTTGCAGCGTCTGACGCTTCTCAAGGGAAAACGTGCGCAGGCTTCCCTCGACGACGCTCGTGGCCGCGATGGCGTTTCGGACCGTGCCGCTCGTCATGTGGCCGAACTTCAAGAGGCAGGGCTCCGATCGCTCCTTATCCATGCGGACGTTCATCTCATGCACGAACATCGCCCCCGCAACCAGCGCGTCGCGTCCTTCGGCCGCCTTGGCGATGTGGCTCGAGACCCCGTTCATGGTGACGGTTATTTCATTGCAGGCCGCCAGCAGCGCGCCGCTTCGACTGGCGATGGTGCCCTTCGGCAAGTCGGGCCACAGATGGAATCCGAAGATCCTATCCACGCGATATCGTTCGAACACGCCCGACTTGCAGACGACGTTCGCGCCGCCGGTGGTTTCCTCGGCCGGCTGGAACACGAGCAGCACATTGCGCGCGATGCCTTCGGGATCGTGGGCGATGCGATGGGCGAGCCCGAGAACCATCGCCATATGGCCGTCGTGGCCGCATGCGTGCATGCGTCCCTCGTGCGTCGAACGGAACGGCACTCCTGTCTCCTCGCGGACGGGCAAGGCGTCCATATCCGACCGAATCGCCGTGGTCGCATCGGAACCGAAGTCGAAGAATGCGCAGACGGTGCTTTTGCAAGGTGAGAAGATCTCCGCGTCCGATCCGAGCGATTCGAGCTCGGTGCGCACATAATCGATGGTCTGGGGCAGATCGAAGTCGAGTTCGGGGATGCGATGAAGATCGCGTCGGATGCGTGTGAGCGTATCGATCATAGGGGCTCCTCGCGTGAGCGGCTTGTTTCGTCGGATTATATCCGCGACCCTCCGAAAAACGGGTCTTTTATGCGTCGACGTAAATTCTCTATGCCAGACGCATCGGGCATGATACGTTGCTTCCTACGATAGAGGCGCGAACAAGAGGGCGCTCGGTCGAGCCGGCGGGCCACGACACCGAGCAAGGGCGCGTTCGCCGAACCGGCGGGCCAGGCATGGCACGACGGTGGGACGTCGGGGGATACCGGACGGACTGTCTGCGCGAGATCGCAGGGGTGCTATCTGCCCAAGAGGGAACGCCGTCGCGCATGGCCTCTTTCGATTTCCGGCAGGGCATCCTGCCTAGGAGGTTCACAAGGAGGACGTGCATGGAGAAGGTTCCGTTCATAAGCCGCGACGAGGCCGAGGCCATCGCCGCGTGCTATCCGACCCCGTTCCATCTCTACGACGAAGCGGGAATCAGACGAAATATCGAGTCGCTCGTCAGGGCGTTCTCGTGGAACCCTGGTTTTCGCGAGTATTTCGCCGTGAAAGCGACGCCGAATCCGTTCATCATCGAAATCCTTCAGGAATACGGCTGCGGATGCGACTGCTCGTCCTACGCCGAACTTGTGCTCGCGGATGCCTGCGGTGCGCATGGCTCCGACATCATGTTCTCGTCGAACGAGACGCCGGAAGAGGATTTCAGGCTGGCGTCGCAGCTCGGCGCGACGATCAATCTGGACGACATCACGCATATCGACGTGCTCGAAAGCGTTATCGGCCGCATCCCTAAGACCATTTCGTGCCGATACAACCCCGGCGGCACGTTCGAAGTTGCGAACGGCATCATGGACAACCCGGGCGATGCGAAATACGGCATGACGGATGACCAGTTCATAGAGGCTTTCCGTATATTGAAGGCGAAGGGGGCCAAGGAGTTCGGCATCCATGCCTTCCTTGCGAGCAATACCGTCACGAACGAGTACTATCCGAAGCTGGCGGGCATTCTGTTCGACGTCGCCGTGCGCGTCGCGCGCGAGGCCGACGTGCATATCGGCTTCATCAACCTCTCCGGCGGCATCGGCATTCCATATACCCCTGACCAGGAGCCGAACGATATCGAGGCGATCGGCGAGGGAGTGCGTCGGAAATTCGAAGATATCCTGGTGCCGGCAGGCATGGGCGATGTCGCCCTCTTCACGGAACTCGGCCGTTTTGTGACGGGGCCGTATGGTTGCCTGATCACGCGGGCAATTCGGGAGAAGCACACATACAAGGACTACATCGGCGTCGATGCCTGCGCGGCGAATCTCATGCGTCCCGCCATCTACGGCGCCTACCACCATATAACCGTTCTGGGGAAGGAGGCCGCCGAGCGCGACCATACCTACGATATCGTAGGCGGGCTCTGCGAGAACAACGACAAATTCGCCGTCGATCGAGCTCTCCCCCGCATCGACAGAGGGGATCTTCTCGTCATCCACGACGCCGGCGCCCATGGACATGCGATGGGGTACAACTACAACGGCCGCCTGCGATCCGCGGAGCTTCTCTTGAGGCCCGACGGCTCCGTCAAGCTCATTCGCCGCGCCGAGACGACCCAGGACTATTTCGCGACCCTGGACTGCTTCGACGAGTTCAAGCGGCTCGCAGGGAAATAAGGCGTCCGCACGGGCGTTTTTGGGCCGAAACATGCGCGAGGCATCGGTTTTCGCGCGAGAGAAAGGGAGACCGCTATGGACATTCGAGGGCTTGAAGGCTCTATCGTGGCGCTGGTCACGCCGTTCGCGGAGGACGGCTCGATCGATTTCGATGCGCTCGGCCGTCTCGTCGATTTGCATCTCGGGGCAGGAACCGATGCGCTGCTCGTGCTGGGAACGACGGGCGAATCGTCGACCATGACCCATGAAGAGGACGACGCCGTCTGCGAGTTCGTCGTCAGGCGCGTTGCCGGACGCATGCCCGTCATCGCGGGGAGCGGCTCGAATTCGACCGAGACGATGAAGGAGAAGAGCCTGCGTCTGCAGGAGTTGGGCGCCGATGGGCTGCTCCTCATCACTCCTTACTACAACAAGACGAACGAGGAAGGGATGTATCGGCACTTCAAGACCGTGCTCGATGCGGTCGACATCCCGTGCATCCTCTACAACGTGCCGGGCCGTACGGGCTGCTCCATCCCCGAGCCTGTCGTCGAGCGCCTGGCGCGCCATCCAAACGCCGTCGCCATCAAAGAGGCTTCGGGATCCATCGCGTATGCGAGCAGGATCGCGCGGCATCTGTCCGATGACTTCGTCATGTATTCGGGCAACGACGATATGGTGGTTCCTCTGCTCGCGCTCGGTGCCAAAGGCGTCATATCGGTGTGGGCGAACGTCGCGCCTGCGACCGTCCATGGCATGGTGACGGATTGGATGGAGGGGCGCACGGATGCGGCGCTCGCAACCCAGCTTTCATCGCTTGACCTGATCGATGCTCTGTTCTGCGAGGTCAATCCGATACCTGTGAAGGCCGCCCTTGAAAAGATGGGGTACGGGCGGGCGATATACCGACAGCCGCTCGACTGCATATCGCAGACGGCGGATGCCCGACTGACCACGGCTATGAAGGAGGCTGGTCTTGTTGGCTAAGGTGCTTGTGGTGGGGGATGGACGCATGGGCTCCATCGTTTGCGACATCGTGCGCGATGCACCCGATCTCGAGCTGGCGGGCGTCGTAGGAAAGGATTCCGCGGGCCTGCTTTCCGATGGGTCGGTCGAGGCGGATGTCGTCGTCGACTTCTCGCATAAGGCTATGCTCGCGGACGTGGAAGCCTTCGTCGCGCAAACCCGAGCGGCGCTGGTGTCGGGCACGACGGGATACGATGACGGCGACATGGCGCGACTTCAGGCGCTTTCCCATAAAGCGGCCGTCATTCACAGCGCCAATTATTCCATCGGCGTCGCCGCCCTGCGTCACCTCGCCTCGCATGCGGCGCGCCTGCTCGAAGGTTTCGATATCGAGATCGTGGAAACGCACCACAACAAGAAAGCCGACGCCCCAAGCGGCACGGCGAAGATGCTGCTCGCAGCCGTCGATCCCGAGGCCCGCGCCGATGTGGTGCACGGGCGCGAAGGCATGACGGGCGCGCGCAAGCCGACCGAGATAGGCATCCATGCCGTCCGCGGAGGAACCGTTGCAGGAACGCACACCGTGCATTTCTTCGGGCAGGAAGAGGAGGTGTCGCTCACGCATCGCGCGTCGAGTCGCCGCATCTTCGCCGAAGGCGCCGTCGAGGCGGCGCGAAGGATCGCCGGGCGTCCCGCCGGCATGTACACGTTCGACGATTTGCTGTTCGCGGACAAGGAAGGAATTCGATGAACGCCGAAGACATCATTGCCTATATCGCCGCATCCGAAAAGAAGACCCCGGTCAAGGTCTATCTCAAGATGAAGGATGGACGCACGTTCGAACCGTGCGCCTATGCCGGCCGTGCCGACGTGCGTGCATACGGAACGCCCGACGGCATGGTCGTCTTCGCCGACTGGTCGGATGCGAGCCGCATGCTTTCCGACCAAGCCTCGTCCATCGAACATTTCGACGTCGAATTCGATCGCCGCAATTCGGGCGTTCCTTTGCTCGACACCCGTAGCGTCAATGCGCGCATCGAACCCGGCGCCATCATTCGCGACCGTGTGGAGATCGGCGATAACGCCGTCATCATGATGGGTGCCATCATCAATATCGGATCGGTTGTCGGCGAAGGCACGATGATCGATATGGGCTGCGTCCTCGGGGGGCGCGCCATCGTCGGCAAACGCTGCCATATCGGCGCCGGCACCGTGCTTGCGGGCGTCGTGGAACCCGCAAGCGCCACGCCTGTCGTCATCGAAGACGACGTCATGATCGGCGCGAACGCCGTCGTGCTCGAAGGTTGCCGCGTGGGTGCCGGGTCTGTCGTCGCCGCCGGCGCGGTCGTCGTATCGGACGTGGCTCCCGGATCCGTCGTCGCCGGCATTCCTGCGAAGGTCATCAAGATGAAGGACGGGAAGACCGAATCCAAGACCGCGCTGGTGGATGCGTTGAGGACGCTATAGCGTCCATCGATGACAGGCGCCTTTCTTCATGAAGGAATGCCCATTCGAGTCCTTGTGGTATCCTGCTGGGAGCTTTCGGAGGAATGGCCGAGCGGTTGAAGGCACTTGTCTTGAAAACAAGCAGGGCGAAAGCTCTCGTGGGTTCAAATCCTACTTCCTCCGCCAGATGATTCGCCCCGCCTTCGTGCGGGGCTTTTTCCTAGAAGCGTGCAAGGAGCGCAAGGAACGCATGTGCGTCTGAGGGCCGTTCGCCCATGAAGAGCGCTTCCTTTAGCGAGGCGCGGGCATCGATTCGTAGAGATCGATGATCTCGGCGCGGTTGTGCGTGTCGCATTTGCGATAGATGTTGCGCAGGTGCGATTTCACCGTCGCTTCCGAGATGTAGAGCGCGTTCTCGATATGTTTGAGGCCGTGTCCCGTGACCCAAAGCTCGAAAACGTCGCGTTCGCGGCGCGAAAGCCCGTACGCGTCGACGAATCGGGCGATAGGGTCGGGTCCGTATGCTGCTGCGGCTTCCTGAGGAATCGCGCGCGGTTGCGCAAAGGAGGTTTCCGCGGCCGTATTCTCGGGGCGGTTCGTGCGGTCTTGGTCGCCCGAAACGACTTCCGAGCACCGCATCTCCGCGCCTTTTCCTATCGTCGTGCCGTGCTCGGCGCGTCCGTCGCTCGTTTTCGTCGACGGATTGTCGGATCGCCTGCATTCAGGCGCGTCGTTCGATGCCTCGCCGTTCTCATCGACGTTGATGACGAACGTGCCGTCGCCGAATGCGAATCCGACGGCGATGATGATGAGCACGATGATGATGCCCGAAAACAAGGCTTGGTCGACCATCGCCGCCGCGACGTTGTGCCCGAGCACGTTTCCGAGGACCTCGGCGAGCCAGCCCACGGCGAAGACCGCATACGCTTGCACCGGAGTCGAGCGGGCGGCGATGCAGAGCACGGTCCATAGCACGACATCGGCCGTGATGTAGGTGAAATACAAGAGCGACACGCTGATGTGCAGAACGCTGCCCAACACGAAGGCGAGCGCCGCGATGGCGACCATGAGCATCTTATAGAGCATCGAGGTGTCTATGGTCTTACGTACGATGCGGGCGCTTGCGATGAAGAACGCCGATCCGAGAAGCGGAATGAGGAGATAGATGGGATTGAGTGCATGCACGAACGTGTCCGACTCTTCAGTGGCAACGCCTAGGGCTCCGACGACGAAGAAGACGATGGCGATGCCGAGCAGCGTTCGCGACGGCACGGCTTCCCGTACCGCTTCCACGGGGCCGTGCGATCCGTGGAAATCTCGATAATCTTGCGCCGACCGCCCAGCCTCCATGACGAGCGTGCTCGGGGGCGGCAGGAGGATCCACGAAACGAGGGGTATGGCGGTGATCGCGGCGCTTGCTGCGCGCGGCGGCAACGCCAGGATTCCGATCGATGCGGCGGCAGCGATAAGCAAGGCTATGCCTGCGCAGGTCACAATCGCGCGCGGCATCATGCGGACGAACACGTCGAACCAGGACATGAGCACGAGGATAGTAAACGTTCCGGAAAGGACCGTTCCTACCATGCCGATGGCCGGGCTTTCGGCGAAGGCGGGATACGAGTAGAGGAACGTGCCAACCGCGATCGCCGCAGCGCATGCGAGCGCGCGAAGGCTGCGGCCCGAGAACGGGGCCATGCGTCCATAGAGCGCGAGCGCGCAGAGGCAGGCGATCGCTCCTGACAGCATCGAATACGTGGTGACTGCCGTGGTCGACAGGATGCTGAACGCTCCAGAAAACAGAGAGACTGTAGCCCAGCAGCTGATGAGGCCGAAACCCGTGCCGTAGGCGATATGCGATGCCGATAGCTCGATCTTTTCCTGCGTAGACATTCATCACCCCTCGTCTCCCGACGCGCATTATCGCATAGGCGCGACGCGGCGTTCTTTACGCAGAGGCTCATGGAGCTAAAGGGATGAATTCTGCGTTTAGCCAGGTGGGCTGCTCTCATACCCGGCATTTTCAACCATAGGGGATGGTGCGCGCGCCGGTCTTCTTCGGCATAATCCCTTCCTATCGGGCTTGCGGCGGCCTGGATTCGCGCCGCGGCCGAGGAGGGATGTTCGCCAGGGAACGATCGAACCGTCCGCGTATGGGCGGACGAAGGGAAGGACGCATCATGTCTGCTTCTATGAGCCGTAGGAATTTCCTGTCCGGCGCCGCCATCGCAAGCGCCGCCATCGCCGGAGGCGCTGCGCTCGCCGGGTGCGCGCCGAAGTCCGACGGAGCCGCTGCCGAATCGAAGCCCGGCGCAGCCGCGGTGTCGACGGCTACCGTCGGATACGACGGCACCGGCGTGCTTCCTTGGCTCGGCGAGGCGCCGGTCATTTCCGACGCCGACATCGAGGAAGAGATCGACGCCGACGTGGTCGTCGTCGGCCTGGGCGGCGCCGGCGTCGTTGCGGCCCGCGCCGCCGTCGAGGCGGGCGCGAAGCTCGTGTGCCTCGAGGCCTCTCCCCGCATGAACAGCGTCGCATCCGACATGGCCATCCTCGGCGGCCAGACCATGGCGAAGTGGGGTCGCGGCGACGGATTCCTCAAGACTTTCGACGTGGTGGATATGCATATGACCGAATGCAGCCATCACAGCAAATACGGCATCATCAAGCGCTGGGCCGACGAGGTCGGCGAGACCTTCGACTGGTTCATCAGCGCGAGCCAGAGCCTGTATATCACCGACGAGACCTGGTCGGAGGTTCCTGAGGAAAGCCAGAAGAACTACCTGTATCCGTACTTCTATCCGATGCTCGAAGAATACGACTACACCAAGGAATCCATGCCCTGCTACCCGACCTCCATCGGGTTCAGCAGCCTTGAGAAGGTCATGTCCGACAACCTTCAGGTGGCCATCGACGGCGGCGCGGACGTGCGCTACAACACCAAGGGCGTCGAGCTCATCAAGGACGATGCCGGCGCCATCGCAGGCATCTACGCCCAGGCGGCCGACTCCGGCAAATACATCAAGATCAATGCGAAAGGCGTCGTCATCGCGACGGGCGACTACCTGGCCAACGAAGAGATGATGAAGTTCTATGCGCCCCAGTGCGTCGAGAACGGCATCCAGATCCTCAGCCTGGATATGGATTCCAAGGGCAGCTACACGAACGTGGGCGACGGCCACAAGATGGGCGTCTGGGCCGGTGCCGCGATCGAGCAGTGGCATGCCCCGATGATCCATCACATGGGAGGCGGCGCCGGAGCCGACGGCCGCGGCGTCATCGGCAACAACGGCTACCTCTGGCTCAACCTCCACGGCGAGCGCTTCATGAACGAAGATATCGCCGGCCAGCAGCTCGAGAACCAGGTCGAACTGCAGCCGCAGCGCAGGGCCTACCAGTTCTTCGACGCGTCGTGGCCCGAGCAGCTCAAGTTCTTCCCTGCCGCGCACGGCGTCGCCTGCATCTACCGCGAAGACGCCCTGCCGGACTACACCGCGTCCGGCCTGCGCATCAACGTGCGCACCGATGCCGATATCCAGAAGGCCGTCGACGAAGGGCGCTGCCTGAAGGCCGACACGCTCGACGAGCTGCTCTCGAAGATCGAGGGCATGGATACCGCCGCCGCCAAGGCCTCCATCGATCGCTACAACGAGCTGTGCAAGGCCGGCGAAGACACCGACTTCGGCAAGAGCGCGAAGCGCCTCTTCGCGCTTGAGAACGGCCCCTTCTACGCGGCCGAATGCGGCTGCGCCCTGACGCTCGCCAACCTCGGCGGGCTGGAATCCGACGAGAACTGCCATGTGTATTCGACCGAGCGGGAGATCATTCCCGGCCTGTACGTCTGCGGCGCTCCCCAGGGCGGGCGCTTCAACGTCCAGTATCCGATTTCCCTCAAGGGCCTGAGCGAGTCGATGTGCATGTTCTACGGGCGCGTCGCCGGTACGAATGCCGCGAAGCGCGCGTAACGCCGCGATTGAACGATTCTTGGCACGAATCGCGCGACGGCACCCCCTTCTCTCAGGCCGCCGCACGAAGGATGTCGTGCAGGCGAAGCTTCTTCGCCGCATATGACGATGGGCCGAAGGCGCGCCGCCTTCGGCCCATCGTGCGTTTTCAGGCGTTTCTGTGCACGTATAATGGCGGCATGGATTCGAACGAGCTTCATAACGCGATTCCTCCCTCGGCAGACGAGCGCATCGAGAAGGACGAGTCGTTCATGCGCGAGGCCTACGCCGAAGCGCGTCGCGCCTTCGAAGAGGGAGAAGTGCCCATCGGTGCCGTGGTGGTATGCGACGGCCGCGTTGTCGCACGTGCTCACAATCGCCGAGAAGCCGATCGTGATCCTTCGGGGCATGCGGAGTTTTCCGCCATGCGCGCCGCCGCACAAGCCCTTGGTCGCTGGCGACTTTCGGGCTGCACCGTGTATGTGACGGTCGAGCCGTGCATCATGTGCGCAGGGCTCATGCATCAGGCGCGCATCGACCGATGCGTCTGGGGAGCGCCGGATCCCAAGGCCGGAGCGCTCGGATCCCTGTATGCCATCCATGCCGATGAACGGCTCAACCATCGATTCGAATCGACCGGAGGCGTATGGGCGACGCAATGCGGGAGCCTCATGCGGGACTTCTTCGCGTGCCGCCGCGATGCGTCCGACCAAGGAGATGCAGATGCCTAAGACCGTGCGCGTGTTCTCGCCCGCCAAAGTGAACCTTCATCTCGAGATAGGCCGACGTCGACCCGATGGATACCACGACGCGTATTCGATCATGCACGCCCTGACGCTTCACGATATCGTGACGATGTCCCTTGGGGACGCGCCCGAAGCATCGGGCCTTGCGGTCGAGACATCCGCTACGTGCCTAGGCGGAGTCGAGGCGCTCGATGTCGCAACGGAAGACAATATCGCGACCAAAGCCGTGCGGGCCCTTGCGCGGGAGTTCGGCCGCGCGGCAGACGAGAAGCTGGTCATAGCCATAGAGAAGCGCATTCCCCACGCCGCCGGCCTTGGCGGCGGGTCGTCCAACGCAGCGGCCGCGCTCATGGGCGCATGCGCGCTCTGGGGGCTTCCGTCGGCCGATGCGCGCGTCGAGCGGGTGGCCGCTTCTCTGGGGGCCGACGTCCCGTTCTTCCTGCGCGGGGGCTGCGTCGCGCTTTCAGGCAGGGGCGATGCCTTCGATCATGAGCTTGTCCCTATGCGCCGCGGCCTTGTCGTCGTGCGCCCCGATGCAGGCGTTTCCACCGCGGAGGCGTATCGGGCATTCGACGAAGCCGCGGACGCCGGCGCAGCAAAGGAGGAAGCCGCATCGGCGTCCGGCCCGGGCATGCAGACGAAGGCAGCGATGGATGATGCCTCGTCCGGCACGAGGGATGGTTCGGATTTACGCCTGGGCGTCCAGGCGGCGTATGTGACGAACGCAGCCGATGTCGCGTTGTTCAACAACCTCGCGCAGGCATCCGAGCGGGTGCTTCCCGAGCTTTCCGAGATACGCGCATGGCTCGCCGCCCAGCCAGGCGTCGGCATCTCCGCGACGGGCGCGCCGGAAGTCCTGCTTTCCGGAAGCGGATCGGCCACCTTCGCCATGGTCGACGATATCGCATCGGCGCTGGCCATCGTGTCTGCGGCGAAGCTCAAGGGCTGGTGGGCGCGCAGCTGCGCCTGTTCGTCGGCCGGCGTGCGCGTGATGCCCGAGGAACGCTCTTCGAATCTCGGCGCCCAGAAGCGGGCGTGGTAAGGGAGCGGCGCGATCTCGTCTCATGTCGAATTCGCGATGCAAATCTGTATGCGTTGCGAAAAATATACGTGCAGATGGATATTTCTCCTTTCATCACCATGCATGCGTGCATAGAATTGCGCATTCTATAAAACGATGCCTCAGACGGGGCGCAGGTGAAAGCCGCCGCGTCGCGAGGTTGCGTTTCCGAATCGAGGAATGCGCATGGACAACGTGGAACTGGTTACCGAGCTCCGTCACGAGCTGCACGCCCATCCCGAACTCTCGAACCATGAGGTCTGGACGCGCCGGCGCCTGATCGATTTCCTGCATGCCCATACGCGCAACCTGGAGATCATCGACGAGGGCAAAGGATATTTCTACGCGCGTTACATCTGCCACGGTTCGAGCGAGACCGTGGCCGTGCGTGCCGACTTCGATGCGCTGCCGATCGATGAAGGAATCCGGATGCCCTGGTCATCGCGCAACCCCGGCGTTTCGCACAAGTGCGGGCACGACGGGCATTCCGCGTCCCTTGTCGGGCTTGCGCTTGAGGTCGACCAGAAGGGCGCCGACAAGAACGTCGTTTTCATCTTCCAGGATGCCGAAGAGGTCGGCGACGGCGCACGCGTGGCGTGCGAGGTCATCGAGCGCGAACGCGTCGATGAGGTGTACGCGTTCCACAACTGGTCTCGGATGGAGGCGGGGACCGTCAACGTGATAGACGGCCCCACGATGCCGGCATCCCGCGGGCTCGCCATCGCGTTCCACGGCAAGACCTCGCATGCCGCCGAACCTGAGAACGGCATCAATCCGGCGTTCGCCATCGCGAAGGTCGTGGATGCGGTGCCGGGGCTGACGCGGCCCGAGGACCATAAGGGATACGTCATGTGCACGATCGTGCAGGTGGACGTCGGGTCGGCGAACTTCGGCGTGAACGCTGGCGAAGGTCGTCTGCTCATGACCCTGCGCGCCCAATACGAAGAAGAGATCGATGAGCTGCAAGCCGCGCTCGAATCCCTGGCGCGCGAGCATGCCGCCGAGGCGGGCATGACCGTCGAGTTCGAGCTGAGCGACGTCTTCCCGGCGACGATCAATGCGAAGCAGTGCGCCGATGCGGTGCGCGCCGCAGCGGAAGCCGCAGGCGTTGCGTGGCATACCCTGCCCGACCCGTCGCCCGTGCGTGCATCCGAAGACTTCGGCTACTATCAGCAGAAAGCTCCGGGATGCATGTTCTACATCGGCAACGGGTTCGACTATCCCGACGTGCATACGACCCCGTACGATTTCCCCGACGCGAACATCGCCGTGGCGATGAAGGTGTTCTCGCGGCTCGTCGGCGTGAAGCAGGAGGGGGAAGGCGCGTCCGCAGCGGCCATCGAGGAGATGGCGCCATCTGTGACTTCGATTCGCCGATAGACGGAGTTCGGTCGAAAGAACCGGGCGTTCGTCGGGTTTTGAGCAAAAAAGGCCCGAACTGCAGGAATGCAGTTCGGGCCGTTGCGTGTTCTGGCGGAGAGATGGGGATTCGAACCCCAGATGCCCTTTTGGGGCATACTCACTTAGCAGGCGAGCACCTTCGGCCTCTCGGTCATCTCTCCGTGAAAGATGCCTTCGAATGATACCTTGACCGTTCGATATATGCAAGGAAGCGCCGTCTCTCGCGGGATCATCCGATACCGTTTTCAGGTCAGGATGCCTTTCCCCGAAGCATTGAAAATGCGCCGTTCCTTCGTTTGGCAGCGGATATAATGTAAAGACTTGTTGTAAGTGACAGGCGTGATAGAGGCGCGGCCTTCATCAGTAGCTCCGCATGCATGTCCGGAAAGACGCGGGGCGAAAGGGACGGACCGCCGAAGGGCGCAGCGGTTTCCGACGCTGCGAGCCTGGGACGCAGGACAATATCCTGCGGACTGCCGCCGATGCGGATGAGCTATCAGGGCCGGCGCGGATGGGTGCCATTCCTCCTCACGGGCCGTGATTCGTCATGGCCTGCACTGCCAGGGTAGAAGGAGAAGGACATGGAATTCGTCGGAACGTTCTGGGCGCTCGTCCCGCCTCTAGTGGCCATTGTTTTGGCCCTCATCACGAAAGAGACGTATACGTCTCTGTTCGTCGGCATCGTGGTCGGCGCCGCCTTGCTTGCGGGGTTCGATCCCGTCAACACCCTTACCTACATCATCTCCGGCACCGTGACCACGGCCGGCGGGGAAGAGGCGAACGTCGGCTTCGTCAACGCCATCGGAGATCCGGGGAATGCGGGAATCTTCCTGTTCCTGATCATGCTCGGCATCATGGTCGCGCTGATCAACAACGCCGGCGGCTCTGCCGCGTTCGGCTCGTGGGCCGCGAAGCACGTCAAGAGCCGCATCGGCACCCAGCTCGCCACCTTCGCGCTGGGCGTCTTGCTCTTCGTGGACGACTACTTCAACTGCCTGACGGTCGGCGCGGTCATGCGTCCCGTGACCGACGGCGGGCGCGTCTCCCGCGCGAAGCTTTCATACATCATCGATGCGACCGCAGCTCCGATCTGCATGATCGCGCCGATTTCCTCGTGGGCCGCCGCTGTGTCCGCCACGGCTCACGACCTCGACAGCGGCATCACGGGCATCCAGCTGTTCATCCAGGCCATTCCCTACAACTTCTATTCGCTGCTCACCATCGTCTTCGTCATCGGCCTTTCGGTCATGGGCTTCGATTACGGTCCCATGGCGAAGAAAGAGCTCGAAGCGTATCGCACGGGCGACCTGGGCGGCCTGGGCAACGATGAGAGCATGGAGAACAAACGCTCGTCCCTCTGGGACATGATCGTTCCCGTCATCGTTCTGATCGTCGGCTGCGTTATCGGCATGATGTACGTCGGCGGATTCTGGGATCCCGCCGCCGAAGGCTACGGCGATGTATCCGGCGCTTTCGCCAACACCACGGCGTCGGTCGGATTGCCGCTCGGCACGCTCTGCGCGCTCGTGATCACGTTCGCATATCTGCTTGCCCGCCGCGTCATCACATTCAAGAAGGCGACGGCCGCCATCTCCGACGGCTTCATCGCCATGGTTCCCGCGCTGCTCATTCTGACGTTCGCGCTTACGCTCAAGCTTGCGACCAACTCGCTGGGCGCAGATGTCTACGTTGCCGGCCTGATGGAGGGTGCGGCGGCCGGGCTTGCGTCCATGCTGCCCGCGATCATCTTCCTCGTCGCCGTGGGTCTTGCCTTCGCAACCGGCACGAGCTGGGGAACCTTCGGCATCCTCATCCCGATCGTGCTGCCGATCTTCCAGGGCGACCCGACGCTGCTGACCATCGGCATTTCCGCCTGCTTGGCGGGCGCGGTCTGCGGCGACCACTGCTCGCCCATCTCCGACACGACGGTCATGGCGTCTGCCGGCGCGAACGTCTATCACATCGACCATGTTTCCACGCAGCTTCCTTATGCGTTGACTGTCGCCGGCATCTCGTTCGCGATGTACGTGCTCGCCGGCTTCGTGCAGAACTGGATCATCGTGCTCCCGGTCGGCATCGCGCTTACGATCGGCACGCTGTTCGTGCTGCGCGCCACCGTCGGAAAGGAATCGGCCGCGGCGTATCGAGAGCCCATGCCGGAGCTCGCATCGGAGTAACCGACCGTCTTGGAAAGGGGAACCCATGGGAGAAAGCGCCATGCCGCTCGTCGGCATCGTCATGGGCAGCGTATCGGACATGCCGGCGATGGAGCCGTGCATGAAGCAGCTCGATGAATTCGGCATCGCCTACGAGGCTAAAGTCGCGTCGGCCCATCGCAAGCCTCTCGAAGTGCATGCATGGGCGGAATCCGCCGAGGCCCGCGGCCTGCGCGTCATTATCGCTGCGGCGGGCAAGGCAGCTCACCTGGGCGGCGTCGTTGCCGCGTACACGCCGCTGCCCGTCATCGCGGTTCCTATGAAGACGTCCGACCTGGGCGGGCTTGACTCGCTGCTGTCCATGGTGCAGATGCCCTCGGGCGTTCCGGTAGCCTGCGTCGCCATCAACGGCGCGAAGAACGCCGCCATCCTTGCCGTGCAGATGCTCGGCACGGGGGATGCGGAGGCCCGTCGGAAGATCAAGGATTTCAAGCAGGGCATGGCGGAGGCTTAATCGCATGCCCAAGAAGCTTCTCATGGGAAACGAGGCGTTCGCCCATGCGGCGTTGGCGGCGGGGGCATCCGTCATCGCCGGATATCCGGGCACGCCGTCGAGCGAGGTGATCGAGACCGTCGCCGCGCGCGTCGCTTCCGGCGGCGCTCACGACGTTCATGTCGAATGGTCGACGAACGAGAAGGCTGCGCTCGAGATGTTGGCCGGTGCGTCGTATGCCGGCGCCCGCACGCTTTTCACTTGCAAGCAGGTGGGGCTGAACGTGGCGGCAGATCCCCTGATGAGTTTGAATTACGTCGGCGTCGAGGGTGGTTGCGTGCTCTATGTCGCCGACGATCCAGGTCCCATATCGTCGCAGACCGAACAGGACACGCGACGGTTCGCGTCCTTCGCGAAGGTTCCCGTGTTCGATCCTGAGAACATCGAACAAGGCATGGATATGATGGCGGCGGCTTTCGAGCTGTCCGAGGCCTATCGCACGCCGGTCATCGTACGGCCCACCACGCGGGTCTGCCATTCGTCTACGTATGTCGATGTGCCCGATGAAACGCATGGCCGTCCGGCGCGGGGCTTCACCAAGGACGATAGCCGCTGGGTCATCTTCCCCGCGCGGTCGTATCGCGGCCACCTCGAGATCGTCGAGCGTCTCGCGCGTATTGCCGAGGATTTCTCGGATGCGCGCGGCCTCGGCCGCTTCAACCCTGTCGAACATCACGGAGAGAGCGCTCGCCTGGGCATCGTGTGCGGCGGCGTTTCGACTGCATACACGCGTGAAGCGCTTGCGATTCTGGCCGCAATGCATTCCGACGCCCTGCCCGCCTATCGGTTCATGCAGATCGGAACGCCGTATCCGTTCCCTGCCAACCTGGTCGACTCATTCGTGGACGGCCTTGACGAGATCATCGTCTTCGAAGAGCTCGACCACGTGATCGAAGACGAACTGTGCGCGCTCATGGGGCGTCGTGCGATGGACGGCCGCGCCGTCGCACGCGTGCGCGGCAAGCGCACGGGCGATACGCAGATGGCGGGCGAGAATCTCGTCGACAACGTGCTGTCCCAGCTTGAACGGATGCTCGGGCTCGCGCCGGATGCCGCAGACGATGCGGCCGCCGCAGCGGCCGCGGCAATGGCGGCGGCGTCCGATCGCGCCGGTGCCGAGACCGCGGAGAAGCGCGATCTTCCCGACATCGAGGTCCCGGTCCGTCCTCCGGTCCTGTGCGCAGGGTGCCCGCACCGCGGCGCCTTCTACGCGGCGAAGCGGGCGGCACGCCGCCGCAAGGTCGTCTTCTCGGGCGACATCGGCTGCTACACCTTGGGAAACGCCAAGCCGCTGGACGCTATCGACACCTGCCTATGCATGGGCGCGGGTATCACGATGGCTCAAGGCCTGAAGGTTGCGGAGCCCGATGCGAAGCAGATCGCCTTCATCGGGGACTCGACCTTCTTCGCGTCGGGCATGACGGGCGTCGCGAACGCCGTGTACAACGCGCACGATATCGTGATCTGCGTGCTGGACAACCGTACGACTGCCATGACGGGCGATCAGCCCCACCCAGGTACCGGCGATACGCTCATGGGCACGAAATCCGATCCGCTCGATGTGGAGGCCGTGCTGTTCGCCCTCGGAGTCAGGATGATCGAGCATGCGAATCCGCACTGCCTGGATGAAAGCATCGACGCGGTGAAGCGCTCGCTCGATTTCGCCGGCCCTTCCGCGGTCATCTTCGAAGCGCCCTGCGTGAATCTGATTCGCCCGGCATCCGCCTGCATCGTCGATCAAGATGCGTGCACGAAGTGCCGACGCTGCATCACCGCCATAGGGTGCCCCGCGATCGGCTTCATGGACGATCGCATCATGATCGACGAAACCATCTGCATGGGCTGCGGCCAGTGCGTGCAGGTCTGCCCATACGGCGCCATGACGGTGCCTGACGGCATGCCGGTCGAGGTTCGGACGGGCAAGGAGGCGCACGCATGAGGAATATCGTTCTCACGGGCGTCGGCGGCCAGGGCACGGTGCTCGCCGCGAAGGTGCTCGCCCAGGCGGCCGAGGCTCGTGGATGGCAGGTGCGCACCGCCGAGACGATCGGTATGTCGCAGCGCGGCGGCAGCGTGGTGAGCCACGTGCGCATGGGGAATGCGGGCGAGACGGTTTCATCTCCTCTGGTCGCGCGGGGCCAGGCCGATCTCGTCATCGCGTTCGAACCGGGCGAGGCCGCTCGATGCCTGCGGTTCCTCTCCTCCTCCGGAACGCTCGTGACCGCATCGCGTGCGATTCAGCCTGTCACGGCCGCGCTTGCCCAGAGCGGGTATTCGTCCGCATCCGCCCTCGCCTCCCTGCGCGAACGGTGTGATTCCCTTATTGTCGTGGACGAGGTGCCGCTGCTCGCCGATATCGGGAATCCGAAGGCGCTGAACGTCGTGCTGCTCGCGTCGGCCTGCGCCAAAGGTGTCTTGGGCCTGACGGCGGACGAGCTGAAAAGCGCGGTTGCCGCCTGCGTGAAACCCCGATTCAGGGACATGAATCTCGCCGCCGTCGACCGTGTCGTCTCTCGCATCGGCGCTTGATGCGATGCGCCGTTCGAAAGGATCTTCCCATGGACATGACTGCTGATCAGCTTGCGCAGATCAAAACGCTGCTTTCCACCATCAAGGAGCGCTCCCCCTTCTATGCGAAGAAGTTCGAGGGCATAGATCTCGACGACGTCCAGAGCCAGGAGGATTTCGAGCGGCTGCCATTTTCCGAGAAGGCCGATCTGCGCGACGCCTATCCGCTCGGCATCCAGGCGGTTCCCGATGCCGACGTCGTGCGCATCCACAGCTCATCGGGCACGACGGGCACGCCGGTCGTCATTCCCTACACGAGGCAGGATGTGGACGACTGGGCCGACATGTTCGCCCGCTGCTATCGGATCGCCGGCGTCACGAATGAAGACCGCGTGCAGATAACCCCAGGTTACGGCCTGTGGACAGCCGGCATCGGCTTTCAATTCGGTTGCGAGCGCCTGGGCGCCATGGCCATCCCGACCGGTCCAGGCAATACCGACAAGCAGCTGCAGATGATGCAAGACCTGAGATCCACGGTCATTACCGCGACCAGCTCGTATGCGCTGCTGCTCGCCGAAGAGATCAACAAGCGCGGCCTGCGCGACAAGATCCACCTGAAGCGCGGCATCATCGGATCCGAGCGTTGGGGCCAGAAGACCCGCGAACGCATCGAGCACGAGATGGGCATCACCATCTACGACATCTACGGGCTGACCGAGATCTACGGACCCGGCATCGGCATCAGCTGCGACGCGCATGCGGGCATGCACCTGTTCACCGACTACGTATACGCGGAGATCGTCGATCCCAAGACGGGCGTTCCCGTGCCCGACGGCGAGGTCGGGGAACTGGTGCTGACCACGATGCGCAAGCAGGGCGCCCCGCTTATCCGTTATCGCACCCATGACCTGACGCGGTTCGTTCCCGGCGACTGCCCGTGCGGGCGTGCCGAATTCCCGCGCATCGACACGCTCGTCGGACGCACCGACGACATGATCAAGGTGAAGGGCTGCAACATGTTCCCCGCCCAGATCGAGGAGTGCCTTCAGTTCGTCGACGGCGCGTCGTCCGAATACCAGGTGCTGATCGAAACCATATCCGGCCACGACATCCTGACGCTCATCTTCGAGACGGAGCTTGAAGGCGAAGCCAAGGAGCATTGCGAATCCGAACTGGCTGCCGTCTTCAAGGCGAAGATCGGATGCACGCCCGAGGCGAGGGGCGTCCCCTTGGGCGAGCTTCCGCGCTCGACCAAGAAGACGCGTCGGATCTTCGACAGCCGCTACTAAAAGGAATCCGCCGCGCGCGGGATACCCCGCTATTCGTCGCGCAGGCCCGTTTCGTCAACCGCTGCCGCAACGCGAGAGAAGCTGCCTTCGCCTCCGCGAGGTCCAGGGTACGTGCCGGCGCAAACGGCCTGTTGGCACACGAATACCTAGCGGCGGTAGTCGAATCCGTCGAAGTAGCTGCGGAATTCCACCGTATGCGCGCTGTTCGGGCACATGAAGGCATGCGCCGCCAGGAAGTACTCGTCGGTCATGCCGGCCAGGTAGTCCACAGCGATCTGTTCCGGGCGCTCATCGCGGTAGGGCTCCAGGTTGTCGTACCAGCTGCGTTGGCGTTCAAGCGGCAAGACCAGATGGCGCCACACCGGCGAGGACTCGTTGCGCGTCCGGACGTCGTGCACGACGACCTCGAACATCTCTTCGAACATCGGGCGTATTTCATCGCGGTAGACATCGCCCTGCTCGCCGGTCAGATAGATGCGCTCGTAGTTCTCGGCCTTGGCCGTCTTCAGGCTGCGGAAGGCTTCGTCGCTCATTTCGATGCGATCCTTCATGTAGCTGTGTTCCACGATGTCGACTGTGAGGTTATTGATGATCTCGGCATTCTGCACGCCGATCACGCCTCCGGAGAACATGTCGTCCGACTCGATGGAGCCGGTGTTGATCGCATCTTGGCGGTCTTTGCCTACATACGCGATCATGTCCGAGATGCGCACGACGCAGCCTTCGAGCGTGGAAGGGCGCAGCGTACCGATGCTTTCGGGGTCGGTGTAGCAGCGTTCCACCATGTCGTCGAAGGCGCCGAAGTCATGGATGGTTCCCTGACGGAAAACCTTCTGGCTGCTTTCGCCGTTATGGCAGATGACGCCGTCAAGCGTCTGCAGGCTGACGTTGCGGCTGTACAGCGCGTCGAGGATGCGCACGCTGTGCACGTTGTGGTTGAACGCGCGACCCATGCTCTGCATGGACAGGTCGTTCAAGATGGCTTCGCCTGCATGGCCGAAGGGCGTATGGCCCAGGTCATGCCCGAGCGCGATGGCTTCGATCAGATCTTCGTTCAGCCCCAGCACGCGCCCGATCGAGCGTGCGGTACGCGCCACGAGCTGCACGTGCAGCCCGCGGCGCGAGATATCGTCGTTGCGCACGAAACTGAAGACCTGGGTTTTTCCTGCATAGCGGTTGTACGGCGCAAGGTTGATGATCTTGTCCACGTCGCGGACGAACGGCGGGCGATGCAGCCTCGGCGACGCATCGCGTTTCTGATCGCGCCTGATGGCGGCGTCATCTAGGCAGCGATGCGGATTCATGATCCTGTGCGCGCGGTCGTGTTCTATACGGTTCTGCATGTCAGGGGAGAAGTTGCGGTATGCCATGGCGGCCTCCAAAGGTGCTCGGCGTGCGTGTCGTGTGTCATATAGGATTGTAACGGTTCAACCCCTTTCGAAAGGGGCGTTATGCGATGTCGCGTGCATGAGAGCGGGTTTGTCGGTCGCGCGGGATATACTGAATCGAACGTAGCCGATAGGGAAGGCGGAGGCATCATGCAGACCATCCTCGTGACTGGAGGCGCCGGATTCATCGGCAGCCATACCTGCGTCGAGCTTTTGGATGCGGGCTTCGAAGTCGTCGTGGTGGACGATCTCTCGAATTCGAGCGAAGTCGCGATCGACCGCATCAGGGATATCGTCGTCGCCGATGAGCGTACGGGCACGGCGCCGGCCGGCGCATCGGCGCGCCTCCATTTCATCCGTGCGACGCTGCTCGACGCGCAGGCCATGCGCAGCGTCTTCGAGCGCTTCCCGATCGACGCGGTCATTCATTTCGCCGGCTTCAAGGCCGTGGGCGAAAGCGTGTCCAAGCCGCTCGAGTATTACGGCAACAACCTGGGCGGCACGATGGAGCTGCTCCGTGCGATGAACGAGGCGGGCTGCCGGTCCATCGTGTTCTCCAGCTCCGCAACCGTGTACGGCGGCAATCCCGTGCCGTACGAAGAGACCATGCCGAAAGGGTCTCCCAGCAGCCCGTACGGCTGGACGAAGTGGATGATCGAGCAAATGATCGCCGATCTTTGCGCCTCCGACGGCCGCTGGAGCGCCGTGCTGCTGCGCTATTTCAATCCCGTCGGCGCTCATCCGTCCGGGCTCATCGGCGAAGACCCCAAAGGCATCCCGAACAACCTCATGCCCTACATCACGCAGGTGGCGATCGGCAAGCGCGACGTGCTTCACGTCTTCGGCGACGATTACCCAACGCCCGACGGCACCTGCCAGCGCGATTACATCCACGTGGTCGACCTCGCGCAGGGCCATGTCGAAGCCTTGCGGTGGATGGAGGGGCGCCATGGCATCGAGGCGTTCAACCTGGGCAGCGGCGAAGGCACCTCGGTGCTCGAGCTCGTCCACGCGTTCTCACGCGCCTGCGGCCACGATATTCCCTATATAGTGGACGGTCGCCGCGACGGGGACCTTCCGGCGTTCTGGGCCGATCCGGCCAAGGCGAAGCGCGAGATGGGTTGGCAAACCAAGCTCGGCATCGACCGCATGTGCGAGGATTCCTGGCGTTGGCAGTCGATGAACCCCGATGGCTTCGAAGGCTAGAACTTCTCATCGCGGCGGCCGCATCGAAGATGCCGATGACTTCCCGATCGTGCCTATTCCCGGCATCGATCTGCATATGGGCGACATTATAACGTCCGCGCCAAATGGCAATGAGAGATTTTATAGGGTCGATCTGTACGTCGCAGCATAGATAGATAACCTTGCCTACGAAAAACGGGCCGCCTTCTGCAAGACGGCCCGCGATGGTGCGAGGTGGTGCCCCAGGGCGGATTCGAACCGCCGACACCCGCTTTAGGAGAGCGGTGCTCTATCCCCTGAGCTACTGAGGCGCGCAAGCCATTCTATCAAAGCTTTTCCTGTTCGGCGTACGCGGCATGTGGATTCGACGATTCGATCATGCCCGCCTGCCCAGGGTGGTACCCTTGCATTTCGCATCAACGACACGTGCGTCCGAACGTCATTTCAACCCGTGCATGAGGGGTGCCATGATCGATCAGCAGAAAATCGAAGCCGCCACGCGGCTCCTTCTTGAGGGAATCGGGGAAGACCCCGACCGCGAGGGCTTGCTTGAAACGCCGGAGCGCGTCGCGCGCATGTATGCGGAGGTGTGCGGAGGGCTCGACCAGAGCGCCGAGAAGCACCTGAGCACAACGTTCACGGTCGATAGCGACGAAGTCGTGCTGGAGCGCGACATCCCGTTCCATTCGCTGTGCGAGCATCACCTGCTTCCCTTCTTCGGTCGTGCGCATATCGCCTACCTTCCGAACGGCAAGGTCGTCGGGCTCTCGAAACTTGCACGTACCGTGGAAGTGTACGCCCGTCGTCCTCAGCTGCAGGAGCGTCTGACCGCGCAGGTCGCCGACGCCATCATGGAGCATACGGGCGCCCGCGGCGCGATCGTCATGATCGAAGCCGAGCATATGTGCATGTCCATGCGCGGCGTCTCAAAACCGGGCACCAAAACCGTCACGGTCGCCAAGCGAGGGGAATACACCACCGATTCCTCCCTGGTGACCGAGTTCTTCGCCATGGTGCGCTAGGACGCAGGACGATTCTCATGTCGCGCGTGCAGACGCTTTTCGCGGAAATGCCCGTCATTGCCGAGATTCGTGCGCATGCGATCTACCGTTTCCAGATGGAGCGGCTGGCCGCATGCGAGGAACGGCGCGTCTTCTGCACGCATGGTCCCGATCATTTGGCATCCGTCGCGCGCATTGCCTATATTCACGTGCTCGAACAGGGGATTTCCTATCGCAAGGACGTCGTGTATGCGGCAGCGTTTCTGCATGATATCGGCAAGGCGGACCAGTACGAGCACGGCACTCCGCATGAAGAGGCAGGCGCCCGCTACGCGCGGGAGATTCTGAAAGGCATCGATGCCTTCACCGCCGACGAGAAGGATGCCATCGTGACGGCCGTGCGGGAGCATCGACGCTTTTCCGAGGATTCTTCCGAGTTGGGGCGCATCCTCTATGCTGCCGACAAGGCATCGAGGCTCTGCTTCGATTGCGCCGCGCGCGCGGAATGCTCCTGGTCGGATACCGAGAAGAATCTCGAGGTCAAAATTTAGAGGCTGTCGCAATGCGCTGAATAGAGGAGGTCTTATGGACGCCATCGTCATATCCGATTTGGAAGTGTTCGCGTATCACGGGGTGTTTCCCGAAGAGAACGCCCTTGGCCAGAAGCTTCTGGTCTCGCTGCGCCTTGAGGTTGATCTGAGGCCGGCAGGGGAACGTGACGACCTATCTGCCAGCGTTGACTACGGCGCCGTGTGCCGCCTCGCTGATGGCTTCCTCCGCGCCCATGTTTTCAAGCTGATCGAGGCGGCGGCCGAGGGCCTGGCATCTGAAATCCTTGCGCAATTCCCGACGGTTGAAGCCGTTGAGGTGCAGATCAAAAAGCCATGGGCTCCTATCGGGCTTCCGCTCGCGTATGCCGGCGTCGAGATCCGCCGGGAGAGGCGACGCTAGTCTTCGTCGTCGGCAAGGGCTCCGGTGAATTTCTCCGGCGGATCGGGGTATTTCTTCGGGCGCGGCAGGGTTTCGGAGATGACGAGGCCGGTGAAGATGAGCGCGAATCCAACGAAGAGCTGCAAGGTCATGTCTTCGCCGTAGAGCAGCACGCTGAATATCACGCCGAACACGCTTTCGAGCGACAGGATAAGCGAGGCCTGCGTGGGCGGAACCCGTGTCTGCCCGAGATTCTGGAACACCATCGCGAGCGCGGACGCGAAGATGACGAGGTAGCCCATCTGGACGAGGAAGCTGGTTGACGCGAATGCCGCCATGCCGGGAAGAGGTTCTGCGAAGGTGCTGATGAGCATGCCGAAGACGGAGCTCGAGAGCAGCTGGAAGAACGTCAGGGTCAACATGTCGTGGCCCTTGGCGAATTTCGCGACGAACACCATGTGCAATGCGATGAAGCAGGCGGAGAAGAGCGTCAGACCGTCGCCCCAGCGCAAGGCGAAAGACAGGTCGTGTCCGAGAGAGATGAAGCCGACGCCGCCGATGCAGAGCAGCGCGGCGACGATGTTGAAGATAGTCGGACGCTTGCGATCGATGGCCCAGTACAGAAATGGGACGATGACGCAATACGTGCCCGTTAGGAATGCGTTGCGTCCGGGGGTCGTGTCGGTCAGGCCGACGTTCTGCACCCAGAAGGCGAAGAACGCGACGATGCCCAGCACGCATCCGTATAGGATGTGCTCGCGGTTGAAATGGCGACGGATGGTCTTCCGGCAGACGAATCCGACTATCATCGCGGTCAGCAGGAAGCGGATGCTCGTGAGCCATCCCGGCGTCATGTCGTCCAAGGCTCCTTTGACGACGACGAAGGAGAAGCCCCAGAACAGCGTCGCGAGGACGAGGAGCGTCTTATAGAACCAGATGGATGCAGGCGCCACGATCTTCATGCGCGCGATTGTAGCAACCTTGAGCCGCTGTACGCGAATCGAATGCGCACGTCGCATCTTCCGTCTCGATAAACACATGCTCCCGGCAGAGGATATACTCTTCGACGGAAGGGATGCTTGAGCAGCGATTGCAAGCATCCAGCGAATCAAACCAGGAAAGAGGATCCGATGGATGCGACGATCGCCGAAATCCTCTCGCTATCGGAGCTCAAGGAATGCCGCCTGCTGAATCCTGGCGTGTCTCTTTCCCAGCCTGTGAAGTCAGTGACTATCATGGACAATCCTGAGATCTTCAACTGGATGTCCGATTATGAGATCCTCTTTTCCAACGGCGCGTCGCTGACCTCCTTGAATTCCATGGAATGGAAGGCCTTCTTCGAAGGGCTGTCAAAGAAACGGTCTGCAGGGTTGTTCATCAAGCTGCAGTACTACGTGGATTCGATTCCGGAAGATGCCGTTGAGCACGCCAAGCGCCTTGATTTGCCTATCGTGGTAGTGCCGAACTGCTATTCATGGGTCAGGCTGAGCACTCCCATTCAGCAATACATCATTAAAGAGCAGTTCTACCTGGTTAACGAGGCCTTGAAGCTCGGTGACGCCCTTAATGACGCGATGGTTCGCGGGGGAGAACTCGCACAGGTATGCGATGTGGCGTGTCGCCACCTCGGCTGCGGTGTCGCTGTATTCGCGAGCGATGGATGGTACGTGCTCGGAGGGTCGTCCCCTATGGATTGGGATTCGGTGTCGGGCCTTCTCAAGGGGCAGGCGCGCGGATTCTCAAGTCTTCCCGGCGCCTTTGTTCTTCGCGACATCGAAGGTTCTTGCAAAGTCGTTCGCGTCGATAAAAGGACGAGCAGGTATTACGCCGTCTACTGGAGCCTTGGGTCGCCGGAGCTTTCCGTGAGCGATTTCGATATCGACCAGGTGAATTCCGCCCTTATGCTCTGCCTCATCAAGGAACGGGCGCTTAGGCAGATCGAAGAGCATTACTATTACGAGTTTCTCAGCGAGCTGATCGACGGCGCGCTTGAAACCACGGGGGAAATCAAGGCACGGGCAAGCCGTCTGCGTCGGAACGTTCATGATGCATACCAGCTTATCGTCTCGTCATCCGATTCCGCCGTGCGGGTGGATTACGACGGGTTCGCACGGACCTTGAAGGCCCACGACGACGCCCTCGTCAAAGACGTGATGTACTGCGTGAAGGATGATAAGGCGGTTTTCTTCTGTCCGGTTGTGAGCAAAGAAGATCGCGAGCGCGTGCGTTCTGTCTGCGAGGAGGTCAGGCGCTATATAGGCGATGGCGACGTTCGATTCGCCGTGAGCAGGGTGCACTCCGTGGCACGCATCGCATCTGCCTGCGAAGAGGCTTTGTCCTGCCTAGACTTCATGAGCCTCGTCAATGACCAATGCCTGTTCTACGATGATTTGGGGCTGCTGCGCGTTCTGGCGAAGAATGCCCGGTCCATGGAGACGGAATTCATCTCCGATTTCTTCGAAGACGTGCTCGGCAAGGTGGCTCTGCATGACAAGGAGAGCAAGGTTCAGCTCCAGGCCACCCTCCATCAGTTCTTTCTCAACGACGAGTCGATACCCGATACGGCACGTGCGCTCGGTATTCACGAGAACACATTGAGGATTCGTCTGAAGTCGATCGAGTCGCTCAGCGGCAGGTCTTTCAAGTCATCGTTCGGGCGCGTGGAGCTGTTCATCGCCTCAGTGCTTGCTCGGTATATTCCATAGCGCTTTGTCTCCGAATCACCCCGACGAATGTGGATATGTACAGAATCACGCTCCACGGTTAGAGGTTTTTACAGGCGCAGGAGCTTGTTTTCCGATGGGAAAATAACGGTAGGCTTCAGCGCGCCGTTCAGAACATCGAGATGATTCGACATGTCATGACCGAATGATCGGAGGTCACTCCTATGACCGGGTTAGACATCGGAATCGTGATCGGCTATTTTCTCGTGATAATCGCGGTGGGGGTGTATTCCTCGCGAAAGGCCCAGGCGTCGAGCGATTATCTTGTCGCGGGGCACCGGCTCGGATATGGCATCACATTCGCCTGCCTAAGCGCGGTCTTGCTTGGCGGGGCTTCGACTATCGGGAGCACGGCGCTGGGCTATCGGTACGGCATTTCCGGTATCTGGCTCGTGTCCATGCTGGGACTCGGATTGATGCTGGTCGGCATTCTGCTCGTGAAGCGTATTCGAGAACTCGAGGTGCTCACCGTGGCGGAGCTGCTGACGAAACGGTTCGGCGCGAAGGCCGGCGTAGTCACGGCTTTGGTATCGGCGCTGTACACCATGATGGTGTGTGCGACGCAGGTTATCGCCATGGGGACCATCCTGCAGGGGTTTGCCGGATGGGATTCCGCGATATCGATGCTCGTTGTGGGCGTCGTTGTCGTCGCCTATACGATACTTGGCGGCATGTGGGCGATCACGCTCACCGATTTCATTCAATTCATCTTAATCGTTGCTGGCGTGACGCTTGTGATGATGCCGGCATGCGTGCATGCCGCCGGCGGCCTTTCGGCGATAGGGGCAACATTGCCTTCGTCATACTTCGACATCACAAGCATAGGGTTCCCGACCATCGTGCAATACTTCTTCCTCTACTGCCTTGGCGCCCTTGTCGGTCAAGACCTATGGCAAAGATACCTAACCGCGCGATCGGTGAAGGTGGCGAGGCGAAGCGGAATCGCATCCGGAGCATTCATCCTGTTCTACGCGATCGCGTGCACGTTGGTGGGCATGGCTGCAGCCGTTTATATGCCTGGAATCGATGATGCGCAGCTCGTTTTCGCGAAGATGGCGGACGAAGTTCTTCCGACAGGTGCGCTCGGCCTGGTTCTCACCGCGGTTCTTGCTGTGCTTATGTCCACGGCGTCAGGAACATTGCTGGCATCTTCTTCGCTGCTCACCAATGATGTGATAAAGCCGGCTTTGGCATACCTGAGGACGAAGTCGAAGGCTGTCGCGAAGGAGTATTTGGAAGAAGATCGAATGCTTCTGAAAGCCAGCAGAAGAATGACGGCATGCGTTGGGGCGGTCGCGATAGTCGTCGCGGTATGGCTGAACAACGTGATCGCTGCATTGGATGCTTCATATGCGATTCTTTCCGGAGCACTGTTCTTTCCCATCATCTTAGGGATGTTCTGGAAAAAGGCGACGGCGAAGGCGGCACTCGCCTCCATCGTCGTTTCGTCCGTCGTCATCCTGCTCGGTCTGGGCCTTATGGGGACGACCGCGGTGGAGCCTATCATGATCGGCCTTGCCGTGAGCGGTGCAATCATGGTCTCGGTATCGTTGCTCGGTTCTCGAATCAAGGATGCCGACATTAATAAAGACGATCTATAGAACTGAACAGCAATCAGCATCATATATAGAGATTCGAACAGCTATGTTTCGGTGCATCAGTCGGTACCCTTTGAACAGGGGTTGTATGGGACATCCCCCGGAAAGACGTAGGAGGTTTCATCATGAAGCACTACTTGGCTGGGAAAGATTACCTCGGACTGCTCTATTACACCTCCGAGCAAATGAACGAGCTGATCGAGATCGCTCAGGATCTGAAGCGCAAATGGGTCATGGGTGAACCTCATGCGTACCTGCGCGACAAGGCGTATGCGATGGTCTTCGAGAAGAAATCAACCCGCACGCGCAACTCGTTTCATGCGGCCGCGACGGCGCTCGGTGCGCAGTCTTTCTACCTTCGTCCCGACGAGCTGCAGACAAGCCGTGGCGAATCGATCGCCGACACGGGGCGCATTCTCGACCGCTATTTCGACGGGCTGTACATTCGTACATTCGGCCAAGAAATCGTTGAGGAATTCGCCCAGAACATGAAGCATCCGGTCATAAACGCCCTGACTGCATTGGAGCATCCCTGCCAGGCTTTGTGCGACCTCCTTACCATCAAGGAAAAAAAGGGTGACTTCAAGGGCGTGAAAATCTGCTACGCGGGCGATGTGTACAACGTGTGCAACTCCTTGCTGCTGGGTGCCACCATGTTTGGCATGGATATGAGCATCGCGGCGCCCAAAGGCTACGACGTTCCTCCTGTCATTTGGGAGCGCGCTTTGAAGCAGGCGGAAGTGTCCGGCTCCAAAATCGAGGTTACCCAGAACTTCGACCAAGCGCTTCGCGGAGCAGACGTCGTGTACGGCAATACATGGCACAGCATGGGCGAGAACGAGGAAGAGAAGGACAAGCGCATCAAAGACTGGATGCCATATCAGATCAATTCCTCCGCGATGACCAAGGCGGATAAGAACGCCGTCTTCATGCACTGCCTGCCGGGTTATATCGGCGAGGACATGACCGAAGATGTGAAAGAAGGCCCCCAGTCGGTGATTTTCGATCAAGGGGAAAACCGCATGCATGCGGTGAAAGCCATTTTGGTCGCCACCACGATTCGTTCGTAACGGCAGTCTGATGAACGGCCTCAGGTCGACTGAGGGTTATCCGAAAGGAAGGAGAGGAGGCGAGAACGCAATGAAGGGCAATAAGACCGCTGATGGCATGCAAACTGAGGTCAAGCTTGCGAAGTCCATTACGACGATAGGGTTTTTCGGCTTGGGACTTTCGGCGGTATTCGGGACGTCATGGTTGCTCACGACGAATTCATGGCTTGCGCGCGCCGGCGGTCCCGAATGCGCAGTCATCGCGTTCATCCTGTGTTTCCTAGTCGAGCTTCCCATGATCTTGGCCTACTACGAAGCGGTTCCCATGATGCCTCTTGCGGGCGGCGAGATGTCATATGCATATCTGTGCTTCGGAGGATTTTGGGGCATGATCGTCGGATGGTTTGGCGTGCTTGTCAACATCATACTGTGCGCTTGGGAGGCACTTGCTTTATCGAGGCTGATAGGCAATCTGTGGCCAGGAGTAACGACGCAGGGCGTGATGTACAACGTCCTCGGATCCAATATAACGCTTCCTGCCGTCGTGCTCGGTTTGCTGCTCATCTGCGGCATCGGGGTGATAGCGCACAAAGGAGCGAAGATTTCGGCGAACTTCGGCACGACGATCACGATCATCGTCAGCTCTATCGCCGCTGTTATGGTCATCGTTTCGTTTGCCAACTGGAATCCCGCTGGTATTTCCGCTCGATTGGCGGAGCGCATGGCGGATCCGGCAGTGGCTTCCGCCGGCAAAGACGTGTTCTCGGGCTCTATCGGATTGCTCGCCATGCTTCCGTTTTCCGTCGCAGGATGGGAAAGCGTTGCGAAAGGCGCGCAAGAGGCGTCCGCTTCGGTAAGCCATAAGAAAATCGGTTTGATGCTCGTGCTTGCGGTTGCGGTCGCGACGATTCTGTACATCCTGACCGTGCTGGCTCCGACGCTTATCGTGCCCTGGACCGATCTGATCGAGCAAGATTCTACGGGCGCGTTCTTGCACACAGCCCCATTCGCCTGGGCGATGGGATCCATCGGTTTCCCTGTGCTGGGAGCGCTTTTGATCGTGGCAGCTTGCCTCGGTGTCGTGGGCGTATACAATGCTGTGTTCTTCGCAGCGATTCGACAGCTGTATGCCATGGGTGAGATAGGCTTGGTGCCGAAGGTGTTCGGAAGGCTTCATCCTCAATACAAGACGCCGACATCGTGCATACTGCTTGTCTCCGTGATTTCTGCAGCGATCTTATTCTTAGGTCAGTCGATGTTCGTTCCCTTGATCGATGTCGCTGCCGTTTCCTACATCGTGCTTTGGGGCTCTACGCTCGCCTCCGTTCTGAGGGCTCGCAGCAAGTATCCCGACCTAAGGCGTCCGGCGCGCTATCCCGGTGGAAAGCCGCTTATGTATATGGGCCTTGCCATTGCGGGAGTTCTCTTCCTGCTGATCCTTATTCCCTTCCCGGGTAATCCGGCGGCATTGCCAGATCCCGTCGTCGAGTATCCGCTCTTGTTGATCTTGCTGTGCATCGGTGTCGTTCTCTATGCGGTAAGGGATAAATCGACACCGCCGGGAACGAACACCAAGAGGCTGTTTGCGGAAATAAAGGAGCAGCAGGATATAGCCGATAGAGTCCAGGCCGAGGCAGCTAGCTTCGAGCCGACTGGCAATGCAGGCCCGTGATTGCCTTAAGGATCCATTGGTTTCCAAGGTAGTTGGAAAGAATGCCGTCTACGTATAGAGGAGGATTCGAAATGTCCAAGAAGCATTACAACGACAGCGCGGTCAGCCCGATGAAACGCGTCATCCTATGTCCGCCGACATATTTCAACTTCGAACCCATCAACGTCATCACGGAAGATTGGATGGAAAAGGGCGAAACGGCCGATCTCGAGGCATTCAAGCGCGAACATGCCGAGCTGATCCAGGCGTACAAGGAAAACGGCGTGGATGTGGTGCTGATGGACCCGACGCCTGGCTTGCCGTACGAAGTGTATGCGCGTGACTTCGGCGCCTCGGTGGCCGAAGGCGTCATCATGGGCCGTTTCCGTGAGCCCTGCCGTCAGGGTGAATCCGAAAAGTACGAGGCGAAGCTCAAGGAACTTGGGGTTCCTATCGTCGCCCGTTGCACGGCGGGCGCATTCGAAGGCGGGGATTTCTGGTTCCTAGACCCCTACACCATCGTTCATGGCGTTATCGCCCGCACCGATTGGGATGGCTTTGAGAACGTGAAGCGCCAGATGGAGGAAAAGGGCTACACCATGTACGGCGTTCCGGCGACGCGCGATAACCTGCATCTCGACATGTGCTTCAATATCGTTGCCGATAGGGTTGCGGTCGTGTGCAAGGATGCCCTTCCCGCCAACTTCCTCGCCATGCTTGAAAAGCGAGGCTTCACGTTGATCGATGTTCCTCAGGAAGGCGTGTATCGCCATCACTGCAACCTGCAGAATATCGGCAACGAACGCGTTATTTCCTTCGAAAACAACAAGAAGGTCAATGATGCAATGGAGGCGCTGGGCATTACCGTCATCAAGCCGCATCTCGAGCAGATCCTCAAGGGCGGCGGCGGTCCCCACTGCATGACGTTCCCGCTTGAGCGTGAATAACGGCACGAGGGTCTCTGCGTGGTTACAATGAGGAGGGGCGTCGCTCTGATCGGGGCGACGCCCCTCCTTTTTCTTCTCGGCCTTCCCTTATCTACCTATGCTTGTCGGGCGTTTGTCTGGCCATGCTTGTCAGGCGGTACGCATCCAATTTCTCGGGTTTTTCTTGCGCGTCGATGCCGGCTGGACGATATGCATCAAGCTTCTCCGCTTTTCGAAGCGCGAGCTGCGGGATGGGCGGCGCGTGCGCTCTTCCGCCCGCACATCCCGCGCTACCGCAACGCCCTTTCGTTTTCCAGATGCATGACCACGTGGCGTTTGCGGCGGATCATCGGGATGGTCTCGTTGAGGACGATGGCAAGCGTCACGAGCACGAAACCGGCAAGGATATTGCGGGTCAGGGCCTCGCCTAGAAGCAGGATGGCGAAGCCGACGCCGAAGACGCTTTCGGTTGCGAGAATCAGCGATGCCGGACCTGCGGCCACATGGGCAAGCCCTACGTTCTCGAGCGTGAGCGCCAGCACCGAGGCGAATACGATGATATAGGCGATATTGCGTGCGACCTCGGGGTCGGCCAGCACGGTGAAATCAGGCAGAGGCTCGAAGCACACGCCTACGGCCAGACAGGCGATTCCTCCCACCAGGAATTGCACGGCTGTCATGACGACGGCATCGCGCCCGTCGCCGAGCTTCGCCATGAAGGCTACTTGAACGGCGAAGAGCAAGGCAGACAGAAGCGTGATGGCCTCGCCGAGCCCGATGGTGAATCCTTCTGTCCCATCGAGCGATACGAAGGCGATGCCGACGATGCCCATGCCGGCGGCGATGAGGTTGAACAGGGTCGGGCGTGTGCGCGAGATGGCCCAGGCGAGAAACGGCACCACAACGCACTGCATGGCGGTGATGACCGTGCTCTTAGAAGCAGTGGTGTACAGGAGCCCCGATGTGTTCGCGCCGTAGGCGAGCCCGAGCAGCGCTCCGAGGAAGATGCTCGCGATAAGCGTCTCGGTCGTGAGGTTGCGCGCGATGCGGCGCGCGAAGATGGCCGACAGGATGATCCCTGCAAACAGGAATCTTATGCCGACCAGCCAGAATGGCGGAAGCGCATCCACGGTGTCCTTCAGGACGACGGTTCCAAGCCCCCAGACCGCCGCCGCTACGAGCAGCAAGAGCTTGTAGCCCCAGGAAGGAATATGGAAACGCTTGCTCATGGTGTGCTGACCCGACCCTTTCAATACCGCTGTGACTCGAAGGGCCTTGGCGCGTGTTCCTTACGCTGCCTGCCCCGTTCCGTTCGATCCCGTTCCGCCGCCGCCGCTCGAATCGGAACCGTTCCCGCCGTTGCCGTGGCTGCCGTGGCTGTTGTCGCCGTTTCCGTTCTGCGAAGGTTGCGGCCCCTTCGATATGGTCAGTTCGATGTAGGTATCTTGGGAATCGGTCGAGCCTGAATCGCTCATGCCCATGACCGTGCCGGATGCGTACTCGCTGCTATAAGCCTCGGTCGTTCCGACGTTGGTGAAGCCTTTCTCGCGCAATCTCCCGATAGCCTCCGATTTGGACAACCCCATGACATTGGGAATGTCGTAGGATTCGGCTCCGAGGGAGATGTAGATGGTGACCGTCGAGCCCTTTTCGAGCTTGCCCGACGAAGGATCTTGGCGCATGACCGTTCCAGCTGCGTATTTCGTGCTGTGATCGCCGTCGAGCGCGCTGACCGTGAATCCGGCGTCCTCAAGCCTTGATGTGGCGTTATCGCGTGAATACCCCGTCACGTCGGGAACGGTGACGGTTTCGGGGCCCGAAGAGATCTTATACGTGACCGTGGTGCCTTTTTCGGCCTTGGTGCCTGCGTCGGGGCTCTGGGAGCTCACGGTGTCCTTGTCGGCATCGGAGCTTTCATTGCCGCCGAACGATGCGACGAATCCGGCGTCGGTGATGGCTTTCTCGGCTTCCTTAGCCGTCATGCCGTCGAGCTTGGGAACCTTGCCTTCTTCAGCCCCTTTGGAAAGGACGATGTTGACCTTGGTACCCTCTTTGACCTTCGAATCGGCTTTCGGATCCTGCTTCATGACGTGGCCGGACACCACGTCGGAGCTGTAGTCTTCAGAAACGTCGCCCAATTTGAGGCCGGCCTTCTCGAGCGCGGCCTTCGCTTCGTCCTGCGAGCTGTTCGTCAGGTCGGGCACGACGGCATTGCCCCCGAAGAGGGAAGAGACCGCGATGCCGGCGATGATGAGCACGGCGATGACCGCCACCGCGGCCGCCACGATAGGACCGCGCTTCTTTTTGGCGGTTTCGTTCGCGCGATATGCCGTGGCGCCGTGTGGGGAGCCGTTTTCGGAATCGATCGCAGGGATGACGGCCGTGCCTCCGGGCATGCCGGCGACATCGGTCGCGCTCATAGGCGGAACCGATCCCATGACGTTGGTCGCGGCGCTCGCTGCGCTCGGGGCGGCGGCGCCTGCGAGCATGACGGGGCGTCCGAGCAGGAACTCGTCGAGCGCGGCCTTCATGTCGTGCGCCGTGGTGAAGCGACGGTACGGGCTTTTCGCCATGGCCTTGAGGATGATGGCTTCGAGGTCGGGGTTGATGCCGGGGTTTTCCTGCGAAGGCGGAGCAGGTTCGTCGTTGACCTGCTTCATCGCCACGCTGACGGCATCGGGGCCGTCGAAAGGCAGCACGCCCGTGGCAGCTTCGTAGAGCACGCAGCCGAGGGAATAGATGTCGCTCGTGCCCGAGAGGTCTTTGCCCTGTGCCTGCTCGGGGGAGATGTAGTGTGCCGTGCCGAGGACGCTGGAGGTCTGGTCCTTCACGCTGTTCTTCGCACGTGCGATGCCGAAGTCCATGACCTTCACATTGCCGTCGGGTTGGATCATGATGTTCTGGGGCTTGATGTCGCGATGCACGATGTCCTGGCCATGCGCGACGGATAGGGCCTGGCAGACCTGGCTGCCGATTTCGGCCACCTTGCGCTGATGGATGGCGCCGCGCTCCTGTATGGCGCTTTTCAGATCGATGCCGCGCACGTATTCCATGACGATGAAGTACGTGCCGTTGTCCTGTCCCCAGTCATAGACGTTGACGATATAGGGGCTCTGAAGGTTGGCGGCCGACGCGGCTTCCTGGCGGAAGCGCGCGGTGAAGTCGGGGTCGGAAGCATACTGAGGCAGCATGACCTTGACGGCGACGGTGCGACCCAGGGTTTCATCCTGCGCCTTGTAGACTTCCGCCATGCCTCCGATGCCGATGCGCTCTGTGATGCGGTAGCGGCCGTTGAGAACCCTATCTATCACGTTTTCTCCTATGCTCCGTCTCGCGAATCCAACGGCGCCCCCGAAGGTCCGCCGACATATACTGGCCTTGCCCGAATATACACCGATTCATCAGGCGAATATTCGTCAAACTCCTATTATGGCGCACACCGTGCGTTCTCGCGCGATGCGTACGAAAATCACAACGTCCCGTTCACTTCGAGCGCCTTGCGCATGATGGCGCCCGCGCGGACGCTCGCCAGGCCCGAATCGTCGTCGGTCGAATGGTTGACGCCCTCCTCCACGAGAACCGCCACCACGACCGATGGGTCGTCGGCCGGGGCGAAGCCCACGAACCAGCTGTTCGCATAGTCCTTGCCGGTCTCCGCCGTGCCCGTCTTGCCGGCGACGCGCACGCCCCGGATGGATGCGCCGTAGCCGGTGCCTTCATCGACGACGCCTTCGAGCACGTCGGTGACCTCGTCGGCGGTCTGCTTGCTCATGACGGTTGACATCGCCGAAGGGGTCGCCGTGTAGCTGCGCTCGCCCTTGGCGTTGTACACGCCGTCGACCAAGTACGGCTTCTGAAGCACGCCGTCGTTGGCGACGGCCGAGCCTACAAGCGCCATCTGCAGCACCGTCGCCTGGGGCCCCGCCGGGCTTCCGGGATGCTCGCCGACGGGCTGTCCGGCCGACGCCCAGGCGGTTTCCCACTCGGTCATGACCGAGGGATTGGGCATGAGGCTCGTCGTGACGGGCAGCTCGAATCCGCCGAAGCTCTTGTTGAAGCCGAACGCCTCCGAGGTCTTCACGAGTTTGTCTGCCCCGAGCTGGACGCCGAGCTTGGCGAAGGCGGTGTTGGAAGACACCTCGGTCGCGCGCTTGAGGGAGACCGAGCCGTATTCGGCCCCGTCGTCGTTAGTGACCTTCGCGTTGCCGATATCGACCGACGCCGGCGCATCAACCTGGGTCTCGGGAGTTGCGACATTGTTTTCGAGCAGCCCCGAGAGCGTCACGATCTTAAAGGTCGAACCCGGGGCGTACAGCGCGCTCGTCGCACGGTTGATCAGCGTGCCGGTATCGTCGTCGGCGCTCGTGTCCAGAAGGTCTTCGACGTCGTTGGCGTCGTAGTTCGGCGAAGAGGCCATGGCCAGGATCGCGCCGGTCTTCGGATCCATGACCACGACGGCGCCCTTGTAGCCGGCGAGCTGCTTTTCGGCAGTTTCCTGGATATTGGAATTCAACGTGAGCGTGACGTCGTTGCCCGGCGTCTCGATGCCCGCGGCGCTTTCGATCACGTCTTGCCAGGACGCGAAGTTCGCCTGGCCCTTGAGCGAGTCGTTCATGGACGCTTCGATGCCCGAGAGGCCGTAGCGCTGCGAATAGTAGCCGACCACATGGCTCGCGAGCGAGCCTTCGGGGTAGACGCGCTCGTACGTGCCGTCGCCCTGCGCCTCGCTTTCGGCGAGAACCACCCCGTCGTAAGTCGATATGGATCCGCGTTCGGTGGATGCTTCCTTATAAAGGGTGTGGTTGTTGCCCGGGTAGCTCTGGTAGTCGTCCGCCTTCACGACCATGATGTAGGTGAGGTTGGCCACGAGCACGGCGAAGAGCACGGCGAAGGCGATCATCGTAGCGGTCAGGCGTTTTCCGAGCGCAACGCGTCCGAGCACGCCGGATTCCGCGGCGGCGTGGCTGCCGACGGGCGCCATGCGCGACGTGCCGTCGGCTATTTCGGACGAAAGGCCGGTACCCTCGTCGCCCGCGCGCAGCAGCAGGCCGATGGCGATGAAGCTGGCGAGCAGGGACGATCCGCCCTGGCTGATGAAGGGCAGCGTGATGCCGGTCAGGGGGATGAGGCGCGTGATGCCGCCGACGATGACGAAGGCCTGCAGCACGATGATGATCGTGGAGCCCACGGCCACGAAAGAGCTGACGTCGCTCTTGGCACGCGCAGCAGTTGCAAATCCCCTGATGGCGAGCGCAAGATACAGCAGCAGCACACCGGCGCCGCCCAGAAGCCCCGCCTCTTCGGCGATAGCGGCGAAGATGAAGTCTGATTCGACGACCGGGATGTTCTTTGCCAGGCCGTTGCCGATTCCTACGCCGAACAGCCCGCCGTCGGCGAGCGAATAGATCGTCTGGCAGAGCTGATAGCCCGTGCCGGATGGGTCGGCGAAGGGATTGAGCCAGGTGGCGACGCGGATCTGCACGTGAGAGAAGAGCATGTACAGGATCGCGGCGCCGATGGCTGCGGCGCCGAAACCGATGACCAGGTAGATCTTCTTGCCGGATGCCACATAGAGCATCGTGATGAACAGGACGAACAGGACGAGCGCCGAGCCGAGGTCCTTTTCAAGGGCGACGACGGCGAACGAGATCGCCCACATCGCGAGCAGAGGAAGCAGCGTTTCGGCGTCGGGCAGGCGGAAGCGGCCGACGCGCACGGTGAACACCGATATGAGCTCTCGGTTCTCCGCTAGATAGCCGGCGAGGAAGAGCACGATGGCGATCTTGGCAAGCTCGCCGGGCTGGAGGCTGAAGGGGCCGATGGTCAGCCAGATGCGGCTGCCCAGCACCTCGGTTCCGACGACGGGCAGCATCGGAGAAAGCAGAAGCACGATGCCGATGCCGATGAAGACGTACTTATGCTGCACGATGCGGTCGAGATTGCGCGCGACCACGAGCACGACGATCATGCAGATGATGCCGGCAAACAGCCAGATGACCTGACGTCCTGCCAGATCGGGAGCCAGTCGGGTGACGAACGCGATGCCGATGCCGGAAAGCGCGAACACGACGGGCAGGATGGCCGGATCGGCATTCGGCGCGAAGAAGCGCACGGCCGCGTGGGCCACGACGAAGGCGCCGAACAGGCCGATAGGCACGGCGAGGGTCTGGGTGTTGAGAGCTGTGCCGTCGTGCATGAGCACCATGGCGAAGAGCAGCAGCACGAGAGGCGCTGCCAGCAGGAGGAGCAGGAGTTCGGTGTTGCGACGCGACATCAGGCGCCTCCCTTCGAAGATGGGCCGCTCGACGAGCGGGCAGCCGCGCTCTTGGAGGAAGATGGGTTCGTATCCTGGGACTGCCAGGTTGCGACCAGGTCTTCGGCCGCTTCGACGGAATCCACGCGGATGCCTTCGTCGGTCAGGCGCGACAGCGTGTTGGGCGGCAAGTCGAGCGATGCGACGTCGACGCCGGTCGAGTGATCGTATGACCAGGTCTTTATGCCGAGGACTTCTCCGGGAAGGCCTCGGCAGATGACGACCTGGCCTTCGTTGACGGTCAGAAACGCGATATGGTTCAGATAGGCATGCCCCGCGAAGGCGGCCCCGATGAAGATGGCTGCGAGCGCGAGAGCCCCGAGAATAGCCGCGAAGCGCGATTTCAGGGCGATCTTCTTGCGCTTCGCTTCGGCGTTGCCGGGGATATCCACGACGATGGTGGTCGCATTGTCGTGCCCGCCCACATCGAGCGCCTGGTCGACCAGGGTGTCCGCACAGTCTTGGGCATCATGGATGCGGCGCATCGTCTTGGCGATGTCGTCGTCGCGCACCATGCTGGTCAGGCCGTCCGAGCAGAGCAGCAGACGGTCACCCGCCTTCACGTTGATCTCGTAGATGTCGGGCAGCGTATGCGGGTCCGAGCCGAGAGCGCGCGTGATGACGCTGCGGTTCGGGTGGACGCGCGCCTCCTCTTCGGAGATCTGTCCGCTTTCCACCAGGTCGGCGACCAGGGAATGATCGCGCGTCAGGCGCTGGAGCACGCCATCGTGCAGCAGATAGGCGCGAGAATCCCCGACCTGTGCGACAAGCAGCCGTTCTCGGTCGACGATCGCGCAGGTGAGGGTCGTGCCCATGCCTTTGCGCCCGCGGCCCTGCCGCGCGGCGACGATGATATTGCGGTTCGCTTGGACGACGACCCGCGCGAGCTCTTGCGCGTCGGCGTTGTCAGGAGTGTCTTCGATAAGGGTCTGGGCGGCGATTTCGCTTGCGACTTCGCCTGCCGCATGGCCGCCCATGCCGTCCGCCACGGCGAACAGGGGAGGACGCACGACCAGGCTGTCTTCGTTATGCTCGCGCACCAGGCCCACGTCGGTCCGCGAACCGTACGTGGGGAGCGGCGTGCGCTCGTGCCGGCCCCGTGTGCTTCGCGAGGCCACTATTCGAACCTCGCACGGATGACGACGTCGCCGATGTTGATGACATCGTTGTTGCGGAGCGCGGTGGGCGCCGAGATGCGCTGCCCGTTGACGGCGGTGCCGTTGGTGGAGCCGAGGTCTTCGACGAAGAGGTTCTGGCCCATGAGCACGAAGCGCGCATGCCGGGCGGAGACGTAGCTTGCGCCGATGACGATATCGGCGCCGGGCGAGCGGCCGACGATGATGGGGCCGTGGACGGACATCTTGACGCCGCGCAGCTCCTTCGGGCCCTTCTCGACGGACACACCCCAGCTGCGTTCCTTCTTACGCTGGCCTTTGACCAGGCCGATTCCCGTGCGCATGATGGCGAACAGGAATAGATAGAGCAGCGCGACGAAGAGCAGGCGGCCGGCGAGCAGGATGATGTCGATCACGGCCGGGCTCCTAACGAAGCGTGAAGACGAAGTCGGTCACGCCGAGCGTGATGCGGTCGCCTTCCTGCAGTCCTCTACGGGTGACGAACTGGCCGTTGACGTAGGTGCCGTTGGTCGATCCGAGGTCGGTGATGACCCAGACGCCCTGCGGCTCGAAGCGGATCTCGGCGTGATGACGCGACGTGTTGAGGTCGTTCACGACGATGTCGTTCGAGGTCTCGCGGCCGATGAGGATGCGGTTGGTGGCAAGGTCGTACGTGCGCATGGACACGGTGTTGACCAGACGTGCATGGGCGGAACCCTGGGAAGGCGCGTATGCGGAGGCCTGGGCGCCGCCCGTGAATGCGGTGGTGGCGTGTTCAGGCACGCGGCCGGCGGGCGTATAGGGTGCGGGCGCGGCCGGGCGCGGCGCGGCAGGTGCGGGAGCAGGGGCAGGGGCGCCTGCGGGATAGATTTCGGGCAGGCCGAAGACCTGGCCATGCGCCTGATAGGACGCCTGGTCGGGCTCGCCTTCCGCACGAGCTGCCGCAGCGGCGGGCGCGTCGGCGGCGACGCGGGGCTTCTTGTCGAAGACGAGCGGCACGGAATCCGCCTTATGGCTGGAATAGAGCGGGTTGGAGACGGGCGAGGGCACGTCGAAGGCGTCTTGGCCATCATTCGCCTGCGCATCGCGAGATGCTGCCGCGGCGTCCTTGTCGTCATAGTCGGCGAAGTTCTTGCTGTCGAAGGTGTATTCGCCGTAATCGAGCGAATAGTCGATCTCTTCCTTGGGAACGCGCGGCAGCGGCGGCTTTTCCCGGGTCTCGGGGGCGTAGGCGTCGTACTGCGGGTATGCGGCGTTCTGGTCGGCGCGATACGGCGTCTCATAGGCGCCGGAGCGGGCGTAGGGGTCGGCGGGCGCGGCCGGCATCGGCTGCGCGGGATGCGGGAGGTCGCCTGCGGCCTGGTGCGGCGCCGGGGCGGGCGCCTGCGCGGATGCGGGCGACATGCTGTAGCGCTGCATTTCCTCGGCGCGAAGCTGCTTGACGATAGAGGCGCTCACGACTTCGGCGACGATGTCGAATTTGCCGCGGCGCAGGGTGTCGTCTACGATGAAACGCACGAGCGGCTGGCCGTCCATGGTCAGGCCGTCGGCCGCCGCAGTGGCGGAAAGGCGCGTCTCGCATTCGCCTGCGAGCGTCGGATAGAAGCCGAAGAGGCGCTGGTCGTCGTCGCCGTTCACGAGAACCGTGTACAGGGTGGGGGCGTATTCCCGTCCGGCGCTGAGGATTTTCTCCCTGCGCATCTGCTTTTCAGCCTTTTTAACGATCTGCACGGGGGAAAGCGGGGTATCGAAGACTTTGCCGCCCGATCCTTCCGGGTTGCCGGACCTGGAGAACAATCCCATGGGTGGTTACCTCAAGCCTTTCTGCGGTTTTGGTTCGTGAGCTCAAAGCATATAATAACGACTCATTCTAGTCGAAAGGGCGGCAGGTGCAAAATCTCATCTTGAACAGATACCGCCCCATCTCGACCGCAGGTAAAGGCGGATATGCGACGGTTCAGGTGGCGTGGGACACGCGCATCCAGAGACGCGTCGCGATCAAGTGCCTGCCCCTCGCGAGCGTGGACCCCGATTCGGTCGGGTACGAGGCGCCCGGGCTTTCCGAGGCACGCACCGCGGCCATGCTCATCGACCCCGCCATCGTGGGCGTGCTCGACTTCGAAATCGAAGGCGAGATGGCCTATCTCATCATGGAATACGTGGACGGCATCACGCTGACGCAGCTCATGCGCCAGGAAGGCATGCTTTCTATCGATGCGGCGGCCTGCGTGTTCGACGCCGTGTCCCACGCATTGGAGGCGGCGCACGACAATCTGGTGCTTCATCTGGATATCAAGCCCGACAACGTGCTCATAAACCGGCAGGGTCAGGTGAAGGTGACCGATTTCGGCCTGGCCGAGCTTTCGCACGAGGCGGGCTTCGGCCGCGCCGCCGGCGGTACCATCGGCTACATGCCGATCGAACAGATGCGGCTCGAGTCTCCCGATAAACGAACGGACGAATGGGCTCTTGCGGCCCTTACCTACCAGATGCTCACAGGCGACAACCCGTTTTACGCCGACACGCTCTCCGAAGCCGAGCGCGCGATCGAAGAAGCGGAGATCGTCATCCCGTCCCAGGTGCGCGGCGATGTGTCGCCTGAGCTCGACGACGTGCTGTTCCATGCCCTGACGATCGAGCGCGAAGGCCGCTTCGATACGGTGAAGGAATTTTCCGGCCAGCTCATGCCGTATTTAGGCGACGTTCGCCGCGGCAAGCGCGAGCTTGCGCGGATCGTAGGCGATGCGACCGACGATGCCGCCGACATGCCGGACGAGGCATCCGAGGACGATGGCTTGGACATGACCGACCTCGATGGGCTGGGCGGCCGCGCCGCGCAGGTCGCACCCCGTCTGTTCTCGCTTGCGGCCTGCCTGTTCCTCGTTGTCGTTTCATTGGGGAATATGCCTCGGATCGCAGGGGGCACGGGATCTGCGGCCCTTGCGTATTGGGCCGTCGTCGGGGTGGCCGCCGCGGCGGCGCTGCTCCTTCCTGCTGCAGGATCGCTCGTCGCGCTGGCGGCGTTTTCCGCAGCGCTCTTCATGACCGGCGCCTACGGCTTGGGTTCTGCGGTCGCCGCCGTCGGCGCCGTCTGGTGGCTTTTCATCGGGCGTCGTGGGCGCGCGCCTTCGCTCTGCCTGCTGGCGGCGCCGCTCGCCGGCGGGTTCGGTGTGGCAGCGTTTGCGCCGATGGCCTGCGGATGCGAGCTTGACGTAAAAGAAGCGGCGGCGACCGCTGCCGCATCGGCCGTTCTGTGCTTCTGTCTCGCCTGCGCCGGATCCTTCAGCCTTGCGGGATGGGATGCGCTGAACCATCTGTCGTTCGGCCAGGCCATGGATACGCATGCGGTCGCCTTGCTGTCGGATCCCGCCATATGGCTTGCCGCGGCGTCGTGGGTCGCCGCGGCGGCCGTGCTTTCGTTTTCGCGCCAGCGGGGATCGTTCCTTCTGTTCGCGCTCGGCATCGCGGCCGCAACGGCCATCCTGTCCGCCGCAGCGATCGGGGGATTGGTTCTCGGGGGCGGGTTCGTGTCCCATGCGCTCGCGTTCGGCGTTTCGGCACCTGCGTTGGCAGCCGGCGCCCTCGCCTTCGCCGTCGCGCTCGCGCGTCGCCATCAGGCGCGTTCGGATGGGTGGTAGATGTGCTGTGACGTGCGTGTTTGTGGAACCCTGCAATCTGACGGGTGATTCTTCGGCGTCCCGATGCTATAAAGAACGGGTTTCATTCCCCGTCATGCGCGGTTTCTCGCGCTGGAAGAGAACCGCCGCATGCTTGGCATCTTGATCGTCAATACCGGCACCGCCGCCGCGCCGACCGAAGAGGCCGTTCGTGCGCACCTGCGCGAATTCCTCCAAGACCGTCATCTGATCAACGTGCCGCCTCTGATCTGGCGCCCGATCCTCGAGCTCTTCATACTGCCGAAGCGTCCGCGTCGAACCCTGGATCGTTACATCGATTTCTGGACCCCCGAAGGCAGCCCGTTCATGCTGGAGTCCCAGGCGCAGCGCGACGAGATCGCCCGCCGCCTTGCGCATCTGATAGACGAGCCTCACGAGGTCAGGCTCGCGATGCGCTACGGCCAACCGAGCATCCGCGGCGCGATCGAAGCATTCCTGGACGCGTGCGTCGATCGCATCATCGTTCTGCCGATGTATCCGCAGAAGACCATTCCCTGCGCGGGAAGCGTGTTGGACGAATTCGACGCCCAGTTCGCCGCTCTGACGAAGGCGCGCAGCCTGTCCGCCGATGCGGCGCCCGAGGTCCTGCGAATCGACGAATATTGGCGCGAACCGGGATATCTTGATGCGCTTGCCGGCTCCATCAGGCGATGCTGGGCGTACCGTCCGGGATCGAAGCTCGTCATGTCGTATCACTCCATTCCCGTCTCATATGTGACGAAGGGCGGGGATACGTATCCCGACGCGGCGGCGGAGACGCTGAGGCGCACGGCGGAAATCCTGGGCGTTCCTGAAGAAGACCAGGTCATCGCATTCCAGTCGCGCTTCGATAGCCGCAGGTGGGTGGGGCCGATGCTCGTGCCTACCGTCCGTCGCCTCGCGGCCGAAGGCGTGCGCGACATCGCCGTCGCCTCGCCCATCTTCTCCGTCGACTGCCTGGAGACTTATCACGATATCCGGTTCGAGGCGAAGGCCGCGTACCTGGATGCGGCCGCGACCGCGGGGATCTCCGACCCGTCATTCACCTACGTGCCCGCCCTCGGCGCCGACGCTGCGTTCATGGACGCGATCGCGCGCCTTATCGCTCGTCGCGCGGTCTGTTCATAGCGAGGCCTTCGAGGCCTGGGACGGTGCGTCCAATGCGCGGATGTCCTTGAAGAGGTATCCGGAGAGCCCGATGACGAGGAAGAGGATTCCCGAAGCGACGAAGAACGTCGGGATGCCGATCCATTCGGCGATGACGCCGCCGACTGCGATCCCTGCCGGCATGGCAAGGCCGATGAGCGCATAGAAGAACCCCATGGCGCGCCCCGTCTTCTCTTCGGGAACGCGCTGCTGGATGAGCGTCATGAGCGGTCCGTTGAACCACGCCATGAAGACGGACGCGAGTCCCATGAGACCTGCGTAGATCCAGAACGCGGTGGAAGGAAGCAGCCCTGCGGCGATGATGGGCACGGCGATGAGGACGGCCGAGGCGCAGAGCAGCAGCGCGAGCCGTCTGCCGCCTCCCCAGGCCATGATGACGATCGATCCTACGAGCATGCACGTTCCCGAAATCGCCTCGGCGACAGAGACCATCGTTCCGTCCGCGCCGAAGTGCTGCGTGGCCATGAGCGGATAGATCGCGCCGAGCGCCGCGAAGGCCATAAGCCCTACGGTCAGCCCTCCTAGAAGCATGACGAGTCCTTTATGGACACGCAGCGCATCCCAGCCGACGCGCATCTGCTCGGCGACGGTGGATTCCTCCTCGACCTTCACGGTGGGGATTTTGACAAGGCCGAGCGCCGCGCAGGCGACGAGGGCGCCGATGAATTCGATGATGAGCGTGGGCGCCAGTCCGAAGGCCGTATAGAGCGCGATGCCCACGGCGGGCGCGCAGATGCTCGAGATGCTTTCAAGCAGCTGGTCGAGGGTGTTGATGCGCAGAAGGTGCCGCTCCGGGACGAGCATGGGCATGGCCGCCGTCATCGCCGGGGCGTGAAATGCGGAGAAGACGCTGCGAATGGTGGCGAACAGGCAGATGAGCGCGAATGAGCGAGTGCCTGCGACGACAAGCAGGGCGAGCACGAGCGAGGATGCGCCTGCTCCCAGATCGGCGACTATCATGACCGCTTTGCGGTTGAATCGATCTGCGATGACTCCGCCCAGCGGGGAGAGAAGCCCCAAGGGCAGCATGCTGAACATCATGAGCAGCGACAGCATGAGGGCGCTCTGCTCGGTTTGGGTGACGTGCCAGATGATGGCCCAGCCGGATGCGCCGCTCGTTATGATGGAAACGGCCTGTCCTGACCAGATGATCGAGACGATGCGAAGCCAGCGGGGTGAAAGCGGCCTGCCCGAGGCGCTCATGCGCTCCTGGCTCGTGCGGGCATGCACCGACGCATCCCCGCCGCCTTCGAAGCGCACGATCGTGTCCGACCGGTTCGTGTCGGCATGCATCGATGCTTCTTCCGGCATCGTCGGCATCTTCGCATCGATATCCTGAGGCGTTCCGTCTGTCATGCGCATAGCTCCTGCCGAGGCGTCGAAAGCCGTTTGAACGCACGGGTGCTTTCAGAGTGCGATCGGGCAAGGATTATAGGCCGCGTCTTTCGCGGACTCCGACGGATGCGGCCGATTGTGCTAGATTATCGGAACTCTCGAAAGACGGGAGGCGGGGAGCTCGCGCCATGCGGGCTGAGAGGAAGCGTAACGTCGCTTCGACCCGAAGAACCTGATGTGGGTAATGCCAACGAAGGGAGCCGATATGGCCGATCGCCATGCATCTTTTTCAACCCCCACGCTCGGCCTTATATGGTTCGGCGCAGCGGTATCCTTGGCGGAAATCCTCACCGGAACGTATTTCGCGCCGCTTGGAATCGAGCAGGGACTTGCGGCGATTCTTCTAGGGCATCTCATCGGCGGTGCGATGTTCTATCTGGTCTCGCTCGTAAGCGCACGCACCGGCGTCGGGGCGATGGATGCGACCAAACGCACGTTCGGATCGCGCGGGTCGGTGCTGTTTTCGGCGGCGAACTTCCTTCAACTGGTCGGGTGGACGGCCATCATGATCCAGTCGGGCGCTGTGGCGGCGACGCAGATCGTCCCGGCGCTGGGCACTGCGGGATGGTGCGTCGTGATCGCAGCGCTTATCGTGGCGTGGATCGCGTTCGGCGTGCGTTGGATGGGGAGGCTGCAATCGATCGCGGCGGCGCTTCTGTTCGTGCTTACGCTGATCGTGAGTTACGTCGTGTTCGGGAGCCTCGACGGATCCCCGGCTTCCTTCGCCGCCGACGGAACCATGACGTTCGGTGCCGGGGTCGAGCTGGCGGTCGCCATGCCCCTTTCATGGCTTCCCGTTGCGGGCGACTATACGCGTTTCGCGGAGAAGCCCGGCACGGGCAGCGGTGCGGCCACGGTCGCCTATCTGCTCGGCAGCTGCTGGATGTATATGATCGGCCTAGGAATGGCCCTGATCGCAGGCACGAGCGATATCGCAGGAATTCTGAGCGCGGCGGGCTTCGGCATCGTCGGCATCATGATCGTCGTCTTCTCCACGGTGACGACGACGTTTCTGGATGCGCAGTCGGCAGGCGAGTCCGCGTCTGCCATAACATCGCGTTTGGATGCGCGCATCGTAGGCGTTGCGGCCGCTGTCGTGGGTGCGGTTTTGGCGGCGTTCGCTCCCGTGGGGGATTTCGAGGCGTTTCTCTACCTGATCGGGTCCGTGTTCGCGCCGATGGCCGCGCTCGTCGTCGCCGATTTCTTCATTCTGGAGCGCGATATGTCGGATGATCCGTTCGACGTTGTGGCCCTCGCATTGTGGATCGGCGGCTTCGCACTCTATCGCTGGTCGCTTACCTGGAGCCTTCCGGTCGGCAATACCTTGCCGGTCATGGTCATCGTCGCGGGCGTCGCCGTCGTCGTGCGGCTTGCCCAGCGGCGCATGGCGCGTAAGGCGTAAGTTTTAGGGCCGTTGAGACCGGATAAAGGAAATTCGTCCAGCCACGCCCTCGTTGTTCCCAAAACGGAACGTGCGCTAGACAGAATACGTCCGACCTGCTAATTTTCCGATATGTTAGTCATATCTAACTTTTATCGGAGAGGAAGAGCATGCCCCATTACGACATCCTCAGGCTCGGTCGTGCCGGATGGTTGCCCATGGTCGCGTCCTTCTTCATCGGTTTGGCCTTATCTGGCATCCTGCTTTTCCAGGCTTGGCTCATATCGCGCATCTTCGCCACGCTGTATGCATGGGATTTCTCTCACATAACGCTGCTTTTAGGATTATTCGCCGTAGTTCTTCTGGTGCGTCCGATCGTTATGCTCGTTCAGGAGCTGCTTGTCAGTCGGGTCGGCAGAAGCATCAAGCTCGATGTCCGGGTGCGGCTTCTCGAGCATCTGAACAAGATGGGTCCGTTCGGCCTGTCTTCGAAGCGCACCGGCGAGGTCGAGGCGCTCGTGACCGATGGCGTTGAATTGCTGGAAGATTACTACGGACGATACATTCCGCAGCTCGGCGTCACCATCGTAACCGTGACCGTGGCCATCGTCTTGCTATTCCGACTGGATCCTTTGGTGGCGTTCGTGGGCGGATGCGCGGCTTTGCTTGCCCCGATTCTTCCCAATCTATGGAACAAGGTGCTGGATCGTCGCGGCTACCAGCATTGGGAACAGTATTCTCAAATGAATGCCGAGGTGGTTGATGCGATGCAGGGCATGACGACCTTGCAGCTCTTCAACAACGTGGAGCAGCAGCGGAGCAAGATCATCCACGCTGCCCGGACCCTCCTGTCCGCCACGTTGTCGCAGATGCGGATTTCGCTTCTGGGGTCCGCGATTTCATCTTGGATGGTGAACGGCGGACCTGTGATCGTGCTGGCGCTGGGCATCGTCCAGGTCTGGCATGGGCATGTAGACATCGCGCAGCTGTTCTGGTGCCTATTCCTGAGCTACGAGCTCTTCCGTCCTTTTCAGGATCTTAGCTCCAATTGGCATGCCGGCTTCCATGGCTATGCAACTGCGCAGCAAGCGCTTGGGTTGCTGAAGGCCCGAACGCCTCATGACGACGACTTGCCGAGCCAGGCGCCTCCGACCGTGTTCGATATTCATTTCGATCAGGTCTCGTATTGCTATCCGTCGACGAAGTCTCGCGCAACCGATGATATCTCCTTGACCATCGGGTCCGGCGAGACGGTTGCGCTTGTGGGGCAGTCCGGATGCGGTAAATCAACCCTGCTCGGTCTTTTGCTCAGGTTCGGCGATCCGTCCAGCGGGAAGATCAGCATCGGCGGCATTGATCTCCGCGCGCTTTCTCGCGAGGACCTGTCTTCGCTCATTACGCTCGTTCCTCAAGAGCCGGTCATCTTCGACGGCAGCATTGCCGACAATCTGCGAGCCTGCGCACCAGAAGCCTCCGACCAGCAGCTGCGCGAACTCTGCCTCTCGCTTGGACTCGATGATATCGCCGATATCGACGAGCTGCTGGATATTCGCGTGCAAGAACGCGGCAGCGGCGTTTCCGGCGGCCAGCGCCAGCGTCTGGCCATCGCCCGCGCGCTGCTTCGCAATACCCCGATTCTGCTGCTGGACGAAGCCACGTCGGCTCTTGACTCTGGAGCAGAGCAGCTCGTCTTGTCCACCATCGAGAACCATCGCAAGAAACTATCCAGCGAAGGCAGAACCTTGACCGTCATCGTGTCCGCCCACCGTCTGGAAACCGTTCGTCAGGTCGATAGGATCGTCGTCCTATCGAAAGGCAGCCTCGTTGAAATCGGCGACCACGAAAGCCTGCTGCTCCGAAACGGTACCTATGCGGCCCTCGTCGCTACCGCCCAGGAGCTGATTCGATCATGAAGCAGAATGCATTTCGTGAAGCCTTCGATCCGCTTGCGCGGCTTTTGCCGAGACTGACGCAGTATAAGAAATACGTCGCGCTCATCTTCGCGATGCTTCTGCTGCATCGCATCTGCGTGACGGTTCTTAATGTGCTGGGAGCGGCGCTCGTCTCCCATATCATGCTCGTCAATCACATAGACGGCATCGCCTGGTGGGCGCTGGCCGGCCTGGCGGTTCTCGTTCTATCGGTGGGAGTGACCTGGTGGCTGGATATGTGGTTCGCGCACGTTTACAGCTATAAGATCATCGCGGATCTGCGTATCGAGATCTTCGATGCCATCAATCGCGTAAGCCCTTCTGGGCTGCAGCACAGGACGACCGGGGACGTCACTGCCGCGGCCATGTCCGATGTCGAGATTACCGAGTGGTTCTACGCCCATACCGTCATCGATTTCCTAGCCACGGTTGCGGCGAATGCGATCTTCACGATCGTCATGATCGTTCTGGTCGGTCCATCCGGGATGATCCTTTTCATAACCGCTACGGCGGTTCTGCTTGTGCCGATACTCACTTTGCCCTTGCAAACCCGACAGGGTGAACGCATTCGACAGAGTCTTGCCAGGCAGAAAAGCCGCTCTCTGGAAATGATCCAAGGGTCGCGAGAGATCATCAGCCTCGGGCTGATCGATCGGCAGCTGGACGTGATTCGAGAATCAACCCTGGAGGTCCAACGATGCAAGCGCTGGTATATCGTGCGCTCGGGCATCGAGATCGCGGTTTCGCAGCTCATGATTTCAACTGCAACCATCGGTACGTTGGCCTGGCTGCTTGCGCTGAATCAGGCCGGCAGCGTGGAGCTTGCCTATATACCGTCCGCAATGATGCTGCTCAGTGCATCCTGCAAAGCATGCCTGAGCCTTTCAGGCATGCTCCGTAAGCTCGGAGAGGTTTCAGGCGCGACGCGCAGGTTCTTCGAATTGGTCGACATGCCTCGGCAGATTCCCGACAACGGCGAATCGGCAGACTTCCCTGACGAAGCGTTGGGCATCGAATACCAGGATCTGACTTTCGGATATACCGATGATGCCAAGATTCTGGATGATTTCAGCCTTTCGATCGCGGCAGGTTCGTCGGTGGCGCTCGTCGGACGGACCGGGGTTGGCAAGTCCACGATGGCGGCGCTGACCGTGAGGCTCTATCAGCCCCAATCCGGCAGCATCTGCATCGGAGGCAGGCCGATCGATTCCATTCCGCTCAGCCAACTGCGCACGCTTGTGACGCTTGTCCCGCAGCATCCGTATATATTCCGCAGCACGGTACGGGACAATCTGCGCATGGCCAAGCCGAGCGCTTCCGACGGCGAGCTTTGGCAGGCTCTCGAGATCGCTCAGCTGGATGAAACGATCCGTGCGCTACCGGACCAGCTGGATACGTTGATCGGCGAACGTGGCGCGACGCTTTCGGGCGGACAGCGTCAGCGTCTCAGTCTAGCCCAGGCGTTTTTGAAGAATTCTCCGATCGTGATCTTTGACGAGGCGGTGTCGAATCTCGACCCGAATCTAGAGCAGAAACTCGTCGCAGCAGGTCGTTTCATGTATGAGGGTCGAACTACGATCACCATCGCGCATCGCCTCTCGACCATACGTTCGGCAGATTCGGTGGCATTCGTCGAGGACGGCAAGCTCTCGGCTTTCGGCACCCATGAACAGCTCTTACGGGATTGCCCACGATACCGTGCCTTCATGGAGCCCGTAACGGGATGACGTAGGGCTGCTCCATGCCGTCAACGCTCTTTTTCGCCTAAAAAAATTAGACATGTCTAACTTTTTTAGGTCTATTGGAATAAAATAATCGAATCCGACCGTTCAGATACCTAGTTTGAAGGATGTGCGAATAAGGATGATCTGCGGATGAACCGACGTGCGGTCTTAGTGGTCATTGTGGGATCTCTGCTGTTGATCGCCTCTATATTCGCGGCCTTCGGAATCGGGCTCGCGGATATTTCGCCACGTGTTGTCCTGGAGGTTTTCTGGTGCAAGATTTCCGGAAGCCAGGGTTCGTTCAGCCCACGTGACGAAGTGATCGTTTGGGATGTCCGCGGCGCGCGCATAGTGCTCGCCGCAATCGTCGGAGCAGGTCTTTCTATTTGCGGTGCCATCATGCAAAGCCTGGTGCGCAATGTGCTGGCAGACCCGTATCTGCTGGGCACTGCATCGGGTGCGTCTGCTGGTGCAGCCCTCATCTTGGTGTTCGGAATCGGCAGCGCGTTCGGATTGGCCGGTGCGGCATTCATCGGTGCCGTCATCGCCACAGTCGCGGCGTTCGCGATCGCCTCGACGGGCGGCACCCTGACATCCAGTCGCGTGATTCTCGCGGGCATTACGATCGGTTTTGCCATGACGGCGCTCACGAACCTGATGGTTTTCGCATCCGGCGACGAAGGCGCTGCACGCTCGGTGATGTTCTGGATGCTTGGATCTCTGGCGCTTGCGAACTGGGACCAGATGCTGCTTCCGGTTCTTGCGCTGCTGGCAACGATGATCGTCGGAATGGGAATAGGATCGGGCCTGGATGCCATATCGGTCTCTGATGAAACCGCGCAGGTCAGCGGCTTTCATCCGCAACATCTGCGGATGGCGAGCATGCTTTTGATATCGGCATGCGTCGCCGTTCTGGTGTCGGTGGCCGGTCAGATCGGTTTTGTGGGCCTGGTGATTCCGCATGCGGCACGCCGTTTAGTGGGCGCTACCAATAGATCCGTGATTCCCGTATCGGCGCTGCTCGGCGCGACGCTGATGGTCTGGGCGGATGTTATCGGACGAATCGCTTTCCAACCGAGGGAGATTCCCATCGGCATCATTACCGCACTGGTCGGGACCCCCGTCCTCATCGCATTGGTGCGCCGGCAGTATAGCCGAAGCGGCGGGTTGGAAACGAAAAGGAAGTCAGGGAAACAGGGAAGGGATTGAGAAAGGAAGATGATGAAAACAAGGATGATGAAGCAAGTGGGAGCAGCGTTGGCCGTCAGCGCCGTGCTGGTCGGTTGCCTTATGGGTTGTTCGAATTCCGCCGACAACTCGACCGAAGCGTCGTCGGCGTCGATGGATGCTGCGTATCCGGTGACGTATACCTACGGTGGTCGCGAAGTCACGTTCGACGAGGCTCCGAAGAAGATTCTCACTTCCGGGCCTACTTCGGCCATCTATGCGGCCGAGCTTGCAGAAAAGGGACAGTTCGCGTATCGCTCGGGCGAGTTCAAAGATCCGAATCCGGAAGCCGATGCCATGGGAACCGAAATCATTTCGGACAGCGAGCTGAGCACCGAGAGCATCATTTCCCAAGATGTCGATCTCGTCATTACGGATACGTTCACCGGATTCGATCCTGAAAAGGTGGAAGCTGCCGGAATCAAAGTGATCATGCCGAACTCAGGCGTCGCGCACGCGAAGGCCGACGGCGCTGGATCCCTGGTGGTTCCGGAAGGGACTCCGTTCGAGCTTATCAGCAGTGATTTGCGTGAACTTGGCAAGGTGCTTGGACAGCCCGAGCGCGGCGAGCAGAAGGCCGAAGAGTTCGAACAGCAGATGGTAGAGCTCGACAAGTCGAAGCCCGGTAAGGGAAAGACCGCAGTGATGCTGTTCTACTTCTCTCCGGAATATCCCGTGATGTCGGTCAGCAATGCAAGCATCGAGGGCCAGATGATGGAGCATTTGGGACTGGAGAACATCTTCGCCAATGAAGAAGCTCCGTATCTCGAAGAGGTGAATTGGGAAGCCGTGCTTGAAAAAGATCCGGATGTGATCATCGTCAAATATGGCCGCACCGGCTCTACCTTCGAAGAGGATAAGGCTCGACTGCTCACCGAGCCGGGCGCCGATACCATGAAGGCGGTCAAGGACGGCAAGATCATCGGCATCTCCAACCATAACACCTGGCCTACGCCGAAAATGATGGATGCGATGCAGACCATTTCCGATGCTCTGAAATAGGAATTCATGGCGCTTTTCGACTGCAAAGACGTAACGTTCCGCTATGCGGGAACCCGAGAGGCAAATCCCACGCTGAGTGGGGTTTGCCTCTCTATCCCGCACGGTTGCGTCTTCGGGATAATCGGGCCGAACGGATCGGGCAAATCCACGTTCTTGAAATGCCTGTACCGTTCCATGAACCCGACATCCGGTGATATCGTGTTCATGGACGATGCGCTGAGCAGCTACTCCACGAAGCGGCTGGCAAAACGGATGGCCGTCGTGGTGCAGACGGAATCTGCATCGATCCCGCTGACGATTCGCGAGTATGTGCGCCTTGGGCGCGCGGTGTATCGCAACGTGTTCGAAGGCTTCACCGCAAAGGATGAGTCTATTGTGGATGAGGCTCTTGCTGAGCTGGGGATAGAAGAAATACAGAACCGTCCGATCACAGGGATAAGCGGCGGCGAATACCAGCGCACTATGTTAGCACGAGCCCTAGCTCAGCAAACCGATGTCCTTCTTCTAGACGAGCCGACGAATCATCTTGACGTTTTTCAGCAGCATAAGATCCTTCAAACCGTGCGCACGAAAAACCTTTCGGCGGTGGTCGTCTTGCATGACTTGAATCTTGCTGCTCGGTATTGCGACTACCTGGCCGTTCTTGACGATGGTGCCGTAGTCGACACGGGCACTCCGGATGAGATACTGCGCGCGGATCTTATAGAGAAGGTTTACCGGATGTCCGCCAAGCGTTTTGTCGTGGATGACGTGCTGCAGCTCGTTATGCTGCCGCTCGAATCGTGAGGCTGCATCTAATTCGGTAGGTGCGTCGTCGCCATCTTGGAAGAAGAGGGCCACGTAATCTCCGAGCAAGACAGTGCGGTATCCTAGACGTGTGAGGCCGTCCACTCTCGAGAGCCTATGTTTCACGATGCCGTCGCGTAGCTCTTCAAGGGTTTTCTCCCACTCTGTTGTCGCAAAATGGGAGAGCGCTAACTCAGCGGGCCGCTTGAACAGCGGCTTTATTTATTCTCAGGTGCACGGAATCATCCCGAAAGTGGAACTCACCTGGAACTCAACACTGAGTTCTACTTTAGTACACGATAGTGAAGAATACACGAGGGGACGCAGGAAGTAAATCCTTTGAGCCAGGGGACCCCCTTTACTCAGAAAAGGACTGAGCCTACGTCGAAATCGGGTCCTTCGGACCGAACCCCGAGTTAACTGAGTAGCAAAATCGCAAACCAAAGAGTAAATAAATTAACCTGCGAAAACGATACTTCGACTACTGGCGTTGAGTTCAAAGTTCCGTATCGGGGCATGCAGGATAGAGCATAAGCCGCGATGCGGTTGGCAGGGGTCTAGAATTCCTTTGCGACTCTTGCTGCAAATCGCCCGGTTTTCTCTTATTTAGGAGCGCAATGTGGAAACTGAGTATCTTCTTCGACGGGTTGGACAGCGTCGGTCTCTCCAACCGGCATTACCTATTCTTACCTGCGTTCGACAAAATAATTTACAGAGAGCAGATGTGGCGACTTTACGGTCTTAATCTACGATTCGGTAGCTCGCCGTCTCCTCTGTGCAACATTTCCCGCAATTCACACTGATTGTCGCAACGAGGAAGACTTCTCCCGAGAATGCTTTTCGATATTGATGCTAGCGGTGTCGAACAATTTCGATAGCCTTGGAATTGCATAGTTCTCTCCCCTATGAAAGCCAACGGAATCACGCTGGAATCATACAGATGCAGACTACTCGTCGCCCAAAGCCGACCTCGCCTAAAAAAGCGATGCGAAACACGATGCGGATATCCCAAATGCGCCGTGAGAAGAAGGCAAGCAATCTGGAGTTTTGCGCATGACCAAATCATATTAGAGCCGTCGATGCGAATTAGACGACAGTCTAAGGCATCATGGATTTCCATACGAAAAAGAGAGAACCCAGATGGAGGGAATCCGGGTTCTCGGATAAGCCAGCGCTGGTAAGGCGAGAGCGAAACTAGACTTCGGCCTGTCTGGTCGGAACGACGTCCTGCTCTTCGGCAGCAGCACGCAAGTCGGCGTAAATGCCAAGATGATCTATCTCAGCTGCCGGACAAACCTCATCGCACTTGCCGCACTGAATGCAGTCAAACAGGCCGTTCTGCACAGCCTCGACCACGCGGTTGCCCTGGTCGTTCGGATCGTAGAAGCGAAGGCCCAAGGCAACCAGGCCGGCCGGGCCGACATAGCCGTTCGAGCCAGAGGGGCTGTTTACCACCGGGCAGGAAGACACGCAGAGCATGCAGCGCGCGCACCATTCGATTCCCTTGGCCTTGTCGACGACCGCGGGGTCGTACTCGGTATCGATTTCATCTAGCGAAAGCGGCTGATAGCGCTGGCGGTCGTAAATGGCGGAAATGCGATTCTGGAATTTACTGCGGTCGACGATGAAGTCCCTCACGACGGGGAAGCCGTTGAGCGGAGCAAGGGAGATGCTACGGTCGGAATCGATGACCGTGTAGCACGCCAAGCAGGGCTCCCCGTCAAGCATGACGCCGCACCGGCCGCACACGCGGCCGCGGCAGCTGTAGTCGAACGCGATGGGGTCGTAGTTTTCATAAATATACATGAGAACTTCGAGCACGGTGATGTACTCGTGCCAGGGCACGTCGTAGGACGCCTCATAAGGCTCGGGATCCTTGGAGGGATCAAAGCGCAAAACGGTGACCTTCATGCCGCACTCTCCTTACTTCTTGCTCGGCCAGGGATTGTTGATGATGTCGAGAACTTTATCGCGGTCGAAGACGGAGAAGTCGAAGTCGAACTTTTCGGTGGAGATCTGTCCGTCCTTCATGGTCACGCCGATGGCGCACAGGAAGTTTTCGTCGTCCTTCTCGGGATAGTCGTCGCGGATGAAAACGCCACGTGATTCCTTGCGCGCCATGGCAGCGACGGTGGTTGCCTCGGCGAAATCGAGCAGGTTGACATTCTCGATGGCCTGCTTCCATTCGGTGTTGTAGACCATGGTGTCGCTGCGCAGGGCCATGCGGGGCATATCTTCCTCTCGGATGCGGCGCAGCTCGTCGAGACATACCTGCATGTCTGTCTCGTTCTTCATGACGCCCAGGCCCTTGTTGACGGCGGCTTGAATGGCATGGCGGATCTGATGTGGATACAGTGGGTCGTCAACCTTAGCCGTACGCAGGCTTTGAAGGCGGTCGTACTCGTCCTTGAGTGCGGTCCAAACCTCGTCACCTGGAATCGGTGCGGAATCGGATCGGGCGTAATCGACGGCGTTGCGCATGGCCATGACGGATCCGAAGAGGCTGTTGTTCGTTTGGCGGTAGAGCTTGGAGGGGTTGGCCCAGAATAGGCCGGGGATGTCGGTCATGAAGCTGCCGTCGGCCACAGGGTGGCCGACGGTATCAGCCTGCTCGACGATTACCTCAATGAGATCCTTGCGAATGTCGAACCCGAACTTTTCGCGCAGAGGGTCGATGTTACGGGCGTAGTACTTGCCGAACTTCTTGATCTCCTCGGAGGGTACGCCGTCCTTGTCTCGAAGGTCGACGTACACGCCCCCATGCTCGCTGCCCTTTCCGTCGCGAACCTTCTTGGCGACTTCAGCAATATAGGTATTGCGTGGAATCGGGGACTCCATCTCGCGCATCCAGAAGTTGCCGTCTGCGTCGCAGACGCTGTCTTTGTACAAGGGATCGTTTCCTAGGGCTCCGTTGTAGGAGTAGGCGATACCTGTGGGATAAATCATGATCAGATCGTAGATATTGAGCTCCATGTTGTGGAGACGGGCGCCGTGGCGCAAGGCCATGGCATCCAAGTCGCCCGTGTTGTCGGGGGAATTGATAGTGCATGCGGAAACGGTCACCCAGCCGTTCATCCAGGCGCCACCGCCGGCAGTGGAGATGGTTGCCTTGGAGCGGAACACGCGCATGACGCCGTTGAGCAGGTCGATGCCCATCGCTCCGACGCACTTGCCGTCCTGGACAAGCAAGTTAGTGATCATGGTGTTGTTGACTACGTTCACGCCGCGCGCCGCCAGCCAGTCGGCCCCATGTCGGGTGTACACGCCTTTCGCGCTGAAGTCGTTGGCGACGGGTTTTTTGACCAGGGCTCCATCCGCGTTTCGCTCGAGGAAAGTCGTGCCTTGGTTGACGCAGCGGGGAACGCCACCTTCCTTGCCTGCACAGTCGTCAACGGCCTTGGCAACGTTCTGGTTGACTAAGCCGGCACCGGCGAAGATGTCATATTTGACTGAAGTTGCGGGGTCTTGGACCTCACTGATAACCGCGTACCAATTCATGCCCGCAGCGCCGCCGTGTCCCATGGTGGATTTCTCAACGACGATGGCGTTTATGCCCTTTTCGATGGCCTCCTGTGCGGCATTCATGCCGCACAGGCCGCCTCCTATGATCAAAACATCGGTGTCATAGGTCTCGTAGTTTACCCCTTCCAGGTCGGCAACGGCCGAGCCAGCTTCTGAGCCTGGATTTTTTGGCACGCAGCCGGGAAGAGCGCTGGCGGCGAAGATGCCTGTGGCGATAAGCGCGCTGCCCTTAAGGAGATCACGCCTGTTGAAGGCGTTCCTTGGTATGTTTGTTTTTTCGCTCTGCATAAGAATCTCCCTTCTCCATAGACCCAAAAACAAACCTACACTTCCAACGCCGTCCCTCGCTCGACGGTGGTGTCTTCACATCGCGTAGCCGTTTGGCATATATACAGAGCAAAAAAGCCACAATAAATCTCTATTTCCCCTATTATCCTCATACTAAAAGGTTTTAAAACCAAAAGCAAGAAATTCCCCTGAGCCCCCTCTAGACCAGCTTGAGGGACTAATCGGATTTTGGCATGTCAAACGCAGTTTCGCCGAGCCATGCGAGATACCCCAGCCGCCACAAGGTCCCTTCTCGGCAATAAACAAGGAACCCCCCTGCTGGGAGCAGATGAATTTAATGCACTTCGCTTGTTCGCGTGTGATAGAACTCTCTAAACCGGGGCGTATTCGGATTACGTATAGCACGATCCAGCGCGAAGGCCGCCTTTTCATCTTGCTTTCCGATAGGTTGGACATCATGCAGAAGACGGCGAGGAGCCCCTGCGATTGTCCTTCTTGAGCCCGGAATGGGACTTGAGGAAGTGCTTCGCGAGGTGGCAGAGGCGATTGGCCTGCGTGATCGGGCTTTTCTTGTCGGACAGTTTGCAGATTTCCTCCGAGTTGTATACAAATTCACTCGACTCCTTCTCGACCCCGGCGCGGGACGCCTTCATGGTCTTCTCGGAGTTCGTTTTGCCAAGCTCCCACAGGAAGACCGCTGGCTTGGCGTCGCATCCGACTCCTATGCACATCTGGTTGCGCGAGAATCTGCGGGGTAGCTCTCGTCGATCCTGGCGGCATCGCGCAAGGCGACCGGGAATAGGTTTCGTCAATCTGGAAGTTGCCGGACAGGACCGCATCGTCCTGCATGCCGGAAAGCACTACGAACAGCTTGCCTCCAGTATGGATGCGCGGTGACGCTGCACCTATCTTCCCTTGTCGTCGACTCAAGGCCGTCACGAGAGAACAGCTGCGCGAGGAAGTCGGTCCATGTCGAGATCGGAAGCTTGCGATCCTTGAAGACGATGCCGGCAACAGACGTGAAGTAACTCACACAGCCCCTGCAGACATACCTTCGCATGCCTATTTTGGAAAGCTCGCCTTCATGACCTTGGGAAGACGGACGTTTTTTGGACACCTCAGACGGCGACCCCCCATCTCCTCTCGATGCTCGCGCATCGTCTTCCATCCCAGCGCCTTCTTGAGCTTGCGGTCGCGGTACCAGACGATGTAGGCGCCGAGCTCGGCGGCGAACTCCTCGCAGCCCACCCCCGTCCAGTCTCTCGCGTAGAAGAACTCCTGCTTGAGGGTCCCGAAGAACCCCCCGGCCCGTGCGTTGTCCGGCGACCGACCCTTGCGCGACATCGAGCGGGCGAGGCCCAGGTCCCTGCAGGCGGCCGCGACGCTAACGCCGGCCGCCCTCGCCGCCCCGGCCGCCGCCGCCTTCTCCCGGCGGCTCAAAGAGCCAGGGCCCGGTGCTTTCAGGACGTCCAACGCCGCGCCCATCTCGATGCGCTTGCGCTCCAGGGCCGCGAGGCGCTCCCGCGGGTCCTCGGGCAGGTCCGCCGCCCAGTCGCGCCACTCGGCCCGCTCCCCGCCTCCGGCGGGCGTCCTCTCCTCCGGCCCTCCTATGCCCCGGTCCTCGCGGGAAGGCATACCGCGCGACGCGCGCGCCCAGCGCGAGACGAGGCATCCGGAGGACACGCCGAGCCTGCGGGCGGCGACCGGCGGGGAGACCCCCGCGCGCACGAGCCCGGCGGCCTCCCTCCTCGTCGCCTCGGGGGTACCTGCGGCGCCTGGCCCGCCCGCGGGCGGAGCCCCTCCGGCGCAGCTCCGGCGGGTCGCGCGGGCCTCGGGCCTCCTCCTCCAGCCACTTGCGCAGGGTCTCGTCGCAGGGGAACCCGGGCAGCTCCCTGCACGCCGTGTGCACGCGCAGGCCGCTGGCGTGGAACTGCGCCAGGACCGCCTCCTTCTCCCTCTTGGAATGCATTCCGGCTCCTTCCCGAGGAGCCGTCCGGAGCGTCCAGGATTTCGCCCGTTGTCCCGAACTCTTAAAAGTTGGAATCGAGAGCCCCGTCGCGTGCGCGGATTCTCAGAACTCCCCGAAATTGGAATCTGCTCGGGCGTGCGACTCGAATGTACAGCACGAGCATGCAGCGCAGGCATGCAACTCTAACATGCGGTTCGGACGCACAGCAGACATGCGGCTCGGACATACGGCAGGCATTCGACTCGGGCATGTAGCTTGGGCATATAACTCGAGCGTGCAGCGCAGGCATCAGCTCGGGAGTTCGTCGATCATGCGGCGCAGCTGGTCTGACGTTCGGGTTGCGCAGCCGGGGTCATGAGGGGTCTGGCGAAGGGCGGTCGCCGTGCCGTTGGACGCCTTCGATTTGGCGAAGGTCGAATCCGTCACGCAAAGGTCACGTTCGTCACGCTGGGGCCATGCGTGTCGGACGTCCTCTCCGTGTTTTTCGGTACCTTTTTCGTGCAGTGCTGTACGCTAGGGGATATCGAAGGGAAATGGAGGGGTTTCATGACCGAACAGGACATGTGCGCGTCGAACGGTCTGCAGCGCAGCTCGCTTGTCACGCTGTGCCTGGCCGTTCTGGGATTCGCCGTGTTCCTTTCCGCGGTTTGGACGGCGCGCAGCGACGCCGCCGGGATTCCTGATTACACGGTGCATATCGCACGATTCGTCAAGGTTGCGGGCTGCCTCTGCATCGCATGGCTGTTCCGTAGCTCCGTTCCGTCCGTGAAGAAGCTCTTTTTCGTGAGCACGGCGTGCGTGGCTATCCATCTTGTCGCTTATACCCTGCTCGCCCTTCTCGACCCTTCGCGTGGAGAAGTCCTGCCTCTCAATATCTTTTCGGGGTTGTTCGCAGGCATAGGGGAGGCGGGTATAACTCTCCTTTTCGCGCATCTGATCGCCTCGTTCGATGCCCGACTATCTTCCGTTGCCCTTCCTGTCGCCTATCTGCTCAACGAATTTTTCTATGCGACCTGCCTGTATCTGCCTCCCGAGGCGGTGCTTGCCGCGCGGCCCGCGTGTAAGGCCCTCGGCATCGTGTTGCTCGCCGTGTGTCTGAAGAGGAAGACGCACGCGCGTTCGGAACGGGAAAATCCCATGCAGTACGGCTTGCCGCACAAGAGCAGCGAGGAGCAGGTGCTTTCGTTTTTGAGCCAAGGCAGGGAGTGGGCGCTTCTGTTCGTGAGCGCGACGCTGTTCCCCTTCGTGTTCGGCCTGGTGGCCCACATCTGCTCATCCGAAGGGATGAAGTCCGGCCTTTACGATTCGACGAATGAGATATTCGCGCTTGCCACGCTGGCTTTGCTCGTCATATACGGATCCTTGAGAGGAGAGAAGCTGAGCTTCACCGAGATGCTTTGTTATTCGGTCCCATTGTTTGCTACGGGCTGCGCGCTGCTTCCTTTCCTTTGGTTGACCGATTCCCCTCTTTCCGGCAGCATGGTGAAGTGCGCCTACACGATATTCCAGGTTATGTTCTGGATGATTCTGGCGCAACGGGCCTACGACGACCCCCGGCATGTCTACCTGTATTTCGGGCTGTATTACGGCTTGTTCGAGCTTGCGACCGCCCTTGCACGCCTGATCGCATCCGGTTTGAACGAATGGTTCTATGCCAATGCGGGGCTCATTTGGGCTATTGCGTGCGTGTGCCTGTGGCTCATGGCTCTTTACGGGCTTTTCTTCTTCCTGATAGGAAGTCGTATGGGGATGAGGACAGATGTCGTTCGCGGGATGGATGCTTCTCATAAGGAAGGCGCCGCCCTCGAAGGAATCGATCTCGAAGGCGGCATCAGCAACGCCGCGTTGGGCGAGGCGTGCGAAAGGGGCGCATCCGAAGCTCCGGCGGATATTGAGCGTGAGAGGGAAAGGCACGCGGTCGTGAATTTCGCCGACAGGCTCGAAGCGTTCTGCAAGGAATACGGACTGTCGGCGCGCGAGCAGGAAGTTCTGGTCGAGGCGGTTCACGGATACAGCATGGACGGAATCGGCCGTAAGCTGTTCATATCCCGAGAAACCGTGAAGACCCATCTTCGCCATGTGTACCTCAAGGCGGGCGTTGCCAACAAGCAACAGCTTATCGAATTCATCGATAGGTACGCCGTTCGCTGATATACGGTTCCTTCGCTTTAATCGGCCTATGCGCAAGCGGTCCGCCGTTCGGGCTGGTTGAAGTCCGGGCTGTCGGAGGCTCGAGCCTGTCGGTTTTGCTTCGACGAGGGCACGATTTGCCCGGAATGGAAGCGGTCGACATCCGAATCAACCGGTTTACCCTGGAAAGGGGGACGCGCCTCGAGCGCTGGTCAAGCACTCTTTTCACATCGGCGCCCCGCGAGCGGTTCGCGAGGCGTTTTAGGGAAGGGAGCATCATATGGACACCGGTTCTACGCGTAGGAACTTTCTTGCGATGATGGGTCTCGGAGCCGTTGGCGTCGGCGCGGCCCTGGCCGGATGCGCGCCCCGCACGGCCAATTCGTCGTCGGGTTCAGGGTCGTCGAACGATACCGGAACATGGGACGAGGAATTCGACGTCATCGTATGCGGCGCCGGCATCGCCGGGCTTTCGGCGGCGATAACCGTCGCCAAGGAGGGCTCTGGGCAAAGCTGCCTTCTTATCGAAAAGGAGGCATCAGCCGCGGGCTGCTCTCCCGTGTGCGCCGGAGACTTCCTCGGTCGAGACGAGAATAACGAATACCCCTTGCAGTATCTCAAGGATTGCGCCACCACGCCGATCGGACAGAGCATTCCCGATGATGTGCTCGAGTCGTTCTGCGAGGGCATCAACGAGAATCTCGATTGGGTGCTTTCCCTCGGAGCCACGCTGGATATGCTCGACTCGACGCGCGGCGTTTACGACATGAACGAAGAGGGGAACGCGCGGGGTGACTTGTCTTCGCGGCCCAAGTCCGAATATCGCGAATTCGCCAGCTGGTGCGCGCCTGAGTACAGCTTCAACGATAAGGCAGAGCCGCCGTTCAACCACGTGTACAACTTCCTGAACTATGTGCGCGAAAGCGATTATCCGGGAATCGAATACCGGGCGAGCACTCCGCTCGAGGACCTTGTGCAGGACGGGGAGGGCCGCGTGACCGGAGTCGTCGCCAAAGGCAAGCGCATCAAGGCGAACAAAGGCGTCATCATGTGCACGGGCGGATACGAGCACAACGAGGAATTCCTCGAAGGGTTCTGCGGCTGCGGCAGCGCGATTTCATTCGCGATGACGGGCAATACCGGCGACGGGCATAAGATCTGCGCCCGCCATGGAGCCGACTTCTGGCACATGCATAATGCGGCCGGATTCTGGATGGCCGGGCGCAACCTCGATAATTCGGCATTCTCGAACGGAGCTCTGGCGAGCCATACGTTCAAACGGTTCGGCATCACCGTGGCGAAGAACGGCCGCCGCTTCTATATGGATTGGGATGGGCATAAGTCCCTCGACGTTTCCAACGATGCTCTTTCGGATGATTTGAGCCGGCATGTGGGCAGCCGTCATGGCGTCATGCAGTTCGGCGGCGAATGGAGCCATCTGCCTATGCCGTCCATCGGATGGTTCGTCTTCGACGCGGATAGCTACAATAACGCGTTCGACTTCGATACGGTGGGAACGACCGACCCCGTTTCCGACGGCTGGTTGTATAAGGCCGACAGCATCGAGGAGCTTGCGGATATGTGCGGAGTGCCCGCCGACGAGCTCAAAGACACCGTCGATGCATGGAATCGTTCATGCGAAGAAGGGAAGGACCTGGCCTTCTATCGTCCGGCCGATACCCTGACTCCCGTCGCGACGGCTCCGTTCTACGCGCAGCGCTGCGCGCCTGCGATGCTCAATACCGACGGCGGTCCGAAGCGGTCTGCAAAGGGAGAGATCCTGGATTACGAAGGCAATCCCATTCCCGGCTTGTATGCCGCTGGAGAGTTCGGTTCCGTGTGGGGCTATCTCTATCAGGGAAACGGTAACGTCGGGGAGGCCATGGCGTTCGGCCGCATTTCCGCGCGCAACTGCATGCAGTCTGCCTGATTCATGCGGCCTAGAGCTTGTTCGGCATGCTCGTGCGATAAACGACGCGCAGGTCAGGTGTTTACAATCTGGCCTAAGAATCCTGAGGCCCCCTCCTCGGAGCCCGCCGCATGTGCGGCGGGCTCCATTTTTCTGAGGTTCCCTAGGAGGTTGTCATTCCCGATAATGAAGGGAGGGGCTCTTCGTCGGGATGGGTATAGACTGAATCGCTGCATCTGGCTGCTAGCACGGAGCGGTAGCCTCGAACGGAGGGGTCTCCGATGCCTGCTGATTCGGAGGGTGTTGACTATAATTTCGGTTCGGATAGCCAGGTCGAGTCGAGGAGAGCCATGAAAAAGAGTTTGCCTGCAACGATGGGCATTTTCCTCCTATGCTGGTATTTTTTCTCATTTACCTACGGGCTCGTGCTATGGAGGAAATGTACCTTTCGCATGCGAACGTTACTTTGCATTCGGATTCGTATTTCGGAGGCCTCGAAGAGTGGGTCGGCATGTTTGCAAAAGCGCGTGCAGATTTCATAGTAATGTGCAGCGAGATATCGACTCGTGGGTTGGCTTCTGGAAGCCCCCTAGGGGCGATAATCTTCTTTTTCTTCGTTTGCTGGTTTCCGTCCCTTGTCATCAGTGGTCTTATTGCCGGTGTTGTTGCTGCGGTATACCGCGCTGGCTCCTATGTGCGCGGTAAGCCGGGCCGTTCGGAAGAGTAGTGCGTGGCTTGCTGCAAAAGCTGGGGAATCCGCATGGGTTCGGTTCAAAAAGAAGGCCGCTGAAATCGGCGGCCTTCGGCGGTTCTATCGCTGCAATCATATGCATGGTGGTTAATCGCGTTCGAGGATCTTACGCCTGCTCGGCAAGCATCCCTTCGAGCGTGCGCCAGGCGAGCTCGGCGCATTTGACGCGTGCGGGCATGCGCGAGATGGTTTCGAGCTCGGCGGCCTCGTCCAGATCCTCTCGGTCCTGGTCGAAAAGCTCTTTGCCCTGGACCATCCCGATGAACAGCTTGCAGAGCCTCTGAGCCTCCTCGATGCTTTCGCCGGTGATGAGATCGGCCATCATGTCGGCCGACGCCTGCGAAACGGCGCAGCCATGCCCGGTGAACGCCGCTTCTTCGATCGTGCGACCGTCATCGCCGAGGCGAAGCTTCAGCACGAGTTCGTCTCCGCAGCTCGGGTTGATTCCCTCGTGTTCGTGGGTCGCGTTTTCCAGATCGTACTTGTAGTCGGGGTGGGCGTTGTGTTCCATGAGCGCGGCAGTATAGATGCTAGGCATTGAACATACTCCAAACGGTCTTGAGCGCATGAATGAGCGCATCGATATCGCGGCGCTCGTTGTAGAACGCGAATGACGCGCGGCAGCAGGATGGCACGCCGAGCCAGGTGAGAAGCGGCTGGGCGCAGTGATGTCCGGCCCTGATGGCGACGTCTTCGCCGTCGAGGATGCCCGACACGTCGTGCGGGTGCACGCCCTTGACGTTGAAGCTGACCACGCCATGATGCGCGGCCGCGTCGTCCGGCCCCACGATCTCGATGAACGGAAGCTCGGCCATCCGGCGCATGCATTCCGCCACGAGCGCGGCCTCGCGCGCCTGGATGTAGTCGAAGCCGACCGAATCGATATAGGAAAGCGCCATGCCTGCGGCATAGATTCCCGCCGCATCCTGCGTGCCGGCCTCGAACTTTTCGGGAACAGGGGACCAGACGGCATCTTCCTCGGTGACGGAATCGATCATCTCGCCGCCCGTGAGGAACGGCGGCATAGCGTCGAGCAGCTCTTTCCTGCCCCAGAGCACGCCGACGCCCATGGGACCGAAGGCCTTATGGGCGGAGAACGCGAAGAAATCGCAGCCGATCTTCTCCACGTCGACGGGCATATGGGGGACCGACTGCGCGCCGTCGACGATCATGTACGCTCCGGCCTCATGCGCCGCCTGGGCGATCCTCTCGACGGGGTTGAGCACGCCGAGCACGTTCGAGATGTGCACGACGGAGACGATCTTGGTCTTCGGCCCGATCTTCGCGGCGATCTCTTCATCCGTGATGACGCCTTGGTCGTCCGGGCGCAGGTAGACGAGCGTGGCGCCTGCGGCACGGCAGGCCTGCTGCCAGGGGATGAGGTTGCTGTGGTGCTCCATGATGGAGATGCAGACCTCGTCGCCCGGTTCGAGCACGGTGGGTGCGAACGCCTTGGCCGCCATATTGAGGGCTTCCGACGCATTGCGGCAGAAGACGATCTCGTTCGCTTCATGCGCGCCGATGAATTCCGCGGTCTTCTTGCGGGCATCGCCGATGGCCATCGTCGCTTCGAACGACAGCTTGTACAGCCCGCGCAGGGCGTTCGCGTTCATGGTCTCGTAGAACGAACGCTGGGCATCCAGCACGACGGAGGGCCGCTGGGCCGTGGCCGCCGAGTCGAGGAACGCGAGCTCGGGGTGCAGGGAAAGCAGCGGGAAATCGCAGCGGAACGGGCTGGTGGAAAGGTCGGTCGGATCGAACGCTATGCACTTGGGGCCGCTCATTGCTCGACCCCCTCGTAATCTCCGAGGAGCGTCTTGCCGAGGCGCACGACACTGGCCCTGACGGTCTCGTCGACGGCATTGATCTCGGCGTTTTCGATTTGCGCACGCGCGAACATAGCTTCGGCCGCATCGGGGGAAAGGCCGCGGCATGCCAGATAGAACTTCTGCTCGGGACGGATATGCCCGATCGTCGCGCCATGGTTGCCGGCGACGTCGTCTTCGGAGCAGAGGATGACGGGAACCGTGCGGTTGTGCGCGCCGTCATCGGCGATGAGCACCGTTTCCGATTCATGGCCGTTGGCGCCCTTGCAGCCGCGGATCAGATCGATCGTGCCGCGGAGCGTCTTGACGCTTTCGCCGGCCAGCACGCCGTTGGCATTCAGTTCGGACATCGTGCGTTGGCCGTGATGGCGGATGACGTAGTTGAAGTCGAGCTCGTTTTCTCCGTGGCCCAGATAGCGGGTGTCCACGTCGATGTCGGAGGAGGTGCCTCGCAGGTCGCAGGCGAGCCCCGTGTAGGATTCCCCGGCGCCTAGAACGGTATGCCTGACCTCGACCTTTGCGGACTCGTCGAGCACATAGCCCTCGTCGTCGAAGCACTGCCAGGAATCGTCGGCCGTCTGGATGGCGGTCACGCGGACGACGGCGTCCTTGCCGGCGAATACGCGCAACGTCGCACCGATGGCACCGACTCCCTTAGTCGGGGTGTCGAAGGCGATCGCGATATCGACGTGCGCGCCTTCGTGGGCCACGACGTCGACGGCGGCCGTGTTGACCGCCCCGTCGATGCCGTTGAGGCGGACGGTCGCCGCGCCTTCGGAGCCTTCGGGGGCTTCCACGACGATGACCTCGCCGGCGGCTTGGAGCAGGAATGCTCGCGCATCCGCGCCCATGCCCGTCTCGAACGCGGCGGCGACGGACGCTGCGCGCTCGGTTTCGGCGGCATCGATCTGATAGCGGGAATATGCCGTGTCGCGCACGCCGTCGGTGTCGTCGTCGGCTTCGCCCGCAAGATCCTGCGCGCTGATGCGCGTCGCATAGGTGCGCGCCGAAAGCGCGTCCACAGCCGTATCGAACGCATCGCCCTCAAGGTCTGTGAGCGCGACGGCGGTCACAGAAAGTGCGCTTTCGCCCTCGGGCACTTCGACGATGGCGTCATGCGCCTGGATAAGGTCGGCGGGGGTTTCTATGTCCGCGCCGTTCATGCTCAGGCGATGCCACGTGGGAGCGGGCATCGGGCTGGCGTTTTGCAGGGTAATGGCGTCCATCCTAGCCGATCGCCCCTTCCATTTCGAGTTTGATCAGGTTGTTCATTTCGACCGCGTATTCGAGCGGGAGTTCTTTGGAGACCGGGTCCGCGAAGCCGTTGACGATCATCGTGCGGGCCTCTTCCTCGGAGATGCCGCGGCTCATCAGGTAGAAGATGGTGTCGTCGCCGATGCGGCCGATCGTCGCCTCGTGTCCGATGTCCACCTTCTTGCAGCGGACGTCCATCGCGGGAATGGTGTCGGATCGGGAGACGTCGTCGAGCATGAGCGACTGGCAGGAGACGCTGGCCGCGGAATCGGTCGCGTTCGGCGTGGCCACCACCGAGCTGCGGAACGTGGATACGCCACCGCCCTTGGAGATGGACTTCGTCTCGATGGCCGCCGAGGTCTCGGGGGCCGCGAGCACGACCTTGCAGCCGGTGTCGAGGTTCTGTCCCTGGCCGGCGAAGGTGATGCCGGTGAAGGTGCAGCGGCTCTTGCGTCCTGCGAGGATGGACATCGGATACAGGTAGCCCACGTGGCTGCCGAACGACCCGGATATCCATTCTACCGAGCCGCCCTCGTCGCAGCGGGCGCGTTTGGTGTTGAGGTTGTACATGTTCTTCGACCAGTTCTCGATCGTCGAATAGCGCAGGTGGGCACCCTTGCCGATGAAGAGCTCGACCGCGCCGGCGTGGAGGTTGGCCACGTTGTACTTCGGCGCCGAGCACCCCTCGATGAAGTGCAGGTCGGCGTCATCTTCCACGATGATGAGCGTATGCTCGAACTGGCCTGCGCCCTTGGCGTTCAGACGGAAGTACGACTGCAGCGGGAAGTCGAGGCGCGTGCCCTTCGGGACGTAGACGAACGATCCTCCCGACCATACGGCGCCATGGAGCGCGGCGAACTTGTGGTCGGTGGGCGGGATGAGCGTCATGAACTTCTCGTGGATGAGCTTCTCCCACTCGGGCTCGTGCAGGGCCTCTTCGATGCCGGAGTACACGATGCCCATTTGGGCGGCGGATTCCTGCACGCTGTGATAGACGAGCTCGGAGTCGTACTGGGCGCCGACGCCCGCGAGGTAGGCGCGTTCGGCCTGAGGGATGCCCAGGCGGTCGAACGTGTTCTTCACGTCGTCGGGAAGGCTTTCCCAGTCGCTTTTCTGGTCGGTGTTGGGCTTGACGTAGGTGACGATGTTGTCCATGTCGAGCCCGGCGATCGACGGGCCCCAGTCGGGGGTCGCCATGCGATGGTAGGTTTCGAGGGACTTCAGGCGGAAGTCGAGCATCCACTGCGGCTCGTCCTTGCGGCTCGAGATCTCTTCGACGATTTCAGGGGTCAGGCCGGCGTCGACGCGTTCGAAATCCTTCTCTTCGTAGCGGAAGTCGTACATCGAACGGTCGATGTCGGCGACCTCGGTGCGTTTCTTAGGCATGGGGAAGCCTCCTATTCGGCGTCCGCCGCGGCGCGCTCGATGAGCGCGGCCAGGAGCTCTTCGTCATGGGATGCGGCTTCCGCTTCGGCGGCGGCGAACTGCTCGAAGCCGTTCTCGTCGATGGACTGGACCATGCTCGCATCGCCTTCGGCGATCATATGCCCGCCCATCATGACGTGGACGCGGTCGATGCTCAGGTGTTCGAGGATGCGCGTGTTGTGGGTGATGACCATCAGCGTGCCGTTGCAGCGGCGGCGGTAGGCTTCCATGCCGCGGGACACGACGCCGAGGGCGTCGACGTCGAGACCGGAGTCGGTTTCGTCGAGGATGGCGAGCTTAGGCTGAAGGAGCAGGAGCTGGAGCATCTCGACCTTCTTCTTCTCGCCGCCGGAGAAGCCGACGCCGAGCTCGCGATCGAGCCAGGCCGGATCCATGTCGAGCTCTTCGCAGAGGTCTTTCAGGAGCTTGCGGAACTGCTTGCCCTTGAGGTCGGCGCCTTCTCGGCCCGCGACGGATGCGCGCAGGAAGCTGGACAGGGGCACGCCGGGAATCTCGACCGGAGCCTGGAAGCTCAGGAAGAGCCCGGCGCGGGAGCGTTTGTCGGGGGAGAGGCCGGTGATGTCTTGGCCATCGAATTCGATCGAGCCGCCATTGACGGTGTAGACGGGATCGCCCATGACCACGTGGCCGAACGTCGACTTGCCCGTGCCGTTGGGGCCCATGAGGACATGGGTCTCGCCGGCGGCGAGCTCGAGGTTGACGTTCTTCAGGATGAGCTTGTCGTCGACCGATGCGAACAGGTCGTTGATCTTGAGAAGCGGTTGCGCCATGGGAAAGCCTTTCCGGAGAGCTTTAATTCCTATAAAAATTATATGATTAAAATAAACGGACGGCTCCATATGTCAATATGGACAGCGCGCAAAAGGCGGGAAAACCCGCGTCGCGCACGACCGGAACACAATTGCTACGCATCTAGGTGCGTTTCGATCGAAGGAGCGAGGATGCTTGTCACGACGAAAGGGCGCTATGCCATGCGTCTCATGGCGGACGTCGCTCACCATTTCGAGAAAGAGGGAACGCCCCTTTCTCTGCGCGCCGTGGCCCAACGCGAAGGCATCTCGATGAAGTACCTCGAGCAGCTCGCCCGTCCACTGGTCAAGTCAGGCCTGCTCAAAAGCGTGCGTGGGAAGGGAGGCGGCTATGTGCTCGCCGAGCCGTCCGCCGCGATCCGTGCGGGCGACATCCTGCGCGCGGCCGAGGGGAACGTCCTTCCCGTGTCGTCATGCGACGGCGTGACCTTCGATTGCGCGCGCATCGCCGACTGCGCTTCGGTGAAGTTCTGGATCGGTCTCGACCGCGTCATCGAGGACTACGTCGACGGCGTCATGCTGAAGGACATCATCGACGAGGGCGACGTGTTCTTCGATGTGGACAAGATCAGCCAGATCGTGGCGGCGAAGCTCTTGGAAGAAGATGCGGAATGAACGCACCGGGAAGCGCCGCGGATCCGATCTTCGTCAAAGAGCAGGAGCATCTGAACGAGACGTATGCGAAGCTCAAGCGCATAGAGGATGTGCAGGTCGCGAAGCTTGCGAACATCATGCGCGCCGCTGCGGCGGATAAGAGCTCGATGAGCGATGATCTCGGCCTCGATACGGCCGATCTGGACCATTCCTTCGAAGCTCAGGTGGAACTCGAGGGAATGAACCAGGTCATCGACGAATACAACGCCGCGGCCCGCGTGGCTTCCGAAAACCTCTCCCGTGCGCGCCAGCTCCTTGCGCAGCCGTACTTCGCCAAGGTCGAGCTTCGGTTCAAGCCGACCGACCCGGTCAAGGACATCTATATCGGATCGACGGGCATGACCGACGAGAACCGGCGGCATTTCGTCATCGATTGGCGGTCTCCGGTCGCGGAGACGTATTACAACCGCGACATGGGGCGGACCTCGTATGAGGCGAACGGGCGCACCATCGTCGTCGATTTGGAGAACCGTCGCCAATTCGATATCGAGGCCGACCGTCTGAACGCGTACTTCGACACGTCGGTCGCGATCGAGGATCCTTTGCTGCTCGCTTCCCTCAAGAAGCACCGGTCCGCTCGGATGCAGGCCATCACGGCCACGATCCAGAAGGAGCAGAACGAGGTCATCCGCCATGAAGACGTGCCGGTGCTGCTGGTCGACGGCATTGCGGGATCCGGCAAGACGTCGGTGCTGATGCAGCGCATCGCATATCTGTTCTACCGCGAACGGGAGACGCTCGATCCGTCCGACGTGCATCTCTTCACGCCGAACCCGGTGTTCAGGCGCTATATCGACGACGTGCTTCCCCAGATGGGCGAGAGCAATCCGCATTCGACGACCTGGGCGCGGTTCGCGCGATCCCTCGGCGCGACCGATCGCGGCATGCGTGCCGACGAGCTGTCCGCGGACGACCTTGCGCGCATCGATGGAATGCTCGACGGGTTCCGCTTCGAGGTCGGCGACTTCCGTCCCGTCGTGCTTCGCACCGGACGCGCGGTGCTCACGGCTGCCCAGATCCAGGGCGTCTTCGATAAATTCGGGCGCATACCCGCGGGTCCGCGTCTGTTCGCTGCGGTCGAGGAAGAGCTTTTCGATCGCTTGACCAACCGCGTGAAGCAGGCGGCCCATACCGAATGGGCGGAAGACGAGATGCTCGGGCTCGACGAAGGCGAGCAGCGCCGCCTGTTCAACGAATACGGCGACCCTTTGTCCGACGAGGAAACGGCATCGCGCATCCGCATCTACCTGGACGACCTGCATGCCGATGCCTTCAAGACGCTCGAGACCTTCGGATGGCTCAACGTGGACCGCGTCGCGCGCCGCCTGATCGGCCGCGATAACCTGACCACGGCGGAATGGCTCTACCTTAAGACGGCCATCACGGGCATGGGGGATCCTTGGGCGCGCTACGTCATGGTGGACGAGGTGCAGGACTATACATCGGCCCAGCTCGCAGTGTTGGCGCGGTACTTCCGCTCGGCGCACTTCATGCTGCTGGGCGACGAGAATCAGGCCATCGTCGCGCATACCGCGACCTACGGCGAGATCCGCCGCCTGTTCACGCGTGCGTTCGGGTCGGCGGATGAATGCCGGCTCATGACGAGCTATCGCTCGTCTCCCGAGATCACGGCCCTGTTCGCAGGTCTTCTGGATGCAGACGCGCGCATCGAGGTCAATTCCGTGCAGCCCGAAGGCATGGCGCCCGCGTTCGTGGAGGCGGCATCCGATGAAGCGTATGCGCAGGCCCTTTGCGAAGCGGTTCGCGATGCGCGGTCGGGCGACGGGCTCGTGGCGCTCGTGGCCCGGTCGAAGCAGGAGCTGAAGCGTATCGAGCGCATCCTGGGCGAGGACGCGCCTCGCGTCATGCGCGGCGACGAGCCCCTTCCCGAATCCGGCATGGTCGCGCTCGAGGTCTCCCTTGCGAAGGGGCTCGAATTCGACCACGTCGTCATCCCCGACGCATCGTCTTCGGCCTATCCGCCCGACGACGATATCGCGCGCCGCTGCCTCTATGTCGCCCTGTCGCGTGCGACGCGCCGCCTGACGGTCCTTTCGAAGGGTCCGGCGACCCCGCTTCTCTCGGGTCTGGCGTGATTCAGGATGTTTTCAGACGGGCAGGTGGGCGCCCGTCTTCGGCGTTACAATATCCTATCGACCGAAACGCATGCGAGCCGGCTTTCACGAGGCCGTGCGCCGACGCACGTCGTCGCTTCTCGCATCGAGCCCATCGGGGCGTATTGATCCGAGCGCGTCCGCGATCGCGGAGGCGCCTGAAGGAGGAACCGTAAGATGTGCGGCATCGTTGGATACACCGGCACCTCGCAGGCCACAGATATCCTGATCGACGGCCTGAAGCGCATGGAATACCGCGGCTACGATTCCGCAGGCATCGCGGTGCAGACGGATGCGGGTCTCGTGGTCAGGCGCAAGGTGGGGAAGGTATCCGGCCTTGAAGCCATCGTCGCGTCCGAGCATATCGAAGGCACCTGCGGCATCGGGCATACGCGCTGGGCGACCCACGGCCGCCCGAGCGAGCGCAACGCGCATCCCCATACCGACTGCTCGGGACGCTTCGCCGTCGTCCATAACGGCATCATCGAAAACTTCGCCGCGCTGAAGGAAGAGCTTGCCGGGCGCGGGCACGAGTTCAGAAGCGACACCGACACCGAGGTCATCGCGCACCTGATCGAGGAGGCATACGAAGGCGATCTGCTCGATGCCGTGCGCATGGCCACGCGCAGGCTCGTCGGCGCGTACGGCCTGGCCGTCACCTGCACGTTCGAGCCCGGCGTCATCGTGGCCGCGCGCAAGGATTCTCCGGTCATCATCGGCGCCGGCGAGACGGGCGCGATCGTGGCGAGCGATATCGTGGCCATCGTGGACGAGACGCGCGATGCCGTCGTCTTGGAGAACGATACCTTCGCGCGCATGGCCTGCGTGGACGGAGGGGTTTCAATCTCCTATCGCGATTTCGACGGCGAGGCGATCGAACCCGAGGTCATGCATGTCGACTGGGATATCTCGGCCGCCGAGCGCGGCGGGTACCCCGACTTCATGATGAAGGAGATCTTCGAGCAGCCGCGCACCATCCGCGACACCCTTGCGGGGCGCATGGTGAACGGCCATCTGAAGTTCGACGAGCTCACGCTCAATTTCGAAGAGCTCGCGGCCATCGATCGCGTCTACATCATCGCATGCGGCACCAGCTACCATGCCGGCCTCGTCGCGAAGAATCTGATAGAAGGCTGGAGCCGCATTCCGTGCGAAGTCGAGGTGGCGAGCGAATTCCGCTACCGCAACCCGATCGTCACGCCGTCCACGCTGGTCGTGGCCGTATCCCAGTCCGGCGAGACGGCCGATACGCTCGCCGCCATCCGCGACGCGCGCATCCGCGGCGCGAAGGTGTTCGGCATCACGAACGTCGTGGGCAGCCCGATCGCCCGCGAAAGCGACGGCGTCATCTATATCAAGGCGAACAAGGAAATCGCCGTGGCCGCCACCAAGAGCTTCCTCGGCCAGGTCGTCGCGCTGACGCTTCTGTCCATGCTGCTCGGCCAGGTGCGCGGGCTTCTGACGACCAAGCAGATCCGCATGCTCTTCCGCGAGCTCGCCGACACGGCGCTGCAGGTGGAAGAGATCCTGTCCGACCTCGCGCCCATCGACGAGGCGGCCGAGGCCTGCAAGGACGCGACGAGCGCCCTGTTCGTCGGGCGCGGCATCGGGGCCACGATCTGCTACGAAGGCGCCCTCAAGCTCAAGGAGGTCAGCTACCTGCACGCGGAGGCTTATGCCGCCGGCGAGATGAAGCATGGGCCGATCGCCCTGCTCGACGAGGGGTTCCCCGTCATCGCGGTGGCGACGCAGAGCCCCACGTACGACAAGGTGGTTTCCAATATCCAGGAATGCAAGGCCCGCGGCGCGCGCATCGTCGTCGTGGCCACCGAAGGCGACGAGGACATCAAGGAACACGCCGATTATGTGATCTATGTGCCGAAGGTGCGCGACTGCTTCAGCGCCGTCACGGTCAGCGTGCCGCTGCAGCTCTTCGCCCGCGCTATCGCCATCAAACGTGGCTGCGACGTTGATCAGCCTCGCAACCTGGCCAAATCGGTCACGGTCGAATAGGGGCGCGGCATGCCGGTCGGACTTGGGGTCGATATCGTCGAAATCGAGCGCATGGAGCGTGTGCTTGCGCGCACGTCGTCGTTCGTCTCGAAGGTCTTCACCGACGAGGAGCGTGCGTATTGCGAATCCAAGGGCAATGCCGCCGCGCGGTTCGCCGCCCGCTTCGCGGCGAAGGAAGCGGTGTGCAAGGCGCTTGGAACAGGCATTCTGGCCTGCGGCATCGGCATGAAGGACGTCGAGGTCTCGCACGACCGGCGCGGCAAGCCCGTCGCGGTGCTGCATGGGCGGGCGGCCGAGCTCGCCCGGGAGCAGGGCATCACGGATATCCCCCTTTCGATTTCATACACGCATGCGGTCGTCGTCGCGAACGCGGTCGCCATCACGAAGGCGGCGGAAGAGGACAAGGAACGTCGGCGCGATGTGAAGGCCGAGCTCGCAAGCCGATTCAAGGAAGCGCGCAGCATGCTCGACGAGCTCGGCTCGGAAACCGCGGAAGCCATCGAAGGATGTGATCGGGCGTGACGTTGCTGGACGACATCCGTCCTGCGCGCGGGAGTTCCTGCGTGGTGCCGCCCGAAGCGGCGGCCGACCTCGTGCCTCGGATACCTGCCGATGCCCATAAGTATTCGCGCGGCGTGTGCGAGCTGTATGTCGGAAGCAAGGACTATCCTGGCGCGGCGGTGCTTTCCTCCTGTGCCGCCAATAAGCTGGCCTGCGGATACGTTATCGCGTACACGACATCGAGGGCGCGGGCGGCCCTGCGGGCGCAGAGCCCCTCGATCGTGGTGCGCGACCATGCGTCGTTCGCCGAGGTACGGCATGAGGATGGGCCGCGTCGCCCGCGCGCGGTGGTCGTCGGATGCGGATTTCCCTCTTCGACGGCGCGCGACGGCCTCTTGCGCGAGCTGAGCCGTGCGTGCGCCCAAGGGGTCCCTTCGGTTTCCGAAAGGCCCGCCGCGGCATGTTCGCCCGAGAGCATCGCACGCGTGCTGGAACGTTCCGACTGTCCGGTGCTTCTGGACGGCGGCGCCCTGGATGCCATGGGATCGGGCGACGTGCGTGCGCTGCTCGAAAAGCGCACCGGCCGCACGACCGCCGTCATCACGCCGCATCTGGGAGAGGCGGCGCGCATCGCCCAGGCGATGCGTCTAGACGGGGATCTCGCGCCCGTGGCGCTTTCCCAGGCCATCGCCGAAGCGACTTCGACGATCTGCATGCTGAAGGGATCCGATGTCTGGATTTCGACGCCCGAGGGTTCGACCTATATCGTGGATGCGGGCACCTGGGCGCTTGCGAAGGCGGGCACCGGAGATGTGCTCGCCGGCGCCGTCGGGTCTCTGCTTGCGTACGGCATAATGCCGCTCGAAGCGGCCGTGCTCGGCGCGCATATCCATGCGTGCGCGGGACGGATGGCGGGAGAAGGCCTGGCCTTCGGGCCGACGGCCGAAGATGTGCTCGACCGTTTGCCGCAGGCTGCGGGCCGATTCATGAGGAGAACGTCATGAGCGATATCAAAGTCACGCTTCTGGATTCTCGCGACGAGTTCCTGCCGGGGCGCAGCGGCGGGCCCGTGAACGCACCGCTTCTCATCTCGGGCATCGTCTTGGTCCTGCTCGGCATCGCGAGCGTTCTCAATCCTGAAACGTTCCTGGCGGGCCTGTCGTACGCGGCGGGCGTCGGGTTCCTGTTCGTCGGAGCCGTCATGCTCGTCTCGTACCTGCGCGTGCGGGGAACGCTGCAGGAAAAAGGCGGGATATCCCTGTTCACGACCATTGCAGTGCTCGTTTTCGGCATCGTGCTCTGCGCGCATCCGCTCATCGGCGTGACGATCGCCGCGTGGATCGTCGGCCTCGGACTCGTCGTATTCGGCCTGGTGCAGATGTTCGTCGGCGTGCAGCTGCGTTCTTTCGGCGGCATCATGTGCGTCGTCGAGCTCGCGTCGGGCGTCTTCGAGATCGTTCTGGGCGGAGCCATGTGCATCTGGCCTGGCAGCTTGGGGCTCATCATCGGGCTCGTCGGCATCGTCTACGGAATCTCGCTCATCGCGTTCAGCCTGCCTATCGGCATCGATCACACCAACCGGCTCTGGTAGCCCTCAAACGGAGGATTTCTTCAATCATGGATCAGGACAGCCTTTTCGGGTCGGACGGCCAGGCTCTGGATGCCGACGGGACCCGTGCGCGCGTTCGGGCGCTTCGCAAGGAAATCGAGCACCACACGTATCTCTATTACGCGAAGGATGCGCCGGAAATCTCCGATGCGGCGTTCGATTCGCTGATGCGCGAACTGCGCGAACTCGAGCAGGCCCATCCTGAGCTCATCGATCCGACCAGCCCGACGCAGCGCGTCGGCGGGTACGTGGGCGAGCAGTTCTCGCCCGTGCGCCATGCGGTGCGCATGTATTCGCTGGACAACGCCATGGGCTTGGAAGAGCTCGACGAATGGCTCGCGCGCACCGTGGAAGCCATCGGGCATCCGGTGCCGTTCTGCTGCGAGCTTAAGATCGACGGCTCGTCCATCGCGCTCACGTACGAGGCGGGCGTGCTGACGAAGGCTGCGACGCGCGGCGACGGCACCACGGGCGAAGATGTCACCGTCAATATGCGCACGGTGCGCGACATACCGTTGCGCCTGCGCGATGCGGGCATCGAGGGACTTGTCGATCCCGATGCGAGCATCGAGGTCCGCGGCGAGGTCTACATGCCGAAACGGAGCTTCGAGTCGCTGAACGCGGCCGCAGCCGCGCAGGGCAGGCAAGGGTTCGCCAATCCACGCAACGCCGCCGCCGGTTCGCTTCGCCAGAAGGATCCGACCGTCACGCAAGGGCGCGACCTCTCCACGTTCCTATACGCCATCGCCGACGACGCTCCGGTGCGCGCCGAATCGCAGTGGGATCTGCTGAAATGGCTCGGCGACTGCGGTTTCCACGTGAATCCCGACGTCAAGCGCTGCGACACGCCCGAAGAGGTGCATCGCTTCTGCGAAGAGGTGGCCGACCGGCGCGACTCGCTTCCGTACGGCATCGACGGCGTGGTGGTGAAGGTGGACTCGTTCGCGATCCAGCGCGAGATGGGCTTCACGGCCCGCGCGCCGCGGTGGGCCATCGCCTACAAGTTCCCGCCCGAAGAGAAGACTACGGTGCTGCGCGACATATCGGTCCAGGTCGGACGCACAGGAGCCATCACGCCGGTGGCCGAGCTCGATCCGGTGCGCGTGGACGGTTCCGTAGTTGCGCGTGCGACGCTGCATAACCTCGACGAGGTGCACCGCAAAGACGTGCGCGTCGGCGACACGATCATCGTGCGCAAGGCCGGGGACGTGATTCCCGAGGTTCTGGGCCCGGTGCTTTCGCTGCGTCCGGAAGGCGCGATTCCTTGGGAAATGCCTGCGATGTGTCCGAGCTGCGGAAGCCCGCTCGTGCGCGAGGACGGAGAGGCTGCGTTCCGGTGCGTTTCCATCGACTGTCCTGCTCAGGCGACGGAACGCCTCATCCATTGGGCGAGCCGCGGCGCCATGGATATCGACGGCATGGGCGAGGAGATCGTCGCGCGCCTGGTGGAATCGGGGCGCTTGACCGACGTTGCGGATTACTACAGCCTTTCGGAATACGACCTGGCCACGCTTGAGACGGGGCGCACCAACAAGGAGGGCGAACCCGTTCATCTGGGATCGACCATCGCCGCCAAGCTGATTGCGTCGATCGAGGCATCCAAGGCGCGACCGTTCGGACGCGTGCTGTTCGGCCTGGGCATTCGTCATGTCGGCAAGACCACGGGCGCGCAGATCGCCGCCGCGTATCCTTCGATGGACGCGCTCATGCGGGCATCCGAGGAAGACCTGGCGGCCATCGACGGCGTCGGAGGCATCATCGCCAAGAGCATCCGTGCGTTCTTGGAGACGCCCGACAACCGCGAAGTCATCCATCGGCTGGGGGTGCTCGGCGTCCGCATGGAAGACGTGCGGACAGAGGGCGAGGACGTGCCTCAGACGCTTGCGGGCATCACGTTCGTGCTGACGGGGTCGCTCGTCGAAAGCGGCATGACGCGCGATGAGGCGGGCTCGCGGCTGAAGGCCATGGGCGCCAAGGTGTCGGGCAGTGTGTCGAAGAAGACGGGGTACGTGATCGCGGGCGAAGCCGCCGGCAGCAAGTACGACAAGGCCGTTGCGCTGGGCGTTCCGGTGCTTTCCGAAGCGGATCTGCTGCGGCTGCTGGAGACTGGATCGCTCGAGGCGGCGGGCATCGCCTAAGGGCGGAGCGCTGCGGCACGAAATGGCGAAACCCTCTCTGCGTGCGATATACTGCCGACTGATTCACGATTCGGGATGGGCCGCCGCCGATGACGGCGGATACGAGGAGATGCGCTGACGATGGAAGACAGGCTGAGCGAATACGACGAGAAGGTGCTGCGTCGCTTGATTCAGATCGAGACGGCGAACAGGGCCGAGGAAAAGAAGAGCCCGCTTGCCTTCGTGAAGCGCGACACGGCGGCCGGCGCATCTATGCGGCGTCTTGACCAGCTTGGATATGTCGGTGCTGCATATCGGGACGGCAATCCGCTTGTCGTCGAGGTGCTGGGGCGCGGATATTCCTATATCGCCATGATCGATGCGGAGATCGCCGACATCGAGCGTGCGGAACGCTATCGCAGGGAAGACCATCAGCATGACGTCTTCATCTCATGCGTGACCGCGGGCATCGGCGTGATCGGTGTGATCTTCGGCTTCCTGCTCGGGCACGTGCTGTAATACCGGGATCTACATCACGAGGTCGGCGATGACCTTGATGAAGAGCAGCGAGATGACGACGATGATGATGGGGCGCACGATCTTCGTGCCGCCCTTCAGGACCAGGCCGGCTCCGATGTAGTTGCCGATGATGCTGAATGCCGCGGCGATAAGTCCGAGCCCGATCCAGACGACGCCGGCATGCAGGAACGTGATGAGCGCGGCGACGTTCGACGCCAGGTTCGCGATTTTAGTCTCTCCCGATGCTTCTTTGATTCCGAGCTTTCCGAACACGACGAATGCAAGCAGCATGAACGTTCCCGTTCCGGGCCCGTAGAAGCCGTCGTAAACGCCGACGGTGAGCGAAATAGCCAGGATGACGGCGAGGCGGCGATGCAACGGTACGTCTTCGGCCTTGGATGCTCCTAGGTCAGGCTTGCGCAGGACCGCGATGGCCACAAGGGGCAGCGATACGATGAGGACGATTTGGAAGATGCCGTCGGGCGTGAGCAGCGCCAGGCGCGCTCCGATAGCCGAGCCGGCGAGCGCGCCGATGACGGCGGGAATCGCCGGTTTCAGCTTGACGAAGCCTCCGCGCATGAAGCGAAATGTCGCAGCCGCCGTGCCGACCGTGCTCGAGAGCTTGTTCGTGGCGATCGCCGTGTGGGCGGGCAAGCCTGCGAGCAGGTACGCGGTGAGCGAGACGAGTCCCCCGCCGCCAGCGATGGCATCGACGACGCCCGCGAGGAATACGAGCGGGCAGACTATGATGAGCGTGATCGGGTCCATGGAGGCCTAACGGTCGGTGGCGTGCGACGAGCGAATCTAAGGACGGTGCCGGACGGGTCGGACCGCATGCGTTGCCGTCGGGCATCGAGGCAAGCGCGTGCGAGCGTTGGCTGCCGTGGCAGCCCGGCGCACAGCATTGCTGCCGCGATGCGGTGGACGGCCTCGAACGGCGTCGTTGCGACGGGCGCCCTGCGAAGGCAAGCGTTGATTATAAGGCAAGATGGCTGCGCTGCAGTTGCGAGAGAACTGCGGGAACGCTGCGCGAGGCGGCTGCGTGACAGTTGCGTGAGAGCTGCGTGAGATAGCTGAGAGAGATGGCTGTGCGGGGCAGTTGCGAGAGAGCTGCGGGAATGCTGCGCGAAGCGGCTGCCTTCGTGGCGGAACGTATGGTCTGCTCCATCGGTCCATCCCCCGATCGATTCTTGCGCGCGAAAATTCGCACAAGCTCGTATGATAGGCGTTGGGTTCGTGCGATTCCGATCGAAGGGGGACCAATGTTGGATTCAAAGTCGTTCCGCGCTATGAGCTGCGGCGTGTATGTGATTGCCGCACAGGATGAAGACACGAAAGCGGGATGCATCGTCAATACGTTAACGCAGGTCACATCGAAGCCCGCACGTGTGATCGTTGCGATCAACAAGGATAACTTCACGACGGGCGTCGTGCTTTCGTCCGGCCGTTTCGAAGCTTCGGTGCTTGCAGAGTCCGCTCCTATGGAGCTCATCGGGCGTTTTGGATTCCGCTCGAGCGCCGACACCGATAAATTCTCCGATACCGAAATCCGTATAGACGAGGCGGGCGTTCCGTATGTGGCCGAACATGTCGTGTCCCATATGGGCGTGCGCGTGCTGTCTTCCGAGGATGTCGGGTCGCATATGCTGATCGTCGGCGAGGTCGAGGAGGCGGATGTCCTATCGACTGAGGAACCGATGACGTATGCATATTATCACCAGGTCAAAGGTGGAAAGACACCTCCGAAGGCCTCGTCGTACGAAGCGCCTGATATTGCGGACGATGCGAACGGGTCCGATGCCTCTCAGCCGAGCGATGCGGGCGTCGGGTCGGGTTCGACTCCTCGTTATGGATGGCAGTGCCAGGTGTGCGGGTACATCGTCGAAATCGATGAGCTTCCCGATGATTTCGTCTGTCCTATCTGCGGCGTCGGGAAAGAGAACTTCGTTCGCGTCGAGCTGTGATCGGGGTGTCGGGCCTCTGCTCATGCAGGAGTTCAGATTCGGTTGCCCGTTCAGCGCGATGGGAGCCGCCATGTTCGGCGGTTTGTTCAGTGTGCGGGGGGGGTATAGCCCCTTTTCGACCATCGAATTCGATGCCGATGACAAAAAATCGCTGTTTAGAGAATCTCGAGCATCGTTTCTGTTGCGCTCACAACGAAACTGCCCTTAATCAAGCGTCACTTCGTTGCAATAACGACTTATGTACCGAAAAAATACCCCTACAGGGTATACTAAGCTTCGATTTTTTGGCATCGAGGAAGGGTTTGACTTACGGCCTTCGGCGCATGACCGCATACGACCCGCACGGCCCACGCACGACCGCACGCGACTCGTATGACTTGCGCGGTCGCACACGACCCGCACAACCCGCATGACCCACATGCCCGCACGCGATCCGCCTATCGTTCGCACTGAAAATCCACTCCCGTAAGCGCCGTTCGCCGGTTTCAGGATCGTCGAATCACGAGGCCGTTTGCCTATCAAAACATCAGTCACATTTTTTAGATGCATAAAAATAAGCTGATATTCAGCAATTATGCATAACACAGAGATGATATGGCTAAATTGTGCATGAATTTCCAGATTAGAATTCTTACTTGCTCCATCGGCGTCGAACGGTTAGTGTACCTACCCATACAAAAAAGCGCTGCACATGATGCACGTGGGTGCGACAGATGCTCCCTCCGCATGCGTCAGGCGCTTGGGCCAAAGGCGTAACCGCGCGCCAAGGAAGCCGTCAAAGAAGCCGTCTCGTGCGGCGCATCGATCGAGAGGAGTTCGCACCCATGCCTATCGCATTCACGATGCCGATCTCCCTCCGACGCCAGGACCGACGAATCACGCTGCGACGCTCGTGTGTGCTGATGCATGGTCCGATAGGGTGCTAACACCCTTTTCTCTTCCATAGGACGTATGACAGCACCCGGCGTCGCCGGGCTTTTTCATATATACGCTCGCTTCGGGCGTATGGTCCGTTAAACCATCCCTCGCTTCGCTTCATCGGCGTTTTGCATGGCCGCAAGCCGCGCATCGACTGCTCGCATCGCTTCTGCCGCACATCGAACGCCTGTTGTTTTCCGATATCGCCGTGCGCCAAAGCACCCGAAGAAAGGAACTTTCATGACTGTCGAAACCATCGCATCCGAAAAGCAGAAGGTCGTTCTCGCCTATTCCGGCGGTCTCGATACCTCCGTCGTCCTTAAGTGGCTTCAGGTCGAAAAAGGCCTTGATGTCATTGCCATCTGCGGAAACGTAGGCCAAGACGAAGAGGATCTCGAGTACATCAAGCAGAAGGCCCTCGATATGGGCGCCATCGCGTCCGAAGCCATCGACATGCGCGAGGAATATGCGGACAAGTACTTGACCAAAGCGCTTGCGGCGAACGGCCTGTACGAGAACTCCTACCCGCTGCTGTCCGCGCTTTCCCGTCCGCTCATTTCGAAATACCTGGTGGAAGCCGCGCATACGTACGGAGCCGCCTTCGTCGCGCATGGCTGCACGGGAAAAGGGAACGACCAGGTGCGTTTCGAGACATCCATCAAGGCGCTCGATCCGAACCTGACGATCCTGGCTCCGGTGCGCGAGTGGAACCTGCATACCCGCGAGGATGAGATGGCTTGGGCCAAGGAGAACGGCGTGCCCGTGCCCGTCACTCCGGCATCCCCGTATTCCATCGACGACAATCTGTGGGGCCGCGCGATCGAGTGCGGCGTTCTGGAAAACCCCTGGAACGAGCCTCCCGAGGATATTTGGCAGACCACGACCAATCCGGCCGATGCGCCCGACGAGCCCGAATATCTCGAGATCGGGTTCGAGGCCGGCGTTCCCTGCTCGCTGAACGGCGAGAAGATGAGCCTCCTCAAGCTGATCAATGAAGTCGATCATGCCGCCGGCACGCATGGCGTGGGCCGTTTGGATATGGTCGAGAATCGCCTTGTCGGCGTGAAGTCGCGTGAATGCTACGAGGTGCCTGCGGCAACGGTCCTCATCGCCGCCCATAAGGCGCTCGAATCGCTCTGTCTCGACCGCGAGACCGTGCATTTCAAACTCGGCGTCGAGCAGCAGTGGGCGACCTCCGTGTACTACGGCCTCTGGTTCTCGCCGCTCAAACAGGCGCTCGATGCATTCTGCGCAGAAACGCAAACGCACGTGACCGGCACCATCAAAGTCAAGCTCTTCAAGGGATCGTGCGTGGTCGTCGGCCGCCAGAGTCCGTATTCCCTCTATGATTACGGATTGGCAAGCTACGGCGAGGCCGATACGTTCGACCGCACGGCGGCCCGGGGCTTCATGTACCTGCACGGCCTTCCGACGACGGTTTGGGCGCAGAAGCAAGGCGCCAAGCAGGATTAATGCAGCTTTCGATCAGTCTTCGCTGATGGCCGCATGGGCGGTCGCCCATGCGGCCTAACGGCTTGCTTCGATGGCTCCAGGCGCGACAAACCGCTCGACTTCCGCAGCGGTTGCAAACGTGGCGAACCGCTTGGCTCTCGCAGCGGCTTCAAGTGCGGAATGCCGCTCGGTTTTCTGCGCATCCGGAAGATAGAAAGGTTCATCCATGGCTCTTTGGTCAGGCAGGTTCGAGAAGGGCGTCAGCGCCTTCACGCAGGAGTTCGGCGCATCTCTTCCGACGGATGCATCGATGTATGCCCAGGATATTCGAGGATCGCTGGCTCATGCGAAGATGCTTGTCGCGCAAGGCGTCATCAGCGACGAGGACTATGCGGCCATCGAGCGGGGGCTTTCGCATATCAAGAGCCAGATGGACGAAGGCGCCTTCGCATTCGACGTGAACGATGAAGACATCCATATGGCGGTCGAGGGACGGCTTATCTCCGATATAGGTTCGGCGGGTGCGCGCCTGCACACCGGCCGTTCCCGCAACGACCAGGTCGCGACCGATATACGTTTGTACGCCAAGGATGCCATAGCCGAATTGCTCGCAGTCAACTGCGAGCTTCGTCGGGCGTTTCTCGATAAGGCCGATGAATGCTTCGGCATCGTCATGCCTGGCTATACGCACCTTCAGCATGCGCAGCCGGTGCTTCTGAGCCACCACTTGCTTGCGTATGCGTGGATGTTCACGCGCGACTTCAAACGCCTGCTGGATGCCTATAGCGCGGCGGACGCGAATCCCTTGGGATCGGCGGCGCTTGCGGGTACCACATATCCGCTCGACCGTCGGATGACGACCGAGCTGCTCGGCTTCGATCACGCCATTCCTAATTCGTTGGACGCGGTGTCCGATCGCGATTACCTGCTCGACCTGGACTATGCGTGCAGCGTGGCCATGATGCACCTCTCGCGCATCTGCGAGGAGATCGTGCTTTGGTCTTCGACCGAGTTCGGCTTCATCACGCTGTCCGATTCGTTCTCCACCGGGTCGTCCATCATGCCGCAGAAGAAGAATCCGGACTTCGCCGAGCTGACGCGGGGGAAGATGGGCCGCGTCGTGGGAGACCTGGTCGGACTTCTGGTCACGATGAAGTCGCTGCCTCTGGCCTATAACAAGGACCTGCAGGAGTGCAAGGAAGGCGCGATGGACGCGGCGAAGACGCTGCATGACTGCATGGTTATCGTCGAAGGCATGGTGTCCACGATGACGGTGCACGAAGACGTTATGCGCGCAGGTGCGAGCAAAGGGTTCACGGCGGCGACCGATGTGGCGGATTATCTGACCAAGAAGGGGATGCCGTTCCGTCAGGCGCATGAAACGGTCGGCGAACTCGTGCTGTATTGCGAAAAGAATGGAAAGGATCTGGCCGATCTTTCGATCGAGGAGCTGAAGGGCGCATCCGACCTGTTCGAAGAGGATATCGTCTCGGCGCTGGACATCGATGCGATCGTGCGCGCGCGCACGACGTATGGCGGTGCCGGGCATGACGCGGTGAAGGTTCAGATGGAAGAGGCAAAGGCTGCGCTCGAAGCCGATCGTAAAAGGATTCCTGCATAGGAACGGGAAGCGGTCGGGATCGTCGGGGTCGGGCTTGACCCTGTATGCCAGCGGGATCGCCGTTCGGGTATGCCAGATTCATTCGTGCCGCCCACCCGGCTTTATGCATTGGCGGAATCGCCTAGGGACTCAAAGCCGTCGGGCAGGAAAAGGAAGCGGCCCGGGGTGGCCGGGCCGCTGTGCAGGGTCGTCGGAGACGCGCAGGGAATGCGCCATCCGACTGCAGGGAGGGAAGACGCCATCCGTTTGACGCCGGCCTATGCAGGGATGAAGGAGAGGAGTCGGCAGGCGCCGCGCGGAGGCGGAGGGGTGGTCTCTGTGAAGGTTCTCGCTCGACGTTCCTTCCGATACGTCTTCGACGCTCTGTCAAGTTCATCGAGCATGCTCCGCATGATAGCGGGGCGTCCTTAAAATCACCTGAAAGTCTTGTGCAGGAATTTTGAGGATGCTTCCGCATTGACCCGTTTTGCCCGCATCGGTAGAATGTCCTCTTGCATTTATGCGAAATCGGGCCGTTAGCTCAGTTGGTAGAGCAGGGGACTTTTAATCCCAAGGTCCGGGGTTCGAGTCCCCGACGGCCCACCACGATGAATTTACGCGAACCCGCGGGATGCCGAGCCTCGCGAGCGCGCGCATCGGTTCGATCGGTTCTTTCTCTATTGGTCCATGGTGTAATGGCAGCACAAGGGTTTTTGGTGCCCTTGGTCTAGGTTCGAATCCTGGTGGACCAGCCATTCGATGACTTATGGGAATGCTCGCGTCGCGTAAAACTCCTATGGCGCGGCTGCATGCGTTCCGCTATAATTCTGCTCCGCGCTTGAAGCGCAGGATGCCGATGTGGCTCAGTTGGTAGAGCAACGCACTCGTAATGCGTAGGTCAGCGGTTCGAGTCCGCTCATCGGCTCCATCCGAATACGAAAGCCGGGGTTCGTTCGAGCCTCGGCTTTTTTATTGTTGACCGAGGTTGTATTCTCAGGGGAGCATCCCAAGGGCTTTTCGGCTGAGCTGTCTAAAAGGGCAAGGCGAAAACTCTATGCGATCGAGGAACTGCCGTTGGTCGCCATGGTTGAGCCATCGATCTCGCATGCAACGAATCCGATGCGACACGGCATGACGCATGCGTGCGCATGTATCGAAAGGAAATCGGCATGAATCTGCAGGACATGAAGCAGCGTAGGAGCGTCAGGACGTTCGATGGCAAGGGGCTCGACCCGGAAATGCTCGCGGCGATGCGTGAATTCCTGGCCGATGTTCCGAATCCGTTCGGAATCGAAGTGACGTTCGACGTGCTCGATGCCGAGGAGTACGGCCTTACGAGCAAGGTCATCTCCGGTGCGGACTACTACGTTTGCGCGAAAGTTGCCCGCAAATCGCGTGCCGAACTGGCATTCGGCTATTCTTTCGAGAAATTCATGCTGCAGGCGCACTCGCTCGGATTAGGGACCGTATGTCTTGCCGGCACGCTTGATCGTCCTGCATTCGAGCGCGCCATGAACGTCGGGGAGGGCGAGTTCATGCCCTGCGTAAGCCCGCTGGGCCGCCCGGCGCGCAAACGTTCCCTTCGCGAGAAGGCAATGCGCGCGGCGGTTAAGGCGGACACGCGTCATGCATCCGAGAAACTGTTCTTTACGGGAGACTTCGCGCATCCCTTGAGCGAGTCTGAAGTAGGGATGTGGAGCATCCCGCTTGAGGCGGTCCGGTGTGCGCCGTCGGCGCGAAACGCGCAGCCGTGGCGTCTCGTGGTCGATGGCGACCAGGTGCATTTCTTCGAGGCCAGAAGCAAAGGGTTCGAGAGGGAGACGACCGGCGATGTGCAGAAGATCGATTTGGGCATCGCTGCATGCCATTGCGATATTGCTGCGGCGGAGGCAGGGATCGCCGGCGGCTTTCTCGAATCCGATCCCGGCATTCAGCGAGAAGGCACTGTCGAATACGTCTATACGTTCAAGAAAAGCTCGTAGGCGTTAAAGCCTCGTCGATGTCACGCAGTCGACTCCCGTTTCTAGGCAGGCTTCCTGGAGTTCCTTGTCAAGCGTGAAAAGCGTCGATCCCGTTCGCCGGGCAAGAACCAGATACAACATGTCATAAGCAGAATGGTTCAGGCGGACGGCTTCATTGAAGGCTTCGACGACGAGGTCATCCGAGGGATGGATCTCGTCGATGAGCGCAATCGCTTCGCTTAATCGAACCTGGGCGTCCTTTCTTTCCAACATGCCTGCTTGATGGTATTTCCAGAAGACGTTTGCGAGCTCTGAACGCACGAGGTCGGGCGCAATGGATTTCTCTCCTTCAAGCATGAACTCACGAAGCGCATCGCCTTCCCTAGAACCAAAAACGATCTGCGCGACTGCGCTGGCATCAAGGACGATCATGCACGTTCCTCTTCCGTCGATGAAACGACCTGATTCAAGGATGTACCAAGAATCTGTGTGTCGCGTTCTTCGCGCATACCTTGGATGATATCGACGGGACCGAGTGCGCCGTTTGGAAGGTCGAGCTTCGGAAGGGCATCTATTCTTCGGAAGATCTCTTGTCGTTTCGCGATGCGCGCCTCTCGTTTCTGAAGGGATTCGTCCTGTTGATAAGGGGAATGGGGCGTGACGCGATGCCGATGCATCTCGCCGCTGCCCTGAATCTCTTCTTCGCCATGATCCCGCAGCACTCGTTCTACACACATGATGGTCTGCTGAGCGATGCTGCGGTGTTCGTGTGCCGCGGTCGCTTTCAGTTTTTTGTACAAATCTTCGGGGAATTCCCTTACCTGCAAGGCTGGCATTCCGCACTCCGTTCTCCTGGCTATCATGCATGCATTATACATGCGTATAACATGCAATTCATAGTGTCATGTCAGATGGATGTTCGGAGGGGTGGCCGCACAAACTGCTGGTCGTACAGTTTTGCCCCGATGCGCGAACCGCCTCCCATCCTACATTTGGGAATCGGGTGCGGGACGGGAAGCGATCGGGTCGAGTCGAACTCATACGTACCGAACCACGTGGCCCGACCATGCATGTCTCGAGCCATTTTCTCCCATCACGCGTTCGCGTTGCGCGCCCGCCCTATCGCGACGGCCACAAGGAAGATCGCGAGCGCGAACAGCAGGGCGATTCCGCAGTCTCCTATGAGGGGAGCGATCGTCTGCATCGAAGCGGAATCCGCATGCGCCGCTCCTGTGATCATGCTGTTCGTCCAATACGATGGCGTGAAATGGGCGATTTTGACGACGGCGTCGGGCATGAATTCGAGAGAGATCCAGGCGCCGCCCAGAAACGAGAGCACCATGCCGAGGATATTGGCCACGGCGTTGACCGCGTTGTCCTTAAGCCCGGCTTGGCCGAGCAGGAACCCTATCGCAACGGCGCAGAGCGCATACGCGAGCATCGCGGCGCCGGCGACGACAAGCAGCGGCCAGGACGAGGCCTCCATGTCGCCTCCGAATACGGCAAGTCCGAGCAGGCAGATCCAGAACCATCCGATCAAGCCGATGAGCAGACAGGCCGAAAAGATCTGCGTGCTTCGGGAAAAGCTTGGGATGGGCGACCCGAGCGTACGTCCGCGAATCGCGCGGCGATTGAGCTTATCCATGAACATCGAAATGGCGACCACGATGAACGCGAACAGAGGATAGGTTGAAAACTGCAGGTAGATGGTCAGGCTGTTCGAAAGGGGCGTGGTGTCGGCGGGTATGAGCTCGGTCTCGGCGCGGTCGGCCATCGTATCGTCCGCGAGCGTCACGGCTTCCTCCACATCGTGCGCCGTCGTTCCCAGATACGTATAGACCTGGCCCAAGAACGAGGCCGTGCGCGTATTCATGAGCATGGCCGCGCCCGAACGATAGCTGACGACGGAATCGAGGCTGGGCGCATCCGTGCCGGATGCGACCGCTTCTTCGAAGTCGTGCTGAAATCCTTCAGGGATGACAAGGACGTATTGGATGCGGTCTTCGGCTGCGGCATCCTGCAGCGCGCGGGCGCTATCGTCGATCTCGGTCATTTCGCCGACCGTCGAAAGGTAGTCGGCGACCGCATGCGACAGCTGGCTGCCATCTCGATCCACGACCGCGACGACGGGCTTCGGATCTGTAACGGTCTCGGAATTCGATACGCCGTTCGCAAGGCCCATGAACAGGCCGAGCATGCTCAACAGGATCAGATAGACCAGCACGTAGGCTCTATGCGCGGCCACGATCCGCAGAGCGGTTCTAAAGATGCTCATAGCTCATCCTCCTCATGCGAGCCAGCGCGATGATCATGAAGATCGCGGCCATGCCGAGCATGGCGGCGCAATTCTGGGCGAAGGGGCTCAGCGTGTCGTAATACAGCAGGCTGAAGAACCCATGGGTCGATTCCCACAACGGATTCGCCCAGGACAGCACCGGAACCGTGGCTTCGACGAAATCGGCGAGTTTCTGCGCTGCCGTGCCGTAGAGCCCTGTGAACAGCGAAAGCAGGCAGGTGATTCCTGAAATCATGCCGGTCGTCATAGTGCGCATCGTGCCGAAGACGGCACCGGCTGCGCATGACATGAGGCTCGATACTCCCAGAACGACGATGCAAAGCACCTGACGCGAACCGAAATCGACCCCGACGAAGAATTTCAGGAACAGAAATGCCGCAAGCAGGCATCCCATGATGCAGGCCCATGAAGCGGCAAGGCAGGATACGAGCATCTTCCAACGAGGCATGCCTGCCATGGTCTGCCGTGCGCCGAGCGCGGATGTATTGGCGCACAGGTTTCTGATGGCGATCATCGAGAAGGTCATGCCCATGCCGCAGGCGAAGGCGAGCAGGGAAAAGTAGTATCGCACAGACGCATCGACCTCCTGATGCGTGACCTGCGCCTTTTCGATGGCGATGCGGTCTTGGCGACTGGCCAGCCCATCTATGACCGACGACATGAATGCATCGGCATCAACGTCCGATCCCGTCTGCGTGAAGGACGCGAGCGTCGTCGGGTCGATGACGCCCTGCTCGATCGCCCAGGTCATGTCGCCTGAAAGAATGGCCCGATACTGAGCTCGCGTCTCAACGTATGCATCGAGCACCGCGCGCAGCACCATGATGGTGACCGAATCGTTCCCTTCGGCAGTCACGTGCAGGGTCGGGGTGTCGTCCTCGACATCGATATATCCGACGACGTCGCCGTTCTTCGCCGCCGCGCGCGCATCGTCGGCATTCGCGAAGAACGTGGGCTCGACGAGGCGCGTTTCGGCATCCTCGTCCGATATGCCTCTGATGCACGCATCGAATCCCGGCGCCGCATCGTAGGCGTCGTCCTGCACGATGCCGAACGGCTGGGCGGAGGGTTCGTAGCTGTCCTGCAGGTTCGAAAACATGGCCATGAATATAAGCGAGAGCACGATTATGAATCCGAGCGACCAGACCATGAGCACTTTGTCCCGCAGCATTCCTATGACCTGGTATTTGAATGTCGTCAGCATCGCTGCCCCCTACGCCTCGTCACGCAGGGCGCGGCCGGTGATCTCGAGGAACACGTCGTTCAGCGTGGGCGGCTCGGATGTCACGCGTCCGTACGGCGCATCGGCATCGGCCAGCACGGCCAGGACGTCGACGAGGTTATGGGCGCCCGACGAGCATTCAACGGTCGCGATGCCCCCATCGAACGCGACGCTGCGGACGCAGGCGAGCCCGCGCAGCCGTTCGAGCGCGGCATCTTCGAGCGTCGCGGCTTCGATCCTGATGCGCTCGCCCATGCCGATCATGCTCTTGAGCTCGTCGCTCGTTCCCTCTGCAACCTTCGTGCCATGGTCCATGATCATGATGCGCGAGCAGATCTGCTCGACTTCTTCCATGTAATGGCTGGTATAGACGATGGTTGCACCTTCTGCGTTCAGGCGCAGGATTCCCTCGAGGATGGAATTGCGGCTCTGGGGATCGACGGCGACGGTCGGCTCGTCCAAGAAGATGAGCTCGGGTTTGTGCGCGATGCCGCAGGCGATGTTCAATCGGCGCAGCAGCCCGCCCGAAAGCTTCTTCGGACGGAATTTCTCGAATTTCTCAAGTCCGACGAACGCGATGGCATCGTCGACCATTCGGTGTCGCTGCGCACGGTCGGAAACGTAGAGCGCGCAGAACGCATCGATGTTTTCACGTACGGTGAGTTCGTCGAATACGGCCACGTCCTGAGGAACGATGCCGATGCGACGCTTCGATTCGTAGTCCGTCGCGTTCATGCGGGTGCCGAACAGATCGATCTCGCCATGGTCGTAGCGCAGCAGCTGCAGGATGCAGTTGATCGTCGTGGTTTTCCCTGACCCGTTGGGGCCGAGGAGTCCGAAGATCTCACCTGGGTGGATGTCGAAGTTCAGATGATCGACGGCTGCGAGTTCTCCGTACCGTTTCACCAGGTTCCGCACCTGGACGATGCTGCGTTCCATACAGGGGCCTTTCTTCTCGATCGGTATCCTCATTCTCGACCAGAAGCATGGTGGGCGAAAGTGAGCGTCGTCATGAATGGACCCTGACGTTTGTCATGGATGCCCGGCCGAGCCTTTCGCATAGAATGGCCGGTATGGAAAGAATCATCGACAAAGCCCTCGTTGCGGCGGTCTGTTTGGCGCTCTCGTTCGCATTCGCGTTCGCGCGCGGCGAACGCGGCCTGGCTGTCGTCTTCTTCGTGGCGGGAATCGGTTTCTCGGCGGTCTTCGAGCTCATATCCGCACGTGCGGGTGCGGCGGCGAAGGACGGCTCGGCGGTAGGGACGGCCTCCTCCGAGCTCACGGTCGCATGTGCGGGTTCGGATCGCCGCATCCTCACGGCATGGTGCGTGACCTCCGCCGTGGTTTTCGGAGCAGCGGAATCGGGTCTGGCCATGCTGCCTCTCGTAGCGTATGACGCGGCGAGGGCGGGCGATGCGTCGAAGACTTCGCATAGTGCGGTCGCGTCGGCGACCTGGATTCTTCCTCTCGCCGCATGGATGGCCACGCGGAGCATTTTCCTCTTCGAAGCGTTCTGCGTGGCCATCGCCTGTTTTGGCGCCGCCTTGGTCTCGCTTCGCACGACGAGGCTCCTCGATACCGAAGGCCGCATGCGAAACCTGCAGGACGATCTGCAGGACAGGTTGCTCGATCTTGATGCGAGGAATCATGAGCTGCAGGCGGCGCGCGGTTTCGAAGCGCGCGAAGTCGCCTTGGCCGAACGCACGCGCATCGCGCGGGACATCCATGACAAGGTGGGCCATCAGCTGACGCGGCTGTCGCTCCAGACGAAGGCATTGCAGGTGGTGCATGCGCCGGATGCGAGCGTGACGGCTGATTTCGGCCGTATCGCCGCGGGTCTTGACGACGCGCTCGATACCATGCGCAAGAGCGTGCATGACCTGGAAGACGACGGCGTGAGCCTTTCCGTGGAGCTGAATCGCCTCGCAGGGACTTCGGGCATTCCGAAGGTGCGTGTGGCATGCGTTCTGGATACAGAGCCGCCGGCGGCTGTGACGCGCTGCCTGGTTTCGGTCGCGCGTGAATCCCTGACCAATGCCGCACGGCATGCGCACGCGGCGCACGCGAGCGTCCGTGCGACCGAGTATCCTGCGTTCTGGCAGCTGGTCGTGCGCAACGACGGGGTTGTGCCCCGTGGTCCGGCGGAGGCCTTCCTTGAAGCCGAGCGCTCCGGCGGCATGGGGGTGCGAACGATGCGGGAAAGCGTGGCTTCCCATGGAGGCATTATAAGATTGACCTGCGGCGATGAGTTCGTGGTGTTCGTATCCATTCCGAAGGGGAAAGAATCGGACGCACCTGACGACGGTGCGAGGGATGCGGCGGATAGAAGCGTACGGACGACGACCGAGGAGGTCGCTGAATGAAGCTCGTAATCGTGGACGACGATCCGATCGTACGTGAATCCCTGGGAATCATCCTGGACGCGCAGGCAGATATCGAGGTCGTCGCGTTCGGGTCGGACGGCGACGATGCGGTGCGCCTGTTCGAAGAGCATGCTCCCGATGTGCTGCTTTCCGATATACGCATGTCGGGTCGCGACGGGCTTTCCGCTGCCGAGGAGCTCTTGAGGCACGATCCCGAGGCACGCGTCGTGTTCCTGACCACGTTTTCGGACGACGAATACATCGTGCGGGCGCTCAAGATGGGTGCGCGCGGGTACCTGATCAAACAGGACGTCGCGTCCATCGCCCCTGCGCTGCGCGCCGTGATGGCAGGCCAGAACGTGCTTGAAGGCGAGGTCTTGGAGCGGGCCGCATTCATGGCGGGCGGCATCGGGGGCTCCCGTACCGACGAATCGGCGCTCTCTTCCCTGACCGAGCGTGAACGCGAAGTCGTCCGTGCGGTCGCGGAAGGTCTGGATAACGCCGAAGCGGCCGATATGCTCTGCATGTCCGAAGGCACGCTCCGCAATCACATCAGCTCGGTGCTCGCCAAGCTCGGTCTGCGTAATCGCACTCAGATCGCCGTGTTCTACTACCGCAGGTGCGTCGGCTGAGGGTAGGGAGTCGGCCGAGGGTAGGGGGTCGGTCACGCTCGATGCGCCCAAGACCAGAGCGGCCAGGGTTCACGCGTCCTCGAGTCTTCATAGGCGATGATGCGGTCTTTCAGGATATCCGCCTCGTACTCGTATGAATCGCCGTAGTTCAGATCGTCTCCGAGGTGTAGCTTTTCGTTCGCGTCGGATTTCGTTCTCAGGTATGTTTCAAGCGCCTGAAGATCGGACAAGGTATCCGCATTGGTATGCATGCTCAGATACCACGTGTCGACGTTTTCGATAGCGCCGGATTCATATTGGGCCACGTTGTACCGGACGATCAGCTTGTCGATGTTCATGAAGTTGAAGCAGATCCAGAGGGCCAGGCCAGCGATCATGAAGATGCGGAAGAAGTTGGTCTTCGCATAGAACGTTTTGACGAGAAGCGCCGCGAGGAGCACGGCCGTGAACGTCATGCCGAGCAGTGTGAGCAGGCGCATCAGCGTGAGGCCGTATTCCTGGATATAGAGATTCATGCGCATCGCCGCCGAGGCGAGGATGACCGCGGTCATCAGCACGAGCGCGACGTTGCCGACCGTAAGGGCCGCGCGGGATCCGACGGACTGCGCATGTCCCGCGCCTTGCGCTGCAAGGAGCCCGATGCATGCATTGATGATGCCGACGGTGGCAAGCTGGAAGAATCCGGTGCGTGCGTACTCGGCATAGCCGCCGTACATATGGACGCTTTCCGTGCCGCCGAACAGGTAGATGAACTGCACCGCGACGAAGACGAGATACACGATATCGACGCTTATGAGGACGATGACCTGCGTCGCCGCCGGAATGCGGCGGGCGATGCGTCTGCTCGAAGCGTCAGGAAGGGCGCCTTCGCCCGCGCTTGCATGCGGGTTGGAGCGGGCGTGGGATGCAGCCCACAGCAGGCTGAACGCCAAAGGCGTCACGATGAGGACGATGGTCAGGTGCGTGACTATCCTGTCGAAGCGCAGGTGCGCGAGGAGATCGAATATGCGCGAGAAGATCTGCGAGAACATGGCATCGGCGCTGGCGAGCAGCGGGATGATGAGGATGACGAGCAGGCCGAGCGCGATGCCGATGCCTGCGGCCACGCCCTGCGGCCCGTGCGCACGTCCGTCCTTGCCGCGGGATCGGTGCGCCAGGGCATTCAGAGGGCCGAGCAGATTCGAGAACAGGGCTACGAAGAAGAACCAGATGGAGGCCCCGACAGCTCGGCTGCTCGCCCAGCATCCTTCCCAAAGGTTCGCCACGAGGAAGACATCCAGGGTCAGCGTTCCGCCTAAGATGAGGCAATTGAGGAAGCGAAGGTCGGGATTCGCGTACAGCGCAGGAATGAGGGCAAGAATCAGGCAGGTTACGGTAAGGGGTATGGTCACCCGATCGATACGCGCATGTTTACCCAAGATGGCGAACGCGCATGCCAGAACGGCGATGGTCATGATCGTGAGACCGACGCCCGGCAAGGAGCCGAATTCCATCGCATCGTACGGATAGAAGATGAATGACGAAAGAACGGCCTGGCCGAAGGCGAGCAAAAGCGCAAGCCGGCTCTTCTTGTCGAAAGGGATGCTCTTCTTCGGCATCTTCACGGGGGCTTCGGGCGATGCGGATGGGGTTGCCGATGGCATCGGCGATGCCGCGGCTTCGCTTGGCGGCTGGGGCAATGCGTGGTTTCGAGGCATGATTCCTCCTTGCGCGCATGAACGCACGTTCTGCAACGGTTCTCTCTTGATGCATCGGGCCGCGTTCGCCCGATGGGGGTCTAGTCTTCGTCGGAGTAGGCGAGGATATCGCCTGGCTGGCAGTCGAGCGCACGGCAGAGCGCGTCGAGCGTGGTGAAGCGCATGGCCTTCGCCTTGCCGGTCTTGAGGTTCGAGAGGTTCGCGATGGTTATGTCCACCTGGTCGCTGAGTTCGGTCAGAGTCATGCGTTCGCGGCGGAGCACTTCATCGAGATTCACGTGGATTGCCATGGCCGCTCCGTTACACCGTGAGGTCGTTTTCGTCTTGGAGCTGCGCCGCCTTGCGCGTGAGGTGCGAAAGCGTGGCGGACACGATGGCGAGCGCGAAGCAGGCTATGGTGATGACGAGCGCGACGGCCAGGGCTCCAGATGTGAGCAGGCCGAGCGCTGCGATCACGATCATGGCCGCGAAGAACAGGATTCCCTCGGCAAGCGCGAAGAGGCTGACGAGCCGCAGGCGCGCGGCATTCTCCGTTGAAAATGACCTATTTCTGCCGATATCGGCGAAAAGGCGCCATGCGAGCACGCCGATGGCCAGCAGGGGAATGCAGCTTACGACGGCGAATGCCCACCCGAGAACGGTGCCGTGCGCGGCCAGGGCTTCGTCGGCCTTTATCGGGATGATGCCGAGGCAGAACCAGAGGCATCCGACGACGATGCTCGCGTCGAGGATCCTGAGACAGAGGGAAAGTTCGCGTTGGTTCATAGGTGCTCCGTTCGTCGTTGGGCTTCATGATGGCGCTGGATTTATCGAAAGTCAATAAAAAATTATCGATAAACGATAATTAATGAAGAATCAGAAAGGAGCGTGGAGGGAAAAGCCGGGTTGAAGCCGGCATAGGCGTCGGTGCATGTTCGCTCGCCAGCGCTGCAGCTCCAACAACGCCGGCAGCCGCCATGGCGGATCCCTTCAAGAATCCGCATCATTCTCAACGGTTTGATGAGGGAATCATATATTCGCCCCGATGTTCCCCGCGGCGACGCATCCTGAAGTTTATCGTCGAAGAAACGATATGCCACTCAAGGAGACTCAGATGACGAACCCGACTGCTCGCGCGATGTCTCGTGCGGAATTTCTTGCGCTGATGGCCGGCACGGCCGTGCCGGCGGCCCTTGCTCTGTCCGGCTGCTCCCTTCCCGCGCCTTCAGATCTCCCTTCGGGGGATGGAAGGGGGATCTTCTCGCCCGAGCCGGCGCCTGTAGAACCTCTTGCTCCCGTGCGCGATGAAGTCGATATTCCCGGTGCGCTTGAAGATGTTCCGTCGTCGTATTTCGATCCTTCGAACGAGCCGGGAACGCTCGAGCGCTTCTACTACGACACGAACACCTACGACGACGAAGCGCGCGACATGGAGAAGTTCGCCATCGTCTACCTGCCCTACGGGTACGATCCTGACGATGCGGAGACGCGCTACAACGTGCTGTATCTCATGCATGGCGCGAGCGGAAGCGAAAGCTCCTACTTCGGCACGCCCGAGGAGCCGTACGGTGATAAGTTCCTGCTCGACAGCATGATCGCGCAGGGCGACATGAATCCTATGATCGTCGTATGCGTTTCGTACTATCCGGATAACATCGAACAGGATAACGACGACTACGATGCCGCGCTGACCAAGAGGTTCGGGTATGAATTGCGCGACCTGGTTCCCCAGTTCGAGACCCGATACAACACGTACCTGGAAAGCTCGGACGACGAGGACATCGTTGCGTCGCGCGGCCACCGCATCTTCGGCGGCTTCTCCATGGGCGCCGTGACCACGTGGTATCGCATGACCGACTCGATGGATTGGTTCGAATACTTCTTCCCGATGTCGGGGTCGCTCTTTTGGAGCTCCGAGATGTATACCGAGCGACGAAGCGCTGAATGGACTGCTGATTTCCTGGTCGATTCCATCGACGATCAGGGGTATGGGCTCGATGACTTCTTCGTCTTCACGACGACGGGATCGCTCGATTTCGCCCTCGGGGGCCTCGATCTTCAGGTGGGGAAGCTGCGGAAGCATCCGGATTTCTTCGTCTTCGATGACGATGCGGAAAACGCGACTCGGGTTGCGCCGAACGCGGCGTATCGCGTCGCGGCCGGATACTCGCACGATAGCGACGGGCGCGACACGTACATCTACAATTGCCTGCCCATCTTCAGCGAGCTGATGGGATGATTTCGGCCGCATGTCGGTACGATTGCTCATGCAGCCGGATTTTCCTTATTGCTTGCATCGATAGAGCCTAAGCAGCGTTGCCCCTGTTTACACCAAGGCTATGCATGAAGAAGGGGAGGATGGACGTCGTTGGCGTAACGTCCATCCTCCCCCCTGCGGCCGGCTCGCGCCGTGCCTTCGACGATGCGTTTTAGTGCAGAGCGTCGATGGGATTGAGCCGTGCGGCTCGATACGAGGGAACCAGCCCGAAGATCAGGCCGATCGCGATACTCGTGCCCGCCGCGATGACCACGATGCTCGGCGAGGGCGAGAAGGGCATGCCGGTCTTCGCCGCCGCCAGCCCGAAGGCCAGGCCGCCCGCGATGCCGACCGTGCCGCCCATCAGGCTGATGATGAGCGCCTCGGTGAGGAACTGCCCCATGATGTCGATGCGGCGCGCTCCCAGCGCCTTCTTGATGCCGATTTCGCGCACGCGCTCGGCCACCGAAACCAGCATGACGTTCATGACGCCGATGCCGGCGACGATGAGCGAGATGCTCGCGATGCCGCCCAGAAGCGCGGTCATGGTCTCGTTGACCGATGACGTGGCGTTCAGAAGCTCGTCTTGGGTGTTGACCGTGTACGAGTTGACGTTGAGCTTCTTGTCCTTGGCGAAGTACGAGTTCATGTCGTCCTTCGCTGCATCCACCTGACCGTCCTGGGCCTTTGCATAGGCCTCGTTGAACGTCGGGGCGGCGCCGAGGTCGTTCACGACGCTTATGGGAAGCGCCACGAGATTGCCGGTATCCAGGCCCATGGACTCGCCTTTGGACTTGATGACACCCACGACGCTGTAGATATCGCCGTTGATCTTGAGGGTCTTGCCGACCGCCTCGGAGGTGCCTCCCAGCTCTTTCGCGATCTTCTCGCCTACGATGCAGACCTTGCTCTTGTTGTCGCGGTCGACGGCAGAGAGGTTGCGGCCTTCGGCAAGATCGAGGTTGCGGGCCTCGAGGTAGTTCTCGTCGGTGGCATTGACGCTCGCCTGCGTCAGCTTCCGATGGTTCACGGAAACGTCGGCATTGATGTTCTTGGACGGCGTCGCCGTGGCGATGTGCTCTTTCGCCCGGATGTTCTCGATGTCGCTGTAGGTCATGTCGCCGCCGCTATAGGTGAAAGCGGAGATGACGTTGCCGCCGAGCGATTGGATGCGTTCCGCGACCTGCTTGTTCGAGCCGTCGCCGATGCCTACGAGCACGATGACCGACGCGATGCCGATGATAAGGCCCAGCATGGTGAGGGCCGTGCGGAGCTTGTTGCGCATGACGTTCAGGAACGACTCGCGCAGCATCTGGATGAGCTTCATCGCCGGACCTCCTTCTCTTCATGCATATGGCCGTCTGAAATGGCGACCCTGCGTTTGGTCCTCTTGGCAAGGTCGGGGTTATGGGTGATGAATACGATCGTCTGACCGGCTTCGTTCGAGGTTTCGAGGAGCTGCATGATCTCTTCGCTCGTGTGGGAGTCCAGAGCGCCGGTCGGTTCGTCGGCGAGCAGGATCTCAGGTTCGCCCGCAAGCGCGCGGGCGATGGCCACGCGCTGCTGCTGGCCGCCCGAAAGCTGGGCGGGCAGGTGGTGCGAGCGGTTGCCCAGACCCACGCGTTCGAGCTGCGCGCGAGCGCGCTCCCCAGCCTCTTTGGGCTTGAGCCCGCGATAGAGCAGGGGGAGCCGCACGTTCTCGAAGGCGTTCATCGTGGGCAGAAGGTTGAAGTCCTGGAACACGAAGCCGATCGTCCGGTTGCGGATGCGTGCCGCTTCCGAGTCGGACAGCGAGGTGGTATCGCGTCCTGCGAGGTAGTAGCTCCCCTCGTCAGGCACGTCGAGAAGCCCGATGATGTTCATCAGCGTCGACTTGCCCGAGCCCGAAGCTCCGATGACCGAGACGAATTCGCCTTTGGCCACCTGGAAGTCCACCCCGTCGAGCGCATGCACGCGCTCTTCGCCCATGAGATAGGTTCTGCGGATGCCGCGCATGTCGATCATGAGCTTGTCGGATGCGGTCGTTTCGTTTCTAGGGGAATCCATGGGTCCCCCTAGTTGGTCGCGGCGGCGCCTGCGCCTGTGGTGGCCGCATCCATGCCGTCGGCAGATCCGCCGGCTTCATTGAGGACGACCTTGTCGCCTTCCTTCACGTCGCCTGAGATCTCGACGATCTTGCCGTCGGACACGCCGGTGGTGACGTTCTTCTCGACGGTGGTGCCGTCTTCTTGCACGACCGAGACGGTAGAGCCTTTGTCGGTGGTCTTCACGGCGCTCACGGGAACGGTGAGGACGTCCTTCGCTTCGCCGGTCTTGATGCTCAGGTTCGCGGACATGCCGATGAGGATGTCGCCGTCTTCATTGGGGATGGAGACCGTGACCGTGTATTTGGAGCCGGACGCGTTGTAGCTGCCTACCTGGTTGATGGATTCGACCGTGCCCTTGACCACGTTGTTCTCGTCGCCTCCGATAGCGACGTCGACCTCCTGGCCTTCCTTGATCTTGGCGATGTCGGCTTCGCTGACCGCGATGTCGACGTTCATGGTGTCGACGCGGGTCACCTGCAGATAATGGTCGCTCGTGACGGCCTTCTTGCTCTTAGGCACGTTCTTCTCGGTGACGACCAGGTCGTACGGAGCTTTCAGGGGCTTGCCGTAGGTGTAGTCGACGAGTTCGTCGTCCTCTTCGACGCGCGTGTTCAGCTCAGGAACGAATTCCTTGAAGTAGCGCTTCTTGTCGAGTTCGAGCTTGGCGGTAGCGGAGCCTTTGATCTCGCCCGGGCCGGTGACCTTCGACTCGATGGTGCCCTTCTGCACCGTCGCGGTGGTCTGCTGCATGGCGCCCTGCTCGTCAGGTTGCGGCTGGGTCTTGTCCATGAGCGGCGTGGTTCCTCCTGCGAGCCCCCAGACGAGCACTCCCAGAACTGCAACCAGGGCGATGACGATGAGGGATTTCCCGATTGTCTTACTCATTCTTTCTTCCTTATCCGGGCAGGGGCCTAAGACGCCTGCGTGGTCGAGCCTGCGCTTGCGCCGGCTTCAGCGCCGCCGTTGCCGCCCTGGTCGCCGTCATTCTTGACGATCTGGACGCCCTCGGGCGGGTTGTTGGGATCGATCTCGAGGCTCTGCTGCGCCTGGGACTGGTCCTTGTTCGGATCGACCGCCTGCTGGATGCCCGAGTTCTTCACGGCGAAGAGCGCACCGGCCACGGCGATGGCGGCGATGAGGGCGATCACGATCCACTTGAACGATGACTTCTTGGTATTCATAATGTGCTCCTTTTCCTTATCGTTCATAACGAAGCTGTCTTGCATGGCTAGGCGATTGTAGGGAAGGCATCCTTAAAGCTTCCTTAAACCGTCCGTGCGTGAGCGGGAGCCGCGCGATCGGGCCCGATCCGCGCATATCCGAGGAGGGTTCGCTCGTTCATGCGCGGAGGCGCCGGTTCCGATGGGGCCGTGGGCATTCCGAACGCGATCGGTTCGCGCGCGCATGGAAGCCGCAGCGTGATGCTATAGTTGAACCGAATATGCCGACGCTTGAGCGAAGGAACGCGATGGACATTCTTATAGTCGAAGACAACCGCCGGCTGTCCGACGCCATGAGGCAGGCGATCGAGCCTGCATACGGAGTTCAGCAGGCCTTCGATGGCGACGAGGGATACTTCTACGCCAAAGACGGAATCTACGACCTTATCGTGCTCGATCTCATGTTGCCGGGAATGAGCGGCTACGACGTGCTTGAGAAGCTGCGCGCCGACAAGGTGACCACCCCCGTGCTCATACTGACGGCCATGCGCGGCGTCGATGAGAGGATCCGGGGCCTGCGTGCGGGCGCCGACGACTATTTGACGAAACCGTTCGCGAAAGACGAGCTGCTTCTGCGCATCGAGGCCATCCTGAGGCGCTGCACGGATTCGTTCGAGCGCAAGGAATTCTCGTTCAAGGACCTGGTGCTGTATCCCGATATGCATGCCGCCTACGTGGGAGACGCCGAGGTCAAGCTCAAGGGTCGCCAATACGACGTGCTCGAGTTCCTGGTGAGCCGCAAAGGCCAGCTCGTGTCGAAAAGCCAGATATTCGATCGGGTCTGGGGCTTCATGTCGGATACGTCGACGAACGTGGTCGAAGTGTACGTGAGCGCCGTCCGAAAGCAGCTCAAGCCGTTCGGATACGATGTCTATCTGCAAACCGTTCGCGGTGCCGGATATCTGTTCGGAGAAGGCGGCGCGTGATGGCGACGCGTGCCGAACAACGGTATTTGAACAGGGAGCTCGTTCGGAGCACCGTCATATTCTTCGTCGTGCTCGCCTGCCTGCTGCTCGTTCTCGGCTTCTTCATCTATCGCCAGGTGAGCACCAACCTTTTCCAAGGTATCGACGAGCAGCTTCAGCTGGCCCAGCTTTCGTTCGAGAAGGATGAGCCGTGGGAAGGGGCCGATCCTGCGGGAGTTGCGTCCGACGGCGCGTCGAAGGGGAATGACAGCTTCGACGTCGGTCTCGGCGGATTCTCCGGAGACCTCTTCGCGGCCATGGAGCGGAATGTGGGAGAGAACCCCCAGCTCATATTCGTTATTCGGTCGCTCGACGGCTCCATTCAGAGCGGCATCGCCCTATACGAGGTCGAGCCGGATTATCTCGATGACATTCCGTTCGACAAGAAGGATCTCGACGCGCCGCGCTTGCGCATCTGCAACGGCCACAACCTTCGCACGGTCACGTCGGCCGTCCAGAACGACGATGGCGTGACGGTCGGATACGTCCAGGTCATTGCCAATGTCGATTCGGAAATGGGCATTCTCGACACCTTCACCAAGACGATGGCCGTCGGGTTTGCGATCGCGCTCGTCCTGGCCGCCGCTGCAAGCTATCTGCTTTCGCGTCGCATGATCAGGCCGATCGCCCGATCTTGGCGCAAGCAGTCCGAGTTCGTCCAGAACGCGTCGCACGAGCTGCGGACGCCGCTTTCGGTCATCAAGACGACCCAGGAGCTTTTGCTCGAGCATCCGAACGACCGCATCATCGATCATTTCGAGGGCATTGCCGCGACGATAGACGAATCCGATCGCCTTGCGCGCCTCGCAGGAGACCTGCTTGCGCTCACCGCGCTCGATGCGGGCGATGCGGAGCTTGAGAAGGAACGCCTTTCACTCGACGAGCTTGCGGAGGCCATGGCTTCGACGTATCGAGAGTATGCCGAGCTCAAGGGGCGGAAGATTGATGTGAGCGCGGAGAGCGGGGCCGTGGTGTCGGGAGATTGCGCCAAGCTGCGCCAGCTGCTGGCGATCGTGCTCGATAACGCGATCAAGTACACCGAAGAAGGGGATTCCATCAAGGTCGAGACCGCGCTTGAGGGCCATCGCGCGCACGTTCGCGTGGCCGATACGGGAATCGGCGTATCGGCCGAAGACGTCGAACGGGCCTTCGATCGCTTTTATCGGGCCGATAAGGCACGCGAGGCTGGCGGCGGACGCGGACTGGGGCTTGCCATCGCCAAGGCGATCGTCGATGCGCATGGCGGCACCATCGGCATGATGCCCAATCCTGCGGGCAAAGGCACTTTGGTGGAAATCATCCTTCCGACGGAATAGACGGACGTCGGCCAAGGGATATGCCGCCGGATCTTCGCGCTGAGCGGCTTCACGCCGCAGGCGCTCTCGTGGGCCGACGATCCCGAGGGCGCGCAGGGCGCCGCCCAGGCGGCGGCGACCGCCGCCGACG
>NZ_GG700630.1:1334831-1406528 GCF_000162875.1 Slackia exigua ATCC 700122
CATGGCCCCCGCGGCGCTGACCGAGCTCTGGGTCGACGGCGCGGCCGGCGACGACGCCAACGACGGCTCCGCCTCCGCGGCGCTCAAGACGCTCGCCAAGGCGCTCGAGCTCCAGGCGGCCGACCCCTCCGTCACCACGATCCACGTCAAGGGCGACCTCGCGCTCTCCGCGGCGGCCACCATCCCCTCGGGCGTCACGCTTTCAGTTTCGGACGATACGACGATGACGGGTTTCGGCAAGGACGGCATCACGCTCGAAAGCGGTGCATTCCTCACATGCGATGATGGGAAGACCCTCACGATGACCGGATTCAAAACCGCGCTCATCGTCAAAGCCGGCGCAGAGGTGAACGACGGCCGCTACAACTTCGACGGCAATATGTACGGTTTCAACCTTCAAGGCAAGTTCAACGGCACCGGTCGCGACAAACTGACCGTTTCTGCCTTAACCGAGAAAGGCAGCACCTTCACGGGCGCGACCGCCGAGCTCATCGGGTGCGACGTGAGCGTTCAGGCCAAGAACGAAGGCGGCGAGCAGTACGGCGCCCTCACTATGAAGGACGCGTCGCTCACCACGCGCGGCGTGTGGTATTACTTCAATCCCGGCGGCGGCGTCCATCTGGACCACTCCGACTTCTATGCGTACAAGGCGACAGGTGCTTCCGCCTACAAGCAGGTCATGGCCATCCTCGCCGATTCTGACCTCAAGAACGGCTCCACGCTGACGGGCGACGGCTCGCGCATCACGCTTTCCGCCAAGATGACCGTGGACGACTCCAAGGTCGTCATCAAGAACAGCAACGCCGGCGGCCTGAACATCAACTACACGCCCTCGTCGGCGACATTCACCAATTCAACGCTCGAAACCACCAACATGCGCTGGACTCCCTCCTATGGCGCGGGCCACTCCAGCGGCCCCTGCTCCATCACCTTCCAAGGCGATTGCGTGGTGAACACCGACGCGAAGGACAAGACGGCCGATGACGGCGGCGCGAACCGCGACAGCGGGAGCTCCTACGTCGTGACCGGCGGCTCGTATCTGGTCGCCTATGACCCTGGGTACAACCATGACGTGACCACGCCGACCAACGGCGCGGCGAACGGCGACGAGTGGCTTTCCCTCTTCACATTGACCGACACGTCCGTAAGCGTGCTCCATCCCATCAACAAGAACGGCGATGCATATGATTACGCGGTCGCGCATGCGTCCGCCGACGGCAAGAAGCATGTCTGGACCCCGGCCGCCAAGGTGACGTTCACGCTGAACAACACGAACGCCAAATTCGCGGACGGTACGGTCGATAAGAAGACGTATTCGACGATGCGCGGATACAAGCTCGGCGACGTCGAGGGCAATGCGGCCGCCGCCGATCCGGGCACGCCCGTGGACGCGAACGGCACCGCATTCCTCGGGTGGTTCTACAAGGACGCCTCGGGCGTCGAACATGAGTATGCGTATGCCGACGACGCCTTCGCCGCCGATACCGAGGTGTATGCCAAATGGGATGCGAAGACGGTCGTCTACCATAACGGCAAGGGCGAAAGCTACATCCAGACCGTGGATGCGGCTGCCAGCTCCGCCAAAGCGGCTTCTTTCGAAGATGTCGTGAAGGCCGATGCCGATTTCGCCGTCCCTGGCAAGAAGTTCACGAAGTGGACCGCGGCGCCTGACGGCTCGGGCGATGCCGTCGCGGCAGGCGCAACGCTCACGTTTACGGCGGGCGTTTCCCAGATCGACCTGTATGCGCAGTTCGATGACGATGCATACAAGGTCGCGTTCTCGGCGAACGGCGGAACGTTCGCCGACTCCAGCGTCTTCAAGGCCAATCCTGGCGTCTTCACGATAGAGCAGGACGCGACCGGCGGAGAAGTCGCCGTGCTCAAGCAGACGGCGTCGTACGGGCAGAAGCTGCGCGAGCTGTTGGGCGGCGTTTCCCATAACGATCTCAAGCTTAATAAAGATATAGCGTCGAAACCCGGTTCGGTGATCGCGGACACGACGAACTGGTATGCAAATGCATCGGGGACGGGCGACAAGTTCCGGTTCGACGAGAAGACGTTGTTCGGCTTCACATTCGGCGGCGACAATCCCAAAATAACCTCCGATACCACCTATTACCTTAAGTGGAAGGACGATCCTTCGGTCGAGCTGATCAAGGCCGACGGCACTCTTGACTCCGACATGTGGGGCAACGCCGGCGTCGGCAGCCAGAAGGCCAGCACGTCGATTCTCAAAGTCAAGGCCGACGGCTCCTCTACGTTCAGCCTGACCGGCGCGGTGGACGTTTCGGGCATCAAGAAGCAGATGGAAGCGATCGAAGCGCAGTTCGGCCGGGACGCGGACGATTTCTCCAAGATCAAGCTCACGGATGCCAAATCCACGTTCACGGCGACCTTCGAGCTTCCTGCGGGCGTCACCGTGCCTGCCGACCCCCAAGTGACCGATGCCTATCTGGGCGATTGCTACAAGGTTACGGGCGTGTCCGTCTCCGGGCAGAAGGTCACGGTGACCTTCGAGCTTAAGCAGGCGTTCGCCGATTACAAGCAGCTTAAGGATGCCGTCGATTCGACGGGCAGCCTCAACAGCCACGATGCAGGCGATTCCCTGAACACTATCGACGATGCCATCCTTCTTACGCTCTCCGGCCTCACGTTCGATAAGGATGCGGTCGCGAACGGCGACGAGCTTACGGCCGTCGGCACCGTGGCCGGCGACTTCTCGGCCGTCGCCCAGGGTTCTACCGGCAAGGCCAAGCGCTTCGCCTTCGCCTGGAAGGGCGAGCAGAACGCCTCCGGCAAGGACGTCAAGGCCAAGGATGCCGTCACTATCCAGCAGACCATGCTCGTGAAGAAGCCCTACGAGCTCGAGCTCGGCGCCGACATGCTCGTGGGCGCGCTGCCGGACGAGCCCACTGCCGAACAGCTCAAGCAGGCGGGCACGAACACCGAGCACGACAAGGTGTTCGGGGTCTACCAGGGTTCCAAGATCAACATCACCGGCACCGTCGACGTCAAGCCTGTGAAGGATCAGATGGATGCCATCGAGGCCCAGTTCAATAACGATGGCTCGAACGTCACCCTGTCCAACGACATGGATTCGTCCTTCACGGCGGTCTTCAAGGTGCCCGAAGGCCTCACGTTCTCCGAGGATCTGAGCGCCGACGATCTGGTTCTCGAAGGATTCGACAAGACCTTCACCATCACGAACGTCGAGGTGGACGAAGGCAAGATCACCGTCACGATGGGTCTTAACAAGGATCTCGTCAAAGATGCGGGCGGCACCTACACGTATCCGCTCCTGAAGGCCGCGGTCGGCAAGCTCAGCGACACCATGAAGCTCACCATTCCCGGCATTCTGGTGGAGGACGACGTGTACGACGGCTCGTCCTTCACGACGACGGGCACGGTCGAAGGCTTCTTCAACGCCGTTGCGACTTCAGCCGGCGGCACGGAGAAGGATTTCGATTTCAAGTGGAAAGGCGTGCAGACTCCTGAAGGCAAGGATGCGACGGCCGAAGCGAGCGATAACACCATCCAGCTCACCGTTCAGACGCCGAAGCCGACGGATGTTCAGCTTCCGGCCGACATGCTCGTCGGTGCCGACACCGAGCACACCGCCGTGTACGACACCTTCCAGGGCTCCACGCTCGATCTGACGGGCGCGGTGGACATGAAGACGGTCCAGGGCCAGATGGCCGCCATCGAGGCGCAGTTCAACAACCCTGCGGCCCAGGATATTTCCGTGGACGTCAAGGATTTCGGCTTCACGGCGACCTTCAAGATTCCCGACGGCATGGAGCTTCCCGGCGGGCTCGACGATCCTTCTGATCTTATTGCCGAGCACTTCGGCAATGGGTTCAAGGTCGAGAGCGTGACGGCCGATGACACCACCGTCACCGTCGGCTTCTCGCTCGCCGACCCTGGCGCCATCAAGACCTACGCCGACCTCAAGGCCGTCGTGGACGGCGCGGGCGACAACGCCTCGGCCGACCACAGCTGGATGAAGCTCACCATCCCCGGCGTCAAGGTCAAGTCGGATGTCGCCGACAATACGAACCTCACGATGACGGGTACGGTCGAGGGCGTGTTCAAGGCCGTTGCAACCTCCAAAGCAGGCACGCGCGAGACGTTCTCGTTCCATTGGACGGGGACTCAGTGGACCGACGGCAAAGACAAGGTTGCGACCGACGACGAGACCATCCAGTTCACGGCCCATACGCCGAGCACGACGGATGCCGAGCTCCCGGCCGATATGCTTGTCGGCGCCGATACCGAGCATGACGCCGTGTACAAGACCGGTCAGGGTTCTGTGCTCAATCTCACCGGTGCGGTGGATATGAGGACGGTCCAAGGCCAGATGGCCGCCATCGAGGCGCAGTTCAACAACCCTGCGGCCGATACCATCGATGTGGACGTCAAGGGCTTCGGCTTCACGGCGACCTTCAAGGTGCCCGACGGCATGAAGCTTCCCGAGGGGCTCGATGCCTCGAAGCTTCAGAGCGAATACTTCGGCAGCGGCTTCAAGGTTGATGCCGCTACGGTTTCCTCTGATGGCAAGACGCTTACCGTCGGCTTCTCGCTCGCCGACCCTGGCGCCATCAAGACCTACGCCGACCTCAAGGCCGTCGTGGACGGCGCGGGCGACAACGCCTCGGCCGACCACAGCTGGATGAAGCTCACCATCCCCGGCGTCAAGGTCGCGACGAACCTCGCTGAGGGCACGCAGCTGACGTCAGTCGGAACGGTCGACGGCTTCTTCAAAGCCATTGCGACTTCGCAATCCGGTACGCGCAAGGCGTTCTCCTTCAAGTGGACCGGCATGCAGTGGCCGGACGGCAAGGATGCCGTGGCCCCTGCGGGTGACGACTCGATTCGCCTGACGGTCGAGCTAACGAAGGCGGTCACGTCCATCAAGGCCGAGAAGGTCTGGGACGATTCCGATGACAAGGACGGCTCCCGTCCGAGTTCCGTCGTGCTGCACCTGCTGCGTGCGGACGGCACGGATACCGGCAGGACCTTGACGCTTGATGCCGATGGCGACTGGAAGGGCAGCTTCGACGGCGTTCCCGTCTACGACGACAACGGCGACGTGGCGGACTATTCGGTTTCCGAGGATGTCCCCGAGGGGTATAAGGCCGCTATTGGCGGAGATGCGGCGAACGGGTTCGTGGTCACGAACTCCCATACGCCGGGAGTCACGCCCAACCCCAACCCCGACCCCGACCCTGATCCTCAGACTCCGAGCACGACCGATAAGGCGCACGACAAGGCGAAGCCTTCCGATAAGAAGTCGACGGATGCTCAGTCCACATCCAAGGACAAGGTCATACCCCGGACCGGCGAAGCCAACTACGCGCTCGGCGTGGGCATCGTCGCGATCATCGCGCTTGCGGTCTTGGCATTCGCCATCATCCGTCGCAGGAACAAGCATTAGGCGAAGGATCCATGCGGCCCAGGTAAGCCGATAGGTCGCATCGAACGCTGAAAGGGTGCAGCTCGTAGGGGCTGCACCCTTTTTTCTGCAGGAAAGCGATTCGTTGAAGTGCTGCTCATCGCCATGCTCGCAATGCCGATGTCCCCTGCCTATTCTCTTCGAAGCTCGTGCGGCGTCGCGTCGTGAGACGGCCGGCGATGCGCCGCTGCTATGCAGTGCGCGTTGCGAGCAGGTTATGGAGGTATCCCTCGCGCACGCCTGACTTCGAGACGGCTATGGATCGGGCGCCCGAGCGTTCGAATACGGCCCTCAGGATGGCCGTACCCGGTGTGAGCGAATGGATGCGGGCGGGTTCGACGGCGAGGATCGCCCGGGCATAGCTCCCAGGCTCTTCGGTCGTGTAGCTCAGGAGGTCGTCGAGCTGCGCAGCCGTGAACGTTGCTGCATCGGTTCCCTCTGCGCGAAACGCGATGACGCGCGCGGCGTTGCGGATGGTGCCGCCCGTTCCGAATAGACGCGGAACCCGGGGGATTTCGAATCCTGATTCGTCGAGCGCGCGGAGGAACGCGCGCGTGCAGGCAGCGAGTTCGTCGGCATTCGGAATGATGCCGGCTACGTGGGCGTTCCAGAGCGAGAGCGATCCTGCGGGGATGCTGCAGCAGCGCACGACGTTTCCATCCTTGACATAGGTGAGCTCGGTCGAGCCGCCGCCGATATCCACGGCCATGCCGTCGGTCGCATCGAGCTCGGCTTTTATGCCCATGAACCCGAATTCGGCTTCCTGTCGGGCGCTGAGGATGTCTATGCGCGCGCCCACGCGCTCCGCAAGCGCATGCGTCGCCTCTGCGGAGTTTCTACAGTTGCGCAGGGCCGCCGTGGCGAAGAGCCTGATGTCTTGGCAGCCCATGAGGCGCGCATGCTGCATCTGGTTCGCGATGGCCTTGGCTGCAGCCTTGATGCCCCTCTCGGTCATGATGCCGTCGCGCACGTACGCAGACAGCCCGACCGATTTCTTCTCGGTGAAAGTCTTCACGGGCGCGGCCTCAGAGCGGTCGGGAAGCGCATACGTGCAGAGCCTGATGGTGTTCGAGCCGATATCGATGATGCCGATCTGGGGCTGTTTCACAGTGAAGGGCCTTTCATGAGAGTCGGTGCGTTCGTTTCCTTTAGTTCGCGAGCGCGTCATGCACGCAGTGCTTCAGTTCAGGAAGCACGTCGGCCGCGAACCAGGGATTCTTCTTCATCCAGATCTGATTGCGGGGCGAGGGATGCACGAGCGGGAAGAAATCGGGAAGATATGCGGCATGGTTGCGCACGACATCCGTCAGACTCGCGGAAGATTTGAGCCCGAGGTACGTGCGCGTCGCGTAGCTTCCGACGAGCACGGTCAGCCTGATGTCGGGCATGAGCGCGAAGAGCTTAGGATGCCACTTCTCCGCGAATCCCTTGCGGGGCGGCAGGTCGCCCGACTTTCCGGATCCGGGAAAATAGAAGTCCATGGGGATGATGGCGATCTTCTCGGGGTCGTAGAACGTGTCGCGGTCGATGCCGAGCCAGTCGCGCAGCCTATCGCCGCTGCGATCGTTCCAGGGCATACGCGCTTCTTGCGCCACGCGCCCCGGGGCCTGCCCGATGATCGCGATGCGCGCGCCGGATGCGGCTGCGTAGAGCGGGTCGATGCCCTGGCTCGTGAACGTCGCATTCTGCTCGTCGGCGCGGATGGCGTCGAAGATGCGCTGGAATTCTTCCTGCATGGCTGCCTTCTTCCTCGCGGAGTTCATAGGATCCGTGCATGGCAACCGCCGTGCGTCATGCACGCTCGATGTTCGCATGGATTCCTGATGCTTAAGGTACTCCTCGGTCATGGACGCCCTGTGGGCTTTGCCGGATCCGCAGCGCGCTCCGGATCCGATTACTGGTCCGTCCCCGCGTTCATGAACGCGACGCCTGCGATGATGAGCACGATGCCGAGCGCCATAATCGCCGTCATCGGCTCTCCGAAGGCGAAGAATCCGATGACGGCGGTTCCGATGGTGCCGATGCCGCCCCAGACCCCGTAGGCGAGCCCGAGCGGAAGGTCGCGCAGCGCGACGGAGAACGCGGTGAAGCAGATCGAATACGCGACGATCACCCCAAGCACGAAGATAGGCTGGGTGAAGCCCTCCGAAAGCTTAATGCAGGTGGTGCCGCAGAGCTCCAGGCCGATGGCCGCTGCGAGCAGAAGCCAGCTTTTTTCGCGCGCCTTCGTCTCTTCTTTCGTCCGAACCATCGTTACGCCCCCATCCTCAAGAGTGCGACGCCGACGATGATGAGCGCCATGCCAAGCACTTTCTTCCAGGTGAAAAGCTCTTTCCAGATAATGCGTCCGACGATGGCGGTCAATACGATGGACACGCCGGTCCAGATCGCATAGGTGAGTCCGAGCGGCAGTTCGGCCAGCACATGCGACATGAGGTAGAACGAAACGAGGTAGCCGACGGCGATGCCGACGATCCAGGCTTTCTTGCGGAAGCCGTCCGAGAGCTTCATCGACGTGTCCGCGAAGGTTTCGAATATGACCGATCCTGCGAGCATGAGCCAAGCCATGCGTATGTTCCTGCTTTCGAAGCGATGCGTACGTATTCCATCCACTATAACGAATCGGCTGCAGATGAAAGGGCGCGCCGATGGCGACACTATGATGCCCACAGCGCAAACACCCGAGCGAAAGGACTCTTCATGATCACCACTACCACGCCTTCGGTCGAAGGGTATAAGGTCACGGGATATTACGGCGTCGTCTTCGGCGAAGTCATTACCGGCGTGAACTTCCTCAAGGATTTCGGCGCGGGCATTCGCGATATCATCGGCGGCAGGTCTGCCGGATACGAGAACGAGCTGATGGGCGCGCGCACGGAAGCTCTGCATGAGATGGAGCGACGTGCTGCCGCCATGGGTGCGCATGCGATCGTCGGCGTGGACGTCGACTACGAGGTTCTGGGTGCGAGCAACAACATGCTCATGGTGACCGTGAGCGGAACCGCCGTCACGCTCGAAGCGCTGTAGCATTGAGCTCCTCGCGCCTCATTTCTTTTACGCCCTTTCGCGCGAGAGGCTGATGTGCAAGGAGCGGATCAGGTACGCCGCCGACCCGCTCCTCACGTGCATGCGCGCGTGTAACACGAGAGGTGTCTGCTACCGCACCTTCCAACCTTGCGCGCGCTGGCGGTCGCTCCAGAAGCTGCGGTAACGCCCCTCTTGGGCGAGCAGTTCCTCATGGGAGCCGAGCTGCGTGACGCGTCCGTTTTCCAGCATGGCGATCTGGTCGGCTTCGGCGATGGTCGAAAGTCGGTGCGCGATGACGACGACCGTCCGGTCGCGCGCAAGCTCGTGCATGGCATCCACGATCGCAGCTTCGTTCTCCGCGTCGAGCGCCGCGGTCGCTTCATCGAAAAGCACGATGGGCGCGTCCTTGAGCAGGGCCCGGGCGATCGACACGCGCTGACGTTCACCGCCCGACAAGCGTCCGCCGCCTTCGCCGACGCGCGTGCCCCATCCGTCCTCCAGACGCTCTGCGACCTGGTCGAGGCGTGCGATGCGCGCGGCACGGCGGACCTGTTCGTCGGTCGCATCAGGTTGTCCGAAGCGGACGTTGTCCTCTATCGTGCCGTCGAATAGGTATACGTCCTGGAATACAAGCGAGATCATGCCGAGCAACTCGTCGACCGCCATATCCCGCACATCTACGCCGCCGATGCGCACCGCTCCTGCATCGACGTCCCAGAATCGTGCGATAAGCCTGGTCAGTGTCGTCTTTCCTGATCCCGATGGACCGACGAGGGCGGTCAGCCGTCCTTCGGGGCAGGAAAGCGTCACGCCGTCTATGACCCGACGCGCCCCATCGTAGGAGAAGCGCACGTCGTCGAATTCGATCGACGCGCCCGTCGGCCTTTTCGGATCGGAGGTCTCAGGCAGGGGCTTCGCAGCCAGGATCTTCTCGGATGCGTCTATGGCGTTCTGGCATACGTTGAGGGCCATGGCCTGGCTTGCCGCCTTATGGAGCGCATCGGTCGAACGTAGTGCAAGCACGATCACGAAGAGATACTCGACCGGCGTCACGGCTTCGATCGCCAGCAGCATCGTCGCGCAGAGGAACGTAAGCCCGAACGACGCATAGACGAGCAGCGTGTGAACGGTTATGGGCTTCTGAGTCATTTCAAGCGTGCGCACCGTGGTCTCGTGGTCGCGGGAGATGTCGTCCTCAAGGGCTTGCCAGCCGTTTCGAGCCGTGCCCGTCGCACGCAGGATCGGCTGCGCCCGAACGAATTCGAGCACGCGTCCCGCCAAATGCGCGTTCGACCGCTCCTCTTCGGCATGTCCCGCGCCTGCGGCGCCGGCCATCTTCTTCGACCAGACGTACAGCGCAGGCATGAGCGCGATATAGGCGAGGAAGACGCGCCAATCCACAGCAAGGAAGAGCGTGGCGATGCAGGTCGGCACGACGACTGCGATCACGAGCTGCTTCAGGAAGATGCCCGGCAAATTCATGATCATCTGGAGATCGCGCTCGAGCAGGGCGGCGAGCTCGCCTGCGCGTCCGGCGGTGAACCATCCGAGCGGAAGCTTCACGATATGGTCGCCCAAGCGTTCCTGGATGCTGCGCAGGATCACGACATCGCCGATCATGTATCCGTGGTTTTCGGAAAGGTAGTTCGCGACGGCGCAGGCGATGCCTGCAACGCACGCGACGACCGACCAGACGAAGGCTTCATGGCCATCGCCTTCGTACAGGGCTTGAAGCAACGGGAGGAGCGCGGCGTACACGCCGCCTTCGAGCACGCCGCAGATCACGAAGTACACGACCTGCGCCTTGATGCCCGTCGAGCGTCCGGCGAGCCTGTCTATCCTATCGACGATCATAGCGCCGCCTCCTCGGTGTCGTGCGCGTGGAATGCATTGACCTGCTGCGTCTGCCAGAGCTTCGCATATCGTCCGTTCGCCTGGAGCAGCTCGTCGTGTCGCCCGGATTCTATGACGCGGCCGTTTTCCAGAACGAGCGTCTGATCGGCTCCCGTCACGGTGTTGAGCCTGTGGGCGATAACGACCGTGGTCCGTCCGTGCGACAGGCGGCTGAGCGCCGTCTGGATCGCGGTTTCGTTCTCGGGATCGGCGTGTGCGGTGGCCTCGTCCAGCACGAGCACGGGCGCATCCTGCAGAATCGCGCGCGCAATGGCGATGCGTTGGGCTTCGCCGCCGGAGAGGTTGCAGTCGGCCGATCCGATGACGGAGTCGTATCCCTGGGGGAACGAAAGGATCCGCTCGTGAATCTGCGCGGCCTTCGCGGCTTCGATCATCTCATCGTCCGTCGCATCGGGGCAGGAGAGCTTGATGTTGTCGCGGATGCTGAGAGATAGCAGCATGCTTTCCTGAAAGACGATCGCCACCTGCGAGAGAAGCGATTGGGAGGATACATCGCGCAGGTCATGCCCGCCGAGCCGCACGGAACCCGAAGTCGGGTCCCAGAAGCGGGGTATGAGGCGCGCGAACGTCGTCTTTCCGCTGCCCGAATCGCCTACCAGGGCGCAGATGGTTCCCGGCGCGATGCGTGCGTTCACATGATCGAGCGCGAGACGGGCGCTTTCTCCGTAGGAGAACGAGGTCTCGTCGAAGGCGACGTCGAGATCCGAGCCGGGAAGCCGTTCGGCCTTCTCCGTCTCGGGAAGCTGTTCGGCGGAGAGGACCCGCGCGATGTGCTCGAGGTTCTGCTTCGCCGTGCGCAGGAACCCCATACCCGAAGCCAAGGTCACGAGCCCCATGGGTATGCTCGGTCCCAGCACGAGGAAGGGAACGCAGTCGGCGAAATCGAACCATCCTTTCGCGACGAAGAGGCTGCTCGCAAGTCCGAGGAATGCGAGCACGGTTCCTGGCGAGGCGAATCCGCCCAGCATGCTGAAGGGGCCGGCGGTCACCTTCGTCCATTCGAACGTGACGTCGGTCAGCTCTTCGACCGCATCGCGGTAGCGGGATCCGGCCTCTCGCGCGCTGCCGAACGTCTTCACGACCTCGATGCCGTCCGCTATTTCGACGATTGCGGACGAAAGCTCGACGTTGGCTTCGCCGTAGCGCGCGGCAAGCGTCTTGTAGTCGCGCATCATGAATGCCATCGATACGACGACGAGCACGGTCATGTAGACCAGGAACACAAGCGCCATGCGCCAGTCGGCGACGAAGAGGATGACGAGGGGGATGAGCGGCGAAAGCACGGCCTTCACGATTTCCGTCGGAGCATGCCCGATGGTTTGGTGCATGCCGAGGATGTCGTCGGAAACCGCCTGCTTGACCTCGCTCGAGCTGCGGTCGTCGAACCATCCGAGCGGGAGCTTGGAGAAGTGGTCGAGCAGGACATGGCGCGCGTGGACGCGGAAGTCGGCATCGGCCTTGTGGCAGATGCCGGTGCCGCCGCCGAAGAGCATGCGGTCGGCCGCCGCGAATACGATGGCCGCGACGACCATGAGGGCGAGCGCGCCTGCGGAGGGCATGGCGTCGCGCAGGGCGGCTTGGGCTATGGCGATGGCTATCAGGTAGGGGACGAATCCGCAGGCCGCCGACAGCGCCGACATGACCATGCCTTGGATGATGAGCGGATGAGCCGGTTCGGTGAGTTGCAGGTAGAGGCTCTTCAGGCGCGCGCTCCTCTCCTTCTTGGCCTGTGCGTCCTCCTGCCCGGTTCTCGTGCGGTCGTTGTCGACTTCAGTGGATGCTGACATGGGCCGATCTCCTTTCGGTTACTCGAGTTCGAAGATATGCGTGCAGCATCGCCCGATGAATTCATTGTCGTGCGTCACGACGATGATCGCTCGGCCTTCGCGTGCGGCGGTTTCGAGCGCGCCTGCGACGACCTCCATATTGAGGGCGTCGAGTCCGCTCGTCGGTTCGTCGAATACGAGCACGGTACGGTCGGACATAAGGCCGCAGGCTATCGAGAGGCGCTGCTTCTGTCCGCCCGAAAGCGTCGCGGGGTGCTGTTCGCGTAACTCCCAAAGGTCCAGGTCGTGCAGGATTCCTCGGGCGCGGTTCTTATGCGTTTCATCAGGCTTGACCAAAAGCATGGCTTCCTCCTTCACGCTCGGGGTGAAGAACTCGGCCTTGACGTCGTTGGGGCCGAACCACACGCGGCGGCGCAGGTCGCGATACGAGCAGGTCCGGCCATGCACGCGGATGGAACCCGCCTGCGTCTTCTTCAGCCCGCCCAAGATTCGTGCGAGCGTCGTCTTGCCTGCGCCGTTCCTGCCGGTCAAGGCAACGATTTGTCCTGCCTCGACGGTAAGCGACACATCTTCGAAAATGCGGTTCGACCGGTATGCGGCGCGCAAGCCGCGCATTTCGAGCGCAGGGGGTTCCGTCGCATCTGAAAGCTTCGTCGCGGACTCGTTCGGGTGCGGCAGCTTAGGCCGCGCGGTCCTCCTCGGGTCGCGCAATCCCCAGGATCTTCTCAGGTCGTCGGATGCTGCGAAGACATCGGTGCGGGAAAGCTCCTGCTCGATCCGTCCGTCACGCACGAGGAGGAACCTGTCCGCGACATCCATGAGGTAAGCCAGGCGATGCTCCGCGATCACCATGGACAATCCTTCCGCCTTGAGCCTTGCAAGCGTGCGCCCTAGATGGACGGCCGCTTCCTCATCCAGGTTCGACGACGGCTCGTCCATGGCCAAAAGCTGCGGCCGCGGTCCGAGGGCCGATGCGATGGCGACCTTCTGCTTCTGTCCGCTCGAAAGGCTGTCATTGGGAATCTTCCTCAGGCTGTCAAGGGAAAACGCGGAGATGGCCTGATCGGTCGCCGCCACGACCCGCTCGTGATCGTAGCCGAGGTTCTCGCAGGTGAAGGCGACCTCTCCTGCGAGCTGGCTTGAAAAGAACTGCGACGACGGGTCTTGGAACACGCTGCCGACCCGTTCCGCGCGCTCCCACTGCTCGAGGTCGGTCGCATCGCATTCGCCGAGCGTCACCACGCCTTCGGTCGTTCCCTTGCAGTAGCTGCCGGCAAGACCGTTGATCACACGGACGAGCGTGGTCTTTCCGCTGCCCGAGGGCCCGCAGAGCACGACGCATTCACCCGAGGCCACGGAAAGCGACACGTCATGGACGGTTTCCGGCGCGTTCTTGTACGCGAACGAAACGTTGCGCAGAGATGCGGCGGTCGCGCGCGCCTCGTGCGGCACCGTGCGGTGCAGGGTCGTACGCGATGTCGCGCCGGCCGTCATGCGAGCGTTCCGTTCGCGACGACAACGCCTATGCAGAGGGCAGCGGCGCCTATGGCGCAGGTCGCATCCATGAGGCGCAGGGGCTGCGCGTAATAGCTCGTGCGCGCCATGGGCGCCTCGGCGGCGCGCGTCACGGCCGAGGACGAGAGCTGATCGGCGCTGCTGATCAAGGAAAGCAATATGGGCACCATGACGTATTCATACGTATCGATCGGGTTCGCGATCATCCGGCGTGCCGTAGCAAGCCCCCGCTTGCGCAAGGCGTCGCGCAAAAGGCGCCAGGTTGCAGCGAAGGTGGGGAAGAAACGCAGGAACACGAGCGTGCCGAGGATGATCTTCTTGGGGCAGCGAATGCGCGCGAGCGCAGCGCTGATGAGGCCAGGAGGCGTCATGAAGAGGACGCATACGGCCCCCATCACGGAAAACACGCTCCACATCTGATTGATCTGTATGGGTGACAGGATGAAGGGACGCACGCCCCAGATCGTATAGGCAGCGTATACGGGGCCTATGACGGCGAGGTACGCGAGCATTCCGACGGCCATTCGTTTTTGGCGCGCCAAAACCATATAGGCGATCATGGAAAGGTTCAGCGCGAGCATCGGAAGGATTCTAAGATGTTGCGACGCCGTTGCGATGGCGAGCGCGAGCACGAGGACCTTCGTTGGAACGGAGAGCCCGGTGTCGCGGTCCGTGATATGCATGCGACTTCCCTCGATCGTCCTAGAGCGCGCCGGCGCGCGAGAAATGCCTCTTCGTGAGGACGCGCCCGACGAGGCTTCCCAAGAACCCTGCGATCATCGTGATCACGAATATGGCGGCGATCCAGACGGGGTCGCTGTAGAAATGCAGGAACGTATCGACCCATGCCTGGTCGACGCCGCGATTCGCAACCGTCTGCTCTATATAGGCATCCATGCTGCCCAGGTAGGGCACGAGGGTCGAAAGCAGGTACAGACCGCTGAAGACGGTCCAGGCTGCGGTGATCCACCAGGGATTCTGGCGTTGGGACCCGGTGCGCAGGAAGACGGCGTCGATCGCAATGCCGCCTGCGACGTAGAACGGGATCAGATAGAGGAAGTTGCCTGCGACGCAGAAGAGCAGCATGGCCATCAAGCAGAAGACGAGGGTGCTGCCGAATCTGTTGACGCGCATGGTCATGAGCATGAAGACCGGGGCGGCGAGGAATACCCCGCATGCTCCCGAGGCGACCATTTGGAAATTCGTGTCGAAAAGCGTGAGCATCGCGCCGACGAACATGATGACGATCGTGAGCGCGCTGAGAAGCACGGCCGTCACGACTTCGCGCACGCCCCACTTCTCGAAGATCGTGCGCCTGCCCCGTTCGAGATGCTCCTTCTCGTCTGCCATGGATGAGCTCCTTTTAAAAAGTTAGATATAGGTAACTCTTAAGGATACTACCTCATGGATATATGAGAATGAAGCATAGAACGATGTTATTTCGGTGTGGGGCCGTAGAGCGGCTAAGCTATCCAGAATCCTGCAATGCCGCAGATGACGGCGACAGCGATGCCCGCGATGACATCCTTCGGATAATGAACGCCGCCGACGACGCGGACGGCCGCCATGAAGACGCTCGCGGCCAAGAGCGCGCTTCCGACCGCAGGCATCCATGCCATCCAGGTCATCGCGATCATCGCCATCGAGAATGCGTGCCTGCTGGGAAACGATCGGCCCTTCGTGTCCTTATAGATGATCGGATCGATGCCGTCTTTCTCGTAAGGGCGCGGTGCGTCCAGTACGCGGCGGAGAAGGCTTACGGCGACGAAGGCCGCGGCAGGAATGGCCACGGCCCGAACCAAAAGAGGGCTTCCCGTTGCGGCGAGCAGAATGACGAGCAGGGGATAGGCGATGTAGCCTACAGCTGTGAGCAGGGAATTCGCATGAAGGACGAGGGATTTCGCCCGAGGATCGCGACGCAGCGGCTCGCTCATCCTTCGGTATTGCTCGGCGTACATGCGGCTTCCCTCCTTCACCTTCGTTGTATGGGCGGATCCTTATGCAGGCAATTACGGTTTTATACGATATGAAACGTATCTGAAACGCAAAGTGCCTGATGGCGGATATTATAGAATATCTTCGTATACATTCTTGACGCTTCGGCCCCGGGCGGGCCGCTGTGCGCGCGCCAAGAGCGGGGCAGAGAGACGAGCTATGGGATTCGAACAGCTTTTCGCAATCGTGGTCTTCGTGGTGGCCATGGTCCTCATCATGTCCGAGAAGGTGCATCGTACGGTGGTCGCGCTTTCGGGCGCGATGCTGCTCATCATCTTCCATGTGATGGATTTCGATACCGCCATCGGGCATATCGATTACAACACGCTCGGCGTGCTGTTCGGCATGATGCTGTTCGTGGCCGTCGTGCGGCAATCGGGCCTGTTCGAATTCCTGGCCATCAAGACGGCGAAGATCGCGAAGGGCGATCCGTGGCGTATCATGCTGCTCTTCGCGCTTCTGACCGCCGTGCTTTCGGCATTCCTCGACAACGTGACGACGGTGCTGCTCATCGGCCCGATGACGCTTACCATCTGCGAGATCCTCGAGATCGATCCGATCCCGTTCTTCTATATTGAGATCATGTCTTCGAACATCGGCGGCACAGCGACCCTTATCGGCGATCCTCCGAACATCATGCTCGGCAGCGCTGCCGGCTACACCTTCGTCGACTTCATCGCCTACGATGCACCGGTGGTGCTGGTCATCATGGCGGCCCTTATCGTGTCGTTCTACGTTATGTTCGGCCGCAAGATGAGCGTGTCCGCCGAGAAGGAACGCGAGGTCATGGAACTCGAACCGGCGTTCGAGGACGTGCACCTGATGAAGCTGTCGGTCGGCATCCTCATGCTCGTCGTCGTCGGATTCATGGTGCATGGCCAGCTGGGCATCGAGTCGTCGGTCGTGGCCATCACGGCGGCCGCGCTGATCCTGCTTCTGTCGCGTTCCGATGTGACCAAGGCGCTGCATGGCGTCGAATGGACCACGCTCGCGTTCTTCGCAGGCCTGTTCATCATCGTCGGCGGCATGGTGGAGACGGGCACGATATCCGCGCTTGCCAACGGCCTGATCGACGTGACGGGCGGCAATGTGTTCCTGACCATGATCGTGCTGGTCTTCGCTTCGGCGGTCGTCTCCTCGTTCCTCGATAACATTCCGTTCGTGGCGACGATGATCCCCATCCTGCTTGCCATGGAAGGCACCGGCATGGACGTCACGCCGTTGTGGTGGGCGGTTTCGCTCGGCGCATGCCTCGGCGGCAACGGCACGCTCATCGGCGCGTCCGCGAATGTGGTGCTGTCCGATATCTCCGCGAAGCACGGGCATGCGATCACCTTCATGCAGTATTTGAAGATCGGGTTCCCGATGATGGTCATGTCCGTTGCGATTGCGGCGATCTACCTGGTCATGCGCTTCCCGGCATAAGGAGCGGGCGTTCGGTTCGCCTACCGGATGGCCGACGCGCGCCGGGTTTGCTTATCGCCTCGCCAGAAGCTCGCTTAGCCGTTCTTGATGGGCGGGCGTGAGCCTCAGCCCCGTCTCGATATATGCCTCGAGCGTGCCGAAGGTGCGTTCCGCCTCGTCGAAAAACGCGTCAAGATAGCCTTTGCGCGCCTCGAGGAACGAATCGAGGATTTCCGTTTCTTCGGGAGACATTCCCAGGGAAAGGCGATCCCGTTCGGCGGCGATTTCCCGGGCGTTCACTCGATTGGCATCGAGGTAGTCGGCGAGGATATCATTGTACGAAGCGCCGGCGACGTAGAGCGCGACGGCGCTGAGCACGCCCGTGCGGTCCTTCCCGTTCACGCAATGGACGAGAGCGGGCGTCCCTTCGGCGGCTATCGATCGCAGGGCATATCCGATCAGGGGATACTCACGTGCATAACGTCGGTAGTTCGCGCTCATGCGCTCTCCGGGCGCCCCGTACCGCCCGATCGTGCCGGCAATCAGGCGCTTGCCGGCATCTTTTCTCCGCGATTCCGACGGCTCGAGCGTGATAGACCGCACATGCACGATGCAGGGATCGGCGGACGACGCGACCTCGTGGACCGTGCGGATGTCGTAGATAGATCGTACGCCGAGGCGTTCGGATATGAAAATCGCGTCTTCGTGCGAAAGTCCGTCCAGCGCGGCGCTCCGGAAGAGCTTCGCGCCGTAGAGCGCGCCTCCGCCGACGGCTCTGAGGTGAAACGGCCCGTATTCGCGGATCAGCGTGCCGCGTTCGTGCACAGTGAACGCGAAGTTCGTGGTGACGAGGGAAGGCGTGCCGTTCGAGCCGACTCCGCGCGCCCTGAGCACGAACGTCCCTGCGCTTGTCGGCGTGTGCTCGAAGCTCCATCGCACGCCGCGATCCGGGTCGGTCCCGACTACCGGATAGGCCGTCCAGCTTTTCCCGTCGTCAAGGGAGAACTGCACGGCCGATACGCCGCGTTCCAACTCGTCCACGTATCCGGAGAACACGATGGGCTCGTCGACGAAATAGAGCGCTGCATTGTCGGTGTATTCGGTCATGACGCGTGAGGTCCTCCTCGATCGCGGGCGCTGAATCGAACACGCATGCCGAGGCCCACGGCACGGGGCGTTCGCCCCCGACGGCCGCGTCCGGCGGTTGCGTCGTAGGCGGCGCTTGCGTTCCATGCATAGCAAGATACCAGTTCCCGACCGTTTCCGCGCATTCGGCCCATCCGAATCGTTACGAATGCGCGGTCGATGCAGATAGCGGCATGAATCAATTGCACCCTTTGTTTTTCTTGACTTGACCTGGACGTCAAAGTTTATGGTGCTCGCGGGGAAAAGGGACGACGAATAAAGGAGGAATTATGGGAAAGCGATGGCGCATCGTTTCCGTTGCTGCTATCACCTGCGTCCTGTCCCTGTTGGTCGGATTGAGCGCATGCGGCTCGCCGAAACAGGGGGATGCGGAAACGCAGGGTACGGAGGCGAAGAGCACGACGGCTTTGATGGGGCAGAGCGGCGAGCTCGACGAGAACGGCTTTCCGAAGCCGGCGGTCAGGACGCTCGAAGGCGGCATCCAGATTCAACGCACGCCCGACGAGGCCTATCCGGGAACGCTTGATGGGAGCGTCCCGTACCACACGCCCGAGGTGTACGTTCCCTACAACACGTATTATCTGAAGGCGGACGAGAAGGGGTGCAACGCGTGCCATGCTGACCTGGCGAAGACTATCGATTCCATGCCGTACGACCATCCCGACCTAGAGAATCCGTTCGGCATACAGGTCACGGTTCAGATGTGCATCGACTGCCATACCTACGGAGCCGGCTATCTGACCAACAATAAATCGTTCGGCACGATGGTTCACGGCATCCATAACACATCCCAGAAGGCCGAGTGCTGGAACTGCCACGTGGGAACCGGTTCCGGCGACGGCATGCAGCTATGGGACATCGTCAAACACCAGCAGCTTCGCGGCATCAAGCCGGTCGAGAACGTGAAGGGCGATTTCAGCTTCGATCAGACCAAGACCATTTCCGCCGATGAGATGTTCGACTTCTCCTGGCTGAGCTACGACGGCGACTACGACCGCAAGGCAAAGACGGCTGCGGGCGTTCCGATCGACGAAGATCTGTTCAAGACCTGGACCATCACCTTCTCCGGCGCGGTGGGCAAGGAAGCCACCTACACGCTTCCCGAGCTTATCGAGAAATACGGCAGCGTGCAGGTTCCGCTCACGATGCACTGCACGATGAACCCGGTCGGCGGCCCTCTTATCGGCAATTGCACCTACACAGGCATTCCGCTCAGCAAGATCTTCGCCGACCTGGGCATCAATGACGGGGCTGTCGGATTCACGAGCCTTTCCCCCGACGGCAACGCTGCGAACGTCATGTTCGACGATTTCAAGGAAGGCTATCTGGTCTACGAGATCGACGGGAAGCCCCTTCCTTGGAAGCACGGCTATCCCGTGCAGATGGCCGTTCCCGGCTCCGGTGCTCCGGCGTGGAATAAGAGCGTGTCCGACATCATCGTCAATACCGAGGCGGAACGCGATTCGATGTACGAATGGAACGGATGGCCCAAGGAAGCGGGCGACGGCGAGACCTATACGCCCGCCGGCTGGCCCTACGTCACGAGCAACGGCTTCCTGAACAAGCCTAACGTCGGTATTTTCAACTTCAGCGAAGGCCAGGTCATCAAGACGGGGCAGCCCTATGAGTTCACCGGTTACGCCCATGGCTACGACCGTGAGATAACCGCGGTTGAATTCTCCATGGACGGCGGCGCCACGTGGACGCGCGGAGAGACTCCGGGCACGACGAAAGACAACTGGATCGTTTGGAAGTTCGCCTATACCCCCGAAGAAGACGGCGCAGGCGTGCTGACGGTGCGCTCGGTCGCCGACGACGGCACGGTCACGGATGAGCCCGTCGAGATGCTGTTCAACGCGAAGAGCGAATAGGAGGTAGAGTCATGAGCAAGACGATCAAGACCGTCATGGCGGTCGCCACCACCGGCGCCTTCATTGCTTCAGGCACGCTGACCAGCGCCGCTCTCGCCGATCAGCACATCGATGCCGTCGGCTCGGATTCCGGTATCGCGCAGGATGACGCATCCGCGCGGACCGGCTTCACGCGGGTGAATCGCGCGGTCGAGGGGACGTTTTCCTATAACCAGGACGTGACGTTCTCGAACGCAGAGCTGAGAAAGGCCGTGTTCGAAGGTTCCGACCACCTGTGCGGCTCTGCCGATCAAGAGGAGCTGTCTGCGCAGGAGATCAAGGATATACGCGTGCAGGGCGACGTCGAGCATGCGTTCACGGCGAACATAGCCGATTATGAGAAGAAGGCTCCTGCGAAGCGCGTCATGGGCTGCACCTGTGCAGGCAATCCGAACGACGGCCGCGCAAGCGCGAATGCCGAAGTCGAAGGATTCCTGCTCAAATCGCTGATCGCCGACGCAAAGCCCTCTGCCGACGCCAATACCATCACGTTGTATTCCGCCGATGGCTACAAGGTCGCGCTTCCTCTCAGCTACGTCACCCAGCGCTATTCGATCATCGTGACGGGGATAAACGGCGAAGCCGTTTCCTCGGCGGTGGGCTCGGGCAACCAGCTGTGGCTCGGCAGCGTGTCCGCCCGATACTTCGCGCGTGACATCGTGCGCATCGATATCACGGCGGAGAGCGAGGTCCCCGAGATTCCGCAGAGCCCTGCCGATGTCAACCAACCGAACGTGGGCGTGCTCAGCGCCGAGGTGGCGCAGTGATCGGGACCGTCCTCGGCATGGTGGGGAAGGAGGTCATCCTGAAAGGCTATGCCCAGGACTTCGATTCCGCCATCGATTCGATGCAGTTCTCGAGCGATCTCGGACAGACGTGGACGGAGTATCCTGTGAACCATGTCGATGAAGATTCGAATGTGAACTGGGAATATTCATTCGTTCCCGAGCAGGTCGGCCGATACGAGATTCTTATCCGTGCGGTCGATCGGAACGGCGCGGTGACGCCGGAGCCGGCGCATGCCTACGTGGATGTGCGGGAGGACGTCGAGTTGTGATCGAGGCGCGGTGCCGCGTGTCGGCGGCGCGCTGGAACCATAGAGGGCCCGATGAGAGTCGGGCCTTCTGATTTCACGGCATGTCCAAGGCTGTGGACGGAGTGCCGGTCGTCGCATTCCTGCTCGACCCGTCCCTGCATATGCAGGGACGGGCGCTCGCGAGAAGGAGGCGGGCGCCTTCTCGCTTTCGGAATCCTACGCGGTTCGGCTCCGTACGGGAATCTGCAGCTTGTAGAACATCTCTCGGCCCTCGTACAGGAATGCCGGGGTGTCGGCGATGATCTCTCCGAAATAGTCGCCGACGATTTCCAGGTCGTTCTTCTCGGCGAAATCAAGCATTTCGATGATGCCTTGATACTCGCTGTTTTCTCCCTCGGGCGTTTTATAGGAATTCCGGTACATGGTCATGTACGTGTTCTCAGGGATGGTCTCAAGCTTCCCCCTGTAGGAGCCAGGCAATCCGGCGCTCGGAATGAGAATGAACGATTTGTCCACGGAGAAGCTTCCATCCAGGAGGCTTTCCTTTTTGATATGACCTCCTACCAGCGCGAACAACCATACCGGAAAGCCGCTTTCCTTCAGGTGCCGCTTCGTGAGCCGCAGGTTTATCTCCCAGTCCTGGATGACGCGGTCGGCATCGCCGTCGAGAACCCCGGCTCCCGGATGAAGAACCTCGAAGAACAGGGCCGTGCGCTCCTCGATATGTTCGAGGATCACGTGATCGCAGATGGGATGGTCTGCAAGGATGCTGTAGTTCTTCAACATCATTTCGGCGCTCTTCTGCGCCAGGGTCAACCGGTCGATCTCTTCCTGAACGTCGTCGATCCGTTCTCTAAGCGAGGTTTCCCATAAGGATCGGTCACGTTGATGCACCAGGTGCGCGATGTCATCGAGGGAAAAATCCAGACTCCGGAGATGGTGGATCATATCGATGGTCGCGCTTTGCTCGCAGCTATAATAGCGGTAGCCGGTTTCCTGGTCGATGCGTGCGGGTTTCAGGATTCCCTTTTCATGGTAGATCCTGAGCGCTCGTTCGCTGATGCCGTTCAATTCGGCCATCCGACCGATACTGCATTCCTCCATTGGCGTTCCCCTTTGCCAAACGGAATGGGCTCTGTCCGAATTGCGCATGCTGTGCGAAGCGTTCGGCTTTCCGCATCCGAATCGGATTGCGCACTGAGCCTCCCCCGAGTTCGATCGCTTGCAGCACCAATTCTCAGTTGACTATTCTACAGGGGTAGGTTCGCTTTACGCGTTAAACCTTTCAGCCTGGATTCGTCGGATGGCAGCCATTCTTGCGACGGAGGGATTGCCGATCTTTTCAGTGAAAATATGCCAATCTTTGTAATGAAAAGTTACCAATCTTAGTAGTGAAAAAGCGCCAATCTTTGTAGTAAGATTTAATTCAAATAATCTAGCAGGCATTATAAAAAGAGGTATCCATGCGGAACTACCGGAAGCGCGTATACGACCAGATTCTTGAAAAAAGGCTTGCAGCCAAGGGTGCGGTGCTTATCGAGGGTCTGAAATGGTGCGGCAAGACGACCACGGCCCAACAGCATGCCAAGAGCGTCTTGTATCTGCAGGATCCTCGTGCCAGGGCGCAGAACCTTCGACTTGCGCAGCTTGATCCTAGCCGCCTTCTCGAAGGTTCGGCACCACGATTGATCGACGAATGGCAGGATGCGCCTCAACTCTGGGACGCTGTGCGGTTCGAGGTGGACGAAAGGGGAGAATTCGGTCAGTTCATCCTGACCGGATCGAGCGTCCCGGCGGACATGAGCGAAATGGCGCATTCAGGAACGGGGCGAATCGCCCGCATGCGCATGGGTACGATGTCTCTGTTCGAATCAGGAGAGTCGACGGGCGATGTTTCGCTCGGTCAGTTGTTTTCCGGAAGGGACATGCCTATTGCGTCATGTGAAGACGATCTTGGAACCATGGCTTTTCTGACTTGTCGCGGCGGATGGCCCGAAAGTATTGACCGACCGTATGATGTGGCTCTTCAACAGGCATTCGATTATCTTGACGCACTGGCTGAAACGGACGTATCCCGCGTTGATGGAGTGAAGCGCAATCCTCTGACAGCCCGAGCGCTCATGCGTTCGTATGCACGCATGAGCGCTTCGCAGGGAACGAGCGTATCCATATTCCAAGATGTAACGGAGAGCGGACATGACGTAAGTCCGAGCACTCTGAATCAATACCTCGAAGCTCTTTCGCGGCTGTTCGTGACAGACGATTTGCCTGCTTGGAATCCGAACCTCCGTTCCAAGACGGCTATACGAACGTCCGCTACGCGTCATTTCGCCGATCCGTCCATCGCGACCGCGGCGCTGGGAGCTACGCCCGCGGAGCTCTTGGACGATCTGAGTACGTTCGGCCTTGCGTTCGAGACCCTCTGCATTCGCGATCTCAGGGCATATGCTCAGGCTCTGGACGGTGAAGTGATGCATTATCGCGATCGATCGGGGCTTGAGGCGGACGCGGTCGTTCGTCTTCGCAATGGGAAGTATGGGCTTGTGGAAATCAAGCTTGGCGGCTCGGCTCTCATAGAGGAAGGTGCGAAGAGCCTCAAGGTGCTTGCGCAGAAGATAGATATTAAGAAGATGCGCGATCCTTCGTTCCTCATGGTTCTTACGGCTACGGGCGGCTTCAGCTATACGCGCGAAGACGGGGTGCTTGTTGTGCCCGTTCGGACGCTCGGGGTGTAGGCTGGAGCGTATGGCGGGCTGCGCAGCTGCGAGGTTGCGGATTCGCTTGGCATCGGGCTGCTGCCGTATAGCACGCATGACGATGCTGTTAAGCGCCCCCCACTCTTCGTTCTAGTCGGTCTTCCGGTCGCAGTCGCATTCCGCATCGCGGGAATGCCTCCTATCCCTTCGCTCTATCCTGCGCGTCGGGCGGGGAAGACGCCCGCGATGATAGAGCCCGCGCAGCGCGTGCCCCCCGCGTGCCAGATAGTCGGTCAGGTCGCGCGGATCGTCCGAGGTGCTCCAGTTGAACCAGATGCTCGCGTATCGCAGCGCCGTGGTCAGCACGACGCATACGGCCAGCGCGATAAAGTCGTTCATAGAGGCAAGCAGCACAAATGAGAACGAGCCTGCGACGCCCGCCATGCCGTAGAACGATCCTGCCTTGAAGATGGCGGGAACTTCGCCCACGAACACATCGCGCAAGGCGCCTCCTCCCACCGCCGTCACCGCGCCGAGAATGAACGAAACCACAGGTCCGCTGTCGCAGCCGAGCGCCTTGCTCGCGCCCGCTGCGGCGAACAGCCCGACCGAAAGCGTATCCAGGAGGAATACCGCAGGTTCGAGGTTGCGGAAGATGCGTCTGAAATAGAATGCCAGCACGCATACGACTATGCTCGCCAGCACGAGGTACGGATGCTGCGTGAAATAGACGCCTTGGTCTTGGAGGAGCATATCGCGCAGGATGCCGCCCCCGAAGCCCGTGATGAGCCCGAGCGAAACGACGCCGATGATGTCGAGCTTGCGGTTGCACGCGAACGTCGCGCCGCCGATGACGCCGACGACCACCGCGAGATAGTCGATGATGGCAGGCGTCAGGCCTCCGCCCGTATCGACGAGCTCGGGAATCAAGGCGGCGAGGAAGTGCTCCAACCGGCGCTCCTTTCGCATGCAAGGCGGAAGTGATGACGATGCGGCGATGATAGCGCGAGTCTGCGCGTTTTTCGAGATGCGAATGCATGCGATTCGTCGTGCGGGCTGCATCGTTTTTCGACCAAGCGTCGACTGTATGCAATCTTGGTTCGATACAAACGTATGGCGCGCGGATTCGCCAGCACCTCATTTCCCGCGAGGCGTCCGACAGGACATGTTTCGCTTCCGTATGCACGTTTCTTACGGAAGCGAAACGCATTTCGCTTCCGTAAGATGTGCGGCAACGTTGCTATGCGAGCTTCGGATCAGGTGCGACGAGCAGATTCGGAGTCGTTGTGCTCGGATCGGGCAAGACATTGGCGATCTTGTCGGTCGCATCGGGATGGGATGCCTTCAGGCCGTCGATTTCGCCGTATTCAAGGTTCGCTCCCGGGCATGCTTCAACGCACGCAGGCAGCTCCCCTCGATCGAGCCGATCGCGGCAGAGGTCGCATTTACGGACCTTCTGTTCACGCTCGACGTAATGAGGCGCGCCATACGGGCATGCCTTCACGCAGGTCTGGCAGCCGATGCATGCATCGTGGTCTTGCACGACGATGCCGTTTTCAAGCTTCGTGTATGCGCCTACGGGACAGTTGGCAAGGCACTGAGGGTCAGCGCAATGGTTGCATGCCATCGAGACGAACGCGAACGCCAATGTGTCGTCGGTCATGACCGTGCGAACTTCGCGCATGGATACGTCGTCGAATTCCGGCAGGTTCGTGGTTGCGCACGACATGGCGCACGTCTTGCATCCATAGCAGTGGGCATTGTTGAAGAAGAATCCGAGGGTCATCGCTATGCCTCCTTTCGAATCTCGACGAGCGTCTCATTGCAGCAGTGCTCGGTCGCGATGGGCCCCGCCGCGTCGTTGGTGACATAGCTTGACGACCCTCCTTGTTGCTCCCACCAGCCGTTTTCAAGGCAAATGACGCCCTTCATGACGTGCGTGGTGACGATAGCCCGAGCCTTATGCTCTCCGCGGTCGTTATAGACGACGCACGCGTCGCCGTCGGCGATTCCGCGCGCAGCGGCATCTTCGTCGTTCAGCATCGCGCATGCGTAGTCGCGTGAAAGCGCTTCGATGCGGGTGAGACTTGCGAAGGTGGAATGCACGCTGCGGTTCAGTTTTCGTTGCACGGCGGCCAGAGGATATTTCTCTCCGAGTCCGGATGAGCCGCCGACGGTTTCCGGGCAGCGCATGTACGTGACGACGGGCTTGAATCCTTTGGCGACCCAGTTCGACATATAGACCTCGGCCTTGCCTGTCTTCGTGCAGAAGTTGCCGTCCTCGTAGGGAATGAAGTCCGCGGGATATGCGTCGATGGCGTGCTCTTTTTGCAGCTGCTCATAGGTATAGTCGGTGCCTTCCAGGGCTTTCTGTATGAAGAAGGCGTTGTCGTGCTGGAAATCCTCGCCGAAGCCCATGCGCTCGGCCAGCTTCGTGAAGATCCATAGATCGTCATGCGCTTCTCCAGGCGCTTCGACGGCTTTCTGCGACAGCTGGATGAGGTGGCTGCGTCCATTAAGAAGAATATCCTCGGTTTCGAACACCGTGGTGCAGGGAAGGACCAGATCGGCATAGAGCGCCGTGGATGTCATGAGGGAGTCGATGACGACGACGAAGGGAATCTTGTGCAGGGCCTGCTTCACAAGCTCGGTATTGGGGAATTGGGTCATCGGGCTCTCACGGGCGGAGATGAAGACCTTGACCGGGTTCGGATCGTCGTCCATGACGTGCTGTGCGAACTGGACGCGCGGGATGGTGGGGAGTCCTTCTTTCGGTTTGGGATTCTCGAACATCGGGGAAAGCTTGATGATGTTGTTGATGCCGCCGGCATCGGCGACCCCGTCGCCCTTATGCCCGATGTGTCCCGTGAACAACGCGAGATTGTTCATGGCCTGGCATGCGTAATTTCCATAGGAGATACGCATGAAACCGCCCATGTTCTGGATGATCATGGCCCGTTCCGCCGAAGCGTACGCTCGGGCGATTTCGACAACCTTTTCAGCAGGGACCGAGGTCTCGGCCTCGACGGCCTCCGGGGTCCATTCTTGGAGCTCGTCGACGGTCAGATCGTAGACAGTCGAATAGCGTCCCTCATGCTCCGTGCCTTTCATCGAAAGAAGCGGATCGACGCCTTCTGCATCGTGACGCACAAGCTCGCCGGTATTGGAATCGATGACCATCATGGACGTCGGGTCGTCGTCGGATTCCATGACCGCAGCGCCGTCGGCATCTACGAGGGCGGGGAAGGTGGTGTGTTCTTTCAAGAACGACTCATCGGTCAAGCCTTCGTCGACGATGACCTTCAGCATGCCCATGGCGAGCGCGGTATCGGTGGTGGGTTTGATAGGAACCCATTCCGTGGACTTGGCAGCGGTTTCGGAGCATACGGGATCGATGGTGACGATCGTTCCGCCCTTGTCCATCACGTGCATGAAGCGGCTGAAGTAGCCGTTCATGGTCACCGCAGGATTATTGCCCCATACCAGCATGTAGTCGGCGTTTTCGAATTGATTGCGCAGGTCCATGAATCGCTTGCCGAAGGAAACCTTCGTCGATTCGTTCATCGCGGCGCAGCACAAGGACCCGCTGAGGGTCATGGTTCCGCCGAGCCGCGCGACGAAGGCGGACATGGCTGATCCGGGAATCGCATTGAAGTTGCCGGCATGTCCATCGATGACGATGGCCTGGTTGCCGATCGTGTCGATGGCGTCTTCGAGCTTCTCGGCGATCAGGTCGAAGGCTTCATCCCAGGAAATTTCCTTCCATGCGTTCTCGCCTTTTTCACCATCGCGCAGCAGCGGCATGGTGAGGCGGTCGGGAGAATTCAGCCACCCGATTCGGGACATGCCCATCATGCAGGGCTTGGATTCATTCGAGGCGCCGCAGTCTACCTTGACGACCTTGCCGTTCCTGACGAGGGCGCGAAGATTGTGATGCTGGCATTCGGGCGGGCATGCGGCGAAGAATTCTTCGCAGTCTGCCCAAGGATCGACAGACTGCTCGTGAGATTCTGCGCCGTCAGACCCTTTGTCGAAGGTGCAGCCGGCCATGCCCGCAAGGCTTGCGGCCATGCCGACGGCAGCCCCTGTTTTCACGAAATTGCGACGCGAGACCCCATGTGCCTGTCGCCGCGTATGGCTCCCCTTTGATTTGGGCATACTGGTCGAAACATCCATTACATCCCCCTTTGTTTCGTCGAAAATGATTTCGATATGGAAAATTGTCCGAATTGGCGTATGGTTGCGCAAGGGCCGCCGCATCGACCTATCAGGAAACGATGAGCAGGGGATCAGGCAGGACTTATCGGTATCGGAAAACGATAGGCGAGAGCAAAGGAATAGGGCGTTTCCGTTCGAAGAACTATGATTGAGAATCAGACGGCGCTTCAGGGGGCAAGGCGGTGATGTTCGATGGCGAAGGATCGGCAGGCTGCGCAGGAGCGGAGGGCCGTGGTCCAACGGATCGGGGGTGCGCTGGCAAGGCTTCGCCATACGAGCGAAGGCATTGCGGGTTCCCCAACGACTGCAAACGGCGTTCTCGGCTCGGATTGCGATGATGCCGAAAGGGTTGCCGGCGCTGTCGTGGACGAGATCCAACATGCAATGGGTTTCGGGCTTCCATTCTGCATGGACGGCGAAGACGTGGACAACTCGAGAAATTTCTATGTGCTGAACGGTTACGTCGCGAATCGGCTCATGCGTTGCGGGCAGGCCGCTGTCGGGAATGGGTGGGCGAGCCGCGAGGCGGAGATGCCCGAAGGGCGTCATCTTGCGATTTCCCGGATCATGGGGGAGGTGGTCGCCTGCGTTCGCCTGACAGGTTGGGATTCTGATCGAAAGCGCGTGCTCGACCTTTTTCTCGGAAGGATCGAGCCGAGGGATGATCGTGAGCGGGTGATCAGGAAATTCACACGAATGATGGTTTCTCAGGATCCGGTCGACCTAAACGTTGACGCGGTGCTTTCCTCATACGAGGAGCTCTATTCGGATACCGAGCAATCGGAGTCTCCGTTCGTGGAAGAAAGAAACGACCGATGTCTTCGCGCCGTCCTCGAAGAGGTCATGAGCGTCGTTCTGCAGTCCGATGACGACGCTCATCCACCTTTCATCAAGGCGTTGATCGCGTTCCAGGCCATTCTGTCGCTGCGCCCTTTTCATGTGGGGAACATCTACATGGCGCGTCTGCTGTTCGCATGGTCGATGCGCTTTTCCGGCTATCCGATAGCAGGCCATGCGCCGATCGTCGAGTTTTTGAAGCGGTGGAAGGCCGATGCGATCTCGAGCGACGATCCCTTCATGCCGCGCATGGCGTTCGAGGATTCCGTAAGGATGCGTGGACGGCTGAATGATTGGACGCCCTGGTTCGAAGAGGTTCTGGGATTCATGCGAAGCGATCTTGAGCGCACGGAGGAAATGCTTTTCCGCATGCTGCTCAGGAGAATGCGCTTGCAGGATCTTTTATCGAACGTCGGGTGGATGAACGGCCGGCAACGCATGATCTTGCTCGAAGCCATCCTGCACGTCGACGCAGAGTTCACGTATGGATCGGTAAAGAAGGATTTCGACGTCGCATATGCGTCTGCCTACGCCGATCTGACGGAGCTGAGAGACGCTGGGTTTCTGAAAGTCATGCCGGCCGGCACGACATCGGTGTTCGTGGCTGAACACGACATGCGCGAACGGGTGCACGACATGCTTCGCCAGCATGCACCCGAGGCATACGCGAAGGTCTATACGGTCGAAGGCGGTTTGACCGAGGAATATCTCGAGGTGCGCGAACGCGTGCTGCTGCGCATGAGAAGGAACATGCTTTCATTCGATGGGTCGGGGTTTTCCATTCCTCTGTACAATTTAGGCGAGGCGGGCTGGATGGCAGACGAGCCTTCGTAACGCGTCGTCTTTAGCCGCGTCAGCATCGGTCGTCGTCAAGGCTCATGGACGGCCAGTCGCCTTATGAGGCGTCGGGCATGCAGGGGATCGCGATGATTTCGGCTCGATAAAACGCGCGGTCGACCATCCTTGTCCGGAAGATTCACGCCATGCGGGCAAGGGCGTCGGGGTCGCTTTCGTGCATGATCCGCATCACTTCGTCTTCCGGCATGTCGAGCGCGGCGGAGAACTCGCTCAGAACGAGTCCTACGGCCTGGTCGTATAGGCGCGTGTACATGGACGAGGGAATATGCCGCTTCGATTCCTGTTCGGCGATGCGCTCGCGCATGGTCTTGGCCACGCGCATGGCCTGCAGGCAGTCGTTCTCACGCAGCATCTGCTTGAAGTGGTCTTCCACGGTGTGGGAATTGCTGTCTTTGAAGTCGTCCGTCTCGATGAGAGGGAAACGGTCGACGAGGTCGAGCACCGCGTTTCGGGAAAGGATGGGGCGCAGGAAATCCTCATGGTCCATGGGGACATAGACGGTGCCGCCGCGTTTACGCGTCGCCTCGAGCACGTAATACCGGCGATCGGCGCCGCCGAAGGAAAGGGGCTCGTTCGTCTTCGTCACGATGCACACGCCGTAATTCGCATACACGACCCGGTCATTCACGCTGTACACGACATCGCCCCCGAAAACGTCGATTTCTGAAATCAGGGCGCACCTGGTAAAACGCCCATAACGTTGTACCAGAATATCATGTACGGCAAAAAGAATCATGAAAGAGCAGGATTCTTGATAGAAGCAATGGAATAGAGCGGTATACTACAAAATTTTTGTTCGGTTCATGTTATGCATGAGCCGAACATGACGGCGCATTCTTAGCAAGGCGATACGCGCGAGAACGTTCCGTCGGCGTATTCCGCGCTCCGTCGTTCGTCGAGCGATCCGCCTTCATGCATAGGCTGTGCACGGCGCCAGCGTCGCGATGCTCTCGAAGCAATGCGCTCCGTTCTGATCGCCCGAGACGTACCAGGATCCGTCTTCGAGCCGAAGGCGCGTCAGGTCGAAATCGCTTCCATAGGGAATCTCGTGCTCGAACGAGATCGCGAGCGACTTCAGCGTGGCGTCGCGCATGGCATCATCGGGCAGGGCGTCGCATATGAGGTCGGCGTATCGCGTGTTGTTGACATGCCCGTTCGCGTCGCAGTACGAAAATCCTGCATGGACGCTGCGCACGTACGTTCCCTCAAGCTTGCGGGGGATGCGTACGCGCAGCTCGCGATCGATGTTCTCGTTGAACGCAACCCACCCGTACGATTCGGGAAGGTGCCGATAGATGCTGCGGTCCTCGGTGTTCACAAGCACCCAGCGCGCGTCCATGAGACCGATCTCGTTGCCGCGCGCATCGTGGAATTCGGTGATGCGCTTGCACATGCCGCGCCGATGGGCCTCGGGGCGCGTCGTGATCGTGAGCTCCTCGTCCGCATGCGGCACGCGTGCCCACGCCAACGCCGAGCGCACGACCACCCAAGCGGTGCGCGTACGCTCGTAGAAGTCGGCATCCATGCCGGCCGAGGTGCAGTGATCGGTCGCCATCTGCTGGGCGAGGCGCATGCCTCCCCGCGGCGTCAAGAGATGGTTCATGTCGCAGTCGTTGTCGAAGATCCGGAAGGTTTCCGTATGGGAGGGGGAGAAGCGCCCGCGGTGCGCAGGCGCCTCCTTCGCGGCGGCATCTTCGACGGCGCGCATGCGTGCGGTTTCGGACCCGGTCATGAGCGATGCTTCGTTTCCCTAGATGGCGGCAGCGATCAAATCGCCGATTTCGGAGCAGGAGCGCTTCTTCTCGCCCGGCTTCGCGATGTCGCCGGTTCGATGCCCTGCTTCCAAAACGCGTTCGACGGCGGTTTCGACGGCGTGCGCCTCGTCCTCCAGCCCGAAGCTATAACGGAGCATCATCGCGGCGGACAGGATGGTCGCGATCGGATTGGCGATGTTCTGCCCCGCGATATCGGGGGCGCTGCCATGGATGGGCTCGTACAGGCCGCAGCTCGTCTCGCCGAGCGATGCGCTCGGAAGCATGCCGAGCGATCCGGTGATGCAGCTCGCTTCGTCGGAGAGGATGTCGCCGAACAGGTTTCCCGTCAGGATGACGTCGAACTGGCTCGGATTCGTGACCAGCTGCATTGCAGCGTTGTCCACATAGTAATAATCCACCGCGACGTCGGGGTATTCCTGCGCCACGCGTTCGACCGTCTCGCGCCACACGCGGCTCGTCTCCAGAACGTTCGCCTTATCGACGCTGGTCACGTGGTTGCGGCGCTGGCGTGCCATCTGGAAGGCGCGATGCGCGATGCGCTCGACCTCGGCCACGGAATAGTTCATGTCGTCATGTCCCGTGCCGTCTTCGTCGCGCGTCTTGGCGCCGAAATAGACATCGCCGGTCAATTCGCGGCAGACAACCAGATCAAGGCCGTCCTTTATGCGCTCGGGCTTGAGCGGGCAGGCGTCGGCCAGGGGCGCGTAGAGCACGGCGGGGCGCAGGTTCGCGAAGAGCCCCATGGCCTTGCGGATGCCGAGCAGGCCGCGTTCAGGACGGTTGTCGGCCGGTTGGGCGTCCCACGTGGGACCGCCTACGGCGCCGAGCAGAACGCTGTCGGACGCGAGGCACGCATCGACGGTCTTCTGCGGCAGCGGCACGCCGGTCTCATCGATGGCGGCACCGCCGATGAGGGCGTCGGTGCAAACGAATTCATGCCCGAACTTCCTGCCGACCGCAGCGAGCGCCTTGAGCGCCTCGTCGACGATCTCGGGTCCGATGCCATCGCCCTTGAGAACGGTGATCCGGTATTCCATAGAAGCCTCCTAGTCTTCGTCGGCGTCGGCCTGGGCGCGCGCCTTCAGGGCGTTGAACAGCCCGTCGTGGTCGATGATGTTCTGGATGAATTCGGGGAAGGGCAGGGCTTGGAACGTCGCGCCCGTGGTGAGGTCTTCGATGACGCCGGTCGAGAAATCGACCGCGACCTCGTCGCCGGCCTCGATGGCCTCGGCCGCCTCCGCGCATTCGAGGATCGGAAGGCCGATGTTGATGGCGTTGCGGTAGAAGATGCGCGCGAAGCTCGATGCGATGACGCAGGCCACGCCGTTGTCCTTGATGACACGGGGCGCATGCTCGCGCGACGATCCGCAGCCGAAATTCTTGGTGGCGACGATGATGTCGCCCGGCTTCATGTTCTTGACGAAGTCGGCGTCGATATCCTCCATCGCATGCGTCGCGAGCTCTGCCGGATCGGCGATGTTGAGGTAGCGCGCCGGAATGATGACGTCGGTATCCACGTTGTCGCCGTATTTGAAAACGGTTCCTTGTGCCTTCATAGGGCATCCTTTCGAAGCGGCGTCCGGTCGCATGCGGTGCGGCATCCGGCCGGGCGCGGGCGGCGGTGTCAGAGCAGCTCGATATCGGCAGGGTCGGTGATAACGCCCGTGATGGCGGATGCCGCCGCGACGGCCGGGCTCGACAGGTAGACCTCGCTGGTCACGTGTCCCATGCGGCCGACGAAGTTGCGGTTCGTCGTGGCGATGGAGCGCTCGCCTGCGGCGAGGATGCCCATGTGGCCGCCCAGACACGGGCCGCAGGTCGGCGTGCTGATGACGGCGCCTGCCTCGATGAATATCTTGGCCAGGCCTTCTTCGATGCACTGCAGGTAGATATGCTGCGTCGCGGGCATCACGATGGTGCGCACGTGCGGGCTGACGGTATGGCCCGCCAGGAGCTTGGCGGCGATGCGCATGTCTTCGATCCGACCGTTCGTGCAGCTGCCGATGACGCTCTGGTCGACGCGGATGCCGGCCAGCTCGGTTACGGGCTTCGTGTTCTCGGGCAGGTGCGGCGCTGCGACGGTAGGCGGGATGCTGCCCAGGTCGATGTCGAAGACGCGCTCGTATGCCGCATCTTCGTCGGCGGCGAAGATGCGCGGCTCGTGCTGCGCGCGGCCTTCCATGTAGGCGAGCGTCTTGTCGTCTACGGGGAAGATGCCGTTCTTGGCGCCCGCCTCGATCGCCATGTTGCAGATGCTGAAGCGGTCGTCCATGGATAGCTTCGCCACGCCCGGGCCGGCGAATTCCATGCTCTGGTACAGCGCGCCGTCCACGCCGATCATGCCGATGATATGCAGGATGACGTCCTTGCCGGACACCCAGGGCGCCGGCGTGCCGGTCAGGTTGAACTTGAGGGCGGAAGGGACGCGGAACCACGCGCGCCCCGTGGCGATGCCGGCGGCCAGGTCGGTCGACCCGACGCCGGTCGAAAACGCACCCAAGGCACCGTAGGTGCAGGTGTGGCTATCGGCGCCGATGATGGCGTCGCCCGAGGCCACAAGCCCCTTCTCAGGCAGGAGCGCATGCTCGACGCCCATCGTGCCCACGTCGTAGAAGTTGACGATGCCGTGCTTGAGGGCGAATTCGCGCACCTCCTTGCACTGCTCGGCGCTCTTGATGTCCTTGTTGGGCGCAAAATGGTCCATGACAAGCGCGACCTTGGTCTTGTCGAAGACCTGCTCGAAGTCCGCCTCGCGCAGCACGCGGATGGATACCGGGCCGGTGATGTCGTTGGCGAGCGCGAGGTCGATATCGGCCTCTATAAGCTGGCCCGGCACGACGGAGTCGAGGCCCGCGTGCGCGGTCAGAATTTTCTGCGTCATGGTCATTCCCATGAGGGTTCCCCTTTTGGTCGTGTCATCGGATGGCGCGCTTTGCGGCGTAGGCTCCCAGGCGAACGGCTGGACGACGTTCGGAAGCCTGCGTTCCAATCGTCCGCCGGCATTGAGGCTGTCGGCTGCGCCGCCGGCTGCCCGTCTGGGCAACCGCCTTCCGACGACGTGGCTACTTGCGGCGGTTGATGGCGCTTATCAGGCCCTTGATGGATGCGGTGATGATGTCGTGGTGCTCTCCGCATCCCCAGACGGTCTTCCCATCGTCGCCCGCGATGCCCACGTAGGCGGCCGCACGGCTGTCCGATCCCGCCTCAAGGGCATGTTCGCTATAGGTTTCCACATGGGTTTTCACGCCCACCTTGGCGAGCGCGTCGGTGACGGCATCCAGGCGTCCGTTGCCGTTGCCTATCGCATCCTGCTCGATGCCGTCGACCTTGACAGTGATGAAGGCCTTGAACGCCTTGTTGTTATCGGCGTGGGCGAAGTGGAAGTCCATGAGCTCGATCGGGGCCGCGCGGTTGACGTATTCGTCATGGAAGATGCGGTTGACCTCGTCCGGCGTGAGCTCCTTATGCTCGTGGTCGGACACGTCCTTCGTGTGGTAGCTGAGTTCTTCGCGCATGACCTTGGGCAGCACGTAGCCGAAGTTCTGCTCCAGGATATAGCCGAGGCCGCCCTTGCCGGACTGGCTGTTGATGCGGATGACGTCGGTTTCGTAGCGGCGGCCCACATCGGTCGGGTCGATGGGCAGATACGGCGTGGTCCAATGTTCGGGATCGTGCTCCGCGCGCCAGGCGAGGCCCTTGGCGATGGCGTCCTGGTGGCTTCCCGAGAAGGCGGCGAAGACGAGTTGGCCCGAATAGGGCTGGCGCGGGTTGACGGTCATGCGGGTGACGCGCTCATACATCTCGGCGATGGACGGCATGTCGTGGAAGTCCAGTTCAGGATCTATGCCATGCGAGAACATATTCATCGCGAGCACGATGATGTCCACGTTGCCGGTGCGTTCCCCGTTGCCGAACAGCGTGCCTTCGACCCGGTCGGCGCCGGCGAGGACGCCCAGCTCGGCGCAGGCCACGCCGGTGCCGCGGTCGTTATGCGGATGCAGGCTCAGCTCGACGCCTTCACGGAAGGCCAGATGCTTATGCATGTATTCGACCTGCTGCGCGTAGACGTGCGGCGAGCTCATCTCGACGGTCGCGGGCAGATTGATGATGGCCTTGCGCTCGGCGGTCGGCTGCCACACATCGAGGACGGCGTTGCAGACCTCGAGCGCGTATTCAGGCTCGGTGCCGGTGAAGCTTTCGGGACTGTACTCGAACCGGTAGTTCTCGTGGCCCGCTTCGTCGGTCAGCATTTTGAGCAGCTTCGCGCCATCGGTCGCGATCTTCTCGATCTGATCTTTGTCCTTGCGGAAGATCTGTTCGCGCTGGGCAACGCTCGTGGAATTGTACACATGCACGATGACGGGGGTCGTGCAGCCCTCGAGCGCTTCGAAGGTGCGCTTGATGATGTGCTCGCGTGCCTGGGTCAGCACCTGAATCGTCACGTCTTCGGGGATCATGTCGTTTTCGATCAGCGTGCGGCACAGCTCGTATTCGGTTTCGGAGGCCGCAGGGAAGCCGATCTCTATTTCCTTGAAGCCGATTTCCAGCAGCTTCTTGAAGAACTCCAGCTTCTCATCGAGGCTCATCGGCGTGATGAGGGCCTGGTTGCCGTCGCGCAGGTCGACGCTGCACCATTTCGGGGCGCGTTCGATGGAATCCTTCCGCACCCAGTCGAAGCAGGGTTCGGGGGGCAGGAAGTATCCGCGCATGTACTTGGTGTGGGCTGGCATTCCGGACATAGGAGGTACCTTCTCTCTTCGTGTCGCTTGCGCGATCGTTCATGACCTGGGACGCACGCGCTTGCATGGTCGCCTCCGCGCGATGCGCCGGGTGCGTCGATGCATGTCCGTCATACGGATGCGGGTCGAGAAGGTTCTCGGGGCCGCCGCGGGGATGCATCGTCCGTCTTCGGCGAAGTCTTATAAGGCGCAGACCCGAGTTCGATGTTTCGCCAGGGGCGAAAGGCCGTCCTACAGGTGCGCCTGAATAAGCTTGGGTCGGAAGCCCGCGTCTTCGAGCGCATCGACGATCTGCCGTTTGTGCTCGGGGCCGAAGGCTTCGATGGTGACGCGAAGCTCCACCGCCGCATTGCGGTTGGTGCTGACGAACTGGTTGTGATCGAGTCGGATGACGTTGCCGCGGTTATCGGCGATGATGGAGGCCACGCGCACGAGCTCGCCGGGTCGGTCGGGCAGCAGCGTGGACACGGTGAAGACGCGGTCGCGGGCGATCAGGCCGTGCTGGACGACCGACGCCATCGTGATGACGTCCATGTTGCCGCCGGACAGGATGGAGACGATCTTCTTGCCGCTGATATCCAGATGTTTGAGGGCCGCAACGGTGAGCAGGCCGGAATTCTCGACCACCATCTTGTGGTTTTCCACCATGTCGAGGAAGGAGACGATGAGCTCGTCGTCGTCGACCGTGATGATGTCATCGACGTTCTCGTGCACATAGGGGAAGATCTCGTCGCCCGGTTCGAGCACCGCGGTGCCGTCGGCGATGGTGTTCGTGGCAGGCAGCTTGACCACATGTCCGGCTTCGAAGGACGCCTTCATGCAGGCCGCGCCTGCGGGTTCGACGCCGATGACCTTGATATGCGGGTTGAGCAGCTTGGCCAGCGTGGAGACGCCCGCAGCCAGCCCGCCGCCTCCGATGGGGACCAGGATGTAATCGACGAGCGGCAGGTCCTGCACGATTTCCATGGCGATGGTGCCTTGGCCCGTGGCGACCGCCGGATCGTTGAACGGATGCACGAAGGTGTAGCCGTTCTCTTCGGCGAGCTTGGTCGCGTAGGCTGCCGACTCGTCGAAGACGTTGCCGTGCAGCACCACTTCGGCTCCGAGCGCGCGTGTGCGCTCGACCTTGATGAACGGGGTGGTTTCCGGCATGACGATGACGGCTTTCACGCCGTATTTCGACGCGGCGTAGGCAACGCCCTGCGCGTGGTTGCCGGCCGATGCGGTGATCAGGCCTCGCTCGCGTTCCTCGGGGGTCATGGTGGATATCTTGTAATAGGCGCCGCGTACCTTGTAGGCGCCCGTGCGCTGCATGTTCTCAGGCTTGAAGTAGACCTTGTTGCCGGTTCGGTCGCTGAAGTACGGGCTGTAGACGAGCTTCGTCTCCTGCGTGACTTCCTTGACCTTCTCGGAAGCCTCTTCGAATGCGTTCAGAGTGAGCATGTCCACGACGTACCTCGTTCTTCGTACCCCTTTTCGATGGTAATTGGCCAGTATACGATTCATTTTTTGCTGTCAGGCCTCGATATGGCCGTACGGGGGATGAATTCACGCCGTCTGCGCATGGGGGAGGGTTCTAAAGCCTTCGTCCAGGCTCTAGAACCTGCCGCGCAGGGCATACCACCCGTTCCGCTCGTCGACGTCGAGCGGAACGTCGAAGAGCTCGGACATGGGCTCGCTCCTGAGCAGCCGCTCCTTCGGACCGTCGGCGAAGATGCGCGCGTCTTTCATGAGCACGACGCGCTTCACGTCGGGCACGATGTCTTCGGGGTAGTGCGTCACGATGATGACGGAGCGCCCTTCTCGTGCGAGCGTGCTCATGGTTTCGCGCAGGTAGTACATCCCTTGAGGGTCGAGCCCGGTGCAGGGTTCGTCGAAGATGAGGACGCTCGGGTCGTGGACGAGTTCGCGGGCGACCAGCACGCGGCGCGCCTCTCCCGATGAAAGCGTCATGATGTCCCGGTCGGCCACGTGCCCGACGCCGAGCTTCGCGAGCTGCGCCATGCCGAGGGCGCGCTGCGTTTCGGTGCAGGTCACGTGGCGGGGCAGGCCGAGCGTGCCGAACAGGCCGCCGCACACGATATCGATGGCGGGCAGATGCACGCGCACCTGCTCATGCATCGTGGAGCTCACGATGCCCAGCGCGTCCTTGAGATCGGTCAGCAGCGGACGGTCCTGGCCGCGGAAGCGAACCGGCGGATGCTCCTTGAACAGGGGAAACACTTCGCGCGTCAGCAGATGCACGAAGGTCGACTTCCCCGCGCCGTTCGGGCCGAGAAGCGCGACGTGCTCGCCTTCTGCGAGGGAGAAGTCGTCCACGTGCAGGATGGGGCGGCCGGCGCGCATGACCGTCGCGTCATGGATCTCGAAGAGGGGAACGGCCGCCATCTGCTATCGAACCTCCGCAATGACCTCGACTTCGACAAGGGCGCCTTTAGGAAGCTTCTCGACGGCGACGGCCGAGCGCGCAGGAAGGGCGCCGGTGAAGGACTTGCCGTATTCTGCATTGAAGGCGGCGAAGTCATCCATGTCGTTCAGGAAGCAGGTCGTTTTCACGACATGCCCGAAATCGGTGCCGGCGGCGGCGAGCAGCGCGCCGATATTCTTCATGACCTGGGCGGTCTGCTCCTCGATGGTGGCGCCGACAAGAGCTCCGGTCGCAGGGTCGAGCGCGATTTGGCCCGAAGCGAAGAGCAGGCCGTTCACGATATTCCCCTGAGCATAGGGACCGATGGCCGCGGGTGCGCCGGGCGTTGCGATGGTTTTCATGATGCCTCCGATTCCGAGGTTGTTCCTACAAGGCCATCTTACGGGCGCGATGTTTCCATCCGATGCCGCCGACGGAATCGGCCGTTTTTTCATCTGAATGACACGCGGGGGCCTTCGGCACGGTGTCGTCCTTTCTCAGCTTCGAGCTCCCCGTTTCGAATCCTTCATGGCTTCGGTATTCCTCATTTTCAAAATAGCCCGTGCATTTCCTTGACAACTATTACGTTAGCCGATATATTATGCACAACGATATAACGATAGACGATATATCGTGAAACGTAAGAAAAGGGAGGGAAGCCCATGGCAAAGGCCGAATCATCGGGAGCGCTCACTGAATCGACGTTCTACGTGCTCCTCTGCCTGCATGAACCCATGCATGGGTACGCGATCATGCAGAAGGTCAAGGATATGACGGGGGGTCGTGTGAACCTCGGCGCGGGGACGCTCTACGGAATCCTGAATGCGCTCGTCGAGAAAGATCTGATTGCAGAACTGAACGAACGCAGCTCAGGACGCAGGAAGGAATATGCGATCACCAACGAAGGCAGGCTTGCGTTCGCGGACGAGGTGAAACGCCTGGAAGCTCTCGTCAGAGATGCCCGCTCGATCCAAGGAGGGAACTAAGATGGCCGCCAGCACGATGATCAAGAAAACGTTCGCCGATACCATGAAGGAACAGGACTGGATCAACGATATGAGCGCGCAGGGAAAGGCGCTCATCGGATATAGCGGCGGAACCTATGCGTTCGTCGACGACGAGCCCGGTTCGTGGCAGTATCTCGTCGAGATCATGGGCACCGGCAAGAAGGCCCAGGAAGATTACCTGTCGTTCCTCGAGGAGATGGGCGTCGAAGTCGTGGCCTCCTATGCCGGCCGCGCGTATCTGCGCAAGAAGAACGACGGAACGCCCTTCGACCTTCACAGCGATGGGGAATCCCGTCTCGATCAGGCGAAGAAGGCCGCAACGACATGGACCGCCATCCCGATCACCCAGGCGGTGACCGCCATTGCGATCATCTGCAACAGCCTGCTTACGACCGGGTCGTTCACGCTCGGCACGGGCATTGCGGTCGGCACGGGCATCGTGCTTCTCGTCGCAGCCGTCATCGAGTACGCCGTGCTCGGCGCGCCGGGCCGCAAGCGCGTGCGTGAGGCGCAGCGCGATCTGCAGGTGCACGAATAGGTGCGTGCGAAGAGGCCGTCGTGCCATCCGCGTGCAGGCTGCCGTGCCTAATTGTCCAACACGCCGCTCGTCCATGCGTCGATGTCTTCGACGCGGATGATCGACCCGACGGCGCGCACCGCATCGTCGGCCTCGAGCGCCGCACGCGCCGTTTCCATATCCGCCTCAAGCGCGCGGTGCGTGACGAAGACGACCTGGCATGCGCCGTCGGCCGTGCCGGCTACCTGGCGAATCGTCGAGATGGAAACGCCGGATTCGGAAAAGATGCGCGTGATGGCCGAAAGGGTTCCGACCTGATCCTCCACGACAAGGCGGATGCAGTAGCGCGTATGCAGGTCCGCCATCGGACGGATGGGACGCACGCGGCCGAACGGACGGCTTTCCGCAAGCGGCTTCTGGCCTTGGGAAATCGGCTCTGCAAGCGCGAAGATGTCGCCGATCACGGCGCTTGCCGTCGGGAAGGACCCGGCGCCCGCGCCGTAGAACATCGTCTCTCCCACGCCGTCGCCGACCACATAGACGGCGTTCATCGCGCCGTCGACGCTGGCCAAGGGATGGTCGTTGGGAATCATCGTCGGGTGGATGCGCACGTCGATGCCCGTATCGGTGGCTCGCGCGATGGCGAGCAGCTTGATGGTCTTGCCCAGCTCCTCGGCGATTTCGATATCCGTCGCGGTGATGGAGCGGATGCCCTGCATATAGACGTCGTCGGTGGTGATGCGCGTGCGGAAGCCCATCGATCCGAGAATCGCGATTTTGGAGGCGGCGTCGAAGCCGTCGACGTCGGCCGTGGGATCGGCCTCGGCGTACCCGAGCGCCTGCGCATCAGCCAGCACCTCGTCGAACGAGGACCCCTCATGCTTCATGCGTGAAAGGATGTAGTTCGTGGTGCCGTTCATGATACCGGCGACGGTGAGGATCTCGTTGCCGTTGAGCTCGTGCTCAAGCGCATGGACGACGGGAATGCCGCCCGCGGCGGCCGCCTCGCAGCGAAAGGCGACGCCGTGTTCCGCCGCGATCTCCGCAAGCTGCGCGGTATGACGTCCGATCAGGGCCTTGTTGGCGGACACGACGTGCTTGCCTGCGCGGAACGATTCTTCGAAGATCTCGGTGGCGGGGTGCTCGCCGCCGATGAGCTCGACCACGATGTCGATGTCGGGGTCGGATACGACGTCGCGCCAATCGTCGGTGAAATGCTCGATAGGCAGGCCGATACGGCGCGCCTCTTCGATTCGCCGGGCGCATCCGCGCTTGATGACCAGGTCGATCCCGTAGTTCTTCACGTAGTCGTCGTGATGCTTGGCGATGAGGCGAGCCACGCCGCCCCCGACCGTTCCCAGGCCGATGAGGCCGATGTTGATGCTGCGCATGGCGCTCCTATCGTTCGTCGCTGCCGATGGCTAGCAGTGTAGCGGCTTTGCGGACGGGGAGGGGTTTCGCATCTAATATTCTATTTTGCAGGGTGTTTTGCCCTTCGATTCGGCCTCGCTCTGCCTTACTTCGATGATCTTGTTCGCGTTGTTCAAACCCGGACAATCGGGTGAAGCGTGGTAGCGTTTACCTGATTTGGTGATATAGACGATAGGATCGTCGGAGTCGTCGTCCTCGGCATCGGCTTCGGGATCGCTCGCTCCAGCGACGCCCGCCTCGGCCGCTCCGACCGAAGCTGCCGCAGCCGTGCTTGCAGATTCGTCAGTCTGAGCGGATGCTTCCCCGGTCGCGTAGTCGATAACGCATCCCTTGGCGGCGTTGTACACGATGTATTCCGAATCGATCGTTTCGTCCGACGACTTCATATCGACGAGCACGGCGCGTGCCACGGGCTCGTCTCCCACATAGAGGGGCATGGCCGCGTAATACAGCGCCCCATCCGCATGGCGGTCGAGCCAATCGCGCGCGATGGTCTCGCAATATCCCATGCCGCCTTCGCCGTCGTTCGCGCCGACGTTCTGGGTGCGCGTGCCCGTGATCATGTTCTCGACGCGCATCGCACCGCCGAGACTGTCGGCGATCAGGTGCGATCGGTTCCAGAGGTATCCGTGGTAGGTCTTCCCGTTGGGGAGGGATATGCCGAAGCGGTCGTTATGTCCCCAGCCGCTCGGCTTGATGCTGCTGTCCATATGCGTGCGTCCGCGTTTTTCCGCATGGGAACGGTCCTGGTGCGTGATGACGGCATAGGCTTCTTGGGTCCGTCCCAGGCTGTCCAGGTCGCTGTAGCGGTATTCGCCCGCGTCGGCGTCGTGGCGGACGACGGCGGCTCCGACCTCGTATATGTAATTCGGCGCGGCATCTTCCGACCATTCGTCCCAGCCGTCGGGAATGCCCGTGTTCGACGAGGCTTGGAAGGCATGGAACGCTTCTTCGGATTTTCCCGATGCCGCATCCGAAGGCGATGAGGAATCGGATTCCTGCGAGTCTTGCTGGGTTGCCTCGATGGTTTGATCGGAAGACGCGTCGCTCGATGCGGTGCCGTCTCCGCCTGCCGATCCGCACGAACTTACGAACAAGGTCGAGGCAAGAACGACTGCGGCAAAGAGCCCTTCCCAGAACCTGGCTGATTTCATCGCTCCCCCTTGCGCAGATTCGATTCCCTTGCGCCTATGATAGGCGTTTACTTCTTTTCCATGGATGTCTTCTTCAATGGGCAGCTCCGTCCATGCGGACACGCCATACCGGCACCCATACGCATACGGGTTGAGCGGGGCGGCTCCGTCCATGCGGACATGCCGTTCTTTATAGAGAGGCTTAAACGTAGGCAAGATTTGGGGAAGGAAACCGTTCGCGTTCATTCACGGGAATTCTTGTTGACACCTCAGGTTCCTATGGTTATATGTTAGCCGAATCTAACACGAGCATGCTTCATTTTCTGGATGCGAATGCTGATTGCGGTCTCATGAAGCCGCATATGCGCAGTTCAGAGACGTGAGATTCAAGTACGTGCTCGATCGTGGACGGCGAGGGCGCCGAAGCGAATCGTGCGGGCATGCGCACTCGAATAAGAAAGGAAATGAAAATGAGCAAGGTTGCTGTCGTGTATTGGAGCGGAACCGGCAATACCGAGGCCATGGCCGACTTGATCGCCGAAGGCGTGCGCGAGGCCGGCGGAACCGCCGACGTCATCGAATGCTCGCAGTTCGGTCCCGATCAGCTGGATGATTTCGATGCGTTCGCATTCGGCTGCCCGGCCATGGGCGACGAAGAGCTCGAAGATGGCGAGTTCCTCCCCATGTACGACGTGGTGGAGCCTCTGCTCTCGGGGCGTCGCGTCGTGCTGTTCGGGTCGTATGACTGGAACGACGGCGAGTGGATGGAGCTGTGGGAGCAGCGCGCGGAAGCCGCCGGTCTCGACCTCGTGGATTCCGTCATCGCCAAGGATTACCCCGACGACGACGCGTCTGCCGAATGTGCACGCGTCGGCATGGCCATCGCGAAGGGGTAGAAGCTTCGCCGGACTATACAAGGTTGCATCGACCCCCCGGAAGAGGATCGGACGTGCAGTCCGGTCCTCTTCCGTATGTTCCGGCCGACGGAAAGCAGCCAAATGGCCGACGGATCCATTCATGATGCGGAACTCGCAGTCCGGATGGCTGGAATCGATGCAACCTCCGTCGTTCGTCCAAGGCACCCAGGCTCGCATCCGCCTCGAATGCCTGCGCCGGAGCCTCGTGCGCCTTTGCGGACCGCGTTAGCGCCTCTCGACGTTCCAGCCGGCGCTCTCGTGCTGCAGCTCCCACAGCCGGGCATAAAGGCCCTGCCGTTCGAGCAAAAGCCCATGGCTCCCTTCCTCGACAACGCGGCCGTCGTCGATCACCACGATATGGTCGGCCCCTGCCACCGTGCGCATGCGGTGGGCGATCACGATGACCGTCTTGCCGGCGCACAGGCGCCCCACGGCCTGCTGGACCAACGTCTCGCTCTCAGGGTCGAGCGAGGCCGTGGCCTCGTCGAGCAGGATGACCGGCGCGTCCTTGAGCAGGGCGCGGGCAATCGAGAGACGCTGGCGTTCGCCGCCCGAAAGCGCTGCTCCGTTTTCGCCCAGCATGGTGTCGAAGCCGTCGGGAAGCCTGTCGATGAACTCGGTGCAGCATGCCGTTTCCGCCGCGGCGCGCACCTCGTCATCGGTCGCGTCCTCGCGTCCGATGCGGATGTTGCCCGCCACCGTATCGTCGAAGAGCAGCACATCCTGGAACACCATCGAGACATGCGACAGCCACGATTCCTCGCGGAAACCCGCTATGTCGTGTCCGCCGCAGGTCACGCGTCCCCCGCCGGGAATCCAGAATCGGGCCGCGAGCTGGGCGCAGGTCGACTTGCCCGAGCCGGACGGCCCGACAAGCGCCGTCACCTGCCCCTCGCGCGCGATGAAGCTCACACCGTGAAGCACTTCCTTTTCCTCGTAGGCGAAGCGCACGTCCTCGAAGGCGATCTGATGGCTGTTCACCAGGACTTCCGCGTCGCCGCATGCCTCGGGCTCGTCCATGATGGCCCTGAGACGCGCGGTCTTGGTCGAAAGGCTCAGCACGCTGGGCAGCTTGGAGACCAGCATGAGAATCGGCCCGTACACGCGCGAGGCGATGAGGAGGAACATGAGCAGCGTCATGAAGTCGACGCTGCCGCCCGCAAGCAGGGCGGTGCCGACGAACACCGTGATGCCCACGCCCGAGCGCAGGATCGCGTTGGCAAGCGATACCGATATATCGACCGCCAGCTCGACTTTCATGGTCATGCGCTTGAGCGATAGGAGCGCCTCGTTCATCTCATGCGACTTTTCGCCGACCATATGGCAGGCGCGGATGTCTTTGAGACCCTCGAGATAATCCTGGATGCAGGCGAGCGATTCGATGCGCGCATCCTGCTGGCGCTCGAACAGGTGCTTCTCGCGCCGATGGCTGGCAAGGACGATCAGCGCGGCGATCGGCAGCGTCACGAGCACGCAGAGCGCAAGCATCCAGTTGAAGAACGCGAGCAGCGCGCAGATCGCGACCGTCGAGATGCATCCGGCCACGAGCTGCGGCACCGTGCTCGAAAGCATCGTTTCCTGCGCGGTCACATCGCTCATGATGCGGTCGGCGACATCGGCGGTCCCACGCCGGTTGAAGAAGCTCATGGGCAGCCGGCGCAGATGCTCGGCAAGGGATAGGCGCATCGCTTCCGATTCGGTGTAGGCGGCGACGTACGTCTTCCTGTAGTCGTTCTTCGCGGCGATGAAGGTGACGACGAGGCCCGCGATGCCGCAGACGAACACCGCCCATAGCTTCCCAGCCTCGAACGTCTCGCCCGCGAGCGTTCCGATGAGGATGGAAAACGCGGCGACCGTGCACATGAACGGGATCATGAGCGATAGGTCGGTGAGGGTGCAGGCGACCGATGAGCGCGCCAAGCTCCTGCACCCCTCGTCCGAAAGGCTCAGAAGCCGCTTGAGCCACGGCTGCTTCTTGCCCGGGGCATCCTCGTCTCCATCGGCGCTTGCGGCGGCCGCGGATGCGGTTGCCGCGACGGCGGATCCTGCAGGCGCCGTCGCTTCGGACGGGAGGGCTGCGGCAGGCGGCGCCGCAGCGATTCGCGCGCCGCCGTCGGAGCCGATGCCCCAAGCGAGCGACTGCTCGTAGCGTTCCCACATCCGTGCGTAGGTGCCGCCTGAAGCGAGCAGCTCGGCGTGCGTGCCCTCTTCCGCCACTTTGCCGTCGTCCATGACGACGATCTTGTCGGCACCGACCACCGTCGACAGCCGGTGCGCGATCATCAGCACCGTCTTGCCGTCCATGAGCTTCTCGAACGCTTTCTGGATGAGCCGCTCGTTCTCGGGGTCGGCGAATGCGGTGGCCTCGTCGAGCACCACGACAGGGGCATCCGAAAGGATCGCCCGCGCCAGGGCGATGCGCTGGCCCTCGCCGCCGGACAGATGGATGCCCGCGGCGCCCACGACGGTGTCGTATCCGGAGGGCAGCCGCTCGATGAAATCGTGCGCCTGGGCCGCCTGCGCCGCCGCGATCACCTCGGCATCCGTGGCGCCGTCGCGGCCGCGGCGTATGTTGTCCGCGATGCTTTCGCGAAACAGGTGGAAGTCTTGGAACACCAGGCTCAGCTGCTCCATGAGCTCGTCGGATCCCATCGAGCGCACGTCGGCGCCGCCTATGCGGATGCAGCCGCGATCGACGTCCCAGAAACGCGCGAGGAGGTTCGCGAGCGTCGACTTGCCCGAACCGGACGGCCCGACGACCGCGCACACGCTTCCGGCGGGCACGGTGAAGCTCACGTTCTCGAGCGCTTGCGGGCCGCTTTCCTCGTACGCGAAGCTCACGTTCTCGAACTGCACCGATGCATCGCGCGGGACTTGCGCTTCGCCGACGGAGGAAAGTTCGTCGAGCTTCAGCACCGAATCGATGCGGCCGATGCTCGCGCCGGCGATCATGGAATCCTCGCTCACATAGAGGATCTTCTGGAACACGCTCGAAATCGAATGCACGAACAGCAGGTAGAAGACGAGCGAGAGGACGAAGGCCGGCCAGTCGTCCGCGCCGGGGGCGAGCAGGATTCCTACCGGCAGGACTAACAGGTAGGCGCTGTTGAGCAGCGCGGTGAAGCCCGGCATGGAGTTCTGGAAGAAGAACGTGACGTCCAGCGCCAGCCCCGTGTAGTCCTTGACGGCTTCGGCGAGCTTCTTGAACGAGCGTGCGGTCTGCCCGAACGCCTTGACGACGCGCATGCCGCGCACGTATTCGACGGCGGCGTTGCCCATTTCCTCCTTGACCTGCTGGTAGCGCCCCATCTGGCTCATGAGGCGCTTGTCGGCGTAGCACGAGAACTGCACGATGCAGGCAACGGCGACCGCGACGATGGTCGCCACGCCGAAGCGCCAGTCGAACACGAAGAGCAGCACGATGAGCACGACGGGTGCGACGGCGGTGGCGGCCAAATCGGGGATCGAGTGCCCGATGAACTGCTCTATGCCGTCGACCGCCTCGTCCATGATCTTGGAGATGCGTCCCGTTCCCAGCCGGGCGACGTGCCCTAGCGGCACTTTGCCCAGATGGTCGACGATGCCGATCTTGATGCGGTACTGCGTGTCGAACGCAGCCGCATGCGAGCACAGCAGCGCGCACAGGTAGCATCCCACATCGGCGACGACTCCCGCCAGCGCCAGCATGCCGTAGCCCGAGAGCTGGCGCGCGTCGAGCGCAGACAGATCCGGATAGACGGACACGATCGCCGATATCGTCGCATAGATGGCGATGTAGGGTATGAACGACGCCGCCGAGGACAGCGCGGCCAGCAGCATCGACAGCACGATGAGGGGCTTGCGCGGTCCGGCGAACGCCATGCAGCGCGCGAACACTCCGGGCCGTTTGGGCTGCGTGCCCTTGCTGTCCGCGGATCCGGCCGAGATCTTGCCTGCGACCCCGGCCGCAGGTTCGACCTGCATGGCATCCTGCGCTTTCATGCGGCTCACTCCTTTCTGCCTTTATGCGATACCGGCGCGCTCGAAGTGCTTCTTGAAGACGGCGCGCCCCAGGAAGGCGCCGATGAGCGCCCCGACGATGGTGACGGCGGCGATGGCGGCGAACGTCTGGGGCGTCACGAGCGAGAGCATCGATTCCATGTAGGACGGATCGATGTTGTTCGAGCCCATGAGGGCGCGGTAGTAGTCTTGATCCGCGAACATGGGGACGAAGATGCCGGCGGCCCAGCAGGTCTCGAACAGCGCGTAGCCGACGGCGATCCCCGAAAAGCGCCTGCGGCCGACCGCCCCGCGCACCAATTCGGAGACGCCGCCTCCGATCAGGAGGCCCAGGGCGACCGGCCAGCCGCTGCCGACGGCGAACACGACGATGGCGAAGACGGCGGCCATGACGAGCGATGTGCCCGCACGCGGGATGCGCACGTGCATGTAGATCCAGATGATGCCCGCGGGGATGGCCGCGATGGCGCAGCAGCCGCAGTAGGCGAAGACGCTTATCGAGGTGATGCCGACGACGAGCATGCTCACGATCATGAAGAGCAGCGAGAAGGCGCCGAGCGCTATGAGATCCCTCGAGGTGAGCTTCCTCTCTTCAACGTTTGCTTCCATGTGCGATGTCCTTTCTGCTTGCAGGTTCAGGTCTCTCTTGACGAAGCGCGTCTGCGCAGTTCATCCAAGCGTCATAATCCGATCGCATGCCTCTGAGAGCAGTTCGGGATCGTGGGTTGCCACCACGACCGTTCGGCCTTCGCCCGCCAGCTCGCGCATGGTTCGCGCAAGCCGGCGCATGTTGTCCAGGTCAAGGCCGCTTGTGGGCTCGTCGAACAGCAGCGCGCGGGCGCCCGAGAGCGCAGCCAAGGCGCATGCGACGCGCTGTTTCTGACCGCCCGAAAGCGAGGCGGGATGGCGATCCGCAACCGAAGCCAGCCCGAATCGCTCGAGCATCGCGTCGGCGCGTGCAGGGTCGATGCCGCCCTCGACGCGGGGAAGCGTCGTGAGCTCGTCGCGAACCGTCGGCCTGAACAGCTGATAGTCGGGATCCTGCATCACTAGGAAGACATCGTCCGCGCGCTTCCTGGGAACCGTGACGGCCCCGTCGATGCGCACGTGCCCCAGCACCTCGGGGTGCACGCCGGCCAGGCATTTGAGCAGCGTGGACTTGCCCGTCCCGTTCGGGGCGACGACGCCGGTGACGTGCCCGGCCTCGAAGCCCGCGGTCACGTTGCGCAGCACCTCGTCGCCGCGGTCGTACTCCGCGACGATGCCGCGCGCCTCAAGCGCCGGAAACGCCGACGTCGCACCGATGCGAAGCCGTGCAACGAGATCGGCTGTGCGCGGCGGTGCCGGCGAGCGCAGGCCCATACGGGTGCGTTCCAGGGCAGAGAGCGCTTTGAACTCGCTCGAGGTCCATGCATGCGCGACCCGGCCCTCTTCGATGAGGACGTACCTGTCGGCGGCATCTGAGAGGTAGGCCAGGCGATGCTCGGCGACAAGCACCGCGGAACCCGCGGCCTTCGCCTTGGCGATGAGCGCAGCGAGCCGCTCCATGCCGACGGGATCAAGGTTGCTCGACGGCTCGTCGAGCACGTAGGCCCTTGGCTCGCAGACCGAAACGCTTGCGAAGGCGATCGACTGCATCTGGCCGCCCGAGAGCTTGAAGATCGAGCGATCGAGCAGGTCGGTCGCGCCCAGCTCGTCTGCCACGCGTGCCACGCGCGCATGCATCTCGTCGCGCGGAACGCCCAGGTTCTCGAGGGCGAACGCGATCTCGCCTGTCGTGTCGAGGTTGAAGAATTGCGTGCGGGGGTTCTGAAACACGCTGCCTATATGCTCGGCGAGCCGCCATTCTTCGAGCTCGTCGACGTTTCGTCCTTCGACGCGCACCGCGCCTGCGCGCGTTCCTTCCCAAAAGCCGCCGGCCAGCCCGTTGGCAAGGCGGGTCAGGGTGGTTTTGCCGCAGCCCGAGCGCCCGCACAGGACCACGCATTCTCCTGCCTCGACCGCAAGCGAGACTTTCTGCACCGAGGCCTCGTCGGCGCCTGCATACGTGAACGATGCGTCCTCGAACTCGATGACCGGCGCGCTCATACGACCAGGCCGCCTTCGAAATACGTCTTGGCGGCGATGACGCCGGCGCACCAGGCGATAGTGCTCGCCATCACGGCGACGTCGGCCGCCGTGATGCGGATAGGGCTGTACGACGTGCGGAGGCCCGGCCGGTCGATACCGCGCGCCACCGCCGACGCCGCGAGCTCGTCGGCTATCTTCGCGCAGCGCAGCATGAGAGGCACCAGCAGCGATTCGAACGTGAGAACCGGGTGCACGACGACGTTGCGCGGCGAAAGGCCCAGCCCACGCAGATGCATCGAGGTGAGCACGGCGCCGGCCTCCTGGCCGAGCGTCGGAAAGAAACGGACGCACACCGCGAGCGGCACCACCAAAGCGCGCGGCAGGCGCAGGCTATACAGTGCCGCCGTGAGGTCTCCGATCTTGGTCGACGACACGAACGCTGCGGCGAACAGGAATACCGGCATGCATGTGCGCGCCAGTAGGACGGCCGAGCCGATGGCCCCCGACACGCTCCGCGGCAAGAACAAGGTGGTCCAGAAGACGAGCATGATGAGCGCATAGCTTGCCGCGAACGACAACGCCATCTTCTTCCGCCCAATCGCGAAGGTCAGCATGCATGTGAAGGCAAAGATCGCGCTGCCCCACGCGAAATCTTTGACGAACGCGCCGGTGACGATGAGCGCAAGGAGCACCGCAAGCTTGATGCGCGCGTCGAGACGGTCGCATAGCCCGTTGTCGTTGGTCAAAACCACTTGCTGTTCCTTCGCATCCCACGTATACGATCCGATGTATCGTATAGATGTTAGCTACTCCTAACTATGGGGAACGAGGATCGAAGGGAAAGGGCTCGACGCGTATGAATCGTGTCCGATCGCGAATATCCGACTCCGATGCCCTAGGCGGTTCCTGGGCCGAGTCGCTCTTCACCGCCCCTCTGGCGAATGTCGGGCTTGCCCCCTCGTGCGAGAATCCGCGAGACTGCGGCGTGTTTTTCATGGGCGACGGCGAAGTTTCAGAGGGCTGGTACCACGCGTGGTCGCTCGATCGGGACCTTGTCGTGGCAAGCTGCGACTTCAGGCTGCTCAAGCGGGTTCCGTTCGCATTCGATTTCACCAACTACTTCGCGATCCGCCATGAAACGGCGGGAATTCTTCCGCCCGCTCAGATCATGACGTTTCTGGAGACCAGGCCTCGCACCGGACGCGTCTTCATGCCGGCAGGCACGCACGTCGCCTATACCGAGATCGAGTACTACGACGGATATTTCGAGAAAGCGTTCGGCAGCGGGTGCTCCGGGTCGCTGTCCCGCCTTGCCGCATGCCTTGGCGCGATGCGCGGAAGGAGCATGTGGGATCCGCAGATCCCGCATCTGCTCGAAACGATCGGCAACACCGAGGCGCACGGCAGGGCGGCCGAGCTGCTTTTCGCGGGCATCGCGAACGAGGTGATGGGGCGTTTGCTGATCATGGAGGAGCGTTTTTCCGAGGCGGTCGACGACGGGGACCGTCAGGCGATCGTGCTCGTGGCCGATCATATCCGAGCCAACATCGATGCCCCGCTTCGTCTCGAGGAGCTCGCCGATAGGGCGCAGATGGGCGCAACCAAGTTCAAACGGCTCTTCCGGCAGACGACCGGAACCACCACCACCGAGTTCATCGCGATCGAGCGCGTCGAACAGGCGAAGCGGCTGCTCGCCTCGAGCGAGCTGAGCATCGGCCAGATTGCGCGCATGTGCGGCTTCGCGCGTGCGACGAGCTTCTCGGCGCTGTTCTCGAAACGCGTCGGAATGCCCCCTCGCACGTTCCGAAAGCTCGCGCGCGTCGCGTTTTCAGACGATCCGGTCCGAACCGTCGAGCTGTGTTAGCACGCGAGGCAAGCCGCGTTTCATTTGAGGCATCGCCGCCTCGATCCCGCCCTTGCAGCAAGGGCGTTTCGCCCTATGATCCCGCTTGAGCGCTCGGCGCTTTAAAAGAAAGGGGCCGTAACTTCTGTTACGGCCCCTTGCATGTACGTGGTGCGGGCGAAAGGACTTGAACCTTCATGGGGTAACCCCCACATGGACCTGAACCATGCGCGTCTGCCAATTCCGCCACGCCCGCATGCCTGAATCGATGAACGATGTAAGCAGAAGAGCATACTAACGGAACGCATCACGCCCGACAAGGGGAGATTTCGAGAAAGCGCGGAATCCTTCGCTCGTGTTCGCGGCCCTGTCGTAGCGGCACCGAGGTCCTTCGTTTTCGCGTAATCTGTTCTTCAGGGGTCGCGTTCATGTATCGGCCCCTGTATGATTATCGAAATGCTAAAAACTACTGGAAAGGTGGGTTTATCTATGAGCAAGGCCGAGGAAACCGTTCTGTACGAACGCCAGGGCGCCTACATCCCCCGCATCGCCGCCATCCACGATCTGTGCGGATACGGGAAGTGCTCGCTCGGCGTGGCCATTCCGGTCCTGTCTGCTGCGGGCTGCGATGTCTGTCCTGTTCCAACAGGACTTTTCTCAAGCCATACCGCATTCCCGGGATGGTACATGCATGACACCACCGATATCCTGAACGACTATCTCGACGCCTGGAAGGGCATCGGCGTCGATATCGATGCCGTGTATTCCGGCTTCCTCGGATCGGCCGAGCAGGTCGATATCATCCGCGGCGTCTATGCGTCCTATCCTGGCGCCCTCAAGGTGGTCGATCCCGTCATGGCCGATCACGGCAAGGTCTATCCCACGTACACGCCCGACCTCTGCGCCGCCATGGCCGATCTGGCGTCTGACGCCGATCTTCTGACGCCGAATCTGACGGAAGCCGCCATCATCCTGGGCGAGCCGATCGGCGATGCGTGGGGCGGGGAGAACATCTCCGACGACGAGGCGCATCGCATCATCGACGCGCTGCTCGCGCGTGGCGCGAAGAACGTGGTTCTGAAGGGCATCCAGCGCGGCGATGGTCTCATCAGGAATTTCGTCGCAGGAGCAGATACCGGTTTCTTCGAGGTGAAGAACGAATTCGTGCCGTATATGCTCCACGGCACGGGCGATCTGTACGCAAGCGCGCTCCTGGCCGCCATCATGGCCGGCCGCACCCTCGCGGATGCCGTCTCGTTCGCGGGGCTGCTCACGCACGATGCGATGCTCGTTTCCGCCCAGCAGCCCGACTTCCAGAACCGCGGCGTGAGCTTCGAGCCGCTTTTGGGAAAGGTCGCGTCCCTGCTGGCATAGCGCGATCGATCGTTCGGCAACGGAATGCCTGCTGCGGTCTCGCGCCTTCATGCGCGCAGCCGGGAATCCGCATAGAGGCTCTTGCGATGCTGCTTCGATTTCGATCGAAGCAGCATCGGTATACGCCGTCCAGGCGGTTCAAACGGTCGTTCACGCCCCCTTTCGCACCCTCGATTCTCTTCGGATGCTACACTCGATAAAGCCGTCCTACGTTCATGTTCTTTGATGTATTTCGGCTGTTCAGAAGTGGAATTAGTGCTTTTTCAAGAGAAAGAGGGTGTTCCATGAAAGGTTACGCGATGCTCAGGATCGGCGAATCCGGCTGGATCGAGAAGGATACGCCTAAATGCGGTCCGCTCGATGCCATTGTCAAACCCCTTGCCGTCGCCATCTGCACGTCCGATGTCCATACGCTGTGGGAAGGCGCCATCGGCGATCGCCACGACATGATCCTCGGCCACGAGGCTTCCGGCGAAGTCGTCGAGGTCGGCTCCGAAGTCAAGGATTTCAAGCCCGGCGACCGCGTTCTCATCCCCGCCATCACGCCCGACTGGAATTCCCTCGAGGCCCAGGCCGGGTATTCCATGCATTCCGGCGGTATGCTGGCCGGCTGGAAGTTCTCCAACTTCAAAGACGGTGTCTTCTCCGAGTATTTCCATGTCAACGATGCCGACGGCAATCTCGCCCTCATGCCTGAGGGCATGGACCCCGCGGATGCCTGCATCCTTTCCGACATGGTTCCGACCGGCTTCCATGCCGTCGAGCTCGCCGACGTGCAGTTCGGCGATACCGTCCTCGTGGTCGGCATCGGCCCTGTCGGCCTTATGGCCGTCGCCGGCGCGGCTCTGCGCGGCGCGTCCCGCATCATCGCCGTAGGCACCCGTCCCGTCTGCGTCGAGGCCGCCAAGGGCTACGGCGCAACCGATTTCATCTCGTATAAGAACGGCCCCATCGACGAACAGGTGATGGAGCTCACCGGCGGCAAGGGCGTCGACCGCGTCTGCATCGCCGGCGGCACCGTCGCGACCTTCGAACCCGCCGTCAAGGCCCTCAAGGCCGGCGGCAAGATCGGCAACGTCAACTACCTCGGCTCCGGCGACTACATCAACATCCCGCGCGTCGAATGGGGCGTCGGCATGGGTCACAAGGATATCCGCGGCGGCCTCATGCCTGGCGGCCGTCTGCGCATGGAGAAGCTTGCGAGCCTCGTCTCTTCCGGTCGACTCGACCTGCATCCCGAGGTCACGCATCTGTTCCACGGCTGGGATCACATCGAGGAGGCGCTCTTCCTCATGAAGGACAAGCCCGCCGACCTCATCAAGCCGGTCGTCGTGATCGACTAGCGCCATCCGTCCATCAAGGGGCCATCGTCTGCAGCGGTGGCCCCTTCGGCATGCCGTCGGCACATCAAGGGGGGTCGTATCGTGAAGGTTCTTGTCGTCTCAGGATTTCTCGGCGCAGGGAAGACGACCTTTATCCAAGAGCTCGTGCGGCGCACGGGCAAGGACGTCGTCATCTACGAGAACGAATACGGCGAGGCCGATGTCGATGCCCGGCGTCTGCGCGCGGATTCCGATCTCAAGGTCTGGGAATCGGTAGAGAACTGCATCTGCTGCTCAGGCAAGCAGGACTTCGCCACATCGGTTCTCACGATCTCCAACACGCTCGATCCCGAATATCTCATCGTGGAACCCACGGGCGTGGCGAGGCTCGGCCGCGTGATGGACAACCTCGCGCAGGTGTCGTGGGTGCGCATCGAACTTCTGGCGCCCGTCGCCGTCGTGGATGCCGGCGCGTGGGAAGCCCAGCGCAGAAACGCTCCCGAGGTCTTCGACGACCAGGTGGAAAACGCCGCATCCATCGTCGTGTCCAAGCTCGGCGCCCTCGGTGCCGAGCAGGCTGTCGAACAGCTGGCTGCAAAGCTCAATCCCAAGGCGGAGCTTGTGATGGGCGCGTGGTCCGACCTGCCGGACGAATGGTGGTCGTCTCTTCTGGAGCGACGCGTGGACGGTTCGTTCGACGGGGCCGCAGATGCCGAAGGGGGCTTCGAGCCGGACGAGCTGGAAACCATGATGCTCGATTATGCCGCCCTGCCGACGCCGAGCCATCTTCTGTGGCTTCTGGATGCCATGTCGGCGGGCGTGTTCGGACGCCTCGACCGCGCCAAAGGGGCGCTGCCTTGCGGCAATCAGTGGATTCGCTTCGATCTGGTGGAGCGTACGTGGGCGGTGACGGGGGCAGACGAGATAGAGGAGGATCGCTGCATCTTCATCGGTCATGACCTGTATCGCAACGGCCTGCGCGAGGCATTCGTCCCTGCGCTTCGGCGCGATGGTGCCGAAGCCCGTCACGGGCATCGGCACGGCCGCAACTGCGAGCATCGCACGTATGAGCAGGGGGAGCACGAGCAACGCACCTAGGGTTCCAGTCTGGCGCCATGTTGCAGACGATGCGTCGTGCGCCAGGCGTCCGTGCGAGCGGAACGGTGCATACGCCTTATCGACGGCGCGTGCGTCGGATTCCGGGATGCCGTTTTCGGCCTACTTGTCCTCTTCCTCGTCATCGTCGTCGAAGAAGCTCCAGTCGTCCTCTTCGTCCGCGGGTCCGCGATCGACGAACGTGCGGCGCGTGTTCCACTCCATGATGACGGCGACGATGATGCTGAGCACGAGCGCGCTCGCCACGAGCACGCCGATGCCTGCGTACGATTCGAACAGAAAGCTGTAGATGGCCTGAAGGTCCATGGAAGATCGCGTCTCTTTCCTGTCGCGCCCGCGCTCGGGGCGCCCGGTCCGCCGGATTCGGGAACGTGCGTTCGAAATACCCGTGCATTGTAGTAAACCCCTTTGCGGGCACGCAAGAAGCGCATCGAAAAACCGCCCGTCGCCTCTTCGTCGGAGGATCGCGGCCTTGCATGGGCGCGCTTCGGCAGCGCAGGCGGCACCCGTTCCGCGCCGTATGCATTTCGGCTTGCAAATAGGGTGTGATGCCCGATGCCCTCGGCGGCCGCGCGGAAGCGTGGGGTATACTAGGTCACCATCTTCGGAGGCGACGTGAGGAGCAAGCATGCTTGATATCAAGTTCGTGCGCGAACACCAAGATGTCGTGGCGCAGGCCATGAAGAACCGCAACGGTTCCTGGGATTCCGATGCGTTCAACGAGCTGGATGAATCGCGCCGCTCCTTCATCTCCGAGGAAGAAGGCCTTCAGGCCCGGCGCAATGCCGCGTCCAAGGAAATCGGGCGGCTGATGCGCGAGGGAAAGAACGAAGAGGCGGAAGCGGCCAAGGAGTCCGTCCGCGTCATCAACGAGAAGATCGCCGAGGCGTCCGCGAAGCGCGATGAGGCCGAACGCGCTCTGACCGAGCTTCTGAGCCACGTGCCCAACCTGCCTTCCGACACCACGCCGGTCGGCAAGGATGAAACGGAGAATCCCGAGATCCGCCGCTGGGGCACGCCGACCGAATTCGATTTCGAACGCAAGGCCCATTGGGATCTCGGTCCCGAGCTCGGCATCCTCGACTTCGAACGCGGCGTGAAGCTCGCCGGCACCCGATTCGTGCTGCTCGGCGGTCTCGGCGCCCGTCTCGAACGCGCCCTCATCAACTTCATGATCGATACCCACATCTCGCGCGGCTACAAGGAATGGTGGCCGCCGGCCATGGCGAACGCCACGACGCTGTTCGGCACCGGCCAGCTGCCTAAATTCGAAGACGACCTGTTCAAGACGCGTGAAGGCATGTATCTCATTCCGACCGCCGAGGTGCAGCTCACCAACATCCATGCGCAGGAAGTGCTCGACGCCTCCGATCTGCCCCTGAAATACTGTGCGTTCACGCCCTGCTTCCGCGAGGAAGCGGGCAGCGCAGGTCGCGACACGCGCGGCCTTATCCGCGTGCATCAATTCGACAAAGTCGAAATGGTGAAGTTCGCGACGCCCGAAGACGGCTTCAACCAGCTCGAACTCATGACAGCCGATGCCGAGAACATCCTGAAGCTGCTCGGCCTGCCGCATCGCGTCATCAGCCTGTGCACGGGCGATCTGGGATTCTCCGCGGCCAAGACATACGACTTGGAGGTCTGGCTGCCGAGCTACGACGGCTACAAGGAAATCAGCTCGTGCTCGTGCTGCACCGACTTCCAGGCGCGTCGCGCCGATATCAAGTATCGCGATGCTGCTTCGTTCAAGGGCACGCGTTACGCATACACGCTGAACGGTTCCGGCCTTGCGGTGGGGCGCACGATGGCCGCCGTCATCGAGAACTACCAGCAGCCCGACGGTTCCGTCAAAGTGCCTGACGTCCTCGTTCCCTACATGGGCGGCGTCGAGTGCATCAAGCCTGAATAGAAGCAGAGGGCATGAGCGAATCGCCAAGGCGTCCTTCGGTCAAGGGGAAGAGGCGGGCTTCCGCGCGTCGCACGGAGAAAAGCCTCGCCTCTTCTGCTGCGCCCGATTCCACGACGCGGATCGATCCGAAAAACGACGCACCTCGCGGGACGCGTGCTCCTGAGCGCGACGCGAAAGCCGCGGCTGCGGCATCGACGTCCGGCAAAACCGCCGCGCAGCCCGAGGTTCCTGCCGCGCATGCGCCGGCCGATACGCCGGACGCGAACGTCGGAAAAGGAAATCCCGCTGGAGCGCGTCCGCCCGTGCAGAACCGTCGGAGCATCTCCAAAACGGGCGGGCTGGACGCGTCGTTCCTCGAATCCGACGAAGCGTTCTTCTCTCGTGCGCTTCCGACCGACCAGGCATCTGCCGCCGAATCGAAGGCCGCTGCCGCGAAGGGGGAAGGCGCGAAGCCCTCCGCTTCGTCGCTCATACGCGAGACGAATTGGAAGAAGGTGACGCTCATCACGCTTGCCGTCCTGGCTTCCGTCGTGATCATCGCGGGCGCAGGCTTCGTATGGCAGACGTTCTTCCGCTATGACGATACCGCCGACATCCAGGGGGAATGGATCACCGACGACGGGTCCATGACCGTGGTCATCGACGATGGCTCGATCAATATGCCGAACAACCTGCCGTATGCTTACACGCTCGACACCTGGAACAAGACGATCTCGTTCGATTTCCAGGGACTTTCGGGCTCGGGCACGTATACGTTCTCCGCCGATCGACAGCATCTCGTCATCACCGAGCAGGACGGGGATGCTTCGGTCGCCACCAAGCTCTCGCGCCTGTCCGACGATTCGTCCGCGAAGGCGAAGATCGTGAACGGAGCGGCCGCGCTTCCAAGCCCCCCTGAGGCCGAAGGGGAGGATTCGGGCGATGCCGCATCCTCGTCGGACAAGGGCGAAGGCGCAGGTTCGGAAGGCGCCGATTCCTCGCTCGATTCCATCGATTCGTCTGCGACGGTCACGTTGGCCGGGGGCGTGCGCAGCGCGTCGAACGGCGCGATGCTTCCGCCTTCGGGGGCGGGCGCGGAGGAGCATGAATAGCGCCGTTTCGCGTCCTCCGGTTTCGGTCGATCGCATCTCCATCGGAAACGACCGCATCGTCGCGACCTTGAGCGTCGCGCATGCGCGGTTCGGGCTCACGTCGCCGCGTGTCATGGCACGGGTTCTCGAGCGCCATCCGAATCTTCTTCGCCACACATGCATCAACGACGAGGGCGATACGTTCGGAGCCGTCGCCGACCATACGTCCATTCCGCACCTCATCGAACATCTTGCAATAGATTTCCAGGTCAATAACGGGTTGCACGAGAGGCGGGAATCGCCCGCGACCTTCGTCGGATCGTCCCGTTGGGGCGGCGTCAATCCGGACGGATCTCGAAACGCCCAGGTGGAGATTTCGTTTTCCGACGACCGTATTGCGATTCGCGCCCTGAACGAGGCGGTCGCCCTGGTCAATGGGATTCTCGCGAAAGATTCCGCTTCGTAGTCATTCGTGCGCCGTTATGCGCACAATAAGGGCAGGCAGCAACTAAACGGCAACGTCGGGCGATGCGAATCCCGCTATCGCGGCGGCACGCTCGTATAATACTGCACATGCGTACAGACGCGCTTCGGCGCGACGTCCAAGGAGGAAGCCATGGGAACGTTCAAAACGCTGGTCGTTGGAAGCCTGGCAGGCGTAAGCGCCGTCGCCGCCTATAAGTACATGAACGATCCTGAGTTCCGTCAGACCGTCGTCGACACGCTGAACAAGGCGGCGGACGATTTGAACGCCAAAGCCGAGGAAATCCGCCGGAAGGGCGAAGGCTACGTCGCTGCCGCCGGTTTCGCGCCCGCGCCTGCCGCGTCCGGAGCTGCGGACGGCGACGGGGCCGCGCAGGCTCAGCGTACCTACGTGACCGTCGACAACGCGCGCAGGATCATCACGGACACCGCTGCGAAGGTCGCCGCCAAGGCTGAAGAAGTCGCAGGCAACGCCAAGGAAGCCATCGCAGGCGGCGCCGAGGCCTTCGGTTCCGACGACGAGCTGCGCGACAAGATCAACGAGGCGCGCGAGCGCATCGCTGCCCAGGTCGCCGCGAACGTCGCCGCATCCCAGGAAGAGGCCGCATCTTCGGATTCCGCCGGCATCGCGGACGAAGCGGCTCCGGCAAAGGCCGCCGACGAAGGGGCCGATCAGGCCTAGCGCAGAGTCGGAGCGACCGGATGGCATATGACCGCGAAGGCCGGTTTTCCGGCCTTCGTCTATATCGGAAGGCAAGGGCATGGCGAAGAAGGGGCTCATCACGACGTCCGATCTCGAGCGGATGCGCGTGCGGGGCGGCAAGAGCGGCCGCAAGAACATCGGCCGCGTGAAGACGTGCGTCTTCCATCCCAAGGAAAAGCGCTGCATCGGCTTCATCGTGAAGCGTCCCGACCTGCTCTGGATGTTCCATCGCAAAGACGTCTTCGTCGCGCTCGATGAATTCGAGCTCGTCGACGGCCGCATCGTCGTCGCACCCGAATCCAAGATGTCGGGTCCTGCCGCTTGCAAGCGTATGGGCTTGAACTGGGATTCCTGCATCCTTTGGTCGGGACTTCCGCTCATGGTGGACGAAGAGACGGCCATCGGCACCGTGGGAACGGTGACGTTTTCGCGCATCACGGGAGATATCGAGTCGGTCGTCGCGTCGAATGGCGTGACGTCGCGGTACCTGCTGGGCACGCTCGAGGTTCCGGCCGATTGCATCCTCGGGTTCCGCCGCGGCATGGGGGTCGATCTCTCGGCAGGCGACGCCGCCGCCGGATCCGAATCCGAGCAGACGTTCAAGGGCGCCATCCTCGTGTCCGACGATGTGTGGGAGCTTCAACCCGAAGGCGGCTGGGCAGAAGCCGCCGGGGAATTCACTGCGAAGGCCCAGGCCAAGATTCAGGAAGCCACCGATGCGGTGAAGCCGAAAGCCCAAGCCGCCGCCGCGGCGGCGGGCGACGCCATCAACAAGGGCGCATATGCCACCGGCAAGCAGATCGCTGCGAGCAAGGGCATGTTCTCGAGCTTCAAAGAGGAATACCGCCGCGCCCGCACGGGCGATGACGAGGCCCTTGCGGTTTCATCCGGCGGCGATGCGGACGGCTCGCTCGATGTCGACGAGTCCCGTCCGAAGGCCTCCTCGAAGCCCGAGGGCGCCTCGGGATCCGGCTCGGCCCCGTCGATCGGCGGCATGTTCGCCGCATTCAAGGAAGAATACGACAAGGCATCCAAATGACGGTATCCGACACACGAAAGAAAGTCGCCGAACGCCTGGAGGCGCCTGTATCCGAAAGGCCCCGCCTTGCACGCCTGACCAAGGCCGACCTCATCAAGCTCATCGGTTTCGGCATCTTCATCGCCATCATCGTGGCGGCGACGGTCGCGCTCACGCCGCTGTTCGCCGGCATGGGAACCGAATCGGGGCGCGAGGAGCTGATCGCGAAGATCAAGGGCGCGGGTCCTCTGGGCGTGCTCATGCTTCTGGGCCTGCAGCTGCTCCAGGTCATCGTCGCCATCATTCCGGGCGAGGTCGTGCAGCTCGTCGCCGGCGCGATGTACGGCGTTGCAGGGGGTGCGGCCATCATCCTTATCGGATGCGTGATATCGAGCGCCATCCTCTTCGCGGTCGTGCATCGCCTGGGCGCGCCGTTCGTGCGCGACATGATTCCCGAGAAATGGCTGGACAAGGTCACCGATTTCGAGCAATCGGAAAAGCTCGACGTCATGGTGTTCGTGCTCTTCCTCATACCGGGCATGCCGAAAGACGTGCTCACGTATCTGGTTCCTTTGACCGACATGCCCATGCGCAAGTTCGTCATCATCTCGAACGTTGCCCGCGTACCCGGCGTGCTCATGTCCATGCTTGCGGCGGACGGCCTGCTCAACGGTGATTTCAAAGCTGTGGTCATCATCGCGGTCGCGGTCGGGGCCATCGCGGCGGTCGGCATCATCTTCCGCGAGAAGATCATGGGCGCGTTCAAGTCCCGCAAGGCTTCCGGAAGGTCTCGGTCTAAGCATGGCAAGGTCCTCGACGGCACGTCGTCAGAGGACGGCGAGAACTTCGATAGGTAGGCGGCATAACGCCGTCGGCGGCCTTCGATGGGCGGCTGCACGATAGGCAGCCGCATGATCGGCGGCCGAACGATAGGCATACGAGAACGATAGGCAGACGATACGGAAAGGGTGCGCCGATGCGCCTCATCTCATGGAACGTGAACGGCTTGCGCGCCGTTGTGAAGAAGGGCTTCAATGAGGCGTTCGCCGCCCTCGACGCCGATGTGTTCGCCCTGCAGGAGACCAAGCTCCAGGAGGGCCAGATAGAGCTTGATCTGCCTGGATACGTGCAGAATTGGAGCTATGCCGAGAAGAAGGGCTATTCGGGCACCGCGGTCTTCTCGCGGGAAGAGCCGCTGCAGGTCGTGCATCACGTGGGCACGCCCGCCCTCGACACCGAAGGCCGCATATGCGCCTGCGAGTTCGAGAAGTTCTGGTTCGTGGACGTCTACACGCCCAATGCCCAGCCCGAGCTCGCACGCCTTGAGCATCGCATGGCCTGGGACGCCGCGTTCCGCGAATTCTGCAAGAACCTTGAGGCAGGCGTCGTGCCCGAGGGGTTGGGATACGCTTCCGCCGAGCCCAAGCCCGTCATCATGTGCGGCGACTTCAACGTGGCGCACCAGGAGATCGACCTCAAGAACCCGCGTTCCAACCGGGGCAATCCGGGCTTTTCCGACGAGGAGCGTTCGTCATTCACGTCGCTGCTCGACGCCGGCTTCGCCGATACGTTCCGCATGCTGCATCCCGATCTCGAGGGTGCGTATTCATGGTGGAGCTACCGCTTCAATGCGCGCAAGAACAACGCGGGGTGGCGCATCGACTACTTCCTCGTGAGCGACGCGCTGCGCGGCGCCATCGAATCGGCGTCCATCTATGACGAAGTGATGGGCAGCGACCACTGCCCGGTCGGGCTCGATATCGCCCTATAGGCTATAATCGTACGATTCTGCGGCAAAAGGGAAGGCCACGGCGCAATTGTGCGAGACAGCGTGAAGACAAGGGCCCGCCTTCAGAAGGCGGTGAGAAACACGCTCCAGAGGGTGATGATCCTCGGGAGCGCGTTCTCGCTGTTCCTCCTCGGGCTCGTCGCCATCGTCGTCGTCGTCAAGGTTGTGATCGGATAGCCATGTGGCAGCGCTTCACATTCACCGATCTGCGCATCATCGCGCACTATCTGGGCGCTCTGACCATGTTCTTGGCCGTGGCCCTGTGCGTGCCGCTTGCCACTTCCGTTGTGATGCAGGAATGGAACGCGACCGAGCGGTATCTGTTCGGCATAGGCATCGCGCTGTTCATCGGGTCGGCCCTGCGCCTTGCCTACCTCGAGCCGCGCGCGCTCACCCAGCAGCAGGCCCTTGCCGTCACGGGGCTCGCGTGGCTTCTGCTCGCGCTGGTCGGCGCCATCCCCCTGTACATGTCGGGCCATTTCATTTCGTATCTCGACGCGTTCTTCGAGGGCATGAGCGCATGGACCACCACGGGCGCGTCCATGATTCAGGACCTCGAGCATCTGTCCGCGGCCGATAACATGTGGCGCTTCGTCATGCAGACGGTCGGGGGATTGGGCGTGGTCGTTATCGCCCTTTCGCTCGGCATCTTCGGCAGCTCGGGGGGCTCGTCGCTGTATGCGACCGAAGGCCGAAGCGAGCACGTCATTCCGAACATCATCCAGACGACGCAGTTCATCGTGCGCGTGGCCGCCGTCGCCATCCTGACGGGAACGGTCGTGCTGTTCCTGGCATGCCTGGCCATCGGCATGGAACCTTCGCGCGCCCTGCTCAACGGCCTCTGGCTTTCGACCGCCTCGTTCAATACCGGCGGCATGTCGTCGATGAGCCTGGGCATCAATTACTATCACTCTTGGGGCATCGAGATCATCGTGCTCATGCTCATGCTTTTCGGCACGGTGAACTTCACGCTGTACAACGAAATCTGGCGCGGCCGGATCGAGCATTTCTTCAAAGATATCGAGGTGCGCACCTCGGCGGTCTGGCTCATCGTCGTCGTGGGCGTGGTCACGACCGCCATCTGCGTTTCCGGGCGTTTCTCCGACCTTCCGACGCTCGTTCGGCGCGGCGTCTTCACGATCGTCTCCGCGTTCACCACCGCGGGCTTCCAGCCCATCACGTCGAACCAGCTGACGACCATCGTATCGTCGGGCGCGCTCATCGTGCTCGTGTTCGTGATGATCGTCGGCGGGTCTGCCGGCAGCACCTCGGGCGGCATCAAGGTGCTGCGCGTGGGAATCCTGGGCAAGGAGCTTGTCGCATACGTGAAAGACCTGCTGGCACCCGCGTCCGCGCGTCAGGTGGTCACGTTCTACCATGTGGGCAAGCGTCCCCTCAGCACTGCCCTCGTCCGTGCGAACCTCGCGGTGTTCCTGCTGTTCTTGGCGGCGCTCATGCTGACCACGATCGTGACGGTCGCGTTCGGATACGAAGCGTCGCCTGCGCTCTTCGAATCAGCATCCATGGTGTCGAACATCGGCATGTCGGCCGGCATCGTGCAGCCTGGCATGCCCGACGTGCTCAAATACCTGTACATCTTCGATATGTGGGCCGGCCGTCTGGAATGGGTCACGCTTGTCGCGCTGCTCGTGTCGTTCTCGGCTTCGCTGAAGCCGAAGAAACGGGTGGGCCATGGGCGATAAACCCGTAATCACGCATCGCATCTGGGCGTTCATGGCCGTAGGGATCCTTGCGGCCTCGCTTGCGCTGCCCGCGGCCGCGCTCGCCGACGACGATGATGCGGCCTCGTCCGACTCCTCGTCCGCCCAAGACGTCTCCGCATCGGGCGACGGCACCACGACCTCGGGCGCGGTCGTGCGCGCCGGCGGAGCCAAGTCGGGGACGAACGGCTCGCCGTCGGAGGATTCTTCCGGCGCGTCCGGCAACAGCAAGGCGGGATCGGGGGCTTCCTCGGGCATCCTCGAAGCAGCCGATACCGCAGGCAAGCCTGCCGTCGAGGCGGCCGACGAGGCTACGCCGCTCGAAGCGGAGGGGAACGTGATCGACGAGGGGCAGCTGGCCGACAACTCGTTTCTCTATGATGCGCAGATAGGCGACCTTGCATCCGCCGATTCCTATTACGACAGGCAGACGGTCCAGGTCACAGGCGAAGTCGTCGGAGATGCCGTGAATGTCGCCGGCGGAAAGCCCGGGCGTGTATGGATCGTCTTGCGCGATCCGAAGAGCGGCGCCACCGTTCCTGTCATCATTTCGAAAGAAGACGCCGAAAAGATCGACACCTTCGGGCGCTACGGCGCCGCGGGAACCACCTTGCGCATCAAAGGCACATACTATCTGGACGATATCGAGCAGCAGGGGGAAAGCGACATCCATGCGACCAAGGTCGTGGTGGTTTCGGAAGGCGGACGGCATTCGGACCTGATTGTCGTCAGCGCGTTCAAGATGCCGCTCATCGCTATCGCGCTCGGCGCCGCGCTGACGTTCCTGCATTGGTATCTGCGCGAGAGGAACCGCTGATGCGCGGTCTGGTGGTGAAGCTCGACCGCGGATATCCTCTGGTGAAAGATGCGCAGGGGCGTGAAATCAGATGCGAGCACGCCACGACGCTGCTCAAAGGCTCCCGCGTGCGTGCGACGACCGGGGATGCGGTCGAGTTCTCCGTGCCCGAGGGGCACGACAAAGGCATCATCGATCAGGTGCTCGCGCGTCGGAACGCCTTCGTGCGCAAGGACCCGGCGGAACGTTCGCTTCCTCAGGTCCTGGCCGCCAACTTCGACAAGGTCTTCGTCGTCGAACCGCTGGTCAATCTCAATGTGCGCAGGCTTGAGCGTGAACTGGTCCTGGCGCACGAGAGCGGCGCGGACGTGCAGGTGCTGCTGACCAAGGCCGATCTTGCCGATGGCGAAAAGGCCCTTGAGTCCGCGAAGATGCTGGTCGAACGCGTGGCGCAGGGAACGGAGGTGCTCGTGGTGTCCGATCAGGATGTCGAGAGCGTCGAAGCCGTGCGTGCCGCCGTCCGTCCCGGCGAGGTGGCCGTGCTGCTCGGCAAGAGCGGCGTGGGGAAGTCGAGTTTGGTGAACGTCCTTGTGGGCAAGGACATTCAGGCCACGGGCGCCGTGCGCGAACGCGACGGGCGCGGAAGGCATACGACGGTCTCGCGGGAGATGGTAGACATTCCCGGCGGCGGCCGTGTCATCGACATGCCGGGCGTCCGCGGCCTTGCGCTCTGGGACGCCGACGAAGGCATGGGCGCGGCGTTCGCCGATATCGAAGCGCTTGCGGAAACCTGCCGTTTCGGCGATTGCCGGCATGATGGCGAACCTGGCTGCGCGGTCGAGGCCGCCGTGGCGTGCGGGGATGTGGCTGCAGAGCGCCTGGAGAGTTATAGGCGGCTCAAGGCTGAAACCGACGAGGCCAAACGCCGTCGCGAGGAATCCCGTCGCATCCGGTCGCGCAAAGGGCATCCCCGCCGCTGGCAGGGCTGAGCGCCGCTCCGGGTTTTTTCGGAGCGTTGCGCGATCGATTCGGTTTCCTGTCTATGGGATTAATCCAGTTTCATTTCTCGTCCGAGGTATTTGCCGCTGATCTCGTAATTTAACCATGGTTAATTTCGTAACGCCTACGCTTTTCCGCTGATGATTCCCCCAAAAAAGTCCTTGCAAAAGACCCCCCCCCTTCTCCTAGCATTGGCAATATTACATAACAACTCTACAAAAGGGGCTGCGTATGGAATCGACATCAGCAGGAATTGGGAAGATGGGAAAAGGCAGGATAGCTGCGCTGGCGGTGGCGCTTTTGGCGACTCTGCTTCTCTTGGTGAGCGTGGATACGCGAAGCGCCTTTGCCCAAGAGCTCAGCTTGGATGACGTGACCATCCAGTCTTTCAAGATCATCGACGCCACGCACGGCGACGCGGAGATCGAATACTCGCTGAGCTCCGAAGCCTCGCCTAAGACCGATCCAGCTGCATTCAGCAATGCGATTTGCGAGGGCCAGAAGGTCTCGTCGCTTAAGCTCGAGGCGAAAGTTGCGTATGACGGCAGCGACGCCATCCAGGATGGGGATACGTTGACGATTCCAGCGTCGGTTGGACGAGGCCTGAATTTCGCCCCCCGTCCCTTGCTTGATGGCGACAATAATCAGTTGGGTACTTTTGAGTACACCGACGGTAAATTCGTGCTCAAGTTCAGCGGGGACTACCTCAAAAACCACAGTATAAAAAAATTCGAGATAACGCTTCAAACTGGCGGAATAACACACTATCGAGATGAACTAGGGCACACGCTGACACTGGGTGAGCGCGCTCTTTCTCAGGGAGTACTTGGTAAAGACACTCTCTATGCCGCCCATGAGAAATACTACGTTATTGCCAAAGCCGTCGGAGCGACAAATACCGCACTTTCCATTAGATCCGATCTAACCACCAATCAAAGCATGGATTGGGACATAAAGGTGTTCAATGATGCGCGTGCTATAGACGGATACCATTTCCGTATGCCCTATATGCTAGAGCACAATGGAGCCTATAGTCCTAATTCGCTTACCGGGGTCTATGTAGAGAGCACCTTCGCCGATTGCGCAGCCGAGCCGGAACTAGCCAGGAGTTGGTCTGAATTTTCAGGAATCAACGACCAAGGAGAAGTATTATCCGGTTGGTATGGGCAGTACCTTTCAGCGAACACCTTCCTCACCAAGGTTGACCAAGGGGCAAAGAGCAAGAGCGATGTCAAAGCCGCTTTGCAGAATGGCCAGTACTGCATGTATAACAACCACGACGGTAGCTATACCTTCATGCTGAAGTGGTGGGATATGAACGATCCTGCCGGACCTAAATACGACGATCTCGCTGGTGTTGCAGATGCAGGAGGCATGGGAAACCTTCTCAAGAATAACTATCCAGACATCTTCGGAAACGTTTCTTCTGCAACAATAGGAAAGATCAATCAAATATATGCGGGGAAGGCTCTGCAAAATATTTCCGTACGTGTTCGGGTTGTCCATCCGGTTGTAAACACGCCGACCGATAAGACGGGCACCGTTGAAATGACAAGCGATCAGGGTTCGAGTACGGCAACCGGTACGGCCACCCTGACCCCTTCGAGCGCCGCCATCGATGCACCAGCAGATCCTCTGACCATCAAGATGCTCAAGACCGACAAGGAAAGCGGTGCGGCTCTCTCAACCGGTTTCTCCTTCAAACTCCAGTCCTCGAATGATGGCGGAACGAGCTGGACAGACGTTGCAGTGGATGCTTCCATGCTCGACGTAGGCTCCCTCAACCCTGACGGCACTCTCACGCCCGATGCCAATGGCGCCATCCAGGTCAAAGGCCTCACCGGCGGCATGATGTACCGCTTCGTGGAGGTCTCGCACGCCAACGGGTATCCCGACGTGGCTGTCGACGAGGCGCATCCCAACGATGCCGATCATACGACCTCGGCAAACTCCGAGGCGGTCACGGTGACGAGCCAGGGTTCCGGGCAAGTCATCACCATGTACAACCAGAAGGCCAAGGTGGATGTCTCAGGCGTGAAAACTTGGGACGACGACAACGACCGCGACGGCGCGCGCCCTGCCTCCATTACCGTCAACTTGCTCCGGGACGGTACGCCGATCGATTCCAAGACGGTTACGCCCGATGCTTCAGGCACGTGGGCCTATAGCTTCTCGGGTCTCGCTCAGTACGATTCGGTGGACGGACACGAGTTCAGCTATCGAATCACGGAAAACGCCGTTGCCGACTATGCGACCGTGATCAATGGCTACGACATCACCAACTCTCACACGCCAGGCAAGACCTCGGTTACCGCTACCAAGGCATGGGACGACGGTGCGAATGCCGATGGAATTCGTCCGGCATCCGTCCAACTGCAGCTCTACGCCAACGGGGTTGCTTTGGGAGCGCCGGTTGCCGTGGACGCGGCGAGCGGCTGGACTCATACCTGGACGAATCTCAATGAAAAAGAGGCAGGTGCGAACATCGCCTATACGGTAGAGGAAACGGATGTTCCTGCCGGATACACCTCGGCCAGCGCAGGGGATGCCACGAACGGCTTCACCATCACTAACACGCATGTTCCCGAGACAATGGATATCTCAGGTACCAAGACGTGGGACGATGCCGACAATCAGGATGGCATGCGTCCGCAAAGCATCACCGTGAACCTTCTTGCCGATGGGCAGAAGGTCGCCGATAAGCAGGTGACGGAAGCCGACGGATGGGCCTACAGCTTCACCGGCATGACCAAGAACAAGGCCGGTCAGGCCATTGACTACACGGTCACCGAAGATGCGGTTGAGGGATATACGACTACCGTCGCCGGCTTCGATATCACCAACACGCATGTACCGGGCACGGTCGATGTCACCGTTTCCAAGATCTGGAACGACGGCAATGACAAGGACGGAATCCGTCCGGCAAGCGTTATGGCGCAGCTCTATGCCGACGGCGTGGCGCAGGGAGGCGCGGTCGAGCTCTCCTCCGCCAACGGTTGGACGTCGACTTGGACGGGGCTTGCCGAGTACCAAGGAGGGCACAAGGTCTCCTACACGGTGGAAGAGGCCTCGGTACCCGACGGCTATACCTCTTCGGTCAAAGAGCAGGCTTCGGGCAATTTCGTCATCACCAACGCCCACACACCCAAGGTGAACCCCACGCCCGAACCGGGGCCTGCTCCTGATCCTTCCTCTCCGGGTTCCAAGCCTCCTGCCTCGGGACACCAGGGAAAGACGATGCCTGCGACCGGTGAAGGACCGGTGCTCCCCGGCATCCTGACGCTTGCGGCCGCGTCGCTCGTCGGCCTTGCATGGGCCGCAAAGAAGCGTATGCGCAACGAGGGCGGCATGCAATCGTAGAGCATCCAGCCGCATACCTGCGCAAGGATCGCTTTTCACGTGAGCTGAACCTCTAGCATCGGACCCGGGATGAACGTTCATCCCGGGTCTTGTTGCGTCAAGAGCCGATGAAGCGCAGGGGAGAGACTACGAGTGCTCCATCCGCGTTGCCGCCTGCTGGGAAAACATCTGCCGATGCCGCACGCTCCTTGCCGTTGCGGCAGTCGGGCGTATACTCGGGAAAACACCTGCGACGAAGGGGGTCGTCATGGCTAAGCTTTCTGCCGGCATTTCGCGCGAAGACGCATGTAACCTGCTTAAGGCTCACAACAAGGATGAATTCCATATCGAGCACGGCGAAACGGTCGAGAACACGATGCGCTACTTCGCACGTGAATTCGACCCCGAGAACGAGGAATTCTGGGGCATCGTCGGCTTGCTGCACGATCTGGACTGGGAAGAACACGACGACGACCCGGTGAACCATACGGTCTACGCCGCCGAAATCCTGCGTCCCTTGGGCGTATCCGACGAGCTCATCCATGCCATCCAGTCGCACAACCACGACTACAATCCCGCTCTGCCGAAGCCCGAGCTCTACATGGAGAAGATTCTGTTCGCCTCCGAGGAACTGACCGGCCTCATCGGTGCGGCTATCGTTATGCGTCCCTCGAAGAGCGTCATGGATTTCGAGGTCAAGTCGCTCAAGAAGAAGTTCAAGGACAAGCGTTTCGCCGCGGGCGTGAGCCGCGACGTCATCCGCAGCGGCGCCGAGATGGTCGGTTGGGAGCTCGACGAGCTTTTCGAGCGCACCATCATGGCCATGCGCTCCTTCGCCCCTGATCGCGACACCTTCGTTTCGCCCGAATCGTAGGGCTCCGCATCGGAGGCGCCGCGTTTCTCATGCGGCGATGAACAGGAAGGCGCCGTCAGGCTGCGACCTGACGGCGCCTTCCCTGAATGCTGACCGCCTATGCGCGACGTGTTTGCTTCTTTCTATTCGACGGGTTCGCCGCTGAAGTCCAGCCCGTGCGTGATCTTGCGGGCGCTCTCCAGGTCGAAGAATGAGTCGAATTCGGGGCTCTGGAACAGCTCGATGCTGGTTTGCGCCTTCCTCTGGGCTTCGGCATAGATGTTCCAGAAACCGACGGTGCTGACCTCGCCGGTGAAAGGATTGGCCCAGGATGCGTGCTCGTGGTTGTCGAACGCGCACAGAGGCGATTCGTTGACGCGGTGCGCCATGGCGGCGTAGAAGGAGTGTCCGCGGCCTAGGATGCCGCGTTCGATGGCGTTGAACGTCTTGTGCCCGGTCTGTTCGGGCGAATACATCAGTCGCTGCACCAGGCGGAACCCATGCACCGCGCGGCTGAAGATCACATCGGGGACCGAAAGCCGATAGGCACGCAGGCAGACGAAGACGTACATCTTCCCGATGATGCGCAGCACATCCTCGGATGCATTGAGCACCTCTTTATAGGGTCGGTATTCGCGAATCGTGAGATTCATCTTATTGACCAGCACGACCTCGTCGATCGTGCGTTCGATTTCCGCGTGCACGTCGTTGCCGTCGGCGCGGGTGATGCCGTCGAGCCCGGCGTCGCAGATGGCGAACTGCTGCGCGTATATGAACGGATGCGCGCTGCTGTCGAGCGTGTAATGGCACAGAAAGCCTGCCGCATACGCTTCTCCGATCAGGCGCTCGCTATCTGTGAGGGTTTCGAGGCTTTCACGGATAGCGGCGATGAGCGCGGTGGGGCGGTCGTGATGCATGTTCGACCCGAGCGACGTGAATGCTTTCATGTCGGGTGCTGCAACCAGGTAGAACAGCGGATCGGGGCCTTGGTTGCCCAGCAGGAACGCATCGCGGGCATCGGGGCTTTCGCCTATGAGCGCATTGTTCGCGGCATAGAAATCCCTGCCGAAGAAATCATGGGTCAGGATAGCGGGCATGACCTATCTCCTGTCTGTTGCGGGTGCGCGGTCGTCGGCGGGCATCGCCCCGCATGCAGGAGGCGGCCGTCGAATCAGGCAGCACGATGGAGCCTGAGCGCGTTGCATTCCCATCCTACCATCGTGCCGCCGCGAAGGAGCAGCACAGGCTTTGCGGGGAGGCTTGCAGCGAGGCCTGGTCGCATTTTGTGGCGAAAAACCATCGAATCGGCCAAGAATTCCATTGATGCATGCCGTTGATTAGGCGAGAATAACTTCCGTATATTGGAATGCCGCCCTGGGGCAAGCTCGGCGGGCATTCCGCATGTGCAGGATTTTGCAGGGAGGAACACAATGCATCAGAACCGTACGACGGGCGGGGCCTCCGCCGCCGCCCGGCCCGCATTGCGCACGCGCGCGTTCCGCGCGGGCATGGCGGGCATCCTCGCCTTCGCGCTGAGCGGCTTCACGCCGCAGGCGCTCTCGTGGGCCGACG
>NZ_GG700630.1:1406628-1429900 GCF_000162875.1 Slackia exigua ATCC 700122
CCCGCGGCGCTGACCGAGCTCTGGGTCGACGGCGCGGCCGGCGACGACGCCAACGACGGCTCCGCCTCCGCGGCGCTCAAGACGCTCGCCAAGGCGCTCGAGCTCCAGGCGGCCGACCCCTCCGTCACCACGATCCACGTCAAGGGCGACCTCGCGCTCTCCGCGACGGCCACCATCCCCTCGGGCGTCACGCTTTCCATCGCGGCCGACGGCGCGAAGATCAGCGGAGGCGGCAACAGCATCGACGGCATCGTGCTTGCGAGCGGCGCCACCCTCACGGGCGAGGGCACCCTCACGATGACCGGATTCAAGACGGCTCTTACCGCGCAGCCCGGCTCCACCATCACCGATGGCACCTACGTCTTCAAGAACAACGCGGGCGCAAGCGGTTCGCGCGGCCTGTCCCTCGCCGGGACCGTCAAGGGTTCTTCGGGCAAGGACAAGCTCACCATCACGGCGGACGACAAGAGCAATACCGACTTCTACGAGTCCGGCATCACATTCGAGAACTGCACGGTCAACGTGAATTCCCAGGCTCGCACCTGGTTCGACGCGCGCGACCTCAACCTCAAGAACGCATCGCTCACGGTGAAGGGCTTCGGCCAGACCTTCTACGTGAACAAGCTGAACATGGAGGATTCCGACCTCACGATCAACCCGTCGTTCTACGGCCAGACGGGCATGACCGTCCAAGGCTCTTCGAATATCGTGAACTCGCATATCACGGCGAACGCCGGTTCGACCGCGGGCATCTCGATCGGCGCAGCAGGCGGGACGATCAACGTCACCGACTCCACGCTTGAATTCACCAACGGCGGCACCGGCGGCCTGAACGTGAACACCGGCGACGTCGTTCTCACCAACTCCACCATCAAGGGAGACGGCAATAACAGCGGCGCCCTCTTCGGGGCGCAGACCAACGGGTCGATCGAATTCAAGGAAGATTGCCTCGTCGAGACCCCTGCGGCAAGCAATGCCGACAACGGCGCCGGCCAGACGATGAAGAACTTCGTCGTGACGGGCGGCTCGTATCTCGTCAAGTATGCGCCGAGCTACAACAGCAGCATGGGCAGCACCATTCCCGTGAACGGCGCTGCGAACGGCGACGAGAAGCTCTCCCTGTTCACGCTTGCCGATCCGACCACCACTGCGCTCAAGCCTCTGAACAAGAACGGCCAGACCTACGATTATTCCGTCGCCAAGGCATCGAGCGATGGCGAGAAGCATGTCTGGGTTCCCGCTGCCAAGGTGACGTTCAAGCTCAACGCCGACGATGCGACGCAGCCGGTCTCGGGTTCCTTCGCGGATGGCTCCACCGCCGATCAAACGGCGCTTGCCATGCGCGGCTACGCTCTCGGGGCTGCAAAGTCCGTCGCGGGCGGTTCCGTCGCGGTTCCGGGCGACCCGTTCGCTCCGGGCTATAAGTTCCTCGGCTGGTTCTATAAGGATGCGGCAGGTACCGAGCAGCCGTTCTCTGCGGACGATGCGGTTTCCTCCGATATGACGGTGTATGCGAAGTGGGAAAGCGATGCATCGTCCTATGCCGTCAAGTACCATAACGGCGCAGACACCGACGTGACGTACCTTGCAACGTCGAGCGATCCTTCCCGCACCATCAAGGTGCTTTCGGGCGACGAGGTCGCGGCGGCGGCCCCTGCATTCGCCATCGAGGGCAAGATCTTCAAGGGCTGGACCACCCAGCCTGACGGCGCGGGCGATGAAGTCGCTGCGGGCAGCATGCTTTCCGTGCCTGCCGGCACGAACGTCGTCGACCTGTATGCCAAATGGGAAGACCAGCTCGCGACCGTCAAATTCTCCGCGAACGGCGGCACCTTCTCTGCGGATAGCGTGTTCAAGAAGAACCCTGCCGTGTTCGATATCGAAACCGACGCGAACGGCGGCGAAGTCGCCGTCGTCAAGAAGCAGCCCAAGGTCTCCGACAAGACGACCCTCGATGCGCTGCTCAAATCCCTGGGCGACGGCTCCATCTCTTCGAAGACCAAGGGCATCGCAAGCCCGACCGACACCGATACCGACGCTGCGTATACGGGCATCGCAACCTGCAAATACCATGTGCTCGGAAACAAGCACATCCAGGAAACGCAGTGGTTCTGGACCGTCGACCGCTATTACTACTGGTTCAACGATGCCGCGGGTTCCTCCCATGCCAAGATCGACGGCACGGCCAAGCTGACGCAGGATGTGACGTACTACCTCAAGTGGGATGACGATCCCGCGGTCGAACACGTCGAGGGCGACACCACGATTCCGAGCGACATGTGGAGCGGCTCTCAGGACAAGACCACGTCCATCAAGGAAGCCTCCACGGGCGAGACCTTCAGCATGACCGGTGCGGTCGATGCGTCCGGCATCGTCAGCCAGATGGATGCGCTCGAGGCCTCCATCGCGGGCGGCTTGGACGACCTCGCCAAGATCACGCTCTCCAGCACGTCGTCCACGTTCAAAGCGACCATCACGCTGCCCGACGGCGTCGTCGTGCCGTCTGATCCGACGGTCACCGCGACGGGTCTCGGGGATTGCTTCGAAGTGAAGAGCACGGAAGTCAACGGCCAGAACGTCACGGTGACGTTCGGTCTGAAGGGCAGCTACGACAATTACAAGCAGCTCAAGGATGCCGTGGAATCCACCGGTAAGGACGACGCATCGACCGCTGCGCTTCCCAAGCCGATAACGGTCACCGTCGACGGCCTCACGCTTGACGCCGACAACGTGACCAACGGACAGGAACTCACGGCCACGGGCGTCGTGGAAGGCACGTTCTCCTCGTACGCCGAGAACACCGTGACCGGCAAGGTCAAGAAGTTCGACTACACGTGGACCGGTTCGCAGATCCAGGCGAACAAGGACCCGCGCGGCACGGGAATCCAGCAGACGATTCTCGTGGTGAAGCCTGCCGCTCAGACGCTTCCTGCCGACATTCTGGTCGGAAACGACACCGAGCACGACAGCGTATACCCCGTTCTTCCCGGCCAGACGATCGACTTCACGGGCACCATCGAAGCGTCTACGGTGAAGGCCCAGATGAAGGGTATTGAGTCGCAGTTCCCCAATACGACGGACTATGCGGGCATCAAGCTCTCGGATATGTCCTCCTCCTTCACGGCCACGTTCACCATTCCCGATGGCATGACCCTTCCTGAGAACCTGAACAAGGATTCCGTCAGGACCGATGGATTCTCCGACACCTTCACCGTGTCCGATGTGTCCGTCAGCGGCAAGACCGTGACCGTCAAGATGACGCTTAAAGACGGCATCGAGACGTACAAGGATCTTCAGGAGGCCGTCATCGACAACCTTGGCGACACCATGGGAATCACCATCCCCGGCGTCAAGGTGAACGACGATTTCCCTGCGGGCGACACGGCCACCGTTTCCGGCACGGTGACCGGCGACTTCAAGGCCCATGCGACGAAGACCGAAACGGGCACCACGAAGGTCTTCGCCTTCACGTGGGAAGGCGTGCAGAAGCCCGAGGGCATGGATGCGACCGCCAACTCCGTTGACGACGGCATCCTGTTCACGGTCCAGGCCGTCACTCCCGTGGCCTCCAAGCTTCCGGCCGACATGCTGGTTGGCGCCAATACGGAGCACGATGCCGTCATCGAATCCGCCCAGGGCTCCACGTTCGACCTGACGGGCGCCATCCTCGCGTCGTCCATACAAGAGCAGATGAATAAGATCGAGGCGGCCTATCCGGGCGCGAACCACGACACCATCGCTCTCGACGCCATCAAGTTCTCGTTCGAGGCAACCTTCACCGTTCCCGAGGGCATGACGCTTCCGTCCGACCTCGATGCGAGCAAGGTCAAAGCCACCGATTTCGGCGATGGCTTCAAGGTCAGCGACGTGAAGGTGAGCGGCAAGACCGTCACCGTCAAGTTCGTATTGAGCGATCCCTCTTCCATCACGACCTACTCCGACCTTGAGAAGGTCGTGGACGCGGCCGGCGTCACCGACGGCTGGATGAAGCTCACGGTTCCGGGCATCAAGATCGACACCGATGCCGAAGTCGGCAAGAACCTCACCATCGTCGGTACGGTCAAGGGTTCGTTCGGCGCTACGGCCGATTCCCAGTCCGGTACGCACAAGGTGTTCTCCTTCACGTGGGAGGGGACCCAGTGGCCCGACGGCAAGGATGCCGTTGCGACCGATGACGATACGATCCAGCTGACCATGAAGGTCATCAAGGGCAAGACGCCTGAAACCGAGAAGCCTTCCAAGCCTGGTTCGAACGTCGTTCCCGACGGCACCGATAAGCCCGGCGACATGAAGAAGTCGGCCGCCAAGGGCAAGGCCATGCCTCAGACCGGCGAGGCCAACTACGCGCTTGCCGCAGGCATCGTCGCGGTCGTCGCGCTTGCGATCCTCGCATTTGCCATCGTTCGCCGCAGAAACAAGCGCTAGGCATGCGGCCTCCATGGCTCGGATAAGCCGATAGATCGCTTAGCACTCTGAAGGGGCGCAGCTCATAGGGGCTGCGTCCCTTTTTGATAGAAGGCCGATGCTGTTTTTCGCGGAGCCATGCTGCAGTCATGCACGTCGGGTACGATGTCCGAAACGCGCACGAAGGGGATAGGATGAGCGAAAACCAGGAAGTCACGGGAGATTCCACGATCGGGCAGGAACGCACGGTCGGTCAGGAACGTACGACCGGACGGAGACGCACGACCGGGCGGGAACGCATGAGCGAATGCGATCGCATGGTCGAGCGGAGCTGCGCGGCCGACCGAGACCGCACGGGCGGACGGGATTGCGAGGCCGGGCATCAGGATGCCGAGCGCGATCTCGAAGGCGGGCAGGATCCGGAAGGCTTCATGCCCGATTCGGTGCGCATCGTGCTTGCAAGCGGAAGTCCGCGTCGCCGCGATCTGCTGGCTCGCGAGGGGATTCCTTTCACGATCCGCGTTTCCGACGTGGACGAGACGCTCGAACCCGATCTGCTCGCGCATCCGGAAGAAGCCGCCAAGAAGCTCGCGGAACGCAAGGCCGGTGTGGTCGTCCAGGAATTGCTGGACGAAGGCGCGCAAGGCACGATCGCCGTCATCGGCGCCGATACCATCGTCGTGCACGACGGCGTGATCTTCGGCAAACCCGAGAATCCGAGCGACGCGCGCCGCATGCTCTCGACGCTTTCCGGCGACACGCATGAGGTCATTACCGGCGTTTCCGTCTGGCTCGTCAACGTGCCCGAAGACGGCAACGTCTCCCTCGGCTTCCGCACGCTTGCCGAGACGAGCCGCGTGCGGTTCAAGAAGCTCGCCCCCGGGCTCATCGAGTCGTACGTGGCGACGGGGGAGCCTATGGACAAGGCGGGCGCATACGGCATCCAAAGCGTTGCCGACGTGTTCGTGGACGAAGTGTCCGGCGATTTCGACACCGTCGTCGGCCTGCCGGTCAAACGCATCGTCGCGGAATTCTCCGAGATCTTCGGACTCGCGCGCTAACCGGAGCGAACCATGGGCGCACGCAAGGGCAGGGTTTCGAACGCAGACCGCACCATCGAAAGGGTGGAAGCGCTTATCGCCGAGCGCAGCCTTGCCTCGGTCGATAATCCGGTCGTGCTCATGGTCAGCGGCGGGTCGGACAGCACGGCGCTCGCTTACATCGGAGCCGATCTGCGCAATCGCGGCGCGCTGGGTTTCATTTCCATGCTCCATGTCAACCATAAGCTGCGCGGCGAAGCCTCCGATGCCGATGCGGCGTTCGTGGAGTCGCTTGCGAAGGCCCTCGATATCCCTTTGTTCGCGTGTGAAATCGACATGCCGGCGCTCATGCGGGAGGGCGGCAACATGGAATCCGTGGCGCGACGCGAGCGCTATGCCGCTGCGCGCGATGCGGTCGAAAGCACGTGCCGGCATCTCGGAGCCCCTGCCGATGCCGGCGTCGTTTTCACGGCCCATACCGCCGATGATCGTGCGGAGAACTTCTATATGCGCTCGATCGTGGGAACGGGTCCGGGCGGTCTGAGGGCCATGAAGCACGCATCGTTCGTGCAGGGCGTCGACGTCCGTCGCCCCCTGCTCGAACTGTCGCGGGACGACCTCCGCTCATATATCGAATCGTTGCCGACGGATCGGGTCGCGACCGATGCTGCGGGCGCACGGTGGCGCGAGGATGCCACGAATGCCGACACCGATCGATTCCGCGCCTTCGTGCGCCATGAGATCGTCGCACGCGCGAAGGACCGCAACCCGCGTCTGCTCGAAACCTTGACGCGCACGATGAACCTCATCGCCGACGAGGACGACCTGCTTGAAGCTCGGGCGAACGAGATTCTTCTACGGGAAGCGGCCCCTCTGGGCACGTCCCGCGAAGAAGGCTTCCTCATCGCGCCGGCTGCGGCCGAGGCGGAGACGCCTCTTCTGAGGCGGCTCATCTATCGGACGATAGCCCTCATGCTTCCGCCCGAAGAGCGTGTCGATTCCGTCAGCATCGACGCATGCCTCGATGCATTCGGGCGTTCGGGGGCCGTTGCCAACATCCAGAACGACATCGCGGTCTCCTATAACAAGCGGGGATTGCGCCTCGAACCCATGGCCGCCTTCCGCGCCCGTCGCAAGAAATAGAAGGGCTTGCAGGCGAGGCCGCGCGGGCGGATTCACCCAGACATGCGCCTCGAGCCCGAGTTCCCTCGCGTGCGCAGAGGCGTTCTTTCGGATTTCGCCTAGAGCATCCTTCTGAGCTGTTGTTCCTTGATGGTGTTTTCGAGCGACGCATGCACGATATTGGAAAACGGGCCGATTCCCTCGCAGATGCGCCCTGCGTGCGGGTCGCACGCGCGCCGCAGGATGATGGAGAGCAATGCCCCGGTATAGAATTCCGCGAGGAAATCGATGCTCGCGTCGCGCAATTGGCGGTTGCTCAGCACGAATTCCACGTCACGCCTCATGGCCGGGATGAACAGCCGGTACAGATAGTCGGTCAGATTTCCTGCATCCTTCATGCGCAGGACTTTCGCGTAGTATCGGCGCCGTGCCTCGAAGCAGGCGGCGAGCGCCTCGAATATCTGCGACCCGTCGATCGATCTGACGCCGCGCTTCGCGAACGCATAATACGGAAGGTCGACGAAGGGCCCCTTCGTACCGTCTTCGAAAACGAGCTGAGGGCCGTCGAACCTCGCCTCGAGCTCCTGGGCGAAACCATATCGGAAGATCCATGCAATGAGCTGGTTCTTATCGACGAAGTGGTAGTAGAACGTCTTGCGGTTCTTCCCTGCGGCGGCGATGACGTCCGATACGGAGATCTTCTCAGGCGGCTTGTCTTCGGTCAGCCGGATGAACGCATCTGCAAGTTCCAGCATGGTCTTCTTCGATGCCACGTGACTCTGCCTCTCGGTCAGAAAATAAATTCTGTGGGTCTTAGATAGTAGCATCGTCAGTTGTGCCGAAGCGATGAGAATGATGCAACAACACTCTTTTATAAGGCTATTCGATGGATTCATCAAAACTATTGATCCCGTTCGTAAATGGAATACGAAACTACACAGAATTGAATTTCTGTCCATCCACACATGAAATTTCGCAGCGTATTCTCTGTTCAGGAAGAAGTCGGGAGAAGAAGCCCGGCGACAGCAACCGTTCGGACGGAGGCCCTTCATGGACTTTAGCTTGACCGATGAGCAGGAGCTTCTGCTCGAAAGCGTACGCGAATTCTGCGACCGCTACTTCACGGAAGACGTCATCAAGGAGATGTATGAGACCCATACTATGCCCGATGAAATCGCCGAGGCGTATCGCGACGCAGGGTTCGGCCTGATGGGCATTCCCGAGGAGTACGGCGGGATTCCGGCAGATCATGTGACGCTGGGCCTCATGATCGAGGAGCTGTATCACTCTGCGGGCTGCAACCACATCCTGTATCAGAATTCCCTCGATATGCTCGATATCTGTTCGTTCGGCACGCCCGAGCAGATTCAGAAGTGCGTCGATGCCTACATGGAGACCGGCTGGCCTCTGTGCTCGCTCTCCATCTCCGAGCCGGGCGCGGGTTCCGACAATCGAAGCATGACCTGCACCGCCAAGAAGCAGGAAGACGGCACTTACGTCCTTAATGGCCAGAAGACCTGGGTGACTATGGGCGCTCAGCTTCCGTACACGATCGTGGTGGCCAAGGACGAGGATCCTGCGCGCGAGAACGGCTCCATGAGCCTCTGGCTCATCAACATGGATCGCGAAGGCGTTTCCACCGCCGCCCTCCATAAGATCGGCCAGCAGTGCATCCCCTTCTGCGAGGTCTACCTCGACAACGTCGTCGTGACCGAGGAGGATCGCGTCGGCAAGCCAGGCGAAGGCTTCATGCTCCTCATGAAGAATTTCGAGGTCGAGCGTGCGTTCATTGTCGCGGAACAGCTCGGTCTGGCGCAGGCCGCCCTTGACGATGCGGCCGCGTATGCCAATCAGCGCATCGCTTTCGGCAAGCCGATCGCCAAGTTCCAGATGATCCAGGAAAAGCTTACCGAGATGGAGATCCGCGTCCAGAATACGCGCAACATGCTCTACAAGGTGCTTTGGGAGCTTGACAACGGCATTCCCGTGCAGCTCGACTCCGCGCTCCTCAAGCGCTATGGGTGCACCGCATGCTTCGAGGTCGGCGATATGGCCCTCTCGATCTACGGCGGTCTCGGCTACACCTCGGAGGTCCGCATCGGTCGTATCTGGTCCGACCTGCGCGGCAATATGTTCGGCGGCGGCACTCCGGAAATCATGGCCTATATCTCCGGTCGTCAAGTGGCCAAGAAGTATGCCGAGTAAAGCCGGTTTTCGGTTTCGTCCAGCATGTCATTCTGCCGTGGCATCTGCGTAGGGCTGGCTGCTATACTCTGCCGTTAAGACCGGCAGCCTTCGGTTTTCCATCCCCGCACTTCCCGTCAATGCGGCCGAGGGCGAAGCCGTTCCGCTGAATCCCGTCAAAGCGGAAGAGTCTTGAAGCCAACAAGCACTCTCAGGTATTTGAAAGGACTCATCGCATGAACATCATCGTTGCATTCAAGGTCGTGCCCGACGATCAGGATATCCAGGTCGCCGGCGACCGTACGCTCGACTATTCCAAGGCGAAGAACACCGTATCCACCTACGATCTCAACGCGTTCGAAGCCGCTGCCCAGCTCGCAGGCGACGGCGATAAGGTCGTGGCCGCCACCGTCGGCCCGAAATCGATCGACGAATCCAAGCTGAAGAAGAACGTGCTCGCCCGCGGCGCCGAGGAGCTGTTCATGGTCGCCGACGATGCGTGCGCGGATCTCGACGCCCATGCGACCGCCGAGGAGCTCGCGGCCCTTATCGGGACGATCGGCGAATACGGCCTCGTCCTCTGCGGCGATGGCTCGGCCGACAACTACGCGCAGCAGGTCGATGTCCAGCTCGCCGCCAAGCTCGGCGTGCCCGTGGTGAACGCCGCGCGCAAGGTCGAGGTCGCCGATGGCGCGGCCGTCGTCGAACGCCTGCTCGAAGATGTCGTCGAAACCGTTCGCGTGCCTCTTCCGGCCGTCGTCTCCGTCGTTCCCGATATCGTCGAGCCCCGCATTCCCGGCATGCGCGACATCCTCGCCGCAGGCAAGAAGCCGATGAACGTCTCCGCTGCTTCCGCAGCCGCGACCCGCACGCTCGAGACCGTCTCGTGTCTCGCGCCAGAGCAGGCAGACCGCAAACTCGATATCGCCGACGCCTCCGACGACGGCGCCATCGAGAAGTTCGCCGCCGCGCTCAAGGCCGCCCTGTAAAGCGCGTCCGTCCATCGGTCGCCTATCGAAAGGAATCCAAGCATGAAAGCTTTTGCCATAGCCGAACACACCGACGCCGCGCGCGAGCTCGCCGCCGGCGCCCGTACCATCGCCGATGAAGTCATCCTCGTCATGATCGACGGCGCCGCTCCCGACGCCTCCGCCGACAAGGTCGCATCCGTTGCCGTTCCCGAAGGCGTCGCGGCCGAGTGCGCGGCCGACACCGTCGTCGCATTGTTCGATGCGGAGCAGCCCGGCATCGTTCTGGTCGAGCCGACCCGTCGTCTCAAGGTGATCGCCGGCGCGCTGGCCGCGCATGCAGGCACGTCCGTCATCACCGACGCCATGTCGATCGCCGCCGACGGCGCCGCGACGTCCATGTTCTTCGGCGGCGTTGCGGAACGCGTCCAGAAGTCCGCGGGTCCGGTCGCCATCTACACCGTGGGTGCGGGCGTCTTCGCCGACGCTGCCGCATCGGGCGCCAACGAGGCTCTTCCCGTCGAATGGGTCGCGCCGAAATTCGCCGTGGAGGTCGTTTCCCGCACTCCGATCGAGAAGAGCGGCGTCGATCTGGCCAAGGCCGATGCGGTCGTTTCCGCCGGCCGCGGTTTCGCTGAGAAGGCCGATCTCGACCTCGCCTATGCGCTCGCCGACAAGCTCGGTGCCGCCGTCGGCTGCTCCCGTCCTCTCGCCGAGGGTGTGGACTGGTTCCCGCATGAAGCATATATCGGCGTTTCCGGCCAGGTCATCGCGCCGAAGGTCTTCCTGGCGGCCGGCATCTCCGGTCAGATGCAGCACATGGTCGGATGCAACCGCTCCGGTGCTGTGTTCGCCGTCAACAAGGATAAGAACGCGCCTATCTTCAAGCAGTGCGATTACGGTCTGGTCGGCGACCTGAAGACCGTCCTGCCTGCCGTCGTTGCGGCGCTTTAACCCGGAAAAGGAACGCTTCCCATGGCAGATTTCGACGCAATCGTCGTCGGTTCCGGGTTGGCTGGTTCGGTGGCGGCCCTTGAGCTCGCACGAGCGGGCAAGGCCGTTCTCGTCGTCGAACGAGGCAACTTCTCCGGCGCGAAGAACATGACGGGCGGGCGCATCTACGCGCATTGCCTGAAGTCGGTATTCCCCGACGTTTATGATGAGATCCCCTTCGAGCGCAAGGTCTCGCACGAGCGCATCTCGCTCATGGCGCCCGACGCGAACTTCACGATCGACTTCACGTCCGACGACCTTCTGGCCGATGGGCAGGAGTCGTACACGGTGCTTCGCGCGCCTTTCGACCAATGGCTCCAAGAGCAGGCGGAAGCCGCCGGCGCAGAGTACATCAACGGCATCGCCGTGGAATCGCTCATGAAGGACGAGGCCGGTCGCGTGACCGGCGTCCGCGCGGGCGAGGATGAGATCACGGCGGAAGTCGTGCTTCTGTGCGATGGCGTGAACTCGCTGCTCACCAAGGAAGCCGTCGGCTACGAGCGTCCCGCGGCCAAGTACATGGCCGTCGGCGTGAAGCAGGTCTACGAGCTTCCCGAGAAAGAGATCGACGCGCGGTTCCAATGCGCGCCGGGCGAAGGCGCCGCATGGCTGTTCGCGGGCGATGCGACGCACGGACTGTTCGGCGGCGGCATCATCTACACGAACAAGGAGTCCATCTCGATCGGCATCGTGGCGGGCATCGAGGCGGTTGCGAACGATGCGACGCGTCCGGTCTACCAGATGCTCGAGGACCTGAAGGCCCATCCGGCGGTGGCTCCGGTCATCTCCGGCGCGAAGCTGGTCGAGCATTCCGGGCACATGGTTCCCGAAGGCGGCATCAACATGATGCCCGAGCTCACGGCCGACGGCGTGCTCGTGGCGGGCGACGCCGCCATGATGTGCGTGAATCTCGGCTACACGGTGCGCGGCATGGACTATGCGGTCGCCGCAGGGCAGATCGCAGGCCAGCAGGCGGCCGCCGCACTCGATGCGGGCGACACCTCGAAGGTCGGCCTCAAGCGCTATGTCGACGCTCTCGAGGAATCCTTCATCATGAAGGACCTGCGTCAGTTCGAGCGCGTTCCGGCCTTCATGGAAGGCTTCGACCGCATGTTCAAGGGTTACCCCGAGGCGGCCCGCGACATGATGAACAAGATGTTCGTCGTCGACGGCACGCCGGTCGGGCCCATGAAGAAGACGATGAAGCCGATCATCAAGCAGCTCGGCATCATGAATCTCCTTCGCGATGCAAGGGGGGCGATGAAGGCGCTATGAGCACGATAGAGATCGAAGTGAACGTCGACGAGTATCTGTCGCTGAACAAATACGAGGTCGACGAGGAAAACGCGCATATCGAGCTGGTGGACGACCCGGACGACGCCGAGTTCGACAAGCTGATCCGCGCATGCCCCGCGGCGCTGTACAAGCGCGACGAGGACGGCATCAAGTCGTTCGATTACGCAGGCTGCCTCGAATGCGGCACCTGCCGCATCGCCTGCGGCGGCACCATCATCAAGAAGTGGGCCAATCCGCAGCCCACGATGGGCGTGGAATACCGGTTCGGCTAGGCCGCCTTGCTTCGGGCCGGGTCGGTTATTGCCGACCCGGCCTTGCATCGAAGGAGATGGGTGATGACTGAGGGTATGGGCGAAGCTCTTCCGAGCTATCTCGTCGAAGGGGCTTTGAACTACCTTTCCGATATGACGGGATTCTCTGAGCTGCATGCCGACATGATCGAGCGCGGTCATGTGCGGAACACGATGGTCGTTCCCGCAGGAGCGACGAACATCCATGGAAACGCGCACGGCGGTTTCATACTGGGGCTGCTCGACTCGACATGCGGGATGGCCGCCCATACGATGGGATATGCAAACGTTACGGTCCAGATGAGCACGAACTTCATGAAACCGGTTCGTATCGGCGAGGAGATAGTCCTGGAGGCTCGCGTCCTTCACGGCGGGCGGCGCAGCACCGTCGTGTCGTGCCAGGTATCCGACGTTCAGGGACGCGTGCTCGTCTCCGCCCAGGCAACGATGTTCAATCTTGAGAAGCTTGACGAAAACAGCGTGATTCCGAAGCCGTTCTATCCTCGAAACGATACGTGCTTCGATATTCGGACGCGTGTCTGACGCGATGAGAGAGCGGTGATTGACCGTATGTATCCCGAAATCAGCCCTCGACACCAAGAACTGATTGATGAACTGCGGGAATATGGAGAGAATCGCTTCTCTAAGGAGAATATCTCTCAATGGAGGCACGAGGCCGGCCTGCCCGATGAGGTCGTCAAGGATTTCGTCGACCTGGATTTCAAGGGCTTCAACGTCCTTAACCGCGGGGCGGATGGGAGCTACGATCTGTTCGCCCAGGTCCTTGTCGCGGAGGAGCTCGCGCGCGTCGCCGGTACGACCCTGCCTTTCACCAACGATCTGCTGAATCTTCAAATCATGGCCGAATTCGCCGATTCGAGCCAGTTCGACATGGTTCGCGATCGCTATGCTTCGGATGGCCGGTTGATGTTCGCCCTGGCTATTTCCGAGCCTGAAGGCGGATCGGACGCCATGGGCATGAAAACGACGGTGGCGACGGTGGATGGCCGGTTGATTCTGAACGGCAGGAAGACGTTCGTCAATAACGGGGAATACGCACCGTATCTGCTTATCGCAGCTATAGACGGGGATTTGGAGCCCGTTAAACATCCGCCGCTTTCCCTCTGGCTTCTGCCGCACGGCCTGGAAGGCATTTCGGTGTACCCCATCAAGAAGGCCGGTCAATCCATCCTTCCGTTTTCCGACGTCATCATGGAGAACGTCGTGCTTGATGAGTCGTATCGGCTGACGGGGTCCGAACCAGGCTTTCCTCAGCTGTTTCGTTTCTTCGATATCGGGCGCATCTTCTCCTGCGCCACCGCGCTTGGACTGGCCCGGGCCGCGATGGAGGATGCGGTCGCGTACGCTTCGAAACGGCAGGCGTTCGGTGCGGACATCATCGATTTCCAGATGATCCAGCAGATGCTCGTCGATATGGAAATCGATGTCAGAGCGATGCGGGATAGCGTCTATCGAACCGCACGAGAAGCCGATCGGCACGGGCATACGAGAGAGTCGCGCCTGTCCATAGCGCTCATGAAGCGATTCGTTCCCGAAACCGCCACCAAAGTGGCATCGAACGCGATGCAGATTCTCGGAGGCAGGGGATATATCAACGATGAGAGGGTTTCGATGATCTGGCGCGACTGCCGCGGCTTTCAGATCGCCGAAGGGACCGACCAGATCATGGTCAGAATAGCCGCCCCTCTTCTGAAGGAGGCGTACGGCTGCTAGGCGGGCCGGTCGCCTTCGCGCAAGGCGCCCGATCGGCTCATGCGCTGCTGTGCGCGATGCGTAGTGGAGCTTAGATCGATCGAACGGGGTTCGCGTTCGTTTCGAAACGGGGAGAAGGGGCAACGATGGCGTTTATGAAGCGTACTCCGGGAGGTGTGCAGCCCTGCATCCCCATCGGTTTCCTGCGCATCAGGCTTCCGTTCATCCATTTTAAAATCTCACCGCCGGAGATAGTCACAGGCATCATGAACGCCTGCACGTCCTACGGCATGCTCGCGGTTCTCATATCCACTCTCGGGCTCGATCCCGAGACGGCATGGGCTCTGGTGGTCTTCGAAACGCTGCTGTATTTCTGCAACTGGCTTCTTGGAGAGCCGTCCGTCTGCGGCTGGATCACTCCTGCCGCGGTTATCGTGATCGCCTTCCTGGAAACCTTCGATCCAGGCATCGTCCGCATTCAGGCATTGATAGCGATTCAGCTCGAGCTGGCCGCGATCTTCCTGTTCCTAGGTTTCAGCGGATTGTCGAAGAAGCTGAACATCATGGTGCCTCCGGGCATCAAGGCCGGTATCGTTCTGGGCGCAGGCATAGGCGCGATCTATGCGAGGCTGAAGGAAGGCGGGCCCGTCGACGATGCTCTCTGGGCGTGCATTGCCGGCCTTGCCGTCGTGTTCGCGCTCATGTTCAGCCAGAGGGTGCGCAAACGCATGGGAACGAATAAGATCGTGCGCTTCCTGGGCAATTACAGCTTCCTTTTCGCCGTCATCGCGCTCATCGTCGTCGGCGGCATGACCGGCGAATTCAAGTACGAGTTCTCCGGCCAGATCGTCAAGGTCCCCGATTTCGGGCATATGTTCATGCAGGTGTCCCCCTTCTTCATCGGCTTCCCCGATCTGCATATCTGGCTGCATGCGGCTCCGATCGCGATCATCGCCTGGGTTATCGCGTACGGCGATTTCATCACCGTGAAGCAGCTGGGTCTTCAGGCGCTGCGCGAAGACGAGTTCATCGAATTCGATTCGAATCGCACGAATGTCATCTGCGGCATCAGGAACCTTCTTTTGGGTTTCTTCGCGCCGTATCCGGCGCTTGCCGGACCGCTGAGCGCGCCTTACTGCGTTGCCACCTATCAGCGGTACAAGCAGGACGGCCGCCGTGGCATGGATTCGATCTACGACGGATCGGGCACCAACATCATTTTCACGGGACTCGGCATGTTTCTGTATCCGGTGTACGAAGCGGCCGCCGCTGCGTCCGGCGCCATTCTCGTGACCGTCCTCTGCATCCAAGGCTTCGTGTGCACCCAGATCTTCTTCGACCTGTGCCGCGATAAGACCGACCAAGGCCTTGCCGGCATGATCGCCGGCTTCATCCTGGCGCGCGGCGGAGGAGTCGGGCTCCTCGCAGGCAGCTTCCTGTACGCCCTCATTGCCGACAACGGCAAGATCGTGGATGACCTGCGTCTCAATCGGGAACAGCAAGAGAAGGAAGACGAGGAATCCGCTCGCGTTCTCGAAGAATTCCTCAAGCTGAGGGACCGGCGCAAGGGGCAGGAAGAACCGGATAGAGAGCCTTAGGCGTCTAATCCTGCGCGTGCGATTCCATGAAGTCGATGAGCTCCTGCTTGGAATGCTGCCCGGTCTTCTCGAGAATATGGCGGATGTGCGTGCGCACGGTGCTTTCGGCTACGTAAAGCGATGAGGCGATCACGCGCGCCGAGCGTCCTCGATGCAGATAGGGAAGGATTTCGGCTTCGCGTCTCGTGAGGCCGAAATCATCGGCGAACGATCCGTACAGGTCCTCTTCGGCGGGGAGGGTCTCGACGTTCTCCGAAACCGTCCCGGTCGGTTCGGACGCATGTTCTTCGGTCGGCGTGGCCGCACCCGGCTCAGCCCCTTGGCGTGCGATGCCTTCGGTACGTTCGGACGAGACGAATGCGCACGCGGCGCATCGTGCTGCGGATACGCTCATGCTCGGGTCCTCGGCGTCTTCGGATACGGCTATGTCTCCTGCACCCTCGTCACCGCGTTTCCGGTCGTGCAGGAAATCGTCCGCATAAGCGACCCGTATGGCGCGCCCGGCAGCGCCGGCACCGCTCTTTCCGAACGTCAGCGTGAAGGTTCCCGTGCGTCCGATCGCATACAGCACGGCGATGACGGCAAGGAGGTACAGCGCCCCTGCCGAGATCACGATCATGCTGCTCGATGCCGCATCCATGCTCTTCATGACCAGATATCCGATGCAGATGCCGGTCAGGCGCGAAACGATCGATGCGCTGCGCGCCACGCCGCCGACCACGTATCCCGGCGTCGAAAAATCATAGGCCGCCGTCGCGACCGAATACCACAGGATGACGTCGAACATGCCGTAGCACACGGTCATGGCCACGTTGATGAGCACGGGGCGCGTGTCGAAGAAGAACGGGAATGCGATGAAAAGCAGCGCGATGGCCGGGATGATGACGAGGAAGATGCGCGTCGGCTCGAAGCGTCGATGCGTCACCGCGATGATGACGATGAGGATCACGGCGGCGATGCAGTTCGCGAACATAGGCAGGAAGTGAGCGGCGTCGGCCGACCGCATGGACATCACGGTCATTTCCCAGACGAACCCGAAGAAGAACGATATGACCATGCCGACGGTGACGAGGGGCATGATCGATATGAGCGCCGCAAGCGTGCGGCGCGGGTCGGTCGACACGCGTATGGCGGCGAAGTCGCGGTCGTTGACCGACTTCCAGAGGCATACGCTTGCGACGACGGTCAGCAGCTCCATGATGGGCAGAGACGGCACATGGAAACGCGACGTGATCGTTGAAACCGTGACGAAGATCAGCGCGCTCACGAAGAAGATGATGACGGCGTACACGCCGGTCTGCGACGGCTTCAGGCTGCCGAGCACCTGGGCCCAGCTTCCCCAGAAGAAGCCGTATCCCATGCCGGTCATGACGGCGCCTGTGAGCACGAATGCGACCATCGAGGTCGTGTCGGACAGATGCCCCGCGACGCAGAGCAACACCAGGCCTACCATGATAAGCGCAGGAAAGACGTACCAGGGCACGCGTCTGATGCGGTCGGGATCGCGCTGCAGCAGCATCGATCCTATAAGCAGCACCGTCGCGTTCGCAAGAAACGAGACAAGCACGACCACCGTCGACATCTCCGGCGTCTGCGCCTGCCCGGAAAGCGTGATGGAGCTGCGGAACGTCAGCATGCTGCATGCCCAGAACACGGCGAGTCCGAGATAGCGCGCGCGGAATGCCGACCAGAGCCTGCGACTGTCGGCTTTTCGGTCGTCCGTCGTGCTGCTTTGAACGTGAGCCATGGTTCTCCCCTGAAGGTATGCCGGCGCTTCCCCCGCGCCGATGCAGCTATCGAGTATACCCAACTCTCCGCTCGGAGGCTCGAAAACGGGCGTATGACGGCGCATCCCGATGTGGCCTGTACGCCGCATATCCCAAGAAGGTTCTCATCAGTTTCTAATGATATTCGACCCCAGAGCTTTTATATTCCCAGTTCATTAGTGCAATCATCAGTTCTTGCGGATTCGCGAGGCATATGGATGCCTCTAAGATGCAATTCGTGGGTACGGGGGAAGGAATCGGCATGGGGGAAACTGCCGTTCTGAAAGTGACGACCGACGCATGCGATGCGTGCGAAGGCGTGCATGACGACGAATCGCTCGCATATGGACCGGCTGCGCTGCATGCGCTTGCCGACGGCCTCTTCGCGCGCGGATGGATGGATGCGTCCGCTGCGGCGTTCGAAGACGACCGTGCGGCCATCGTGCGTCTGGCACGCGGCATCGGGTGGAACGAGGATTCGATCGAGCCGTTCGAGACGGCGGCTCTCGGCGATATGCAGGCGTTCATACGCGAGTCATTCGTCGCAGGGATGCCGCATGCGGTCCTGCCCATCGAATCTCTCTATACGATGCGCGGCTACGACGGCGAGACCTCGGCCAAGAACCTTCGCACCTATCTCAACGAGCCTGCGCGCCATATGTCGGTCGTCCTGAGCGATCTGGCCGTCGAAGCGCCCGAGGCATTCAAATCGATGCCTGACCATCTGACGATCGAGCTCGAGGTCTTCTGCCTGTTCGTCGAAGCGGGCAATGCCTCGGCCGCAGCTCGGTTCGCTGCCGATCATCTTTCCTGGATCGCCGGGTATCGCGCGCGCCTTCTCGGGGTTCGTGCGGCTACGGGAATCGATCGACGCCTGTCCGAGCAGGCTCGAGAATCATGCGCGACCGGCGCGGCCTTCGCAGACGCCGCGCTTTCGCTCATCGAGGCTTACCTGGAGGCTTCGCTCGCAGAGGCGGGCATGCCTTCGTAAAGCATTGCAGAACACCGCCGCCGCGGGGGAAGCGGTCGGCAAAGAACTATTGGGGGAAGGGAGCACGCATGCAATACAACGTGACGCGCCGGAAGTTCCTAGGCGCTACGGCTGCGACTGCGGCATTCGCTGCGACGGGATTCTCGTCGATCGCGGCGTGGCGCGCGGACGCGGCTGAAGAGCGAGGGGGCGGCGAGGTCGTATCCACGCCGTCGATGTGCAACGGGTGCTCGAGTAAGTGCGGCCTGTGGGCCAATGTCGTCGATGGCAAGCTCTGGACGCTCGAGGGCAACAAGGATCATCCGTATTCCAAGGGCATGCTGTGCGGGCGCGGCCATGGCGTCGCGCAGTTCGCGTATGCCGAAGAGCGTATCACCGAGCCTCTGCATCGTCTGGAGGACGGCACGTTCGAGCCTGTTTCTTGGGACGATGCGCTTGCGGCCATCGGGGAGCGCATCAAGGCCATCACCGCCGAGCACGGCGCAGAAACGATCGCGATCGTGCAGGATCCGCGCCCGACGGGCAAGACCTACTCGAAGATGCTCATCCATGCGCTCGGGTCGAACAACATCTATACGCATGGTGCGGCCTGCAACCTTTCGAAAGAGGGCGGTCTCGCCGACACCATCGGCGCGGCGAAATACTCCATCGATTTCGCCAAGGCGAAGGTCGTCATGTTCATCGGACGCAGCTACGGCGACGGCCTGCGTCCTTCGTCGGTCAAGAGCCTGGCGGACGCTGCCGAAGGCTCCGCGCGCATCATCATGGTCGATCCGCGTCTGAACAACAGCTGCATATTCGCCGACGATTGGCTTCCGATCATCCCGGGCACCGATATCGCGCTGCTGCTGGCGATCTGCAACGTGCTTGTGGCCAACGATCTCTACGATGCCGATTTCGTCGAGGAGAACACCGTCGGGTTCGAGGAATTCGCCGAAGAGGTCATGCAGTACACGCCCGAATGGGCTGCCGACATCTGCGGCATCTCCGCCGATCGCATCACCGAGATCGCCAAGGCCATGGCCGCTGCGAAGCCTGCGGCCGCCGTCGAGCCCTCCTGGCGCGCGGCGTTCGGATGCGCGCACCAGAACTCGTACGAAACCGCGCGCGCTGTCGCAGCCGTGAATACCCTGCTCGGAGCCTGGGGCGCCAAGGGCGGCGCGCTCATCACCTCCTCGCCGAAGGCGGGCAAGCTCGATCAGGAGAAGTTCCCCTCCATTCCGAAAGTGGAGGCCAAGCGCATCGGCGACGCCGATTATCCGCTCGTGCTCGACGCGATGGGCAGCAACGTCGCCCTGCTCGAGCACGCGCTTGCAGGCGACGTGCATGCCATGTTCTTCTATAACTCCAATCCTGTGCACGGATACAGCAACCCGGCCAAGTGGCACGAAGGCCTGCAGAAGGTGGATTTCAAGGTCTGCATCGACATCCAGATGAGCGAAACAGCGCTCGAGTGCGATTACGTCCTGCCCGAATGCACCTATCTCGAACGCACCGAGGTTCCTGAGTTCATCGGCGGCAAGAAGCATCTCGTCGCCATGCGCTTCCAGGCGCTCGACATCATCCATCCCGACACGCGTCCCGGCGACGAGATCTTCGTCGATATCGCGAAGGCATGCGGCAAAGGGGAGTACTTCCCGTTCACGGTCGATGAGCTTTCCGAGGCTCAGCTCGCCACCGTCGGCACGTCGATGGCGGAGGTGCGTGAGAAGGGCATCGTCCAGCTCGAGAGCTCTTTCGAGTACGGCGTGCCTAAATTCAAGACGCCGTCAGGCAAGATCGAGCTTTCCAGCGAAAAGGTCGGCAACGCCGGGCTCAATCCGGTGATCGGCTATATCCCGCGCAAGACCTGGCCTGAAGAGGGGCAGTTCTTCTTCGCGGGCGGCAAGCAGAGCATCCACTCGCATACCATGACCCGCAACATTCCATCGCTGAACGCCATCTCTCGCGAATACGACATGGAACGCGTCTGGGTCGCTGCATCCGATGCCGAGAAGCTCGGCATCAAGGAAGGCGACATGGTCGAGCTCTCCAACGAGAACTACACCGCGCAGGTCGCCGCACATGTGACCGAACGCGTGCGTCCCGGCGTCCTGTATATGCCCACGCATTACGGCGGAGAATCCACCTACCTGACGCTTGCATACGGCTACGGCGTCAACCCGATGCAGTTCGCTCCGCTGCAGGCCGAGCCTGCCGTCGGTTCGTGCATGAGCCAGGAATTCACGCTCACGTTGAAGAAGGTGGAGAAGTAAATGACACGCTACGGAATGCTCATCAACACCAAGCGCTGCGTCGGCTGCTTCGCCTGCCGTCTTGCGTGCCAGATGAAAAACGAGCTCGAGCCTGAAGAGACGTTCATCAAATACGACATGCTCGAGCGTGGCACGTATCCCAGCGTCCATGCCGAGGTCGTGCCTTCCCAATGCATGCATTGCGAAGACGCACCGTGCCAGAAGGTCTGCCCGACGCATGCCACGTACACGACCGACGACGGCGTCGTCCTGGTCGACCCCGAGCGCTGCATCGGCTGCAAATACTGCATGGCCGCCTGTCCCTACGGCTCGCGCATCCAGATCGAAGCGACCGGCATCATCGAGAAATGCCGCTTCTGCTATCACGACGGCCAGGTCGGAAGTCCCGCCTGCGTCGGAACCTGCGTGACCGGCGCGCGCGTCTTCGGCGACCTCGACGATCCTGAATCCGAGATCTCGAAGGCCATTGCCAAGACGAACGCCCTGCCCATTGCGGGAGACCTGACCAAGTCCAAGATTTTCTACGTGAGGTGATCGAGATGGTGTGGGGACCCCTTATCGCCATATATCTGTTCCTTGCCGGCGCATCGGCCGGTGCGTTCCTGGCTTCCGCCTACATCGAGCGGAAATATCCCGATGCGGTGCGCATGCGCGTGGCCGGCCGCATCCTCGCCCCGATCTTCATCGGCATCGGTCTTGTCATGCTCATGGTGGACGCCGAGGCGGGCCTGCATAACCCGCTGCGTTTCATCTTCCTGATCATGAATCCGGGATCGGTCATGACGCTCGGCGTGTACTTCATCTGCGTGTTCATGCCCGTCGCCCTCATCGAGGCCGTGCTCGAGCTTCTGAAGAAGGACGTTCCTCGCTGGCTGACCGTCATCGGCGACGTGTTCGCGTTCGCCGTGGCCGCCTACACAGGCTTCCTGTTGGGTGTCGTCGATGCGTATCCGCTGTGGAACAATGCGATCCTGCCGGTGCTCTTCGTGATCTCGGCCCTGGCGAGCGGCCTTGCCGCAGTGAACCTATGCGGGCTCATCCTTGATCGCGAGAACATCGAGAAGATGTTCGACCTCAAGAAGGGCCACGTCGTCCTCGGCGCTGCGGAAATCATCGCGCTCGTCGTCATGTTCATCATCGTGGCGTCGGGAGACCCCCAAGGCGCCGCATCGATCCAATCCATGCTGACCGGCGGGTTCGCGGGAATGTTCTGGATCGGGCTCGTTCTCGTCGGGCTGCTCATGCCGCTCCTGATCGGCGCGAACGCCTTGCGTGCATCCGAAGGGTCCCAGTCCTCGGTCGCGCTCGAGTACGCGAGCGAATGCGGCGTGCTCGTCGGCGGATTCATGCTGCGTCTGCTTGTCGTGCTTGCCGCGCTGCCTATCGTCTTCGTGTAGGCATCTGGAAATAGCCGTCGCCCATCCCGTCGAAGGCCCATCGACCTCGTCGTCGCGTCCTGGGTGACGGCTATAGGCGGGGTTTTGAAACGGCAGAGCGTATGAGGCCTGCAGTCTGTGCGCCTGTGCTGATTTCGAACGGCGCCTCCATGGATCGAGGCTTGCTGGGGTTCAGGATCTCACAAGGCTTGCCGATATATGCGAAAGCCGCTCCTATGTCTGGGGGCGGCTTTCGTTCGTTTCAGCCGAACCGGGCTCGCCTGAGCGTCTCCTTCTTTCAGGGGGGCGAGATTCTCATGAAGGGGGAGGGGGGGGCGATCGGCGATGCTCTCTGGCGACAAGCGCATATTCGATGCGGTCTTTCCCGGGCAAGAGTTTATGGAGGATGTCCATAAGCTCTTTATAAGCGGTTTACCTGGCATGATATTCAGGTAGCGCAACGGATCGAAAGAAATTTCCCTCGATCCGAAACTTTCCATTGACGCGGCCCGGCCCGGCGCGTAACATAACCGTTCGCGCCGAGGGCGAGCCCCGAGGCGCGGGGAACCTTGAAAGCCGGATACTGTGACGCAAGCGAATTCATGGAATCCTAGACATTCGGACCACATTTCCGAAAACGAGACGGACCCGTCTCACGGGAGCCCGGCCCCTGAGGGGGCCGGCCCCGAAGATGAGAAGGGCCGGGTCGACGGGACGTCACGGAAGCGTCTTACCCGGGCCTGCGGGCCCGGGCTTCCGAACGGAGAGTTTGATCCTGGCTCAGGATGAACGCTGGCGGCGCGCCTAACACATGCAAGTCGAACGGTTAAGGCCCCCTTTAGGGGGCGCATAGAGTGGCGAACGGGTGAGTAACACGTGACCAACCCGCCCCCCCCACCGGGACAACCTCGGGAAACCGAGGCTAATACCGGATACGCCGGGGCCCCCGCATGGGGGCTCCGGGAAAGCCTTGGCGGGAGGGGACGGGGTCGCGGCCCATCAGGTAGACGGCGGGGCGAAGGCCCGCCGTGCCGACGACGGGTAGCCGGGCTGAGAGGCCGATCGGCCACATTGGGACTGAGACACGGCCCAGACTCCTACGGGAGGCAGCAGTGGGGAATATTGCGCAATGGGCGAAAGCCTGACGCAGCGACGCCGCGTGCGGGAAGGAGGCCTTCGGGTCGTAAACCGCTTTCAGCAGGGAAGAAGCCTGACGGTACCTGCAGAAGAAGCCCCGGCTAACTACGTGCCAGCAGCCGCGGTAATACGTAGGGGG
>NZ_GG700630.1:1430000-1431083 GCF_000162875.1 Slackia exigua ATCC 700122
CGGCCCGCGCGTAACATAACCGTTCGCGCCGAGGGCGAGCCCCGAGGCGCGGGGAACCTTGAAAGCCGGATACTGTGACGCAAGCGAATTCATGGAATCCTAGACATTCGGACCACAGTTCCGAAAACGAGACGGACCCGTCTCACGGGAGCCCGGCCCCTGAGGGGGCCGGCCCCGAAGATGAGAAGGGCCGGGTCGACGGGACGTCACGGAAGCGTCTTACCCGGGCTCTCGGGCCCGGGCTTCCGAACGGAGAGTTTGATCCTGGCTCAGGATGAACGCTGGCGGCGCGCCTAACACATGCAAGTCGAACGGTTAAGGCCCCCTTTAGGGGGCGCATAGAGTGGCGAACGGGTGAGTAACACGTGACCAACCCGCCCCCCCACCGGGACAACCTCGGGAAACCGAGGCTAATACCGGATACGCCGGGGCCCCCGCATGGGGGCCCCGGGAAAGCCTTGGCGGGAGGGGACGGGGTCGCGGCCCATCAGGTAGACGGCGGGGCGAAGGCCCGCCGTGCCGACGACGGGTAGCCGGGCTGAGAGGCCGATCGGCCACATTGGGACTGAGACACGGCCCAGACTCCTACGGGAGGCAGCAGTGGGGAATATTGCGCAATGGGGGGAACCCTGACGCAGCGACGCCGCGTGCGGGAAGGAGGCCTTCGGGTCGTAAACCGCTTTCAGCAGGGAAGAAGCCTGACGGTACCTGCAGAAGAAGCCCCGGCTAACTACGTGCCAGCAGCCGCGGTAATACGTAGGGGGCGAGCGTTATCCGGATTCATTGGGCGTAAAGCGCGCGCAGGCGGCCCGCCAAGCGGCCTCGTCGAAGCCGGGGGCTCAACCCCCGGAAGCGACCCGAACTGGCGGGCTCGAGTGGGGCAGGGGAGGATGGAATTCCCGGTGTAGCGGTGAAATGCGCAGATATCGGGAGGAACACCGACGGCGAAGGCAGCCCTCTGGGCCTTCACTGACGCTGAGGCGCGAAAGCTGGGGGAGCGAACAGGATTAGATACCCTGGTAGTCCCAGCCGTAAACGATGGGCGCTAGGTGCGGGGGACGACCCTCCGTGCCGCAGCCAACG